>NZ_MUNX01000129.1 GCF_002001005.1 Flavobacterium sp. A45
TAAAATCTATTCTTGATTTCGCTAAATAAAATGTATACAACAAAGTCCATAAATATTTGAAATAAAAAAACTCCTTAATTTCTTAAGGAGTTTCTTGGTGGGCGATGAGGGGTTCGAACCCCCGACCACTTCCGATGAAATCGGAATGCTCTGAATCAGCTGAGCTAATCTTTTTTTAAAATTAATTCTTGAATCTTAATTCTACTTTTCCAAGATTTAATTTGTAGTTCTCTCTTGTGAGCTAGTTCTTTAGTTTGGTAGTTTTCGATATAAACAACTTTCCAGTCGTTTACATTTCCAGTAAAGCCTTTGCTTTTTTGATTATGTCTAACAAGCCTTTCTTCTAAATTAGAAGTGAATCCAATATAAAATCTATTCTTGATTTCGCTAAATAAAATGTATACAACAAAGTCCATAAATATTTGAAATAAAAAAACTCCTTAATTTCTTAAGGAGTTTCTTGGTGGGCGATGAGGGGTTCGAACCCCCGACCCCCTCGGTGTAAACGAGGTGCTCTGAACCAGCTGAGCTAATCGCCCTATTTTACTAGGTTGCTATCATTTTGTGATTGCGAGTGCAAATATAGGCTAGTTTTTCGCTTATGCAAAACATTTTTAAATAAATTTTGCTTTTTATTTTTACAAAATATTCAGTGGTCTAATATTTAGTGTTTTAAAAGATGAAAAATTTTCAATAAAATTGGTTTTAATACTGTTGAAGGGGCGTAATTGAGGGGCTAAGAGACTTAGCTGCTAAGATTCTAAGTTGAAAAATCGGTAAATTGTTCACGGATGTGACGGATTTTACAGATTTCCACAGATTTTTTTTACACAGTATTTAATAGACGAGAAAAATCCGCGCATATCCGTTTAATCAGTGTAGTCCGTGGCCAATTATTGTGCTGTTGAGATTAATCCTTTGTTCTGTTTTTGGTTTCAATCCAACGTGACATGTATTTTGTACTGGTTAAAGTGTGGTGCTGCAGTAATGCTCCAAAGAAATTGTCCAAACGATGCTGCGGTAAGTTGGAACGCAAAAAATTAATTTTGGTGGCAAAGTCATCCTCAAACTTTTCTTTAGAATACCGCTGATTGATAATGGCAATTCCGTTTTGTTGTGCGGCTGTCCAAAGGTTTTTGTCTTGGTACAATTGCACGGCAGCTTCTGTAAATTTATTTACATCATCAGTTACAAACCCATTCCATGGTAAATTTCCCTGCATAGATTCGGCGCCAATAGTGGTTGTAATACTCGGTGTTCCGCATTGCATGGCTTCAATTAGTTTTCCTTTTATACCCGCGCCAAAACGCAGGGGAGCCAAAACAATTTTCGCATTTTGCACTACTTCGTTGGCGTCAATCGCACGACCTTTGATATGAAAACCTTCTTTTGGTTGGTGTAATTGCATTACTTTTTGGGAAGGATAAGCACCATAAACATGAAGATTAGCATCAGGTAATTGCTTTCTCAATAAAGGCCAAATGGTTTCTTTAATATATTGAACTGCATTCCAATTGGGTTCGTGAAGAAAATTGCCTATAAAAATAAAGTCATTTCTTTCTTCAAAAGAAGGGAGTTTTTCAAAAGTCTTTTCCGAAATGGGTTCTAACAGAAAAGGCAAATAATACAGTAGTTTTTCGTCTATTTTAAAAGTTGTTTTTAATAATTCCATTTCAAACTCGGAAATCATTAGTGATAAGTCGCATCTCAAAATACTAGCGATTTCCCTTTTGGCGACTTCTTCTTTTAAAGTGTCAGCAATTGTGAAATTACGATGCGCCTTGAATGCTTTTTGTCTTGCCAATCGCAGACAATGTAAATCCTCGGTGTCTAATATTCGTAAGGCATCAGGACAGTTTTCGGCAACACGCCATCCGAATTGTTCTTCAATCATAAATCGGTCGAACAAAACAACAGTAGGATTCAGTTCTTTGACGAAAGCATCAAAGCTGGAGCAATTCAAAGCAATTGATTCCTTTTTTACATTCAATGATATCAAATCGACCATAAAATCACTGTCCATAGCCGGACTTGCAAACGTAATGACGTACCCTTGTTGCTGAAATTGAGCAATGAGTTGTAACATTCTGCCGCCTGCCGCCGAAGAATTGGGTTCAGGCCATACAAAACCAATGATTAAAAGCGTTTGAATTGGAGTCATGGTAATTAATTAATAATGTAGAAGGGCAAATGAATAAGTTTTTTTACCGCAGATTATCAGATTTTAAATTTAATTTTTATTATGTAGTTACCACTTTCAGTGGTATTAGCGCAAATTATTTTATAAAATAACAAAATACTGATTTTAAAAAAAAAACAAATCAGCGAATCTGCGGTCATTTTTAAACTTCTGCGTTTGCTTTAGATAATGATGCAAAATAATACAATTTAGATGGTTAAAGCATCATTTTTAAAGGAAAATCAACAGGAAAACACTAATTTTGCAGTACTAAAAATTACCTGTTATGCTTGGATTAAAATTAGTTACGGACCCACGTTGGGTAAATATAGTGGAAACCAATATTGAAGAAATATTGACTGATCACGCTTGGTGCGAACAAAAAGCGGCTTCGAATGCGATTAGTTTGATTACTTACAATTCGGAGTTGGAAGAACTGGTAACCGAGCTATTGGTTATTGCCAAAGAAGAATTGGATCACCTGCAATTGGTACACAATTTAATAAAAAGCAGAGGGTTGACATTGGGCAGGGAACGAAAAGATCATTATGTGAATGAGCTTTTTAAATTTATGAAAAAAGACGGAAGCCGCAAAGATGCTTTGGTGGATCGATTATTGTTTTCGGCTATGATCGAAGCCAGAAGCTGCGAGCGATTCAAAGTATTGTCAGAAAATATAAAAGATCCTGAATTGGCTAAATTTTATAGAGATCTTATGATTTCGGAAGCAGGCCATTATACTACTTTCCTTGGCTTTGCGAGAAAATATGTAGACAATTTTGATGTAGATAAGCGTTGGCAAGAATGGATTGAATTTGAAACTTCGATTATTGTCAATTACGGTAAAAACGAAACCGTGCACGGATAATTTATAAAGTTAATTTAAGTCGCTAGTGCTTAGTCCTCATTTCTTAGTGATTAGTTTTGAGGAAACTATAAAAGTTGAACTTATTTGCGGTTTTTTACAAATACTGCATAAACTAATTACTAAGGACTACTCACTAATTACTATTCTCACTATTAATTCATACCAAAAACACACATGAGTACAACCAATTTTAAATCAATTTTTTTTAAAATATTAAAATATACAGGAATTACACTTGTGGTTTTATTGGCGCTGATGTTTATTACACCTTTGGTTTTCTCGGATAAAATTCGGGAACAGGTAAAGAAGACAGCCAATGAAAAATTAAACGGAGAGTTGAATTATTCGGAAGCAAATGTTTCATTTTTCACCCATTTTCCTTCATTGACCTTGACTTTGACTGATTTTAAACTCAACGGTTCGGCTCCTTTTCAAAATGAAAAATTCATCGCCGCCGATGAGGTCGCTTTCGGAATCAACTTGAGCAGTCTTGTTTTTGGGAAAACTGTAAAAGTTGATCAAATTTTCCTTTCCAATTCCTTGATTAATGTCAAAGTAAACAAAAAAGGCGAGGCCAATTATAATGTGTACATCGCCGAGACAGCAACCGCTCCAAAAGAAGAATCGGAAACGGGGTTAAAATTGGAGGAGATCGAAATCACAAACAGTAAACTTATTTATGACGATCAATCTGCGAATATTCACGTCGATGCCTTCGGGTTCAATTATTTAGGGAATGGAGATTTTAGCAAGGCAATATTTGCTTTGCATTCGAAGGCAAAAATTGAAAAATTAAATGTCATATATGAAAATGAACCCTACTTGATGAATAAAAAAGTGGACGGGGATTTGATTACAAAAATAAACACCAATTCGCTGTCTTTTGTTTTTGAACAAAACGACCTTTTCATTAATAAGCTGTTGGTTGATTTTACTGGAAAGTTTGATTTTTTGAAAGATGGTTATGATATTGACTTTAAATTAAAATCGAATAAAAGTAATTTGAATGATCTTTTTACTGCTTTTCCACCAAAGTATATTACTTGGTTAAAAGACACCGAATTAAAAGGAAGTGTAGATTTACTGCTGACACTTAAAGGGAAATACATTGCATCTCAAAATCTTGGGCCTGATTTAAATTTGGATTTTAAAGTAAAAAACGGATTTGTAAATTATAAAAAAAGCGCTTTTCCGGTTTCCAACTTAAGTATGGACATTGCTACAAAAGTGCCGTCTTTGAATCCAGAACTTTTACAGTTGGATGCCAAAAATGTATCTTTAAATATTGGGAAAAATTATCTTAAGACTCAGTTGAAAATGAGCGGAATGACTACTCCAGACATTGATTTAGTTTTGAATTCCCAAATCGATTTGGAGAAATTAAATCGTGCGCTTGGAGTTACGGATATAGAATTAAAAGGAATGCTTGTGAGTGATTTGAAAGCCAAAGGCAAATACGATCAAAAACAAAGACTTTTTCCAAACGCAAGCGGAAATTTGAATTTGAAAAATGGTTTTGTCAAAACTCCATATTATCCAAATCCAATAACTGATATTAATATTGTTTCGAAAATTGATAATCAAAAAGGGACTTATGATGGTCTTTCGGTAGTGTTGAAACCTGCAGGTTTTACTTTTGAAGGAGAACCTTTCTTGGTGGAAGCTGATTTGAAAAATTTTGATGATTTGAATTATGATATTAAGGCCAAAGGAACTTTGAATATCAGTAAAATTTACAAGGTGTTTTCCCAAAAAGGATTGGATGTTGATGGTTTCATCAAAGCGGATTTAGTTTTAAAAGGAACCCAAAGCGATGCTGAAAAAGGGAACTACAGTAAATTACATAATAAAGGAACGCTTGAGCTTCGAAACATAAATGTTGAAACGGAGTATTTGCCTAAATCATTATTGATTAAAGAAGGAATATTCAGATTCAATCAGGATAAAATGTCTTTCAACACCTTTTTGGCTTCCTATGGTCAATCCGATTTTAAGCTGAATGGTTATTTGCAAAATGTATTCAATTTTATGTCTTCCAAAAAGGGTACTTTAAGAGGGTCATTTACCTTAAATTCAAAATACATCAATGTTGACGAGTTTATGTCTAGTACATCGACAGCTACAGTTGCTGCAACAAGTGCTGATTCGAATAGTGCTCCAAAAACAACAGCTAAAGAGACCGGAGTAATCTTGATTCCGGCAAATTTGGATTTGCAATTTTATGCCACAGCGCACAAAATCAATTATCAAGGGCTTATACTCCAGGACGGTAAAGGTGCGATGAAAATGAAAAACGGAAAAATTGTAATGCAGAATACAGGGTTCAATTTGATTGGTTGTAATGTTGCGATGAATGCTGCTTATCAAGGATTCACTCCCAAAAAAGCAGTCTTTGAGTATGAAATCAAAGCCACTGATTTTGATATAAAACGAGCTTACAAGGAAGTGAAGATGTTCAAAGAAATGGCAAGCGCCGCTGAAAATGCCGAGGGAATCGTATCTTTGGATTACAAAATTAAAGGAAGGCTGAACCAACAAATGATGCCAGTTTATCCTTCATTGATTGGAGGAGGTGTACTGTCCATTAAAGATGTAAAAGTAAAAGGGATGAAAATGTTTACTGCAGTGAGTCAAACCACCGATCATGAAGCCATTAAAAACCCAGAACTCTCCAAAGTTGATATCAAATCAACGGTTAAAAATAATATCATTACTATTGAACGTTTTAAGTTTAAGTTTGCAGGTTTTAGGCCAAGAATAGAAGGAACATCAAGTCTGGACGGTAAATTGAATATCAAAATGAGATTGGGATTACCTCCGTTAGGGATTATTGGAATTCCGTTAACGGTTACAGGAACTAAGGACAATCCTAAAGTGAATGTGGGAAGAAAAGGGGATGAGATTGAGGAAACTCAAGACACTGAAGAGTAATTTCTGTAGAATGGAATACAAAAAGAAACAGTACAAATTGCACTTCATTGTCAAGGCAGTTTGTACTGTTTTTTTATATTATTTTGAAGCGCTTGGTAAATTATGGTAAATAAAATCTCCATGAACTCCCGTGAAAACTAATTTCAGCTGATCAAAAAAAGCTTTACTGTCAGCTTCTTTTGGCCAAGCGGCTTTTTCTAATTCATCGCGCTTTAGGTTTGATTTTTCTATGTCGCTGAAAGAATTATAAAAAACAGCTTCCATAAAATCTCTGCTGTCAGAACCCCAAGCGTGACGGAAAGGATAATAGCCCTGGATGTAAGGGTCTTTCAGGGTAACTTTCTCGTTGTACTCTTTCATCCCTTTTCCTTTTCCGGTCATAGATAATTGGGATTTTCGGATGTAAACAATCATTGGCTCTTTTGAAGTGGCTTTAAATTCTTTCATACCTATTGTCTCAATCGAGGAATAAATTTCGTCCGAGTGGAACGTATCATAATAGCTTTTCTGTTTGTCAAAAAAAGCAGTTCTTGCTTTTTCATCAGGCCAGGCTTTTTTGACAAGATCATCTGTGATTGCTTCTGATTTCTCAATATCTTCCCAAGTTTTGTAGACATTTACCAAAATGATTTCGGTGCTATTAGCGGTATAATAGTGAGTGAGGATTTCGAATCCAATTATTAAATCATTTTTGCTAGTCACTTTGTCAAAGTACTCTTGTTCCGTTGCCTTCCAGTCTTTACCGTCAGTCTCTAAATTTCTGTGTAGGGTTGTCATGATAATAAATACAGGTTTGGGGGGGTCTTGAGCATGAATATCCATGCTTAGGAGGAATGTTAAAATTAACATTCCCAACGAAAAAAAAGGTCTCTTTCTCATAATAAATTAAAAATTAAATGATTAATTAACATAAAACACTTATAAAGTTAGTTAATTGTTAATCAAGTAATTATGAATTATGAATTTATTTTTAAGAGAAAAATTAAGAATTGTTTAAACCTCTTTATTTAACGGTAATTCAGCAACAACAAAGGTGCTCCCGCCAATATAGATAAAATCGTTTTTTGTAGAATTATTCTGAGCAGTGTTATAAGCTTCTGTAACAGAATTGTAGGTATCGCCAGTTAACGAAAACTGTAGTGCTTTTTTATGTAACAAATTAGCATCAAGCCCTCTAGGAATATTTGGTTTGCAAAAGTAATAGGTTGCGTCCTTTGGAAATAATGGTAATACTTCGTCCAGTTCTTTGTCATTAACAACTCCCAGCACAATATGCAAGTGGTTGAAAGTTTCTTTTTGTATTTGTTTCAAAACAATTTCGAGGCCGTTTTTGTTGTGTGCTGTGTCGCAAATCACTTTTGGTTTTTCGCCCAGTTGTTGCCATCTTCCTAATAATCCGGTGTTTTTTACCACATGTAGCAATCCCGATTTTATGTTCTCGTCACCAACTTTAAAATTGGTTTGTTCATTTAAAATTTTAAAGGTTTGAATAACCGTTTTTTTATTGTGTTCTTGATAATCACCAATTAAATCGGAAGGATATGTTTCTGAAATTAAATCGGAAGCAAAGTAGATTTTAGCATTATTTGCTGCGGCTTTCACCAAAAAAACAGGTTGGGTTTCAGGAGTATATTCTCCAATAATCACAGGGACTTCAGGTTTGATAATTCCAGCTTTTTCAGTTGCAATTAATTCCAAGGTGTTTCCCAAAAACTGAACGTGATCAATACCTATGTTAGTAATTATAGAAACTAATGGTGTGATAATGTTTGTGGCATCCAGTCTTCCACCCAATCCCACTTCGATAATGGCGATATCCGTTTTTTCTTTTGCAAAATATTCAAAGGCCAATCCAACCGTCATTTCGAAGAAACTCATGTCATTGACCTCAAAAAAGGATTTGTGTTGCTCTATGAATTCGCAAACAAAGGCTTCGGAAATTTCAGCGCCATTAATTTTGATGCGTTCCCTAAAATCTTTTAAATGCGGAGAAGTGTATAGTCCTACTTTATATCCCGATTCTTGTAGGATTGAAGCCAGCATATGCGAAGTAGAGCCTTTGCCATTGGTTCCGGCAACGTGGATGCATTTTATCTTTTTATGCGGATTATCAAGATGTTCTGCCAGCAAATGGATATTGGTCAAGTCTTTTTTATAAGCCGAAGCCCCTTGCAATTGATACATTGGAAGTTGATTAAACATCCAGTTTGTGGTTTCTTGATAGTTCATTATTTTTTGATAAAATAGTTGTAAATTGAAATAATTTTCGCTTTTTTTAGTTTAATATTACAGTGAAAAATAGTTTCTACAAAATTGAAATATTTTTTAGAATTAATGATTATAAACCCAGAATAATATATGTTTAGTTTTATACAATTACAAGCTGATACTCTTGCTAATGCTGCGTCCAATGTTGTTATCGAAAAAATAGCACCCAATACAGAAATCTCCGTTTTAGGCTTTATTCTAAAAGGAGGATTTTTTTTAATACCAATTGCGATACTGTTATTTTACACCTTTTATCTGATTATAGAACGCTATTTGTACATTAATAAAAAGGCAAAAGTGGATCCACTTTTGATGCGAGATGTTAAAGATCACCTGACTGCAGGAAATTTTGATTTGGCTCATTCCATAACAGAGAGAACCAATACCGCATCTGGAAATGTGATTAAAGAAGGAATCTTATTAATAGGTCGCCCCATTGCCGAAATTGAATCAAACATGGATCGCGCCGCCGATATCGAAATTGCCGAAATGGAACAACATTTAGGACAATTGGGATTGATCGCAGGTATTGCACCAACGCTAGGATTTATCGGAACTATTTCGGGGGTAATCAAGATTTTTTACAGTATTTCAGTAACGGAAAACATTAGTATCGGTAATATTTCGGGAGGTTTGTATGAAAAAATGATCAGTAGTGGTTCGGGATTAATTGTGGGAATCATAGCTTACAGTGCTTACCACTTGCTGAACGGGAAGATTGATAATTATGCTCTGAAAGTGCAAAAACAAATATTAGAATTCGTGAACATTATTCAAAAAGCATAAGCCATGTCAATCAAAAGAAAAAGAAGATTTCACGCCGAAGTCGCTACTTCATCCTTGAGTGACATCATGTTTTTTTTGTTGCTGTTTTTCCTAATTATCTCCACTTTGGCTAATCCGAACGTTATAAAAATGACGCTGCCAAAAGCCAAAGCCAATGAAAAAACCAATAAACAGTACATCAGTTTATCGGTTACCGAAGATAAGAAATTCTATATCGACAAACAACTTGTTGCTTACGAAGAACTAGAAACTACTTTGATGTCAAAAATAAACACTCAAAAAGACCAAACGGTTATTGTTAGAATTCCGTTCAATCTGCAGGTACAGGATTTGGTCGATGTATTGCAAATAGGAGTGAAGAACAACTTAAAATTCGTCATCGCTACGAGTCCGAAATAAAATTAAAAATTTCGATTTGAGCGTGGCCATAATGGAAAATGGGACTACTTTAGATTATCTGGAGGGTTCCATTTTTTATTGCGCTTTTGCTAGTGTAAAAAGATTTCAATCTAATTCGGAAAAACTAATTCATGTATTCTAAAATCCAAAATATCTAATTTCATTGATACCTTTTCGAGTAATAATGATGAGGTGTATTTTTCGACTGGTGGCAATTGTACTTGCTTTTATTTCTAGCCTCTAGTATATTGGTGCTATTTTAAATCTTTTAAAATCCGTAACTTAGTGCCTAGCTAAACTTTATAATCATGAGAGTTTTATTTATTTTTATTCTGCTCTTGACAGTACAATCGTGTGCTACAAAAAAGGATATTGATAAACGACTGTTGCCTGAAGGAATTAAATCGGCAACCGAAGAAATGTATGTAATAGTAAATGATCAGAAAAAACTTTTGTATAAAAAAGAAATGTTCTTTACTAAAAATGGCCGTATAAAATACTCCAAAACTGTTGATGCTGCAGGTAATCTATTGCAAGAAACAGAAAAAAAAATATGGTTTGTAGTAGAATCGTATTCGGATAAAGAACCTTATTACTGTAAAACACGTTGGAAACCTAATCAGCGTGAACGTATCAGTTGCTATTCTAGAAAACAATACAAACAAAACGAAAGTATCTATTACTATAATACAGATGGAACTATTGACAAAATAGCCGATAATTTTACACCTTTCTATACGCAGTATTTTTATTACACCAACAAAGAACTATCCCGAATTGTTATCAAGGATGAAAAAGATAAACTTATTGACGAAGTTACAGTTAACTGTGCAACCAAAGATGAAAAAGGGACTTGCTTAAAAGAGATTAGAAATTCGAATGTAACCAACAAAAAAGAAGAGATTCTCTTTTTTCCGAATTATTTTAATTCAAATTGAAATTGTAAACGATTTTCCCAACCTGTTTTTCGGGAGCGTCATTGCTTGCATCCCACTTGGTATTCATGGCTGCAATTCGAGCTTGATCCAATAAACATTTTGCGGTATTGGTCGTGCCTTTGATACCTGCAACTGCATTGATAGTATTTCCGTTTCGATCCACAGAAACTTCGACAACCACTTTGCCAGATTCGTTGCAAGTGTATTTGGGAGCAGGTTTGGAAAGTGCTTTTCGGTTACCGAGAGAATAACCTGAACCGCCGCCAGAGCCACCACCAGAACCGCCGCCGCTACCCGGTCCGTAACCACTGCCGTTACCAATGCCGGTTCCTGTTCCATTTCCATCGCCTGTACCGCCGCCAGAACCTCCTGTGCCGTAGTAACCAGTTGCGGCTAGACTTCCGTTGGATTTTCCTTTGTTGCCAGCAGTTTTGTCATCGCCATCACCGCCTTTTTTGGAACCTTTTAGAATACTAGACAAAGCGTCATTGGTAGAATTAGAAACTTTTGGTTTAACAACTTCGGGCTTAACTTCTGGTTTTACTACAACTTCCGTTTTTTTAGGTTTCTCTTTTTGCGGAATAACTACGCTTTCTTCGGTTGCATTTTCTTGAGATAAAATGGCTTCGTCGGGAGTGCTTTTGGCGGGAGCTTGTTTGGCTTGATTTTGTACATTCAAAACCTCGCTTTTTGTATTTTTTCCAGATCCCAAATCACTGTCACCAAAATTTAAGGTAACACCGCCACCACCTCCGCCGCCATCAGCGAGTGCTACATTGTTTTCCGGATTATATGGCGGCCAAAAACGGATGAAAAACAACAGCAATAGTAAGGATGCATAAATGAGTATAGATAGAGCTAATGATTTCTTTTGATCGTTGGAAAGGGTAGAACTCATTTTAGAAATTGAATTAAAAAAGTGTACTTATAAAAACGTTGAAAAGTACTAAAAATTGTCAAGAATAAAAAACGACTGAAGTGTTAAACCTAGAATAGTCAATAAAAAAAAACACGGATCAAACAGTTTTAAAGCCGTTCGATCCGTGTTGGAGATTTTGAATAATATTGTATTTTTTATGTCAATTGCTTTAAGGCAATTTCAAACGCCGTAGCACTAATGTTTGTTTTAGATTTGTTTAAAGCGTGAGCTTTTGCTATGGCTTTTTTGATCGTTTCGGAAGTGTCGTTGAAAATGGCTTCGTCAGTCATTTGAACTTTCTTTTCCATGAAGTAAGCAAAAACTCTTGCCATTCCGCAATTCGAAATGAAATCAGGGATCAAGCTTACTTTATGATCTACTTCTTCCATGATCGAACCAAAGAAAATTTCTTTGTCTGCAAACGGAACGTTAGCACCACATGAAATTACTTCCAATCCGTTGGCAATTAAGCTGTCAATTTGACTTTGAGCCACCAATCTCGAAGCAGCACATGGAGTGAATATTTCTGCTCCAATAGTCCAGATCTTTTGGTTGATTTCCTCAAAAGGAATCATATTGTCAGCAACCAATTTGTTTCCGTCTTTGTCAAGGAATAATGTTTTTATTTCTTCAAAAGTAAAACCTTCTTCGTTGATTAATCCACCGTCTCTGTCAATGATACCAATAATTTTGGCTCCCATTTCGGCTAAATAAAATGCTGCAGCCGAACCTACATTTCCAAAACCTTGTACAATGGCTTTCTTTCCTTTTACAGAGCCACCATAAATATCGTAAAAATGGCGAACTGCTTCGGCTACACCGTAACCGGTAATCATATCAGCAATCGTATATTTTCTGGTTACGTCTGGTGAGAATCTTGGGTTTTCAATTACTTTAATCACACCTTGACGCAATTGTCCAATTCTATTGATTTTATCGGCTTCGGTAGGTTTGAAATGTCCGTTGAAAACACCTTCCTGCGGATGCCAAACGCCACATTCCTCTGTCATTGGAATTACTTCGTGAATTTCATCCACGTTCAAATCTCCACCTGTTCCGTAATAACTTTTTAATAAAGGGGAAACCGCTTTGTACCAACGTTGTAAAACGCCTTTTTTGCGGGGATCGTTCGGGTCAAAATTAATTCCTGATTTAGCACCACCAATTGCTGGTCCAGAAACCGAAAATTTCACTTCCATAGTTTTTGCCAATGACAAAACCTCATTCATATCCAAACCTTTTCTCATTCGGGTTCCACCACCTGCAGCACCACCGCGAAGCGAGTTGATTACTGTCCAACCTTCAGCCTCGGTTTCGGAATCTTTCCAGTTAAAAATAATTTCAGGGGCTTTATTTTCAAATTGCTGCAATAAATCTTTCATATTGTTGTGATATATTTATTTTTGGCAAATATATAAAAGGTTTTATGAGAAATATGTATTTGAAATGTTTTTTTGTTTTTCACTTTAAATCATAGTTTAAAACTAGTGGTTTTAAAGCTTTTTTACTTTAGCTTCTATATAAATGCAGTCATTTTGTGAATAATCAGTCTGTTAATCAAATCTATTGGCTTTGAGTACATGGCGGTTTAGTTTATAAAAAAAGTGTTTTAATACCGTCAATAGATGATATTAAAACACTTTTGAAAAGATAAAAATAATATTTTTAGATGCCTAATAAACTATTTTTTAATTCTTCATCTACAGGGTTGTCTCCCAACCAAATTCCAAAAAATACTTTTTTGAATTCAAAACCTTCAACTTTTCCTTTGAGTTCACGGTTTTTTATAACCCAAACAGATTTGTCTGCTGGATTATAAGTTAGTTCAAATACATCACCTTTAGTAATTTCATCAGATAAAAAACTTTTTAATAATTCCATTTTAGGTTTCAATGCATTGAAGTTGTCTCCTGCCGATTTTTCAAAGCCAGTATGCATAGCTCTAGTTAATTTACCAGAAGAAACTAATGCAGAAGTGATTTCAATTCGGATGGACATTTCTAAATTGTCATTAATGATTTCTTTTGGATTTTGAGATAATTGACTCAAATACAAGGCTTGGATATAGACTTCCACCCACATTTTGGATCTGGAGCCTGCACCATTCAGTTGCAAAGTTTTGTTTTCAAATTGCATTGTTCGAGGAATAGTCACTCCTTCGAATACGATTTGTTTTTGAGCGTATGCCTCAGAGATTATAGAGGTAATAACAAGAACTATTACTAATAGTATTTTTTTCATGTTTGGTAGGTATTTTATAATTTCGGGCAAAAATAATGCTAAATTATCAAAAAGATAATGTTCAGCGGGTTTTATTTTGTTAAATGCGCATATTACATCGTTTTTGTTGATTTGTTAGTCTGTAATTACAATCCTCTAGTAAATAAACACTTACATTGAAAGGCTAAGAAAGTTTTTAGCAGTCATAAATTACTCCAGAACTGTGGTCATATTTTGCACCTGTTACGCTTTGAAGAGCATTAACTTCTCCACGTATTTTAAGAACACCTAATAAAGCAAAAATTAAAGCTTCTTTGAATTCAAGAATTTTTTTCGATGGAATAATAATACTCATTTCAGGTAAGTGAAATTGAATTCTTTCGATTAGGAAATCATTATAAGCTCCTCCGCCAGTAGTCAATATGCTTCCTTTCTTCTTTGGTAAAGCCAATACGATTTGAATGGCAATATGTTCGGTATAGGTGAGTAATTTATCTTCGATGGATATTGGATAACATTCAATTATTGGTAAAATTATTTCTTTCACAAACTCAAAACCTAGAGATTTAGGGTGCTTTTTTTGATAAAATTCTAAGACATTCAATTCATTTAATAAATCAAGATTACAATTACCAGTTCGAGAAATATGACCTCTGTCATCATAGTCCAGTCCCAATTGATTGGCATAAAAATTTAGAACGGTGTTTACGGCTGAAATATCAAAAGCAATTCTAGTGTTGTTTTCTTCAAAAGAGACATTTGAAAAACCGCCAAGATTCATGCAATAATCATATTCAGAAAATAGGATGCGATCGCCAATGGGTACCAATGGAGCTCCTTGCCCTCCCAATTGAACATCTTGAACTCTAAAATCGCAAACTACTTTTTGTTGTGTCAATTTGGAAATCTCAGGTAAATTACCAATTTGTAGTGTAAAGCCATTTTGAGGCTGATGCAAAATGGTGTGTCCATGCGAACAAACAGCATCCAAATTTTCAAGAGAATGTTTTTTTATGAAATCAGCAATAATGGATGCCAACAGCTGAGTGTAGTTTTTGTTTAATTCTAATAGTTGGCTTTCGGTATAATCAACCGCAATTTTTAAAGTTGAAATCCAATTAGAATCGTAAGAAATGGTTTCGCATTCTAGGATTTTGAAAGACCATTTGTTGTCTTTTATTTGAAATTCAATATGAGCCAAATCGACTCCATCTAGCGAAGTTCCTGACATTACTCCGATAACGTTATAGTAATCTTTTTTCATAGGCCAAATTTACGATTCAAAATTGAAAATTTCATAATTAAAAAGTACCTTTGACCACATTTTTAAAACAAAAACCAACTTTTATTTTACATTATTATGGATTTTAATCTAACCGAAGAACAATTAATGATACAGCAAGCAGCGCGAGATTTTGCTCAAACTGAATTGTTGGAAGGAGTAATAGAAAGAGACGAACACTCGAAATTTCCTACTGAGCAGGTAAAAAAAATGGCTGAGCTTGGTTTCATGGGAATGATGGTTGATCCTAAATATGGAGGTTCAGGTCTGGATAGCGTTTCGTATGTTCTTGCAATTTCCGAAATTGCTAAAATTGATGCTTCGGCAGCTGTTATCATGTCTGTGAATAATTCATTGGTTTGTGCAGGATTAGAAAAATACTGTAATGAAGAGCAAAAAATGAAATATTTGGTTCCACTTGCCAAAGGAGAGGTGATTGGGGCATTTTGTTTATCGGAACCAGAAGCGGGTTCGGATGCGACTTCCCAAAAAACTACTGCGATTGACAAAGGGGATCATTATTTATTGAATGGAACCAAAAACTGGATCACCAATGGTGCTTCTGCTTCAACATATATTGTGATTGCTCAAACCGATGTAGAAAAAGGGCATAAAGGAATCAATGCTTTTATTGTAGAAAAAGGATGGGCTGGATTTGATATTGGTCCAAAAGAAAAGAAAATGGGAATTCGTGGTTCTGACACGCATTCTTTATTATTCAATGATGTGAAAGTGCCTAAAGAAAACAGAATTGGAGCTGATGGTTTTGGATTTAATTTTGCTATGGCGGTTTTGAATGGCGGGCGTATCGGTATTGCTTCGCAAGCTTTGGGAATTGCAACCGGTGCTTATGAGTTGGCTTTGAAATATTCCCAAGAACGTAAAGCTTTTGGTAAGGAAATTTTCAAACATCAAGCAATCGCTTTCAAATTAGCTGATATGGCTACTCAAATTTCGGCTGCGAGATTGTTGTGTTTTAATGCAGCATATCAAAAAGATCAAGGAATGGATATTTCCCAATCGGGAGCAATGGCCAAATTATTTGCCTCCCAAACTGCTATGGATACTACTATTGAGGCTGTACAGATTCACGGCGGAAACGGTTATGTAGCCGAGTATCATGTAGAGCGTATGATGCGTGATGCTAAAATCACCCAAATTTATGAAGGTACTTCTGAAATTCAACGTATTGTAATTTCAAGAACCTTAATTGCATAATCGTTTTTTTTTTTTTTTTTTTTTTTTTTTAACACATAAATCCAAAATTGAATTTTTG
>NZ_MUNX01000131.1 GCF_002001005.1 Flavobacterium sp. A45
AAATATGACTTATTTTTTGTTTAAATAAAATTATTTTAAATTTAAAATATTACAATTGAGTCAAAAATAAGTTTTTTTTGCCTGAAAATAAAAATTTTAATTACTTTTGTTTTTAGAATTTTAAAAAATAACTAATCATGACACATACTACGCAAAAACTTTCTTCTAAATCGGAAGTTTTAATTGAAAAAGAAAATAAATATGGAGCTCATAATTACCATCCTCTACCAGTTGTTTTAGAAAAAGGTGAAGGTGTTTATGTATGGGATGTTGACGGAAAAAAATATTTTGACTTCTTATCGGCTTATTCTGCAGTGAACCAAGGACACTGTCATCCAAAAATTGTTGGGGCAATGATGGAACAAGCGCAGCGATTGACATTGACTTCACGTGCATTTTATAATGACCAATTAGGAGTTTATGAGGAGTATATAACCAATTATTTTGGTTTCGATAAAGTGTTACCAATGAATACAGGTGCAGAAGCAGTGGAAACGGCTTTGAAATTGTGTAGAAAATGGGCATATGAAGTAAAAGGAATCTCTGAAAATCAAGCACAAATAATTGTTTGTGAAAATAATTTTCACGGAAGAACGACAACCATTATTTCTTTTTCAAATGACGAAGGAGCTCGAAAAAGCTTTGGACCTTTCACGGAAGGTTTTATAAAAATACCTTATGATGATACTCAAGCTTTGGAAAATGCTTTGAAATCATCAAAAAACATTGCTGGATTTTTGGTTGAACCTATTCAGGGTGAAGCTGGAGTTTATGTACCTAGTGAAGGTTATTTGGCGAAAGCCAAAGCACTTTGCGAAGCACATAATGTTTTGTTTATTGCAGATGAGGTTCAGACTGGTATTGCCAGAACAGGTAAATTATTGGCTGTGCATCATGAAAATGTACAACCTGATATCTTGATTTTAGGAAAAGCTATTTCGGGAGGGGTTTATCCTGTATCGGCGGTATTGGCTAATAATGGAATCATGAATGTTATTAAACCTGGTCAACACGGATCTACTTTTGGAGGAAATCCAATTGCCGCTGCAGTTGCCATTGCGGCTCTTGAGGTTGTTCGTGAAGAAAATTTATCTGAAAATGCAGAAAAATTAGGAATCATTTTGAGAAAAGGCCTTAATGAAATTGCAGAACGTAATCCATTAATCGAATTGGTTCGTGGAAAAGGATTATTGAATGCTATTGTAATCAACAGTGGAGAAGATTCAGATTTGGCTTGGGATATCTGTCTTCGTTTTAGGGATTATGGATTATTAGCAAAACCTACACATGGCAATAAAATACGTTTTGCACCGCCATTAGTAATTACGGAGCCTCAAATCTATGAGTGTCTTGCCATTATTGAAAAAGCGCTAAATGATTTTAAATAATTAGCTAAGCTGCTAAGTTTCTAAGAGTGTTAGTGACTTAGCAGTTTAGAACTATCAACTTTTTTTGATGCAGAAAGCTATAAAAATTATAAAAAACCGATCAGATATTGGAGCGGGAACGCGTGGGTCGGATATGGGAGTCGATGCAATTGAAATTGCAGCCATAAATAGTAACAGTGATTATTTTAACGAATATGAATTTGAAGATGTAAAAACGCATAATGAATCCATATATGATAAATACCGAAGTTCTGTTGCCAAAAGGATAGAACACGTTGTTGAACAATGTACTCGGGTTAATAATACCGTAAAAAAGAGTTTGACTGGTAATTATTTTCCTTTGGTTTTATCAGGAGATCATTCTTCTGCTTTGGGAACAATTAGCGGTATAAAAGCGGCTTATCCCAAACAAATTGTTGGTGTTATATGGATTGATGCCCATGCTGATTTGCATTCACCTTACACAACACCATCTGGGAATATTCATGGAATGCCTTTGGCGGCTGTACTTGGTGATGATAATTTAGATTGTCAAGTGAATGATGTTGCCAAGGATATTGAAGATCATTGGAACGAAATGAAAAATATAGGTGTTCCTGGACCGAAAGTATTGGCTGAAAATTTAGTCTATTTTGGTGTTCGCGATACCGAAGAAGCTGAGGATAAGCAAATCGAAAAACTGCATATTCGAAATTATAAAGTTGATGAGGTTCGCTATAGAGGATTAGAAACTTGTGTTGATGAAGCCTTGGCGAAATTAGCCCATTGTGATGTATTATATATATCATTTGACGTAGATTCCATGGATTGTGATTTGATTTCGTTTGGTACAGGGACTCCTGTTTCAAGAGGATTTGATCAATATGAGATTATTGACATTATCAATCAAATTATTCAATCCAAGAAAGTTGTTTGTATTGAGGTTGTTGAGGTTAATCCGCTTTTGGATACCAAAGGTAACAAAATGGCCGAAACCGCTTTTCAGGTTTTGGAAGCGATAACAGCTACTCTTGTTTTGCCTATTGAATAATTAGTTTAAGAATAATAATTTGCCCAAAACCTCAAGTTTTGGGCTTTTTTTTGTCTAATAGTCAAAAATGGTTTCTTTTCAGAAAATAATGAGCAAATTTGATTTTGTCAATATTTTAAATACTTATATTTGCATAAGTACAAATACTTAGTTTTTCGAAATTATACACATTATAACTTTAGATCATGATGCAAGCTAATAAACCAAAATTAACAATAGTAGGAGCTGGACCTGGTGATGTCGAATTGATTACCCTTAAGGCAATAAAAGCATTAATGGAAGCAGATATTGTTTTGTATGATGCCTTGGTCAATGAAGATTTATTGCAGTATGCCAAGCATGCCGAAATTATATTTGTTGGAAAACGTTTTGGCTGTCATGCGTACAGTCAAGATCAAATTAACGATCTGATTGTGTCAATGGCCAAAAAGTATGGTCATGTAGTTCGACTAAAAGGAGGAGATCCTTTTGTTTTTGGAAGAGGAAGTGAAGAAATTGATTTTGCACAGCAATTTGGAATTGAAACTGCTATTGTTCCTGGAATATCATCTGCATTGGGTGTACCGGCTTACAACGGAATTAGTTTGACACAAAGAAAGGTTTCCGAAAGTTTTTGGGTAATTACTGGAACAACCTCCGATCATAAATTATCCAAAGATGTTGCCTTGGCTTCACAATCTTCGGCTACGGTTGTTATCTTGATGGGAATGAATAAACTGGATGAGATTGTTACTTTGTACCAAAACAATAGAACCGATGATTTACCAATTGCAATTATTCAAAACGGGACTCAAGAAAAACAAAAGAAAGTTATAGGGACCATTAGTACTATTGCAACATTGGTTCAAGAGAATCAAATGGCTTCGCCTGCAATTATCGTAATTGGCGAAGTGGTTAAAAATGCTTCAAAATTAACTTCATATATAAAGGACGAAATATTTCCGGAGGCATTTTTGGAAGATGAATTTATTCTGCAAAATTTAGATGTAGTGGAATAATTGTATTAAAATATTTTGATAATCTTGTGACATAGTTTTCGTTTGCCTTTTGAATGATTCTTTAAAAATAAGGAGTTATCAATGCTTTTTGATTGAAAAACAGTTTAATCTTTTCTTTTTTTTACAAATAAATAAACTATTTTTGGTTTTACTAACTTGTTATTTATAAAAGTAAAATATGAGAAAAAACATCTTAAGTGTATTTATTTTAAGTCTATGTTTTAGTGTGCATGGACAGTCAATAGACAAAATTATTACCTCCAACGAAGTAACCCGAATTGAAAAAATACTTGCAGCCGATGATATGCAGGGCAGAAGAACATTTACGCCCGGGATTGACAAAGCTTCTGCTTTTATAGAATCGGAATTTAAAAAAGCAGGATTGCAAACCTTTATGGGTGCTGCAAATTTTAGACAGGAATTTTCTATGACGGAGTCTAAAGCAACTGCATCCAAAATAATCATTGATGGAAAAGAAATCGATAATTCAAAAATCGTTACGTTTTCATATCAACCCCAAGTTTCTTTAACGGATAAGAGCGATATAACCGTTGTTAAAATCAACAAAGGCGATAATATTGGTCAAAAATTTAATGAGTATTTCAATGGTACTAAAAGTTATTTGGTACTGGTTGATGATTCTTTTAATAAAGTGTTACCAAATATTCAGCATATTGAAAGGATAAAATCTGACGCTGGAAATAATACAGTTTTATTTGTTTTTGGAGTTCCTGAGGCGACTTCTTTTTCTATTGAATTAACTAACACAATTTCAAAAAAAGTACTTAATAATGTGGTTGGAGTATTACCAGGTAAAAGCAAACCAGATGAGTATGTTATCTTTTCGGGACACTATGATCATTTAGGAATAGGAACACCAGATGAAGGCGCGCCACATACAGCAACGGATTCCATCTATAATGGCGCCAATGATGATGCAGCAGGGTGTACCGCTGTTATTATGTTGGCTAACTATTTCAAAAAGCAGAATAACAACGAGCGTACTATTATTTTTACCACATTTGTTGCTGAAGAATTGGGCGGTTTTGGAGCCAAATATTTCTCAAAACAACTATCTGCGGATAAAGTGATTGCCATGTTCAATTTGGAGATGATTGGCACAGAATCCAAATGGGGAAAGAATTCAGCTTACATTACTGGATTTGAAAAATCAAGTATGGGTTCAATTTTGCAAAAAAACTTAGAAGGTACTGCTTTCAAATTTTATGCTGATCCATATCCGGAGCAACAATTGTTTTATCGTTCAGACAATGCTACTTTGGCTAAACTAGGAGTTCCTGCACATACTATTTCGACTTCAAAAATGGATAGTGAAGCCAATTATCATACAGCTGATGATGAAATTGAAACATTGGATATAGATAACATGACCGAAATTATAAAAGCAATTGCTTTGAGTTCATCAACAATAATTAGCGGAAAAGACACTCCAACAAGAGTTGATACAACACAGTTAAGATAAGAGTTAATTAGTAAGAAGATATGAAAAGCCCCGAATTTAACAATTCAGGGCTTTTCTTTATTTCTTATATATCATTGTCGGAGCAGATTGCGATTTAGAATATATTGTTACATCGGCAATAGTTACTCTATCTGGAGCGTTGACAGCATAAGATATAAAATCGGCTATATCTTCGGCTAATAATGGGTCGTAGCCTTCATAGACTTTTTTGGCTTTTTCTTTATCTCCTTTGAATCGAACTTCCGAAAATTCAGTTGCAACCGCTCCCGGAGCAATATTGGTTATTTTAATTCCATGTTCGGTTAAGTCAAGTCTCATTCCTTCGCTTATGGCTTCTACTGCTTTTTTGGAAGCACAATAAACGGCACCGTTTGCATAGGTTTGTTTTCCTGCAATCGAACTCAAATTTAGGATATGCCCTTTTTTTCTTTCCACCATTTGCGGAATTATCGCTCTTGAAACATATAATAATCCTTTTACGTTTCCGTCAATCATCGCGTCCCAATCGTCAATATCACCATTTTGGATGGAAGAAAGTCCGTGGGCATTGCCGGCACTATTTACCAACACATCAATACTTTTCCATTCATTTGGTAGGGAATCAATTTGAAGTTCAACCTCTTTTCTATTTCGAACATCAAATAGCAAACTGTGAATTTTCACAGTCTTGGATAATACATTTTTCAATTCTTCAAGTTTCTCTGCTCGTCGTCCGCATAAAATTAAATTGTATCCGTTTTCGGCTAATTTAATGGCGGTAGCCTTTCCAATTCCTGAAGTTGCGCCTGTTATTAAAGCTATTTTTGTCATTTTTTTGAGAATAATGTGTCGTTAAACGGTATTGATTTAGATGATATGTAGAATTTTTTGCTTGACAAAATTTTCCTTATTGCAAATATAATTTAAATGGATGAAGTGACCACGATTATGCCATTGTCTAGGACAAAAAATACTTTGAAACAAATGCAAAAAAAAAGTTATGATTAAAAGGCGATTGGGTAATTGCACAGGTTTACTTTTAGACATTCATAATCACAGAAACATCTCAAAAACTAAAGCTATCAAGACTAAAAGGAATTTTATATAAAAATGAATTGGTACCTTATCAAAATTTCGAAAACTTAATTGTTTGGATTTATCTGTTTAATTGGTCGTGGTTTTATTTATTTTTTGCAATTCTGAAGCCAAATCCGTCATTTCTTGTCGAACGGGGAGATTGGTATCTTACTTCTGGCATATGAATTCCGTATTCTAATGGTTTTCCGTCTGCACTTTGAGTTTCGTAAAACCAGCTGACACCTTTTGAAATTTTATAATCTCCGTCTGCTGGACCTTGCGGATTTTTGTTGCTTACCAAACTGTCTTTTTCTGGATTATACCAATCAAAAACCCATTCTCCAACATTTCCTGTCATATCATAAATGCCAAGCTCGTTAGGTTTCAAAAGACCAATTTTATGAAAAGTATTTTCAGAGTTCTCTTTTACCCAGCCAATTTCAATCGGGTTATTGCTGCCGCTGTATCTATAGCCTTTGGTTTTCTTTCCGCCTTTAGCTGCATATTCCCATTCTGCTTCAGTTGGCAATCTGCCGCCCGCCCATTTTGCAAAATCATTTGCTTCGTCCCAAGTTGCAAGCATCGGATTTTCATCAATCCATTTATAATACACTTTTTTACCAAGTGCATTTTCAATTGGCGGTTCTGGCATTTTTCTTCCTGTACTTTCACAAAACTCTCTAAATTGTTTAACCGTTATTTCATATTTGCTAATGTAGAAATCATCTAATTCAACCATACGGTTTGGGCTAGTAAATCCTTTAATTGTATCGCCTTTCGGGCTAATAATTATTTGATTTTTGCCTTGCTCAAAAGTACCTCCATCTACAAGAACCCAATCAAAATTATCTTTTTTCTGTTTGCAGGAATTCAAGAATAATATGCCGATTAAAAATAAAGATGCTTGTTTTATCATTTGCTAGCTGTTTTAAAATTACGATTAATCTGTTCGACCAAAAACTTCTATTCTTTTTATTTGGTCATGAATTTAGCACTCAGGTAAAAGTAACAAATTTGGGCTTCATTAATTGATGGTAAAAAGAAAAGCACCCATATTTTTAACTGCCTTGATTCTTGTGAGAATTTGTCAGGCTCTTAAAAACGGGTGCTTTGCGATAATCAGCAGCAGTTAATTATGAATCTAAATTCATTGTATCAGTAAAAAATGTTACTTCTCCAGTTGAAATATCGTGGGTACCTCCAACAATTCCAATTTCGCCGCTTTCGATCATCTCTTTTAGGATTGGACTGCGCTCCATTATTGACTTAACTGTTCGCTTAACATTAATTGTTGAAACATTTTCCACAAATTCTGGATTACTGGAATTGCGGTTTTCTTTTGTTGTTGTTTCATCGTCAACCGCTGGTCTTATTTTTGTTAATAAGGCCGTCAGGTTGCCCATTTCAACATGGTCGCAGGCACCTTTTACCGCTCCGCATTTGGTATGCCCTAAAACTACAATGATTTTTGAACCTGCTACTTTGCATCCAAATTCCATACTGCCCAAAATATCCTCATTGATAATATTTCCTGCAATACGAACACTGAAAACGTCTCCAAGTCCTTGGTCAAAAATTAATTCAGCAGAAGTTCTGCTGTCAATACAGCTCAGGATTACAGCGAATGGATGTTGTCCGTCTGAGGTTTCATTAGCTTGCTGCAAAAGATTTCGGTTCACTTTTAGGTTACTTACAAACCGTCTGTTTCCATCTTTTAATAGCTCTAAAGCCATAGAAGGAGTGATGGCTGTTTGCATTTCTTTTGTTAAAGTTTTCATTTTTATTTAATTTTTAATTGTCTATGATAAGCGATAAAATTTTAGGGCTTTACATAAGTTCTTCATTAATTAATTCAAGAGAACTGATTTTTTAAAAGCTGGGTATAAAGATAGTAATAGTTTTCTTTGTGATAGTATTGCTATCACAAAGTAGTGTTAAAATATTTTCCTTAGCTTTGGTGTTTTATAAAACGGAAGTAAAATATACCTGAAATGAAGCTGCAATTACAGATAAAAATGAATGAAGCCTTGTATTTACGCAATCCTGAAAATTCGGAGTTAGGTAAAAATATACTCAAACACAGTATTCAGTTGATTTATAAGGCAGGTTTTGAGGTGTTTACATTTAAGAAACTGGCAGAAGATATTGGTACAACCGAAGCCGGGATTTACAGGTATTTTGAAAATAAACATAAGCTGTTGGTTTATTTAACAGCTTGGTATTGGGGCTGGCTTGAATTTCAAATAAGTTTTCATACCAATAATATAGAAGATCCATCGGTAAGGTTAAAGAGAGTTATAAAACTGCTGGCAACAGCCGTTGAAGATGATGAGCAGACGATTCACATAAACGAAAGCCTGCTGCACCAAATTATTATTTCGGAAGGATCAAAGGCATATCTTACCAAACAAGTAGGGGAGGACAATAAACAGCACTTTTTTAAGCCATACAAGGATCTTTGCGCGGTTATAGGAAATATTATTTCAGAATGCAGTCCTGAATATAAATACCCAAAATCATTAGCATCGACTATTATTGAAATGGCTCATTTTCAAAACTTTTTCATGAATAATCTGCCGTCGCTTACTGATTTTAGTGAGACCAAAGAGGAAAGCGAAATAATTGCCTTTCTAAATGATTTGGTTTTTAGTAGTCTGAAGAAAAGTTAGTTGTTTTAAATGGTTTGTAGGATTTTTGGATTTGTAAAATGTCCCAAAACAAAACCAGTTTTCAGCTAATCCAATTGCAAAAACCAGCAGTAACAAGTGTTATTGTGTGTAGCTGTTCGTAACGTTAAACACTAAAGCTTGGATATTTTAATATGACTGTCCGCAAGAGTACCATGTATATTTTTCGTTACTGATTACACTGATTATCAAATATTTCGTTTTTTTAAAACTATGTGAATCTTTTTAGTCTGTGGCTAATTCTATCTGTTTGGTATTAGCCATATTAGCATAACGATGTTATAGGCTGTTTTTTTATCTTTTCAAGATATTCTTGAAATTGTTATTTTTCACAAAGTTCTTTCAGTTTGTCGAGTGCTTTTGGGTAGTTCTCGTTCATATAATCTAAAAAATCTTCCGTTGTGTCTAAGTCAACAGTAACGGTTGTAGTTCCATTGGTTTCTTCGAAGGTGTAGTTTTCAAATCCGTTTGCCCATTTTTCTACTTCGGGTCCTTCTGTAATTTCCTTATCCGCTTTTAAAAGACCATAATGTTGAATAGAAACAAATCGGTTGGGAATGTTTTCGGCTATCTTGGAAACCATGCCTCCCTTTTCTCCTTTCTCGTCTACTCCAACAAATAGAATTTTATTTCCTTTGTCCCAACTTCCTTCATAGGTAGAAGTTGGGTTAAACAAAGAAGTCCATTGTTCATAAGTTGATTTACTGTTGATGCCAAGCATAAAATCATATATCTTGCTCACAGGTCCATTGATGCTTACTTTGAATTGTAACTTTTTCATAATGTTAATATTTACTAAGATTAATCTTTCAAATTGTTATTTTTCATAATACTAGCAGTCGTTATAAGTAGCCCACGTCAGTCATTGAGAAAACTAAAATCTACCTTTTGAGAATCTCATACTTAAATTTTTTCTTTGTGACCCTCTGAATACTTTCTAATAGTTAAAGTGATTTTTCATAGTCTGTTGTACGCTGCAATTGTTATTCTTTACAAATCAAAAAATCAGCCACATCATATTTCAATCTTTCCTCATAGCTAATAGTTCTTTGAAATGGTTCGAGTTGTCTATTATTCAAGAGGTTTTTGCTTTTCAATTCTCAGTTTTTTTTACAATTTCAGTTATTTCAAAATATTGTTTTTTACTAAATTTTGTTTGATAGTTCATCAACCATTTTCTTAAATTCATTCAAATATTTAATACAACTTGTTTTGGAATTTAATTGATGGTGAATTGGGTTTTATGCAATTTTATGATGATCTTTTTAAAATCCAATTTTCACGTTTCTGTTTTTCAAGTTTCCGTTTGCAAGCTCAGGCTTTCACCCTTCTGCTTTGTAAATTTTATGCGAGTTACAAACTTCATTTCCAAATCGGATTTGTTTGCGGAATTTTGGTTTTAACTAGCACACAACGTCCCCGTGCTGCTCGCAATTTGGAACTAAATTAAGCCCATTCTTCGGATTTGCCAAATCATCCCAAATACAAAACCATCTTTCCATTAAACCCAATGCCCAAATCCGTTGTAGTGGCTGTTATAAGCCGTTTTTATTTCTGTTTTCTCCATTCTTCTAAAGTCAATAATTTATTATTTATTGTGTCTAAAAATTTTATTTCAAAAGTTCTCTGATAAATGTAATAATTGAATTTTTTATTTTGTTTAGTTTCCACTCTAACCCAATAATAGTTTTTATCATTTTCTTGAGGAGATTCTACAATTCTAGTTCCAGCCCAATCTTGATTTTCCGGTAATTTTTCCATCAAGTTAAATATTTTTGTCCTGTTTGTATCATCAGAATCAGCAATGTCAAAACTTGGATTTCCTGTTGGAAAATATATTTCATTTAATAGTTTTGGATTATCTTTTTCAAGTTCTTCAAATCTATTTACTGCAAGTTTGTAATAAGCATAATGCTTGATTGATTTATCGTTTTTAATTTTGCTGTAAATTTTATAAGCTTCGTTTCTATTTCCGACACTTTCATTATAATTTGCTAAAGCATAATTATAAATGTAATAACCTTTTCTAATACTGTCGACAAACGATCTGGCTTTGTCAAGTTGCTTTAATTTTAAGTAATTTGCTCCATAAGCACAAGCTCTATCGCCCATAATAAAATCATAGTCATCATCAAAATCCAATTCTTTTATTGACTTTTCATACTCACTTTTTTTATAGTAAAGCTCCGCTTTTAAGTAATGTAATTGGTCTTCAATAGTTCCTTTGATTTGGGACTTGTATTTGCCTTTTTCATTTTTATTTATCAATAATAAGCTATCAGCTTTTGAAATTATTAAATCTGGATTTCTTTCAGATTCTATATAATAGGCTAATAATTGCTTTTGAAATTTAGTATATTCTTCATGTACTTTATCCATTTCTTTATGCAACTCCAAATGTGCATTTTCTTCTTTTTCAAACGATTCATTTGAGTCTTTACAAGAGAAAATTGTTAATGAAATTAATATTAAAAAAAAGTTCTTCATAAATGTGTACGTTTTGAAAATGGCTTATAACGTTCCCGCGCTACAAGCAGTTTGGGCTAAATCAGCGTTATCTTTCGGATTTGCCAAATCTTCCAAATACAAACCAATTTTCCATTAAGCCTAATGCCCAAATTGCTTGTAGCGTGTGTTAGCCGTAGTTTTTATTTTTTTATTGAATTTTGTTTCTCCCATTTTTTCCAAGCTCTTTTGTCACCTTTTAACCATATAATGTACTGACTAATAATTACGCCTGAAATTGCGTCATTTCCGAACATTTCTTCTCCTATACTTCGGTCATTAAAATATTTTAGAAGTCTAGAGCCGCCATTAATTCCCCAATTGTTTCTAATCCACATTCCTAATCCTCCCATATGTGAGTTAAATTCCCAAGAGTCTGTTGCTTCCATTAATTGCTTTTTACTTTCAAAATTTAGAATTTTATCTAATTCAGTTAAGCATTCATTTAGGTTTTTAGGAATATAAATGTTATCGATTTTTTCAAGTTTAAGACGTTTTTTAAAATCTGCCCTTCTCCTTTCTTTTTCTTTAAGTGTTTCTTGTTCTGCTACTTTGTCATCAAAACTACGATAGCCACCGAAAAAATGTTTTAAATAAATTTTGTCAATTTCTCGGGGAATAAATTCTGTTTTAAACGTCGTAGTTGCTATATAATTTGCTATCAATTTGCTGTCGAATATTGAATCGGTTTCCAAATTTTCAATTTCAAATTTTCCTTTTCGATTCATATAACCACTTAGTTCAATTCTAAAAAGTTTGTATTTGTGAAAAGTTGAATCATTTATTGAAATAAATTTTAAATTAACTATTTTGCTTATACTTGCGGAAAGTTTTTCATTGTTTATTGAGTTTTGGATGTCTGTTACATATTTGTATGGATAATTATAGTAAGAAACTCTGCTTTTAATTGGCTCTATATATTTAATTTTTGAATAAATGGAATCAAAGTCTATCTTTGACCCCACAATTTTGCCTTTAATTAAATCAAAAAGTGTTATTTTTTTTCTTGAATCAATCAAGTATATCGTATCGTTTTTATTGAAAACAAAACTTTTATTCAAAAAAATATCTTTATCAGAAGCAGAGCCTTTATATTGTTTTATTGTTGAATTTCTACCTTCAATTATTTGATTTTGATTGTCGTAAAATAGCTCACACTTTTCTTTGTTTTTATCACAGTTAATAAATTCTTCAGTTGTATATGTTTTCGCTATTTTACCGTCAACATAATAAGTAATATTTTTATTTTCTAAGCCACTTTCATAAATGTAATTGGTGATATATATAATTTTTCTACCGTCATTACTGATTGCAGTGAAAAACGGATTTCCTTCATATACATCAAAAGACCTATTTATTTTATAAAATTTTTTTCTAATGCCAATGCTGTCATATTCTTGAGTATATGAAACGAAAGATTCACCTTTTAGATTTGGGAATTCATCATCATAGGAAATTGATAATAATTTAAATTTTCCATTGGATGAATAAGTTTCGGAAATTGGAACAACTTCCGTTGACATTTGGGAATAGAGGTTGGAGAAAAAGAAAAAAGAAAAGAATAAGATTACGTGATTTTTTTTCATTCGTATTTTTTGTAGGTCTATTTTAATATTCTAACTAACGTTTTATTTATTGATTTTTAATGTTTTAAAATCAACTACTTATGTTTTTGATATTCATCTAAATTTTCACTTTATTCCGTTAGCTTAAGGAGTCAATTTTAGGCGTAAATATGTGGAATTACGGCTAACGTTCTCGCGCCTCTAGCTGTTTGCAACTTATGAAATAGAGTATTTTCGGCTAAACGAAAATAGAAATTAAAAACGATAATTCCACTAAACTTGCAAATAGCTAGAGACGTGTGTTATAGGGCGTTTTTTTATTTATCCAATTTATAAAATTCAACGTTTCAGCTTTGCGCAAAGGAATTCACATTTCGTTTGTCATTATGTTTTTCGCTTTACGGAGTTTTCTTTTGAGGATTTCAGCAAAGTATTTTAGACTAATTAATCCAGTTTTCAAGTTCAGCTTTTCAGATTCCAATTTCAACGTTTCCGATTTTCGAGCCTAACTTTCACGTTTCTGCTTTAAGATTCCAATATTAAGTTTAGGCTTTTCAAATCCAGCTTTTCCGATCCAATTTTCCGCTTTCCAATTATAGACAAAGTTTAAAGTTGCCTGGTAATTCATTTGGGTCTTTTCGGAGAAAATGCCCTATAACGTTCCCGCGCTACACGCAGGCTGGGATTAAAGATGCGTAATCTTTCGGTTAAAAACAAATGTATCAAATACAAACTATTTTCAAATTAAGCCAAATGCCCAGCTTGCTTGTAGCGTGTGTTGTAGCCAGTTTTTTTAGGTATGTTGAATTATAAAGCACATTATTTTACTTTCGGGTTCAAAGAAAATATATAAATCGCCATCGCCCCAAAAGTTCATTTTTTCAAAATACTGTTTATACCATTCATCTTTTGGTTGAACGTTTGTATGTTTTGTTTTTATATTAATTCCATCATAAGTTAGCTGGCAAAGTAATTTCATTGTTTTCTTTGACTTTGGGCAAGTAGGAATGTCGGGATATTGAATCCAATTTGGAACTGAAGTATGTCCAATTCCACCAAAATCTGTAGATTTTTCTGAAGTAATAAATACTTTCTCAAAAACTATTTCAGAATCTGGTTTTAAATCATCATACGAATTGTCAGTTTGCTTTAATTCCTCAATATTTAATACTTTAGGATTTAATGGGTCAGAGTAATCTATAAACAACTTGTCAAAATTCAAGTAAATTGGTGCTGCGATATGTAAGTCGAACGGTAGCCAATAAAAAGCTTCCTCGGATTTAGAAAATTTACCTAAATATTGAAAGGGTGCATTGAATTCAAATTTAGGTATATTGAATTCTTTTGGTATTTCCCCGCCCAAATAGCTTTCAGAATTGGTTACTTGGTTAAGGTTATAAATCTGATTAACTTTTAATTTTTGAAATTCAAAACTGATTTCGCTTGGTTTTAGTTTCCTATCAGTTTTATCTCCTTCTTCAATATTATAAGCTTTAACTAATTTACCATTGCTAAATACAAGGTCAATTGAACTCCAAATAGTATTGGCTGTTTCCTTATCAATAATTTGTGTTTCAAGAAATTTTTGGCATTGTTCATCTCCGTTAAATTCTGCTTCCCAGCCAGCCAAATAAATATGCTGTTCCTCTTTTTGTCCAAAACAAGAAGTAAATATACCCATAAAAGTCAATATTATAAATTTGGTTCGTATTTTCATTTTTTAAAATTGGCTACAACGTTCTGGCACTACAGCGGGTTTGGGTTTAAAAATGCGTAATCTTTCGGATTTGCCAAAACTTCCCAAATACAAGACCATTTTCAAATTAAGCCAATTGCCCAAATCTATTGTAGCAAGTGTTAGCAGTAGGCAAATTTTCTACGGTTTTTTTGGCTTAAAATAAGTTAATCCACAAATATTTCCTGCAATACAACCTCTTGTCATCATTACTCCATTATTGAACATCAAGTGAGCAAACATAATTTGCTCTTTTCTGTTTCCATTAAATGTTTTAGTTGTCAGTTTTCCATTTTTGACTTGCTGAATTATTTCAATAACATTTATACTTTTTGCAAAAGTATCAAGTTCCGCTTCTGTATAAAGGTCAAAATTAATATTCAATAATGCACTTTCTTTAGAAAATTCAAAATATCTGTTTTTGTAGTTTTTACAATTAATTGATGAATTACCATTTTCACGTGCCATTGCTCCTCCAATAAATGGAGCTTCAGTGCAAATTTCTTTCGTTTCGCCTAAATTCTTATTCTTTACTGAAATTACAATATAATTTGGTTCAGTACTTAAATTATCAAGAGCAGAACAAAACATTTTAAATTTTGTCTGTTCATCCACTTGAGCTTTTGCTGATAAAAACCAAAATCCAAATGTTAGTAAAAATATTATTGCTTTAGCCATATTTTCTGATTGCTTACTGCTAACGTTCTCGCGCTACAACCAGTTTGGGATTAAATTAAGCCTTATCTTCGGATTTGCCAAATCTTCCAAATACAAACCAATTTTTCAATTAAGCCTAATACCCAAATTGCTTGTAGCGTGTGTTAGCAGAAGTTAATTTAACCAATTCAAGTTTGTACTATAAAAAATGTAATAAATTGTTTCGTAAACAGTTAAACCAAAAAAACATAAAAGGAAAACGACTTCAATTTTTCTAAATACAATTTCTTTTTTATAAAAGAATAATACTAAAACCCTCATTGTTAAAATTGAAAGCAATATAGTCCATAAAATATAAATTGATTTTTTACTAGAAGTTGTTTTGAAGTTTTCTAAGTTTTTAAATGTAAAGCCATTTGAAGTGCCCTTGATTCTTGAAAGAAAATTAAAATTTGAGTTCCCATTTTTGTTATCTGAATAAAGAATATGAAAGCAAACACCATCATTTTCTTCAATTGCCTCATCATTTAAAATTTTAAAAATAACAGAGTTATTATTTATTATTTTGTTTTCAAATTCTAGATCATTTCTACTAGATTTTACAGTGTTAAC
>NZ_MUNX01000078.1 GCF_002001005.1 Flavobacterium sp. A45
CTATATATCAACTAAACTCAAGAAGAGTTTTTTGAAGCCATAAATCAACAATTAAAGATAGGTTGAAGGCCTCTTAAAGTAAGAGATTTGGTTTTTATCATGGTATTTGTTTTTATTAAAATCAAAATGGAATACTTTAACTTTCAAGATTTAAATTATTATTGAATCGCACTTTTTAAACTTTTAAAATGGAATACAAATAATCATAGTTGCCCAATAGAAAAACATTTAAGCACTACAATCGTTAAATCTGGAAGAGAATTTTTAACAATTAAATATTGGTTGCAATCCTTTTAGAGAAAAAGATTTACAATCAACACATACAAGTATTAATTTAATAAAATTCATGGTGTCTTGGTTAAGAAGAAAAAAAAATAACTAAATAGGAAGTAAAACTCAAGGGATAGAGTTTTTTGAACCAATTTTAAATCAGCAATTAAATACAGGCTGAAGTCCTCTTAAATAAAGAGATTTAGTATTTACAACTATATTTATTTTTCTTAAAATCAAAATAAGGTGTTTTTATTTTTTGATAAAAGTATAAAAAAAAAAGCACCAACAAAATAAATTTAGCCTTTTTATTAGATTTTCTTTATAGGTTTTCTTTTAACACTGCATTTTACGTAGAAAAATAACATTTTTTTTAAACAAATAAAAAAATGTTATTGATTCTTTTTTCGAAAAAAGCTCAATATGATTTAATGTGCAGTATGTATAAAAGACAAAACAGCTGAATTAAAAGCATTAGGCTGTTCTACATTGACCACATGTCCACAATTTTCAATTACGAATAATTGGGACGATTTATAATGGCTTTCCACCACCTTACGCACTGAAGGCAAAAACATATAATCTTCTTCTCCCATAACATAAAGTGTAGGGATATTCAATTCTACCTGACGGAACCATTTCAACACCGGATTTATCTCAGCTGTTAATTTAAACCACTTGATAAATTCCTTTTGATATAATTTCTTGGCTTCATTTATAAAAAGTGATCGAGATTGTTTGTGACTTTTTTTAGGCATGATCACAAAAGCAAAAAACTTATATAAAACCAAATAGGGCAATACATATTTAAAAGTGTTTCCCAAACGCATTAATATCTGAGAACGGAAATTCATTTTTAAAATAGCTCCACCAAGAATCATACTTTGTACTCTATCCGGATACATTTCTGCCAATTGTCGAATGAGTATGGTTCCCAATGAAATTCCAACAAAATGTGATTTTTCGATTTTAAGATGATCCAAAACCTCCAGAATATCGTTGGCTAAAGCCGAAAAAGTATATTTTTGTTTGAAGGCCGTTTTTAAAGTTGTTTTGGATTCTCCATGACCTCTCAAGTCCAACAACAAAATATTGTAGTTTTTTTTGAAATCCCTGATTTGTTTAAACCAAATGGATGAACTTCCCCCAGCGCCGTGCACAAATGTGACCCACTGATCGCTGTTCTCGTTCTTATATACTGTATAGTTAATCACTTAGCTTTTTTTTGTTAGGCAAATATAGTTCTTTTTCGGAATTCTTAATCCTTTTGTAATTTTATCAAATACTGTTATGCAAGTATTTAAAATAATCAAAGGCCTTCAGCAATCTGCTCCCATGCCAAGAAAACATTTCCCCGTCCACCAAAATGGCTTGGGCATTATGAGTCGATTTGGCTATTTCATAACCATCTTCCGCTTTAAACGGAAACGGTTCCGAAGAGAGTAAAATCAAATCCAAATCGCCTTCATCTTCCATTGTATCAAGTTCAATTTCAGGATACCGCTCTTTCGTGGCAAAATGATTCTGAAAATGATTCAGCTTTAATAATTCATCTATAAAGGTCCCCGAACCAGCTACCATGTAAGGATTTTTCCAAATAAAGTAAGCCACTTTCCTAACCGGAATATCATTGATGAAATTTTTAAAATCATTCAAGGCAAAAGCCAATTTATCATTCCATTTTCTGGCTTCTGTTCTCTTATCAAAAAGCTGACCAAAGTCCGTAATCATTTGAAAATTATCCCCCAATGTAGCAATATTAGTTACCCAAACGGTACAAATTTTACGTAACTCCTCTACTATTTCTTGTGTATTCTCCTCTTTATTGCAAATGATAATATCCGGTTCCAATAAACGGATTTTATCATAATGCACTTTTTTGGTTCCACCTACTATTTTTTTGGTTGACTTAAAATGATAAGGATGCACACAAAACTTCGTAATTCCAACTATGCTGTCTTCCAAGCCCAAATCATATAACAATTCGGTTTGAGAAGGCACAAGAGAAACGATTCGCTTGGGAGAAGATTCAAAAGTATGAGAAGTGCCGAATTGATCAGTAAATTGCTTCATTTAAGAATTGTTTAATTTTGTTTAAAGTTTAATACTTTAAACTTTTAAACATTTAAACCCTTTAAAATCTCTTCCATCTCCTGTTGCATTTTCAAAGCTTCAGCTCTTGCTACATCAGCAAAATCGGTTCCATTCGAAGCATAAATAATAGCACGGGAAGAATTGATTAGCAATCCAACATTGTCATTCATTCCATATTTGCAAACTTCCGAAAGACTTCCGCCTTGTGCACCAACACCTGGAACCAACAAGAAACTATCTGGTACAATTTTACGAACTTCGGTAAAATATTCAGCTTTGGTAGCGCCAACCACATACATTAGGTTCTCAGAATTTTTCCATGTTTTGGATGTTTCCAATACCTGCTTATACAATTCTTTAGCTTCGCTCCGTTCGGCTTCGCCTCGGGTTCCATTAACAATTAAGGTTTGAAAATCAAAAGCGCCTTCATTGGATGTCAACGCCAACATAATGGTGTGTTTGTTTTCGAAAGCAAGAAAAGGCTCAACAGAATCTTTTCCCATATAAGGAGCAACGGTTACACTGTCAAATTTTAAATCCTCAAAAAAAGCTTTGGCATACATCGATGAAGTATTCCCGATATCACCTCTTTTGGCATCGGCAATAGTGAAAACCTCTGGATGATTTTCATTGATATAGTTAATGGTCTTTTGCAATGACATCCATCCTTTTATCCCATAGGCTTCAAAGAATGCAATATTTGGTTTATAGGCCACTGCCAAATCATGCGTCGCATCAATAATGGCTTTGTTAAATTCAAAAATAGGATCCTCTAATTCCAATAAATGTTGCGGAATTTTATTCAAATCAACATCTAAGCCTACGCATAGAAATGATTTTTTGATTTTAATTTGGTCGTGAAGTTGTTGTGTAGTCATGTAAATTTAAGTTCTGTGGCAAATTTACAAACTTGAATCCAAAAACCCCTAAATTTTACAACAAACCTAAATAATTCTATAATGGCTTTTTTGGATTGTCAGCATAACTTTGTGAAGTACATTAACTAAGTGTATTAAAACAAACAAAATTATATTATTAATTCAAAGAGAAAGCATTATGAACACTACAGAAATCAAAGGAAACTGGAATGAAATCAAAGGAAAACTGAAACAAGAATATGCAGATTTAACCGATGATGATTTATTGTATGAAGAAGGAAAGGAAGATGAAATGTATGGAAAGATTCAGAAAAGAGTTGGTAAAACAAAAGATGAAATTACAAAATGGATCGCTGATTTGTAACTGATCCTTCTCAACAAAACGGAACTGTCTATATTATTTACTGTCCTCTTAATCTTTAAGAAATCAGTATTCCTATAGACAGTTTTTATTTATTTCAAAAAAAAGAGCTTATGAATACAACATCTATAAAAAATCATCTTGCCTTAGATTTATTGGCTTTCATATCAATTGTATTCATAGCTTATATGTTACAAGATTTTTTTATTCCGTTATTATTCGCAATCATTCTTAGCATACTAATTTACCCAATTGTAAATTATTTTGAAAGCCGATTATGTTTTAATCGAATTGTTTCCATCACATTTGCCATTGTCATTTTTACGAGTCTAGTTTTTGCAGTTTTCGTTTTAATTGGGATTCAATTTAAGGAGATTGCGGACAAAAGCGATAAATATTATGCTCAAATTGAAAAAAAGATCAACCCTTTGGTGACTCAAACTGAAAAATCGACAGGAATTAAAAGTGAGGACCTTGAAATCAAAGAAATAGCAAAACAAAATTCGACCAACATAATGGATTTCATTGCTACATCTGGCAGTATTTTGGGTGATTTTATTTTATCACCATTGTATATGTTTTTGTTTTTGCTATACCGAAATTTTCTAGTCAGTTTTATATACAAAGCATCATCAGGAACTAGTAAATCCAAAGTGAGACACATTCTAAATGATATCTATAAAGTACAACAAAACTATTTATCGGGATTATTAATGGTAATGATTCTTGTGGGTATTCTAAACAGTTTAGGTCTGTTATTACTTGGAATTGAACATGCTTTTTTCTTCGGATTTTTAGCTTCATTATTGTTACTAATACCCTACATAGGCATTATAGTGGGCTCGATTATACCTGCATTAATCGCATTTGCCACAAAAGATTCTTATTGGTATGCTATTGGAGTTATTGCAATTTTCGGCTTCATTCAATTTTTGGAAGGAAACCTCATAACTCCAAAAATCACAGGCTCAAAAATTTCATTAAATGCATTTGTTTCAATTTTGTCCATAATTTTATTTTCGATGTTATGGGGAATTTCTGGAATGATTTTAGCTTTACCCATCACAGCTTCACTAAAAGTTATTTTTGACAATTCGGAAAAAATGAAACCCCTCGGCATTTTATTGGGAGAGGCAAATGAAAAATACTTTAGTAATAAAGCAAAAAACAGATTGAAAATTTGGAAAAAATTAAGGCTTCAAAAACCATTAAAAATAGTAAACTAGCTATGTTTTTCCTTTTAACTTTCATTCGTCTAAATAATACTTGACAACCTTTATTAAACCAGATTGCATACATACAGGACAAATTTATTCCATAAAAAAATGAGGTCTTTGCAGACCTCATTTTTTAGAATATAAAAACAATAATTATAATTTTCCTTCATATATAGTCCCTACGTGTATCACTTCGGTTCTTCTGTTTTCCGCTCTTCCTTTTGCCGTTTTGTTACTTGCAACAGGTTTCGTAGCTCCAAATCCTTTATACGTTAAATTTTCTGGATTAACACCTTTTGCTATTAACGCATCCATAACCACTTTGGCTCTAGCCTCAGAAAGTTTTTGATTCGATTTAGCATTACCTACATTATCTGTATGCCCTTCGATAGAGAATTTGGCATTTGGATAGTTTTTGATAATTTCTTTAATCGCATCCAATCTACCGTCAGTTTGTCCTTTATCTGCTGTTTGTAAAACCGCTTTCCCTGTTACAAAAAACACTGCTCTTGCCTGAACTTTAAGTTCTTTTAGCGCTTCTTTAGTTACTTCAGGACAACCTTTATTACTTGCTGGTCCAGCAACAGTAGGACAAGCATCCTCTTTATCTGTCACACCATCTTTATCAGCATCTAACTCAGGACAACCTGCATTTGCAACCAATCCTTTTTCGTTTGGACATTTATCGTCTTTATCCAACACTGAATCACCATCAGTATCTGGCCAAGGGCATCCTTTGTTTTCAACAGGACCCGCTACAGTTGGACAAGAATCAACATTATCCAAAACCGTATCTTTATCAGCATCACCCCATGGACATCCTTTATTTTCTACCGGTCCTGCAACTGTTGGACATGTATCATCTTTATCAACTACAGTATCTGCATCGCTGTCTGGCCAAGGACAACCTTTGTTTTCAAAAGGTCCCGCAACAGTTGGACAAGAATCCTCTTTGTCTAGAACTCCATCCTCATCAGTATCTTTAAATTTCTTTTGATACACCGGAATTTTAAAACCAAAATAAACATCAGCCGCTTTTGATTCTTTAGAAAGCACATTAGTAATTAATGAACTAGAACCAACAAACAAAGGCCCAAAACGCAATCCTGTACCTACTTGCATTCCGCTATATTCCATATAATTTATAGGTAGAGAGAATGTAAACCATCTTGTTTCGTAACGTGGCGTTAAAATCCAAGTATTTGCAGAACTCGTTTTACCAAGAGCAGATTTATCTACTAAACTAAGATTCCCATTTAAATTCAAATAAAATTTCTTGTACATATTCCAATCCGCATCAACGTGCAATACTGTTGGTAAATTGGCTTTTTTGGAAAAATATCTTGTCGTAGGAGTTCCATAATAAGTCTCAAGAAAATCGCCTAGATCTTCGGCATCGTCAATATCCTGTTGAGAAACCACACCATTAATATTATAGAAATCCTCTCTTAAATTATTGTATTTAATGGACCCAATATCTGTAATCGACAATCCAAAACGCAATTTATATTTATTCAAGTCTTTAAAATTATTGTCAACCGCTTTGGCATTGTTCAAATCATAAGACTCATAATCAGGTCTCCACTCATAAATCAAACCAAAATCAGCACCAAATCCTCTTGAATTAGGGTCAAATTCAAAATCCTCATCACCAGTAATAAAATCCGGATTACTTCCAATTGTTAGTGTACCGGTAGTTACCAAAGTACTTGTCATTGGATCGTTGGTCTGATTAAAAGCTGAAGTTACATTATCGCCTTGCATATAAGAATTTGCTCCTCCAATTAAATATTTGGCAGTAAAACCTCCTTTAAGGAAATGTTGTTTGCTTTGCAATAAAACAGCAGCATAGGACGCTCCTACTTCTCCCCAAGTATGTCCAACTGCATTAGGATTTCCCACAAGAATATTAAAATCAGATGCATCATCAAGACCATCTTTCAATTGATCGTATAATTCTCCATTTATATCATTGGCATTTACTACTGCTCTGGCTCTCGTATAAATAGCAATCGCATGTTTTGGTGCTATATTGAACATAAATGAAGGCCCCATTATATCAGAATATACAATTCCGCCATTGTTTTTAGTTGGTGTTCTTTTGCCTTCTTTATTGGCATCATATGAACTTTTCGATAAATCAAATAAACTTAGACCGTAGTAATCATTATTCAACGAACTACTGGTTGAAAATATATTTATGTCTGTTTTAAAACGAGAATCAACAATAGAGGCTGGATTAAAAAGCACTCCCTGCACTCCTGCATAATTATCAGGCATATACCCCATATAAGACTGGGCATTTCCTTGTGCAATTGAAAATAGAACAATTAAAAATAGTAATGATTTTTTCATCAAATTGATTTAAGGTTAATATAATATTAGGATTGTTTTAATAAGATTTTAATTCATTTAAACTGGGAACAACACAAAAAAAACACTTAATTGGTTCTATCCAATTAAGTGTTTGTAAAACGAACAATGTAAGTTTTAAAAAACTTCGCTAGCTTCTTTTAATTTTTCCATGTTGTTAACTAATGCTAGCTCGTCTACAATTTTCTGGATATCACCATTCATAATGTTACCCAAATCATATAATGTCAATCCAACACGGTGATCAGTCACACGTCCTTGAGCATAATTGTAAGTACGAATCTTAGCCGAACGGTCACCAGAACTCACTTGAGATGTACGTTTTGTAGCATCTTCAGCTTGTTTTTTGGCTAATTCCATTTCGTATAAACGAGAACGCAAAACCGTCAAAGCTTTATCTTTATTCTTGTGCTGTGATTTTTGATCTTGACATTGCGCCACCAATCCAGTTGGAATGTGCGTCAAACGTACAGCCGATTTCGTAGTATTTACCGATTGTCCTCCAGGTCCTGATGAACAGAAGAAATCCACACGAACATCATTCATATCAATTTGTACATCAAATTCCTCTGCTTCCGGAAGTACCATAACCGTTGCTGCTGATGTATGAACACGTCCTTGAGTTTCTGTTTGCGGAACACGTTGCACACGGTGAACTCCAGCTTCAAACTTCAAAGTTCCGTAAACATCCTCTCCAGTAACTTCAAAAATAACCTCTTTGAAACCACCCGAAGTACCCTCATTCATATCCACAACCGAAGTTCTCCATCCTTGTCCTTCACAGTATTTAGTGTACATACGGAACAAATCACCTGCAAAAATACTGGCCTCGTCCCCACCTGTACCGGCACGAATCTCCACCATTACGTTTTTCGCATCTTCTGGATCTTTCGGAATCAACATAAATTTGATTTCATCCTCCAGTTGTGGCAAACGGTCTTTGGCTTCATCAAGCTGCATTTTGGCCATTTCTACCATATCGGCATCACTACCGTCGGCAATAATTTCATTAGCTTCTTCTATGTTGGCCAATACCAAAATATATTCTTCACGCTTTTCAACCAAGTTTTTAATGCTTTTGTATTCTTGGTTAAGCAGCACATACCGTTTTTGATCAGCGATAACATCCGGTTGAATAATCAAATCCGAAATCTCGTCAAATCGCTGTTTTACATATTGAAGTCTATCTAACATCTGTATATTTCTTTATTTCTTGTCTATTTATTTTTTGCCAAAAGGCTAAATGAATTGTTGTTATTTATATTTATTATCTTCTAAAAAACATTCATTCATTTCGGTTTGCAAAAGTACAAAAAAAGTATTCAGTTTACAATTTACTGTAATCAGAATATCATCAAGATTATTTAGGAGGTTTTTTCTCATTTTTAGAAGCTATTTCCTGCTATCCGTTGCAATCTTTTGTGCCGAACACCAGCTCCGTAAATCAGCAAAGTTTTTAGAGATTTTTTGCACCTTTGCGTCTTTGCGAGAACAAACTAGTCATTTAAAAAACTTAGTTGCTTAACAGCTAAACCCACAATCTTTAGATTTCATTTCAATACCAATTTCTAAATTCCTAATTTGCGCCTTCAAATCAGTAGGAGAAAATGAAGGTCTGTATAGCCGAGAAACCAAGTGTAGCACGCGAAATCGCATCCGTTTTGGGAGCCAATACCAAACACGATGGGTATTTTGAAGGCAATGGCTATCAGGTCACTTACACCTTTGGACATTTATGCACCTTAAAAGAACCCAACGATTACAAACCCAATTGGAAAAGTTGGGACTTGAACAACCTGCCCATGCTTCCCGAAAAATTTGAGACCAAAGTGGTTCAGAATTCAGGGATTCAAAAGCAATTCAGAATCGTAAAAGGTTTATTCGACAAAGCAGAATTGGTCATCAACTGCGGGGATGCTGGACAAGAAGGAGAACTGATTCAGCGTTGGGTAATGAACGAAGCCAATTATAAAGGAGAGGTACAGCGCTTATGGATTTCGTCCCTAACCACCGAAGCCATCAAAGAGGGTTTTGAAAACCTAAAACCATCAGCCAACTACGATAATTTATATTACGCAGGATTTTCCAGAGCCATCGGCGACTGGTTACTTGGCATGAACGCCACCCGTTTGTACACCGTAAAACATGGTGGATACAAACAAGTATTGTCAATTGGACGAGTGCAAACCCCAACTCTGGCAATGGTCGTTGACCGATTCAAGGAAATTGAAAATTTCAAACCTCAACCCTATTGGGAACTGCAAACTTTATATAGAGAAACGCTTTTCAGTTATGAAGAAGGACGTTTTTTGAAAAAGGAAGACGGTGAAATTCTAGCCAATAAAGTCAAAGAAAGTGAGTTCGAAATTGTTTCTGTCGAAAAAAAGAACGGTAACGAGTTTGCTCCAAAACTGTTTGACTTAACAGGCTTACAGGTATATTGCAATCAAAAATTTGGTTTTTCGGCAGATGAAACGCTTAAAATTGTACAAACCCTGTATGAGCAAAAAGTAGTTACCTATCCGAGAGTCGATACCACGTTTTTACCAAATGATATTTATCCAAAAGTACCCGGAATTCTTGGAAAACTTACCAATTATTCTGAACTGACACAACCTCTTTTAGAAAAAAAAATTAAAAAATCGCCCAAAGTTTTCAACGATAAAAAAGTAACCGATCACCACGCAATTATTCCGACAGGAGTGCAAAACAATTTGCAGTACAATCAGCAACAGGTTTATGACATTATTGTGAAAAGATTCATTGCCGTGTTTTATGACGATTGTTTGGTAGCCAATACCACCGTGATTGGTAAAGCTGCCGATGTGATGTTCAAAACCACCGGAAAAGAAATCTTGAAAAAAGGATTTCGCGTAGTTTTTGAAGATCCAAATGCAAAAGAAAAAGAAGCCGATATATTGCCGAGTTTTGTCGTAGGCGAAAAAGGACCGCACGTACCTTCGTTTTTAGAAAAAGAAACCAAACCGCCCAATCAGTTTACGGAAGCAACCTTATTACGTGCTATGGAAACCGCGGGTAAGCAAGTCGATGATGAAGATTTACGCGAATTGATGAAAGAAAATGGTATTGGTCGTCCGTCAACGCGAGCCAATATTATTGAAACGCTTTTCAAACGCCAATACATCGTTCGAAACAAAAAACAGGTTTTGCCAACACCAACTGGAATTCAACTGATTGACACCATTCAGAATGAATTAATAAAGTCGGCTGAACTCACGGGTTCTTGGGAAAAGCAATTGAAAGATATTGAAAAAGGAGAATTTACCGCTGGCGCGTTTATCAAAAACATGAAACAGATGGTAGAAGCTTTGGTATATGAAGTCCGAAGCGAATCCAGACGAGCCAATATTTCGCATGCAGGAAGTGTTCAAAAGCAAGAAGTTGCGGTTGAGAAAAAGAAAGCCGCAGGAATTTTGGCAGAAGTCTGTCCAAAATGCAAAAAAGGAAATTTGATAAAAGGAAAATCAGCTTACGGATGCAGTGAATATAAATCGGGCTGTGATTTTCTACTACCAAATGTTTTTGAAGGGAAAAAGATTTCTGAAAGCCAATATTTGCGTTTAGTTCAAAAAGGATCGACCGTAAATTTGAAAGACTTCAAAACCGATTCTGGAACAGTTGAAGGCTTAATCCGTTTTGAAGAAAATTTCAAACTCAAATTAGAACCGAAGAAAATTGTCACCAAAACAACACCGGATGAATTAACGTGTCCCAAATGCAAAAAAGGAACGGTGTTAAAAGGAAAAACTGCTTACGGTTGTGGCGACTATAAACTGGGCTGTGATTTTAAAGTAACTTTTGATATGGTTCGAGAAAAACTGAAAGATCAAAAACCTACCAAAGAACTGGTTTATTCTATTTTGAATGAAAGTGTTTAAGAACATTAATCATTATTCTTGAAAGCTTCAAAATAAAATAAGTTTTTTTACCGCAGATTCACAGATTTTTTTTTCAAATATCTATCTTTAAGTTAATTGCTTTCAGCAGAATTTGCGCTAATTTGATTTTCTAAAATTACAAAACACACATCTTTTAAAAATATTAAATCTGCGAATCTGCGGTTACTTTTAAAACACTATTCTATTTTTTCATAATTTAGCTTTTCAAAATAACACCAAATATTCATGCCAATGTTTCAAAAAACAACTCTTTTATTGCTTTTGTTAGCTATTGTTTCCTGTAAAAACTCTGAAGCAACCGAGAAAGACAAAATAAAATCAGCCAACTGGTTATTGGGAAAATGGAGTACCAAAACTGCTGACGGAAATCTTTCTGAGAGTTGGAAACAAATCAACGACAGCACCTTTCAAGGGGAATCTTTTTTTATCAAAGGCAAAGACACCCTGCATTTTGAATCCATACTATTACAGCAAAATGGAGAAGACTTATACTATAATGCCACTGTAAAAGGACAAAACGAGAACAAAGCGGTTTCTTTTAAAATGACTACCGGAACAGAAAAACAGTTGGTTTTTGAAAACCCAAAACACGATTATCCACAAAAAATCACTTATACACTAATTAACAAAGACAGCCTTGTCGCATCCATTTCTGGTGTTCAACTTGGGAAACCAAGCTCCGAAAAATTCGGAATGAAAAAAGATTCGATAGTAAAATAATAACTTTTATCTTACTAAAAATTAACCTTGCTACAAAATAGCAAGGTTTTTTTATGCTCTAAAAACCCATAAATCATTAACTTAAATATTTTATTTATATTTAATCTAAATAAAAATTGTTAAATTAAGTATAATTTTTACATTTGCACTATTCTTAATTAATCTAAATAAAAATGAAAAACACAATTTTATTTTCTACTATTATATTATTTTCAGTAGCTAGTTTCGCACAAGAGATAGGAAAAGATACTGTCAGTAATTTAAAAGAAGTGCAAGTTTCTAACAAGTACAAATACAAAAGAGAAAAAAGTACTACCGTCTCAAAAATGACGCTAAAAGATATTGAAAACCCACAAGTTTACAATACAGTTACAAGTGAATTATTAAAAGAGCAAGTAGTAACAAATCTAAACGATGCCCTCAAAAATGCTACCGGAATTACTCGCCTTTGGGAATCAACAGGTCGTGGAACTGATGGAGCAGAATATTTTAGCATGAGAGGTTTTGCGGTACAACCTACAATGACAAATGGATTGCCAGCAGTAACAAATACTACTGTAGATCCTATTAATGTTGATAATATTGAAGTTATTAAAGGACCATCTGGAACTTTATTTGGAAGCAGCTTAATTTCCTATGGAGGTTTGATTAACATTGTTACTAAAAAACCATACGATTTTTTTGGAGGTGAAATAAATTACACTTCTGGAACTTATGGACTAGATAGAGTTACTGCTGATGTAAACGTTCCAATAAACAAAGAAATTTCTGTACGATTTAATACGGCATATCAAAATGAAAATTCATTCCAAGATTCAGGATTTAGCAAATCATTTTTCTTTGCTCCATCGTTGAGTTATAAAGTAAATGATAAATTATCGTTTTTAGTGAATACTGAATTTTCAAGTAGAAATTCAGCAATTGCTCCGATGATTTTCTTGAACAGATATGTTCCTTTATCTTTCACTTCTATGGATTTGTTCGAAGAAAATTACAAGAAATCATATAATTCAAATGATTTGGTAATGAGTAATCCTTCATTTAATATGCAAACTCAGATGTTCTATAAAATATCTGACAAATGGACATCACAAACTGTTCTATCTAGAAACAGCACAAAAACTTATGGCTACTACTCTTACCTTTGGGATGCTGGAGATGGCGATCAGTTTGGCAGATTTATTTCTAAAGGAAACGGCCAAACTAATACTACTGACATCCAACAAAACTTTATCGGTGATTTCAAAATTGCTGGTTTAAGAAACCGATTAATAGTTGGTGTAGATTATTTCAATTCAAACATCCAAAGCGGAAGTTCAGGGTGGGTAGCCAATGGAGTTGTATCTCTTAAAAATCAAACTGACACTGGAGACCTAACAGAAGCAGGAGTTGATGATTTGTTAAAAGGAACTTTTACTGGAAATTCATTAGGTGAAACACAAGTTATAAGTGCATACGCATCGGATGTTCTTAATATTACAGATCGTTTATCTGCAATGGCAAGTTTAAGAGTAGATAATTTCAAATCTACTGCTGGTGATGAATCAAATGACCAAACTGCAGTTTCTCCAAAATTTGGTTTAGTATATCAAGTAATCGAAGATAAAGTTTCTTTATTTGGTAACTACATGAATGGATTTACCAACATAATGCCTCAGCAAGTTGCTAATGCTGATGGAAGTAATCCTCGTTTACAATCTTTTGATCCAGAACATGCCAATCAATATGAATTTGGATTAAAAACCAATCTATATAAAGATATAGTTTCTGCAACAATAAGTTATTATGATATTGACGTTAAGGATAAATTAATGACAGACCCTAACAATATCAATGGTTCTATACAAGGTGGAGCTGTATTCAGCAGAGGTGTTGAACTTAGTTTTACTGCTAATCCGACTAAAGGCTTAAACTTAATTGCAGGTTTTAGCAACAATAAAAGTGAGGTTACCAAAGAAACTCCTGGGGCAGGATACTTAGGATTAAGACCTGAAGAAGCTGGTCCTGAAACATTAATAAATTTCTGGGCAAGCTATAATTTCCAAGAAGGTACATTAAAAGGATTTGGTGTAGGATTTGGAGGGAATTATGCAAGTGATTACAAAGTGTTAAACAGATCTAACATTGGAACATTTGAATTACCAAGCTATACTGTATTAAATTCAGTGCTTTCATACAATAGCAATAAATTTAATTTTTCATTAAAAGTAAATAATCTTCTAAATGAAAAATACTATTCAGGTTGGTCTACTGTAACACCACAAAAATTGAGAAACTTAATGGCTGGTGTAACTTATAAATTCTAAGCTTTTTATACATATGTTTAACTAAACTCCTCATTAACGTGGGGAGTTTTATCCTTTTTTAATGAAAAATAATAGCTTTAAAAAACTGATTGGGCAACTACATTTATGGCTCGGATTGTCTTCGGGGATTATTGTATTTATAATTGCCATTACGGGCTGTTTGTATGCTTTTCAGGAAGAAATACAAAACATCACCGAGGAATACCGTTTTGTCGAAAAAGAGAACAAACCTTTCCTACCACCGTCGCAACTGGAACAGATTGCAAGAAAAGAACTTCCAGGAAAGGCCCTACACGCCGTTAAGTACAATGGTGGAGAAAAATCTGCGGAAGCGATATTCTTCCATTATGAGCCTACCTATTATCATATCGTTTACATCAACCCATATACAGGCAAAGTGTTAGAAACGGCTAATATGGAGGAGGGATTTTTCAGATTCATTCTCGACGGACATTTCTATCTTTGGTTGCCACCTGAAATTGGTCAGCCAGTTGTTGCCTCGTTTACATTAATATTCCTCACACTCCTACTTTCAGGGTTGTATCTTTGGTATCCAAGAAATAAAAATGCGACCAAACAACGTTTTAGATTTAAATGGAAAAAAGACACAAAGTGGAAACGCAAGAACTATGATTTACATAATATCACTGGGTTTTACGTCCTTCTGATTGCGCTTATTTTTGCCATTACAGGTTTGGTTTGGGGTTTCCAATGGTTTGCTTACTCCTATTATACTACACTTGGAGGAGAAAAATCATTGATTTATGAAGATCCAATTTCGACTAAGAAGGCAGTCCAACCCTATAAACCTTTGGATAAAATTTGGGCATTAATGCAAAAAGAATATCCAACAGCAAAATCCATAGAAGTGCATCCGCCAGAAAATGACAGCACTTCTATTGCCGCCAATGCCAATTCGGAAGAAGGAACCTTTTGGAAAACAGATTATCGTTATTTTGACCAATACACTTTGGAAGAAAAAGAGGTAACACACATTTATGGAAAATATGGAAATGCCGGCGTTGCCGATAAATTAATGCGTATGAACTATGACCTGCACACTGGGGCAGTATTCGGACTTGCCGGAAAAATCTTTGCTTTTTTAATCAGTCTGCTTATAGCTACCCTTCCCATATCAGGATTTTATATTTGGTGGGGACGAAATAAAAAAAAGAAAAACGAAGTAGAGATATAAAAGATACAAAGGTTTAAAGTGACTCGCTTTAAACCATTTCCTTTTTTAATGTTCTAATCAAAAACTGTATAAAATTTCTAATTAAAATTTAAATAATAATTGGTATTGTATTATTTATTTTTACATTTGCACTATTTTTATT
>NZ_MUNX01000042.1 GCF_002001005.1 Flavobacterium sp. A45
TATCAAGATTTAGAATTAAACAGCTCTATAATAAAAGAATTACTGAGGTTGTCTGAGTCTGTGTTTAATAATGTTGAGAAAATTGAAATTATTGATAATACCGAAGAAATCATTTTAACCAGTGATAAGGAGTTGGTGAAAGAGTTGTGTGTTTTTCTATACGATAAGGAAAAAATAAATATTAATGAAGTAGTATTGAATCGTTTATTAAGTAGTGATGCTGGTGACGAGTATAAAGTTGCTGTTTTCAATATTTATTATAGTAAGAATTTTTCTTTGAATGTTTTAAATGTTAGAATTAAATCTTTGGGACCACCATACGATTTTGTATTAGGAAGAAAGCATTTAAAATTAAAAGATTATCCCTTTAATAGGTTGTTTTGTAAAAATTTAAAAGATAGATATGTTGGTGATATTTCTGAAAGGCAGGGAATCATAACTGTCATACCAAAAGGTGTTAAAAGATAAACCCGCTCTACGAAGTCTCCAGACTTCGTCACACAAACTGAGCGAACAATACAAATCCACAATCAAAGTCGTTGAGAGGCACAAAACACCCGAGCGAAGGGAACGGAGCGTTAGCTAATCTCACTATCAAAAGCTAACTCAACAAATCATTGGAACGGGTTATTGTATATTTGTAACTAAAATCTAAAAACAAAAAAAATGGGAACCAAAAAGACAGTCCTAGTTATAGGTATAGACCCCTCGCTAATTGATTTTACGACACCTGAATTTGCAGCAATGCCAGGTCTTACAGCCGAAAAGGTTGAAATGGGAATTAAAAATTCAATAACTCAACTTAACGAAATTGGATATGATGCGCATTTGTGTTGGACTGATTTTGGCGCAACGGCTATTGATGTCATTAAAAAACAATTACAGGAAAAACATTTTGATTGTGTCCTTATTGGCGCAGGAATCAGAAAGCCGGAATCCACTTTTTTATTTTTTGAAAAAGCAATTAATGTTATTCTTGAATTTTCCCCGAAATCAAAAATCTGTTTTAATACAAACCCAATGGATACGGTAGCTGCTGTTCAGCGTTGGATAAGTAATTAAATTAAAAATCTTTCAGAATTTTGAAAAATAAAAAGTATGTCAAAACGAGACGAATTACAGAAATTACCATTATATCAAAAAGCAGAACAAATTTTTAAAATCACGCACGGATTAGTAGAAATTTTTCCCGCTGACAATGAATTTCTACAAGAAACAAGAGTTCGATTTATGTTGGAAAATGCAATGATAATACCCGCTAAAATTGCAGGAGCCCAAGCAGTCGAGTTGTATGATATAAAAATGGAAAATGCCACCATAATTCGAAAAGCAGCAAGAGAACTCTATGTTCAAGTTGGTAGTTTACGTTTTGAAGAGGATATCTCGGACAAAGACTATATCCTTTTGTTGAGAAAAGAAATCGATGAATTCCGATTGTTATTTATTGATTGGGTAGCTGGTTTTGATGTGTGGAATTATATTAAAGACGATTGGGGATTGTTCAACCCACCAGGAGTAAATGCGCACGATAAAGACCCCGATGAAGACATTCCTTTTAATCCTGATGATTTTTTTTAATTTTGAGGATGGTGATGAGAATGAATAATTCAAATACACCATTAATTCGATGCCTCTGGGTCGTTAACAGAAGCCTAGTATTTACAAAACAAAAAAGCAACTCCATCAAGAGTTGCTTTTTTAGTTTATGCCTACTAATGAATAACCCGTAAATAATACAACTTTTCTAAAAAGTATTATAATACAATCTTTAACCAATACTCTGACCTTTACAAGGTTGAAAATAATTTAAAAACGAAACATTATGAACAATATATTCAGAGGCCTGTTAGCAGGTTATGGCGCAAAAAAACTTGGAGGTGGATGCTTCGGTACAATTTTAGTCTTTATAATTATCTGGGTGCTTTTGGGTCAGTGCAGTTAAAACTTTAAATTCTATTCAACAAAAAAATATAAACAATCTAAAACAAAACAGTTATGAGTACAGGTAAAGTAATATTAGGAACAGTAGCGGGTCTTGCCGTAGGCGGAATTTTAGGAATCCTTTTTGCTCCAGATAAAGGTTCAGTAACCCGAAAACAAATCTTGGACAAAGGAAATGATTATGCTGACGATTTGAAATCAAAACTTAACGAGTTTTCTGATTCCATCACAGAAAAACTTCAAAACGCAAAAGAATTTGCACAGGGGCTAACAGAGGATGCGAAAGCAGAATTTGATGAAGCTAAATTTGATACCAATCACAGCGCTTCAAAATATTAATTATAAATAAAATATAGTATGACTGACGATACAACCCCCATAGCAATGCTTTTTGAGCGGGCAGAAGATTACAGTAAAACAACTTTAAGGTTGTTTAAGCTAAATGCCATAGACAAATCCGCCGATGTAGCTTCATCTCTTGTTGCACGACTTGCAGTGATTATGACCGTTGTATTCTCAGTTTTGATTATTAGTATGGGCGTGTCAATATGGTTAGGAAAGCAGCTTGGCGATGCTTCATACGGTTTTTTTATAGTTGGCGCTTTTTATGCCTTCATGGCAATTCTTCTTCATCTATTTCGTAAACAATGGCTAAAATATCCTGTTAGCAATTCTATTATTAAACAATTGCTAAAAGAAAAAATGCTATGAAAAGGATAAACGAAACAGATTCATTAAATGAAATGATTCTTCTACAAGAGAAGAAACACGATATTCAGTTGGCCATATTGAAAGATCAGTTTGATGCTGCTTATGAAAGTATAAAACCCATAAATCTCATCAAATCGCTAATTCACGAAGTAACCACTGCTCCAGAAATAAAAAATGACCTTAGCACCGATATCATAGCTTTAGCTACTGGATTTATTTCAAAGAAACTTTTGGTAAACAATTCCCATAGTCCTGTCAAAAAGGTATTAGGAACAGTACTCCAATTTGCAATGACCAACGTGGTTGCTAAACATTCAGATAGCATCAAAAACATTGGAAGCAATCTTTTGAATCATTTTTCGCATAAAAATAAAAGCTAAGCAAATTATTGTATTGAAAACAAATTAGAATTGTTTTTATCAATAATCCAGCTCTTCGATTCTAATACTAAATTATAAAAGTGTAGTTTTTTAGTAGATATTCTTCAGATTTATACCATCTCTTTAAATAATGTTATTTTCTTACTTTTAAATAAAATAAACGTATTTTGTCGATATTTTAATAAAGTTTAACTAATTTTATAACAGATTTTAAAAGCCTAAACGAAGCTAAATAACAGTAACCGTTTGTCTTTCAAAGAATTTTAAAAAAAAAGGAATAAAACAATTATACTTATGAAATCAACATTACACTTCTTAATTGATTTTTTTGCAACTATATATGATTTGGTTATTGAATTTTTTGCATTGCAATATGATTTGGTCGTTGGCTTTATAGTTTTTTTAGGGGAGTATTTCAAATGGGTTACTACTAGCTCTCGCAAGTCTACTGATTTTTCCAAACATGCTGAGGAACCAATAAAACTCCACAATCAAAACCCATTCGATGTTAGATAACTATAATTCATAAAATTCTAAATGTTTAAAAAACAATATTCCTACCTTTGGCACAATACCAAAACAAAAATCGAAAAGCACATGCTTTCGATTGATTAAAAAATAAAAAATGAAGTTCAAAGGAGTTATTTTTGATTTAGACGGAACACTGGTTAATTCACTTGAAGACATTGCAGATGCTATGAACAGTGTCCTTCAAAACCTCAACTACCCTACTCATAATTATGAAACTTATCAATATTTCATTGGCAGTGGACTTCGGAATTTGGTGAGTAAAGCATTGCCCGAAAAACATAATGATGAAAAACATATCGATCGTTGTTACCAACTGATGATTGAGGAATACAGTGATAATTGCACCCGTAAAACAAAACCTTATGATGGGATTATCGAATTATTGAATCACTTAATTTCAAACAATATAAAATTGAGTGTATTTTCGAATAAATCGGATGAGCTTACCAAGAGAATTGCGACTGCTTTATTTCCTAACTATTTTGAGCACATCGTAGGTTTGAGTGTTGAATCACTAAAAAAGCCTAATCCATCTGAAGCCATAGCCATAAGCAAAACTCTAGGATTAAAAGCTGAAGAAATAATTTTCGTCGGAGATTCTGGAATTGATATGCAAACGGCTACCAATGCCAATATGTTTGCGGTGGGGGTTTCATGGGGATATCGACCAGAAGAAGAATTGATTGCTGAAGGAGCAAAATATGTGTTAAGCAATCCTTTGGATTTAATCCAGATTTTACAACCCGTTGGTGTGAATATATTGACGTAACTGTTTGTTCCTCCAAAAAAACTCAACTCATACCAAACTTTGAGCAGGAATTGGTATTCAAATTTGAAAATTGACAAAGATTTTTTTCTATATCTTTGATATTCAATCCAAAAAACTATAATCATGGTCAATAACATCTTAAGAAACGGAATTTTAGGAGGAATAATTGCTGCAATTGTTATGGCTTCGATGACATTTTATATGAAAACTAATCCGGGAGTGGAACCCAATGCAATGATTGGTTTTGCCGGCATGCTTTTGGCTTTTATCTTTTTAATATTAGGCATCAAACAACAACGTACAATTGACAATGGAACAATCTCTTTTGGAAAAGCTTTCTTAACGGGATTGGGTATCTCTATCGTTATTTCAACCATTTATGTTTTGATTTGGCTGGTTATTTATTATAATTTTTTCCCTGATTTTATGGAAAAATACAGTGAAATAGCACTAAAGAACACCAAACCCGAAGAACTTGCAGCCAAAACCATCGAAATAAACCAAATGAAAGAATGGTACAAAAGTCCGTTAATGGTAATTCTGCTCACGTATATGGAAATATTTCCACTAGGAATTGTAGTTTCTTTAATTGGGGCATTAGCTTTAAAGAAAAAATGAATTGTTTTATTGTTCTATTTTTTCAAAAGTTAAATAATCAATAGCCGAATCGCCTTTACTATCATCTTTCAGTTTCAAAGAAGTTCCTGTATTTTCGATTACTTTCCAATCGTCAGTCAAATCGATTAAAATATCTGGAGAGCCGAATGCAATATTAAAAATGGTACTGTATAAATCATCATCTGATGTACTTTTGGACACAAACCATACTCCGGTATAAGAATTCATTTGCTTTGAAGCGGTTAAAACAGTATTATCGTCAAAAGTGAAATTGTATCCAGCGTAATCTTGAGTTTCATCCTTGCCTGAATCGTAAAAATAACTGATTTTCCATACCCCGTCTTTTACGGAATCCGTTACATCATCGACCGTATTTTTACTATCGTCATTACTACAGGAAACAAAAGTTGCGGTTACAATAATTATCAATAAAACAACTCGGAATATTTTTCTGAAACTCATAGTATTTGTAAATTTTAGTGATTCTCTTTTCGAATTCAGCCTTGTGTAAAATTAAGAATTAAAATTTGACTTCAACTCAATTTTTAAAAGCAATATTGTATTAAAAACTACAATCAAAAGCAAACTCAACTAAATCATTTAGGAACCTGAAAATTATTGAAGAATCGTAGAATATTTAACTCTAATTTACCGCTGTTTTTTCATTAAATCGATACATTTGTTAGGTAACCATATTTTAAAATCATGAGAATAGAAACCGAACTTAAATTAGGATTTAAAGATGTAATGATCAGACCCAAACGCTCTACTTTGAAGAGTCGATCACAGGTTTCTCTAGAGAGGGAATACAAGTTCTTGCACAGTTCCATCACTTGGTCTGGAGTTCCTATCATGGGAGCCAACATGGATACGGTGGGGACTTTTGAAATGGCATTGGCATTGGCCAAAGAAAACCTTTTTACAGCCATTCATAAACATTATTATCTTGAGCAATGGAGTGAATTTATGAAAAATGCACCCGAAAATATTTCCGATTATATTGCGGTAAGCTCAGGAACCGGAAAAAATGATTTCAAGAAGATCGGCGAAATATTTGAGCAAAGCCCACAATTAAAATTCATTTGCATCGATGTTGCCAATGGCTATTCCGAGCATTTTGTGAGTTTTCTAAAAAAAGCACGCGAACAATATCCAGACAAAGTAATTATTGCCGGCAATGTGGTTACTGGCGAAATGGTCGAAGAATTACTATTGGCCGGTGCCGATATCGTAAAAGTGGGAATAGGTCCAGGTTCAGTATGTACTACAAGGGTAAAAACGGGTGTGGGTTATCCCCAACTTTCGGCAATCATAGAATGTGCTGATGCCGCTCATGGATTGGGAGGACATATCATCAGCGATGGCGGTTGTGCCACTCCGGGTGATGTTGCCAAAGCCTTTGGTGCCGGTGCCGATTTTGTAATGCTTGGCGGCATGCTTGCGGGACACAACGAAAGTGGTGGCGAAATGGTTGAAATTGCCGGCGAAAAGTATAAAAAATTCTACGGAATGAGTTCGGAGACAGCCATGAACAAACACGTTGGCGGTGTCGCAGAATACAGAGCCAGCGAAGGGAAAACAGTTCAGGTTCCTTTCAAAGGAGATGTCATCGATACCTTAAAAGATATCCTTGGTGGCATCAGAAGCACCTGTACGTATGTTGGCGCATCCAAGCTGAAAGAATTGACCAAAAGAACCACATTTATAAGGGTTATGGAACAAGAGAATGTTATATTTAATAGATAATCATAATAAAAACACTAGTCAAATGGCTGGTGTTTTTTTTGGGAGCACAACAATGTTTTTTCAGAACAGCTTCCCTCCCGCTTTCCGTTACAATCCACGCCAAAAAGCGTGGGATTTTCACTGCAATCGGGGCTAAACGAGAAATTTAGTATTTCAAAAATAAATTCAACCAAAAAGTAGTAGTTTCGCATAAACAAACAATTGTAGCACATCGATTGAATTTTGACAAAACAGTACCAAAATCAATTCACTTTTTAAACCAAAATTATAATGGCATCAGGTTTTTTCGCACTATTAGATGATATCGCAGCACTTATGGATGATGTTGCAGTAATGAGCAAAATTGCTGCCAAAAAAACGGCAGGTATTTTGGGAGATGATTTGGCTGTAAATGCCGAAAAAGCCTCCGGATTTATTTCATCAAGAGAACTTCCCGTACTATGGGCAATTGCAAAAGGTTCTTTTATCAACAAAATAATCATTTTACCTATCGCCTTTCTGCTGAGTGCTTTTTTTCCATTGGCAATTATAATAATCCTGGTACTTGGGGGGCTTTTTTTAGCATATGAAGGCGCCGAAAAAATATACGAATATCTGTTCCCACATAAGCATTCAACTGTAGAAACCACAATCCAAGAATATACAGAAGAAGAAATTTTGGCATTTGAAAAAGAAAAAATAAAATCAGCCATAGTAACCGATTTTATTTTATCGGTAGAGATTGTAATTATTGCACTAGGAACCGTAATTGAGGAAACTTTAACATCTCAGATTCTTGTTGTCTCTTTTATTGCCATATTGGCTACCGTTGGTGTTTACGGAATCGTAGCGATTATTGTAAGAATGGATGAACTGGGCTTTAAACTTATTGGAATGAGCACCAAAGAAAACAGCCCATCAAAAATCATTGGTAATTTTCTGGTGCAGGCCTTGCCAAAAATCATCAAAAGCTTAGCCGTAATTGGCACGATAGCTTTGCTTTTAGTTGCTGGGGGTATATTTATTCATAAAATTGAATTTTTACATCATTTATTTCCTCAATTACCCTCTATTTTAAAAGAATTTATCAGCGGACTTGTAATCGGATTTATTGTTTTGGGAATTGTAAACGTATTCAAAAAGATGTTTGGGAAGAAGTAAGGAAAACATTTTTAACAGATAAAGTCATGAAAATAAATAGAGAATGGCATTTAGAAAACAAAATGCCCAAAAATCCAACTTTCGACCAAAGAGTCGCATGGCATTTGGAGCACGAAAAAAATTGCAAATGCAGATCAATTCCTGAGAAACTCCTGGAGGAAATGGCAAATAAAAAAGCCAAACCCAATAACAACTAATTATTGGGTTTGGCTTTTATTTTTATACTTACACTGTTTTCCTCTCTCCTATCTGCTGTCTCCACATCGCATAATACAATCCTTTTTCATCCAGTAAATCTTGGTGCTTTCCTTGCTCTATAATAGCTCCTTGTTCTAATACATATATTCTGTCTGCATGCATAATGGTAGACAAACGATGTGCTATCAATACCGTAATTTGGTCTTGTTTGGAAGAGATGCTTTTGATGGTTTTCGTAATCTCTTCTTCGGTGATGGAGTCCAGCGCGGATGTCGCTTCATCAAACAACAGTAATCTTGGGTTTCTCAATAACGCCCTTGCAATCGATAATCGTTGTTTTTCTCCACCTGATACTTTAATTCCGCCCTCACCAATAGTGGTGTCCAATCCTTTTTCGGCGCGCTCCAATAAATTTTGACAGGCCGATTTTTGTAAAACATCATTTATTTCTTCATCGGTTGCATTCGGTTTTACAAACAATAAATTATCTTTTATAGTTCCAGAAAATAATTGTGCATCTTGGGTCACAAATCCCAATTGTTGTCGCAACTCAGTTAAATCAATGTCTTTGGCATTTTTTTCATTATAAAAAATAGCTCCTTCTTCGGGAGTGTATAATCCAACTAGCATTTTTACCAAAGTTGTTTTACCGCTTCCCGAAGGCCCGACAAACGCAATGGTTTCTCCTGCTTTTGCTTCGAAAGAAATATCCTTAACCGCATAAGAAGTCGCCGTTTGGTGCTTGAACGAAATATTCGAAAATCTCAAATTATTAATAAACCCAATAGTTTTTGGAAACAAAGGCCTCACTTCACTTTTGGCATTCATCAAATCGCCAAAATTATCCATCGAAGCTTTTGTCTCGTTATAAGTCGCAATAACATTTCCAAGTTCCTGTAGCGGATTAAACAAAAAGAAAGAGAAAAACATTAACGTAATCAAATCCCCCGGTTTGATGATTCCTTGAAAAATAAACATATACAACGCAAAAACCAAAGAGGTCCTCATAAAATGAACGGTTGTTCCCTGAATGAAACTCAACGACCGAATGAACCGCACTTTCTTTAATTCAAGACCCAATATTTTTATTGTCGTACTGTTGAGACGATTCACTTCCTGCTCCGTTAGACCCAAGCTTTTTACCAATTCAATATTGCGTAGCGATTCGGTTGTAGCTCCGGCCAAAGCGGTTGTTTCACCCAATATCTCCTTAGAAACTTTTTTTATTTTTTTTCCCAAAAAAGAACTGACAAATGCAATTACAGGAACAGTTATCAAGAAGATGGGACCTAATAACCAATGGATGCTAATGGCATACCCTGTCACAAATACAATACCGATGATCGATTGAAAGACTAATGAAATGGCCAAAGTGATGAACTTTTCACAATCAATTTTTACTTTCTGAAGTTTTCCCAATGTTTCACCGCTTCGTTGGTCTTCAAAATCCTGAAATGGTAGTTCTAACGCTTTCTGAATACCCTCGGTATACATTTTTGCTCCTGTGCGCTGAATAATAATATTGGTGAAATAATCCTGAAAGTTCTTGGCTATTCTGGACATCATTGCTGCTCCTAATGAAAGTGCCAACCATCCCAAAACTGCTTTGGTAAAATTTGGTAAATTATGATTGAAATCGGCAACACCAACACCACATTGGTTCAAGAGTTTACCAATAATAATGGAGTCGTACAAAGAAAAACATTGGTTGATTGCCGCCAAAAACAAAGCCAAAAACAATAATGATTTATGCTCTTTGATATAGGTATATAATATTTTCATACTCGTTTTAAAAAATTGAAATACAAAACTACAACTATTGGATTCAAAAAATTAAAATCAACCAAATAATAACACAACAAATTCCCGTTATTATATAACACTTCCCCTTGTTTAAATTTTCATTTTTACAAAAAGAAATTCCTTATGCAAAAGTCCGTCCTTATTTTAATCCTCCTTATGATTTTCTGTTCGTGCAAACAACAGAATCAGGAAACTATTGAACCAAAAAAAACAATAATTCGAAAACAGCCCAAAAGTATTTCGTTTCATTTCGAAAATACCAAAGAATGGCTTGCAAAGTATACTGACAGTACACAAATCCGAATCGTTCTTGCTGTGAACCGAACCGATAAAAACAATATTACCAAAATGGATTCTATCATTGCACCCAAGGATTTGACGGGCGATGTAGCCTTTTATCTTCCATTTCCGCTAGAAGTTCCTTATTTGAAAGACATCAATAAAATTATCTTCTTTTCGTATCCTACACAAACCTTTGCTGCTTACGAAAACGGTGATTTGATTTACACTGGCCCCACCAATATGGGACGAAAAAAAGACCCCACACCTACCGGACTTTTTTACACCAACTGGAAAGCCGAAAAAACAACAAGTACTTTCAATGATGAGTGGGATTTACGTTGGAACTTTAATATTGCCAATAAATTAGGCGTTGGCTGGCATCAGTATGAATTGCCTGGCTATCCGGCCTCACATTCCTGTTTGCGCCTTCAGGAAAAAGATGCCATATACCTTTACACTTGGGCAGACCAATGGATATTGAAGGATGATGAAAACGTACTCGTGAAAGGAACTCCTGTTATTGTTTTTGGTAAATACGATTTTGATGCGCCAAAACCCTGGCTGCAATTAGTTCAAAACCCTAAAGCATTGAACATTTCAGCAGCCGAAATAGAAAACACAACGAAACCGTACTTAAACGGCATTTTATCGGAACAGAATAAAAGGGAAAAACTGCCAAGCAAAGAGTAAAAAAGGTTGCAGGTTGCAGGTTATCAGAATTAGCAGTAATTCTTTTCTCGCAAAGACGCAAAGACGCAAAGAAAACAGTATTAAACTTTGCGTCTCTGCGCCTTTGCGAGACAGTAATTCAACAAAATCTTAGTATAAAACTAAAAAGCTATATTCATTCAAACTCATTAATCCCATCAATAACCTCTTTAGCAATTTTCAAACTCTTTAATTTATCTTGATGACTAAAAATCGGACTGGTAATCATCAGTTCATCCACACGGGAATGGTTGATAAAATCTTTTAATTCTTTGGCCAATGTTTCCTTACTGCCTATAAATGAACCAGCCGTCATTTGGTTGACGTGAAAACGAGCTTCTTCGCTCATATCATTCATCAGATCTGTCAAAGAAGCCACGGGAGGCTGCAACGGTTTTCTGGTATTTTGAACTAAATTCTGAAACATTTGATACAGACTCGTCGATAAAACTTCGGCTTCATTATCCGTATCGGCGGCAATTACATTCACGCAAGCCATTGTTTTTGGTTTGTCCAAATATATGGAAGGCTTAAAATTTTCTCTATAAAACTCAAAAGCTTGAATCATTTGTCTTGGCGCAAAATGTCCTGCAAAAGCATACGGCAATCCATAAGCCGCAGCCAGCGAAGCGCTATCCATACTCGAACCCAAAATCCAAATGGGAACATTCGTCCCCTCAGCCGGAAAAGCACGTACTTTTGACGTAGCATTCTCTTTAGAAAAATAGTCCTGCAACGCTTTTACATTCTGCGGAAACCGTTGCGATTCGGCAATAAAATCAGGCCGAATGGCTTGTGCCGTCTGCGAATCGGTTCCGGGTGCTCTTCCCAAACCAAGGTCAATTCGCTCAGGATACAAAATTCCCAAAGTTCCAAACTGCTCGGCAATAATCAATGGCGAATGATTGGGCAACATAATCCCACCCGATCCTACCCGAATATTCTGGGTCTGACTCGCAATAAAGCCAATCAAAACAACCGTAGCCGTACTCGCCACGTGAGCCATATTATGGTGTTCGGCCAACCAAAAACGTTTATAGCCAAGACCATCGGCAAGTTGCGCCAGTGCAGTAGTTTTTTGCATCGTTTCGCTGGCATCGCTGCCTTGCGTAATTATCGCTAACTCTAATAAGGAAATCGGAATCGGGGTTTTCATATTCATCATAAGTTTGCACAAATTTAATCATTACCGCTTAGCGTATTTATGCCAAAACGTTAATTCAATTATAATATTTAAACCGAGTTTCTTTACAATTATTTAGGAGCAGAAGTATTTGTCATTTCATCAACAGTTGTCCCGCTGTCCACAATATCTTTTGGGTCTCGTTAAAAAAAAACGAGACCCGAAAGGATATTTGCTTCCATCGGGGCTAGACTACCAATTTTGTATTTCAGTAGAGCTTTTACAATTGGTTATTAATACCCCAAACATAAAAATTCGAATTTTTCATTGAATAGCGTTGCATAACGATAATGCTTTTTTTTTAATACGAAACACCAGTAACAATTTTAAATAGTAAACGTCATACCTTGAACTAAGCTACCAAATATGAAACTATCTCTCAAAAATTTTGAAGACTCACCCCAACTTTATGCAAGAATTGCTGGAATCCTATATTTATTAATTATAGTAGCTGGCATTTTTGGAGAACTTATGGTTCGAAGTAAATTAATCGTTTATGGAGATGCAAACGCCACTGCAAACAATATTATGAATTCTGAATTGCTATGGCGAATGAGCATTAGTGCCGATTTGGTTATGCAAATTTGTGATTTACCTGTTATGATAATTCTGTATTACCTTCTCAAACCTGTAAGTAAAAAATTGGCTTTGCTTAACTTGTCTTTTAATTTAATACAAACTGCCGTTTTGGTTGCCAACAAGTTAAATCTTTTGGCAGCATTGTTTTTCTTAGGAGATGCTGAATACTTGAAATCATTTAGCCCTGAACAACTGCACACTTTATCTTATCTTTCAATTAAACTACATGATTTTGGCTTTGGAATTGGGTTAATCTTTTTTGGTTTTGTATGTCTTATTGAAGGATATCTGCTTTTTAACTCCAATTATTTCCCTAAAACTATTGGAGTTCTAATGTCAATTGCTGGAATATGCTATCTTGCAAATAGTTTTGCACTCATTATAGCTCCACAACTTTCAAGTATCGCATTGCTAATGCCTTGCCTAATTGCCGAATTATCATTTAGTTTATGGCTCATTTTCAAAGGAGTAAATCTGCCTATCTGGAAAAATTCGGTTCGCAAAAATATATAAAAAGCTTTTTTTTTAAACTACCGGATAATTAGTAAAAATAATGCCAACGCAAAATTATTTTTTAAATAAATAGATCGAGGATATCCAATCCAAACCAATAGCGTACAAATTATGATGTTTTCTTTTAGTTCAATCCTAACTTTTAAACAACAAATACAATTGCAACTTAAAAAATCCAAAAGTCATTACACCAACTCTTTATAAAAATCCCCCCAGCTCTCCCTGCCCTGCTTTTCGTTACAATCCAGTCCCAAAAGCGTGGGATTTTCACTTCAATCGGGACTAAACCACAAATTTTGTTTTTCAGATGAAAATAATACTGAGATGTTATTATTAAGATTTAATTTCTTAAATAAATACATATATTTACTACAATCATAATGCAAAGTCACTAAATTAAGATGAATATGAGCTACAATGTAACGAGTATAAACAAGTTATAACCAATTTAACCAAAATTTATGGAAATTAAACATCAAGTATTTGTATCATCTACTTATTTAGATCTTGTTGAGGAAAGACAACAGGTGATTCATGCACTTTTAGAATTGGATTGTATCCCTGCAGGTATGGAATTATTTCCTGCAACTGATGAAGATGCATGGACACTTATAAAAGAGGTAATAGATAATTGTGATTATTATATATTAATAATTGCGGGTAAATATGGCTCTATGAATGGAAAAGGAGTTAGTTATACTGAAATGGAATTTGATTATGCAATTTTAACAAACAAACCTATAATTTGTTTTGTTCATCAAAACATAGAAGAATTACCATCTATAAAAACTGAAAAAACTGAAAGTTCTCAAAAAAAATTATTAGATTTTAAAACTAAAGCTCAAACAAAACATTGCAAATATTGGAATTCGCCAGAAGATTTAGGTGGAAAAGTTTCCAGAAGTATGGTTCAATTAAAAAAAAGACATCCCTCAGATGGCTGGATTCCAGGTAAATTTGCGGCTGACGAAAAATTTTTTAGAACAATTGAAGATTTAAGAAATAAAATAGAAGAACTTGAAAAAGAAAAATTTTTAAGTTTTGAAACTGCTCTTGTTCAACATTCAGAATTAGCTCAAGGTGATGATGTTATTGCTATGAAATTTTCACTTAGAAAAATTGAAAAAGGACCTCTTTTGGAAACTATTATTGAAGTGTCATGGGATAGAATTTTTTCATATGTAGGTACCATAATGATAGGGGAATGCACTGAAAGTGAATTTTTAGAAAAAATAAGACTTGTGTGCTGGCACTCATTAGACCCAAAAATTATAGGATTTAATGATTATTCTCAAATTGGAATCAGACATGTTTATTTTGATGTAATAAAAGTTCAATTACAAGCTTTAGGATTAATAATAAAAGGAAATAAGAAAAGAGCTGTTGCCGATAAAAATACTTATTGGAATATAACTCCTTTTGGAGAACAGTACTTAATAAAAGTTAGAGCTATTAGAAAAACTTTATGACAAACTGGCTATAACATCCCCGCCCCGCTAGTGCTAGCGTCACGCTCGTGAATACTCCAAGCTACTTATAAGACAATTGTAATATGATATTACCATCTGACAAAGAATATACACAGACGAAAAGGATAATACTTGGAACAGACAAGATGAAATCTGAATTTATTCCTCTTGCTGAGTGGATAGACAAGACCTATGACGTCAAAACTATCAACATTATTTACGACACATTAAACAATAAAACACCGAGAATTCAAATTTGCTTTGAGTATGAGAACGAGAAGAATAAATTTTTAACCAATGACATTTCATACTTTGACAACACAAAACAAAAAGCAATTAGGCAAAAATTTGGTGAGATAATTAAACAACAAGAACTATCTAAAAGCAACAACTCAATTTTAAACATTTTCGGTTTAAACAAAAAAGGTATTTATTTAACAGAAAATGTTTTTGTAGTTTATGGCGCATTTGAACCAGTTGCCAAAATTGAAGCGACTTATAAAATCAAAGAGAAGCAGACAGAAGAATTTATTAAGTCATTTGATAATAAAGACATTTGGACAATTTCTATTGGTTTTACTATTCCGACATTTTTTATGTTTACAGACGAGAAAGTAAGAGATTATGATAAATCCGAAATAAAAGAAATGTGGATTGACAAATACTATGAGTTTATAAAACCATTTGACGAGTTCAATTACTTTAAAAGAAATGAAATTAAAGTTTTAATTGACAGCAAAGAAAATTTTGATAATAACTATGAAAGTAA
>NZ_MUNX01000043.1 GCF_002001005.1 Flavobacterium sp. A45
TTAGAATACAAAGTAAAAACTTACAAAAATGACAAATTAAAATTTATCCAGAACGGAAATAAAGTTGCAGAAGAATACGCCAATATCTTTTCAAATGTTATGTTTGCGGAGTTTTTAAAAATAGCGGAAACAAAAAATAACGGCTCATAACACACGCTACAAGCAATTTGGGCATTTGGTTTAATGGGAAAATTGGTTTGTATTTGGAAGATTTGGCAAATCCGAAAGATAACACTGATTTAATCCCAAACTGCTTGTAGCGCGAGAACGTTGTGCGAAAACTTTAGAAACCAACCTAAAATCATAAACTTTTGATGAAACAATTCATATTTATTCTATTGTTCTTATTTTCAATAATTAGTTGTTCGGATAAAGAAAAATCTGAAACAGAAAAAATTGTATTTTATTCCTCACCTTCATTTTATAGTGGCTTTAAAATAGAATTAGACAATAAAACGAAGAGAATTATTGCTTCAATTCCATACGAATACTCTTTAGCAGATTCAGTATCACAAAAAACTTGGAAATTTATGGATTCTACTGATTTGGCAAGTATTAGAAAATTTTTACCAAAAGAGATTAAATTTGAAGTTAAGCCTGAAAATTTACAATTTAAGGAACTTGAAAATATTCTACAAAAACTATCTCAACTAAAAGCTGATGGACTTCCTCCAGAAGATGGAATCAACATTTGCATAGAAAGTAAAACTTCAGAAAAGAAAATATCTAAAAAGATTTTTTATTCTCCAAATAGAAATTCAGAAGAAGGAAAATTGATTGTGAAAACGTATGAAGTTATTGCATTATTATTTAAAGACGAAACTAAACTTGAAGATGCAATTGAAAACTCTCAAAGATACTTCAATGATGATATTTACATTGTTAAATCTACAGCACCCCTTTATGTAAAATTTTTAGATACTCATTGTGATGATATAGAAAATGAAATTGGTAAACTCCCATATTCAAAAACAATTTTTGTTGACTTAACCAATTACAGTAAAGATAAAAACGAATGCTTAGAAAAGATTCTTCGGAAAAAATATTCTAAGATTAAATGGATATTAAAAACAACAGAAAATTACGGTTTTGCTGAAGAATAAATCTTCGCATAACAGCCACAACGGATTTGGGCAATTGGCTTAATGGAAAGTTGGTTTTGTATTTGGGCTGAATTGGCAAATCCGAATAATGGATCTAATTTAATCCAAAACCCACTTATTACCAGAACGTTGTATACTATTTAACCACATAATTCTTTAAAATGAAGATTAAATTTTTATTAGTATTAATGCCCCTCTTTGCAATAAGTCAATCTAAACCATTTTACAAGCAGACTATTACTGCCTATGAAATAAACAAGAAAGACACGGTTAATAAAAAAATCATGGTAACATATCTTGATAGTTTAAGAAAGATTATTACCACTGAAAATAATATTTCAAACGCCATATCTGGGAGTAAATCAAAAAGTAATAAAACTCATTCTGTTACTGAAGTTGATTCAGATAGATTATATATTTTAACAGACATTGATGAAAAAGGTGATACAATAGGTAAAATAGTTTATGTTTATGATGATAAAAAAAATCAAACAGAATATTATCAAATAAGAAGTAGCGATACAATAAATGGACAAAAACGTGTATATAATGAGTTTGGAAAAAATACTAAACTATACAACAAACGGAAAGAAGGCCACAAGTATTTTTTAAGAACGGAGTGTGAATATGATTCTAATGGAAACACTACACAAAGCAAAACTTATAATGAATCTGGGAAATTAATAGAATATGATAAATACGAGAATGTTTATAAAAAAAATGAATTTATAACTACCAAATTTTCATCTTCTAACGGCAATGGCTTTGTAAAGAAGTTAAAACAAATAAAAAAAGATTATACAACAACTACATATTATTATTCAAATAGTGTTGGCTTTAATTACGGAATAAAAATCAACATTTTTTATGGAGGTATGTGTATCCAAGAAGAAGATGAAAAAGGCAATATGAAAGAATTGAAAATATTTGATGACAATAAGAATTTATTAGTCTACGTCAAGAATTCTGAAATAAAACTTCAACCCGAAAATAAATAAACAGCATACAACAGTTACAACGGATTTGGGTAATTGGCTTAATGGGAAGCTGATTTTAAATTTGGGAGATTTGGCAAAATACCAATGATGAAAAAGAAGTGCTATTTCTTTTCAGAATCAATTCGATAGCCAACACAAAAAAGTAATAAACAAACTGCACACAAAAGCATTGGAACAAAACCCTGTTGCCAATTTACCTGACATTACTTATTTACAATGATAAACATAAACAAAGTACACCACATTGCCATAATTGCATCGGATTATTCAAAATCCAAGCATTTTTACACAGACGTTTTAGGATTGACCATAATTCAGGAAATCTATCGTGAAGAGCGGGATTCTTATAAACTTGATTTGGCTCTAAATGGCGAATACATCATCGAATTATTTTCGTTTCCAAATCCGCCAAAACGCCCATCCAGACCAGAAGCTACAGGCTTGAGACATTTGGCTTTTGAGGTTTCAAATCTGGATGAAACAGTTGCTTTCCTCAATACCAAAAACATCGAATCAGAACCTATCCGAATTGACGAAATGACTCAAAAACGTTTTACTTTCATCGCAGATCCTGATGAACTTCCGATTGAATTTTACGAGCTATAGTTTTACTGATTGTCAAGTTTATTAAAATAAAAATATGCCTATTCAAAAAATAAAGCGAACGTACCGCAAAACGAAATACATACTTTACAAAGAAACTCTAGTCGATTATAAAGAGCAGTTTTGGTCATTTTTAGGCTCGTTTGTCGGTATCGGAATCTTGGCTTACATCCAATCCATTCACTTTACAGGAAACGATGCCGTGTATTTAATTGGTTCTTTTGGCGCTTCGAGCGTGTTGGTTTACGGCATTATCCAAAGTCCGTTTTCACAGCCCCGAAATTTGGTTGGAGGGCACTTAATTTCGGCATTAATAGGCGTTACCGTTCACAAATTAGTACCAGATATCATTTGGATAGCCGCTCCCCTAGCCGTTTCTTTTTCGATAATTTTAATGCAGATTACTAAAACCCTGCATCCTCCGGGAGGAGCAACCGCTTTAATCGCCGTCATTGGTTCCGACAAAATAAAAGCCTTAGGCTATATGTATGTGTTCTCGCCGGTGCTCATTGGTGTCCTAATTTTACTAATCACGGCTTTAATTTTCAACAACATGACTTCAAGCCGTTCTTATCCGAGCCATAGTACCTACCACAAACACTACCATAAATTAAAAAAGCGCTTAAGCAAAAGACAAAATTAAATTCGAACAGCTGGCTGAATCACATATTAATTAGAATCTTCATTCCTAAAAATATTTCTTCTATTATTATTGTTTTACGTTTAAAATGCTATTTTTGGTAAAATTAATCTCACTTTAACCAAAAGCACTTTAAATGAAAAACAAAATTCTTCTACTATTATTGGTGATTGCACAAACTGTATTCGGCAGTAATAATCTTACCGAAAATCAAAAACTTGCCACAACCTGCAAAGTTTGGGGGTTTTTAAAATATTATCATCCCAATGTCGCAGATGGAAGCAAAAATTGGGACGAACAGCTTTTTATAATTTTACCCGAAGTTGAGAAAGCACAAACCAAAGAAGAATTTTCATTAGTTCTAGAAAAATGGATTGCTTCGCAAGGAGAAGTAAAAAAATATGTAGCCACTAAACCAGACTCAAAAGTGGAGCATTTTACAAAAAATTTAAATTTAAAATGGCTTGATGACTCCAAAGTATTCTCCAAAGCGCTTTCACAAAAACTGAAATTTATTGAAGAAAATAGGTTTCAGGGAAAGCAATATTATGTTCAATATGGTGTTCATGATGCTTCGCTTTTAGAATTTATTAATGAAGTAAAATATCCTAATTTTAAATGGAGTGATGAAAATTTACGCCTTTTGACTTTATTTCGTTATTGGAATTATGTAGAATATTTTTTTCCATATAAATATCAAATGGATCAAAAATGGGATATTGCTTTGAATGAAATGTTACCTAAATTTAGTGAAACTGACTCTGAAATGGATTTTGTTTTAGCAATGCTTGAAATAGTCGCAAAATTAAATGATACCCATGCTTCATTTAGTTCTTTTAAGATGTTTGAATATTTTGGAGATAAATGGATGTCTGTAAACATTAAGGTTATCGATGAAAAAATGATTGTGACTAGTTTTCAAAATGATTCTTTAGCAAAAATAGATGATTTCAAAATTGGAGACGTCATTACAAAAATTGACAAAAAAACAATAGGACAAATTATAAAAGAAAATAAAAAATATATAAGCGGATCTAATGAAAGTGCTGTTCTTGATAAAATTTATTGGGTTTTTGTTATGGGAAAATCGAATACTGCCGAAATTGAATTTATTAGAGATGGAAATACATCCATTAAAACAATAAAACGCTACTCTTATAAAGATTTAAAAATTCAATTTCTCGAAAAAGAAAAATGGAACATTTTGACAGACAATATCGGTTACGTCAATATGGGAGAACTTACTGAGGCTGATGTTCCAGAGATGATGGAACAATTAAAAAACACAAAAGCTATTATTTTTGATATACGAAATTATCCTCAGGGTACTAATTATGCTATTGCAGAATACTTAAACCCAAAACCTAAGGAATTTGTTAAATTTACAGAACCTGATTTAAGCTTTCCAAGTAGGTATATTTGGAGAAAAGGCATTGAAACCTGCGGAAAAATTAATCCTGATTATTACAAAGGGAAAGTAGTTCTTTTAGTAAATGAAAAATCAATTAGTCATTCAGAATATACTGCAATGACGTTACAAGTAGCCCCAAATGCAACCATAATTGGTAGCCAAACTGCAGGAGCAGATGGAGCAAATGTAAGATTCGAAATAATTAAAGGACTTCCAACATCATTTACGTGTTATGGCGTATTTTACCCTAACAAAAAAGAAACACAAAGAATCGGAATTGTTCCAGATATTGAAGTGAAACAAACAATCAAAGGAATTCAAGAAGGTAAAGACGAAGTTTTAGACGAGGCAATTCGTTTCATAAATAAATAATGCTGTAATACTTAAAAATTAACTAACCTTTAAAATAAAAACCAAAAAATCATGAATAAAAAAATATTTTTTTTAGCATTATTATTACTAGGTTCAATAGGATATTCACAATCGTTGGATTGTAGTAAGTTCAAAAACGGAAAATTTTATAGTAAAATTTCCACAAGCTCTTTTGTTATTAAAGACACAACCATGGAAGATTTTAACGGTGGTGATTTTCTTGTTTGGACTTGGAGTATAAAATGGATAAACGATTGTGAATATGAAGCTGTTTGTACTAAAAGTACAAATGAATTTATTGTGGTTGGAGATAAAATGATTGTAACGCTCAAAGTTATTGATGGTGAATGCTTCGAGTTTGACAGAAAATTAATAGACAAAAAATTTGCTGATGGTTCGGATACAAAGAGTTTTTATAGCTGTATTAAAAAAGACTAAATAATTATTAATGACTTGGAAAGAACAAATCAATAAAATAATTAAAATAAGCCATTATAAATAAGTCTATAAAGATTTATGATTTTCGAAAATCAGATAAAATGTTTCTTTTGACTAAAAAAATCTTTTCAACAAATCCCAATTCATAAATCTGAAATCTAAAATTAAACTTTACATTTGCTCTTTCAAAAAAACAAAGATTATGGTTTATAAATTCAGAGTCATTCTAGATGCCGAAGAAGACATTTTTAGAGACATAGCAATACTTGCAGAAGATACTTTAGAAGATTTACACAATGCTATTTTCAATTCATTTGGCTTTGACGGAATGGAAGTAGCCTCTTTTTATACTTGTGACGAAACTTGGAATCAAGAAGATGAAATTTCTATGTTTGACACAGGAGATGTTCCAGGTGAGCAAAAAGTAATGAGTGATTATAAGTTATCTGACATATTAGACGAGCAAAATACCAAGATTATTTATGTTTACGATTTTATCAACATGTGGACTTTCCTAGTTGAATTGGCCGCTATTGAAGAGCAGGTTGTTGGAAATATATACCCCGAAACAATATTTTCTCACGGAGAAATGCCAGACGAAGCTTTAGAAAAAAACTTTGAAGCCGATGATATGCACAATGACATCTACGGCGAATTTGAAGACGATTTGGACCAAGACGATCTAGATATGTTCGAAGGAGACGATAGTTTTGAAGACTATGGGTTTGAGGAGAATTGGAATTAGCAGTTAATTTGTTTAAAAGTTTAAAAATAGTTTAATTGTTTAAAATGGTTTGTTGATGGCTACAATAAAAAGATTTGAAGATTTAGAAATTTGGCAAGATGCTCGAAAACTCTCAAAAGAAATCATTTTAATATCCAAAAACACCGAATTAAATAGAGATTTTAAACTCAAAGCGCAAATTAAAGATTCCTCAGGTTCTGTGATGGACAATATTGCAGAAGGTTTTGAAAGAAATGGAAATTCCGAATTCCGACAATTTCTTTCTATTGCCAAAGGTTCTGCTGGAGAAACCCGCTCCCAATTATATAGAGTTTTTGATAATGAATATATAAATGAAGTGCATCTAAATCATTTAGTTTTGGAATGCGAAAAATTAAGTATAAAAATACACAACTTCATTACTTACCTTAATAAAAATGATTTCAAAGGAACAAAGTTTATTGGTTAGCCTTTTTAAACTTAAACCATTTAAACTTTTAAACCCTTTTAAATTTCTAAACAGCTTTATGATTTAAACAATTTTAAACTGAATTAAACAATATTAAACAATTTAAACATCCTAGATGATCAACCTATACAACACGCACATTGAAACGCTATCCATACACCGTGTGGGAAACATGAGCCGCAACGAGCCTCTTTTTTTATCAGAAGAGCCATTTAAATTAAATGATGAAATCGTGCCTTTGATGAAAGAGTTTTTCTTTAAGCCTTTTAAGGAGAAAGAAGAAAACTATTTTCAGTTTGCACACGAAGTGGATCTGGACTACAATGACATGTTTAAATATGCAACGGAAATTTTCAACAATCCGAATTCATTGCATGATGTTTCCAAAAAGATAACTCAACATCTTTTTGAGCAATCAAACCATCCGCATATCAAAAATGGTGAGGTATATGTGACTTATTTGACCAATTTAAGTATTGACAATAATGTGGTGGATGCAATCGGAATTTTCAAAAGTGAAATCCAATCCGACTTTTTGCAGTTTGAGGAAAAAGGAACTCAATTGGAAATGATATTGCAGCACGGAGTAAGCTTAAACAAACTGGACAAAGGCTGTTTGATCTTTAATTACAAAAAAGAAGAAGGATACAAAATTCTATCGGTAGACAGCAATCGTTATGACGCGAGATATTGGTTAGAGTATTTCCTATCGGTAGATGCATTTGAAGATGAAAATTTCATCACCAAAAAATATTTGAAATTCTGTCAAGGTTTTGCCAAAGATGTTGTTTTCCCTGCCGAAGACAAAAAAGAAGAGGTAATGTTCATGAACCGTTCTGTGAATTATTTTGCAAAAAACGATCAATTTGAAGAAACTAATTTCTTGAATGAAGTTTTGGACAATCCCGATTTGATTCCAGAATTTAAAAATTACAAAGTTGACAAAGGAGAAAAATACAGTATAGAAGATGTAACTTCATTTCCAATTGCAAACGCTGCAGTAAGCGACGCAAGAAAATCGATTAAAAACGTAATCAATTTGGACACACATATCCAAATCAAAATGGATTTTATCAATCCGGAAAGTGCTGAGAAATTTGTGGAAAAAGGATGGGACGAAGAAAAACAGATGTACTACTATTTAGTTTATTTCAATAAAGAAGAGAAATCTTAATAAGTATTCATAAAGAATTATTTCAATAAAATCACAATCTCCAACTGCTTAGGTAGTTGGAGATTTTTTTTACAACAAACTCTATCGGTTTTATATAAATAACATTGTTGTAAGATTTGCACTTCTTTCGATATAAAAACATGCATTTCATCGGATTTATTTGAATAATAAGTGTTTTTATTATACGTTTGCTTCAAATTATAACCCCCACACTATGAGCTTTTTAGATTTTATGTCGAAATTTGTCGATAAAAAAACTGCCTGTTCTATTTTTGGTCACAAAATAGTAACTGTCAGAAACGTAACTGGTCATTTTAAAGAATATAAATGTACCGTTTGTCAGGTTGAATTAACCAATGATTTACAGGATAGAAAAACATTTCTAACTCCTGAGTTAAAAAAAATAAATGAAACTTTATTGAATCATTACAACAGGAAGAAACTTTCGTCCCTATAATTCATTTATTTGCTAAAACCCTGGTCTGAATAAATTGGAGCTATTGAAATTTCTGGTAACGAATTCAAAAGCGGCACTCAATACATTCCCCATGGATTTTGCGTTTTTAAAATTCATATCATTTGTGTAACGATACAATTCCAACTTCAGCTGATTCAAATTTTCATCTGTAGAAATAGCATCATTACCCATAATTTTCATCAGAATCTTAATTCGGTTTTCGGCGGTATTGATTCTTTTGGCCAATGCTGAACGCTCCTCATTTTTATACTGCTCTATGGATCGATCTTGAAGTTTATTCTTTATGTTTTGAATCATAGGATAATTTTCCTTGAAAAATTGCGGTCGATACACTTTAAAATTCCCTTCATAACATTGTTGATCAAAATCAATTGGTCTAATTTTATAGACAACTTGATCAAAATCATGAATCGGAATAACTACATAATTATACGATCTCATATCTCCCAATAAACGAATCATACAACGTTCGTTGAACTTCACAAATTCTTTGGCAATTTGGGCTTTTTCGGTTTCCGTACATTTGTTCAATAAAGTTTGCATGAAAACATCTCCCGGAATCCCAGTAATATGCTCTTCTATCAAAGTATCTTTAAAAACTAAAAAATTAATTTTATAAGGAGAGAGAAGATGTTCCAATTCCAAACCATAAACTCTGGAGGCATCCGCTTTTTTGATATAAAAATAAGTATAATTGTCATTCAAAATATTTCTGACTTTTATTCTAAATGGCTTTGAGTTTCCAAAAGTGCAATAGTCGATTGCATCCACATTCAGGTACTGTAAAATATCGGTATTTCCATCAGAATACAATAAAGAGTATACTTTTTTAAGATTTAAATCTATCTCTTCTCTTTCAAACTCATTATAATATACCCTAACCCATAAGGTATCTTGGTCATTTTTATCAAAAACACTTATAGCTCCCGAAAATCGCAAAAGATCATCATAAACAACAGGCTCTTTGGATACAAGATCAAATCGCTCCAGATAATTCATCAATGAATTATTTATTGGATAACATGGTTTTTTAAAAAACATTAAAGGCGCCTCACTCATTGCAGGTAGATTTGCTACAAATTTACGTTAATACTGTTGTTTATTCAAGGTGTTTCGCTTTTTAAATCCATAAAAAACATTTGATTTTAAGCAACTAAACAGTTCCTATCCATTCTATAAAATCTAGTCTAAAAGAAAATAATCAAAACTCTTGAGTAACAAAACCACAGCAAAATCGTCATATACAAAAAACACTTACTAATTTGGAAACAATACTTTCAATACATAACCTCAACAAGCGTTATGGCAGTCTTCAAGCCTTAAAAAATGTTTCATTAGAAATTAAAAAAGGAAATGTTTACGGAATTCTAGGCCCTAATGGAAGCGGAAAATCGACTACTTTGGGCATTGTCCTCAATGTAGTAAACAAAACTTCTGGCGAATATAGTTGGTTTGACGGGAATCTTCAAACACATGAAGCTTTGAAAAAAGTGGGCGCCATTATTGAAAGACCCAATTTTTACCCCTACATGACTGCTGAGCAAAACTTAAAATTGGTCTGCAAAATAAAAAACATCGATTACTCAAAAATTCAGGAGAAATTAGAATTAGTAGGTCTAAACGACAGAAAAGGCAGCAAATTCAGCACTTTCTCTTTAGGAATGAAACAGCGTTTAGCCATAGCTTCAGCCTTGTTGAACGATCCTGAGATATTGATACTGGACGAACCTACCAATGGATTAGATCCTCAAGGAATTCATCAAATAAGGGACATTATCAAAAAAATTGCTTCAAAAGGAACTACCATTTTATTAGCATCCCATTTATTGGACGAAGTTGAAAAAGTATGTTCTCATGTTTTGGTTTTAAGAAAAGGAGAAATTCTGTATTCTGGTTCTGTTGACGGCATTTCTGCCAATGAAGGTTTCTTCGAGTTACAGGCAGATGATGCTGATCAATTAATTCAAGTATTAAAAACCCATCCAGCAATTGAAAAAACGACCCTATCAGAAGGAAAAGTTTTGGTGTATTTAAAAACAAGATTAGAATCAAAAGAGTTAAATCAGTTTCTGTTTTCGAATAACATTTGTTTGAGTCATTTGGTAAAACGAAAAAACAGTTTGGAAGAACAGTTTTTAGAATTAACCAAGAATAAGTAGTAATGGCAACATCAATTAAAACACTAACAGTCTAAAAATCTAACAATCTAAGTTATCTTCAAATGAAACGATTACTCTCTATAGAATTACAAAAAATATGGTTAAACAAAGCCAGCAGAGTGCTAACTTTAACTTATTTTATATTACTTTCTTTCATTGCTTTGATTGCCTCTATCAAGTTTGACATAGGCAACATTCACTTTCAAGTTGCCGAAATGGGTATTTTCAATTTTCCTTATATCTGGCATTTTAACACCTACGCTGCCGCTGTTTTAAAACTCTTTTTGGCAATAGTTATCGTTTCGATGATGGCTAATGAATATAGTTATGGCACATTAAAACAAAACCTGATTGACGGTTTGAGCAAAAAAGAATTTATCCTTTCAAAATTCGTTACCATTCTTCTATTTGCCGTTTGTTCTACTGTTTTTATTTTTATAATGTCCCTAATTCTTGGTTATAGTTTTTCATCCTACACCGAAATTGGTATTGTTTTTTCAGATTTAGAATATCTTTTGGCCTTTTTCATAAAATTAGTTGGATTTTTCTCTTTCTGTTTATTCTTGGGAATATTAGTAAAACGATCCGCTTTTGCACTGGGATTTTTATTTGTTTGGAATATTCTCGAAGCCATCGCAAAAGGAATTTTGAACTTTCATCTTTTTCCGGAAGGCAAAACAGCAAGTTACATCACTCAATTTTTTCCATTGGAAGCAATGTCCAATTTAATCTCAGAACCTATTTCCAGATTATCACTTATTAAATCAATTGGCGACCAAATGGGTGTTGAAAACATCAAAGATTACAGCGTCCCTTTTTCAGCAATTGTAATCGTTTTGTGCTGGACTATTATCTTTTTATTCTTATCCTATAGAATCCTAAAAAACAGAGATTTGTAGTATATTTGTTGGTATGAACCCTCCAAAGTTATTAGTACAAGTTATTCTTCTGCTCTCCTTGGGTATTGCAAATGCCCAAGTTATAACTATTGATGATAGCCAAACTGCCCAACAATTAATCGAGAATGTTTTGGTCAAAAGTACCTGTGCCAATGTTTCCAACTTCAAAGCAACTGGAGATAACTTTACCGCTGGTCAAAACAGTTATGGTTATTTCAATGCCGGCACTAGTAATTTCCCAATTAAGGAAGGAGTTATATTATCTACTTCAACAAGCAAAGATGCTGTAGGTCCCTATCAAAATCAAATTGGAGGAGGAAATGGCTCATGGATAGGAGATCCCGATTTAGATCAAACTTTAGGAATCAAAAGCATAAATGCTACGGTACTCGAATTCGATTTTGTTCCACTAACTACTTCCATCAGTTTTAACTATATTTTTGCTTCCAATGAATACCAACTGTATTTCCCATGTGAATTCTCGGATGCATTTGCTTTTTTAATAAAAGAAAAAGGAACTACCGATAATTACAAAAACATTGCGGTATTGCCAGGAAACACAACTCCAGTATCTTCTAAAAATATTCATCCCACGATAAATGATGTTGTAGATGCATTAGGAACTACTCATTCTGGTTGTCCTGCTGTAAACGAGTCCTATTTTGGCGGTTATAATAATGCCTCTAGTCCCGTTAATTATAGTGGTCAAATTATAAAGATGAATGCCCATACCGATGTGGTTATTGGTAAAACCTACCATATCAAATTAGTTATTGCCGATGATAAAGCGGTGTATTATGATTCTGCCATATTTTTGGAAGCGGGAAGTTTTACAGCTGATATTGATTTAGGACCAGATCGTACTGCTGCAGCCAATAATCCTTTGTGTCACGGAGAAGCTTTTACTGTTGACACCAAACTCCCTGCAACTTATACTTACGAATGGTATAAAGACGGTTCAACAACTCCAATTCCAGGCGAAACAAAACCAACTCTTACCGTTACTGATTCAGGATCTTATAAAGTAAAAGTCCTTTTATCTCCTGCAACCTGTACCGCCGAAGATGAAATAAAAATAGAATATGCCCCGCAAATCGTTTTAAACAATACAACCCTTTACCAATGCGACGATAATGCCGATGGTATTTCAATATTTGATTTAACCAAAGCAGAGAACATCATTAAAAACAACGACACAAAACTCACAAAATTGGTTTATTATAAATCGTTGTCCGATGCACAAAATGAAACAAATCCTATTCAGAATCCTGCAACTTATACCAATTCATTACCAAATGAAACACTGTATGCAAGAGTGAGCAATGACTTTGGCTGTGTCAATTATGCCCAATTGAATTTGGCAATATCCAATAACTCCATCTCAACACAAAACCCAATAAAAATTTGTGATTATGGTGAGTTGTGGGACGGAATAGCACCAAATGATGACTCTCTTTTACATGACGGAAAAGCACAATTTGATTTGAACGCCCAAGTCACACCACAAGTCATAAATGGTCTTCCTGCTGGATTGACAGTTGAATATTACCTAACCCAAACCGATGCCATTGCCCAAAAAAACAAATTGCCTAATCTTTTTACCAACACGATTCCGAATCAACAGATAATTTATGCCCGAATTGTAAACGGCTCCGATTGTTATAAAATCACTCCCGAAACACTTGTAGTAAACACTTTTAATCCACCCAATTTTGAAGAAGAAACAACAGGTTTATGTGATGGAACTTCTAAGATTTTGACCGTGGAGAGTGGTTTTTCATCTTATTTATGGAGCAATGGAGATTCAGCCAACACAACAACTGTAACAAATCCAGGAGAATACACTGTAACTGTGACAAACTCGGAAGGTTGCCAAAAAACAAAAAAATTCATTGTTAAGTCTTCTGGAATTGCAACAATTACCAGTGTTGCCGTTTCCGATTTTGCCGGAACAGAAAATTCTGTTACAATTTCGTATTCTGGCAATGGAGAATACGAGTTTTCGCTAGACGGCAATTTTTACCACGAGAGTCCTGTTTTTAATCGGCTAACCCCTGGGATTTATTGGGCAACCGTGAGAGATAAAAATGGCTGTGGAACTTCTGTCCCTTACGAAGTCTATGTGCTTGATTACCCCCGTTTCTTTACTCCAAATAATGATGGATTTAACGATACTTGGAAAATTAAAAATCTAGATACCTTACCAAAATCAACCATCTCAATTTTTGACCGCTATGGAAAATTATTAAAACAGCTCAACGCTACAAGCAACGGATGGAATGGTACTTATACTGGAAAAGTTCTTCCAGCAGATGATTATTGGTTCTCTATAATTTTTGAAGATGGAAAAATTATAAAAGGTCATTTTTCTTTAAAAAGATAGGTTTAAAAATTTATGGTAATTATTGAGTTTGACATACATAACAGATCCACTAACAAGAGCAGGTAGAATCCCTATATTCAATAGTTCCAAATCACTAAAACCTCAATTTTTCATCAAAAAAAGAATGAATCCCCATCAATACTATAATTGGGGTCACTATCGGGATTATCAATGCCGTTACAATCAGTTGCAGGTTCCAACCATTCCATTCTTTGGCTTTTTTATAAGCTGTTCCAAATGAATACATATACATGAGCATGAAATATAAAATCAACAACATAATTTAGTTTATTTAATGATCAAATATATAGATTAAAAACATATAATATCGATTAAATACATTTATTTATTTATTTTATAAGCATTTATCCTTTTTCAATAAGCATACTCTAATTATATATTATTG
>NZ_MUNX01000030.1 GCF_002001005.1 Flavobacterium sp. A45
GTATATTTGACTTTTTTTAAGGATAAAAAAAGAAATACTATTTTAATATCCCAATATTATAAAAAATCAGAATCATGACTTTAAAGAATGAATATGTTTTTTATATTTGGCCTTTACTATTTTTTCTTTTTTATCAAAACATTATAGCAAAAAAACACAAAATATTAATTTTAACGGTAAAATTTATAACATGGCATTAAAAGGGCTTTTTAGAAAAAAAACGGTTCAGGATATCTTAAAGCAGGTCGAAAAAAATAATTTAGAAGGGCATGAGGCGCTAGGTAAACATTTGACTGCAAAAGACTTAACTGCTTTTGGAATTGCCGCTATTGTTGGAGCCGGTATTTTTAGTACTATTGGGAAAGCTAGTTTTGACGGTGGTCCTGCTGTAATATTTTTATTTCTGTTTACAGCTATTGCCTGTAGTTTTGCCGCCTTTGCGTATGCCGAATTTGCTTCTATGGTTCCAGTTTCAGGAAGTGCTTATACTTATTCTTATGTAGCTTTTGGGGAATTGATTGCCTGGATTATTGGCTGGGCCTTAATTATGGAGTATTCTGTTGGGAATATAACCGTCGCCATATCATGGAGTGATTACTTTACGGGATTGCTTTCCAGTGGCGGAATCGATTTGCCACAATGGGTACAAATGGATTATTTAACGGCTTCTAATGGTTTTAAAGATGCGACTGCCTTAATGGAAGGAGGAAAGTCTTTTGAAAATTTGAGTGCTGGTTTGCAAAATGCTCATACAGCATGGGAAACAGCGCCAAGGATAGGTTCTTTTCATTTTGTGGCCGATTTACCTGCGCTTTTAATTATTGTTTTGATTACGGCTTTGATTTACCGTGGAATGAAAGAGTCTCGTAATGCCAGTAACATTATGGTTATTGTTAAGCTTTGTATCGTTCTTTTGGTAATTGCCGTTGGAATATTTTATGTCGATACTGACAATTGGAATCCTTTTGCTCCGAATGGTGTTTCTGGAGTTTTAAAAGGAGTTTCCGCTGTGTTCTTTGCTTATATTGGTTTTGATGCTATTTCAACAACAGCTGAAGAATGTAAAGATCCGCAACGAGACTTGCCTCGTGGTATGATGTGGGCGATTATTATATGCACACTTTTATATATTGCCATTGCTTTGGTTTTGACCGGAATGGTGAGTTATAATACATTGAACGTTGGCGATCCATTGGCTTTTGTGTTTGATCAATTACACTTAAAATGGATGTCTGGAATTGTTGCGGTAAGTGCCGTTGTTGCTATGGCCAGCGTATTATTGGTTTTCCAAATGGGGCAGCCACGTATTTGGATGACAATGAGCCGCGACGGTTTGTTGCCAAAAAAATTCTCAACGGTGCATCCTAAGTTCAAGACACCTTCTTTTGCAACAATTGTAGTTGGTTTTGTTGTGGCGGTTCCTGCCTTGTTTATGAATTTGACAATGGTTACCGATTTGTGCAGCATCGGAACATTATTTGCTTTTGTCTTGGTTTGTGCTGGAGTTCTATCTTTGCAAAATAGAACCGATATTCCAAGAGGGAAATTTAAAACACCGTATATCAATTCAAAATATATTTTTCCTTTATTAATTATTATCGCTTTGGTTTTCTCTTTTGGGTACAACAAAAAAGCGACTATGGATTTCATTACCAATGAGACCAAAACAAATGATTCGGAATTTATAATTACTTCATTGAATAAAGAAGAGACTCAAAAAGTGTATGATTATTTGGTAAGTATCGAAGGGAAAACTAACGGTACAGATAAACTGGATGTGGAGCATTTGTTGAGTCAATATCAGGAAGATGAGGCTAAATACGAATCGGTTGTTGCTGGATTGCCTATTTCGGATTCTATTAAGTACGAAAGTGGTTTTGATTTGTTTAAACACAAAATACCAATGTGGATTTTCTTAATTGTAATAGTTGGATTGGTATTTTGGTCTTACAAAGAAAACTTGTCTTTGATTCCGCTTTTGGGTTTAATCTGCTGTTTGTATATGATGGCTGAGTTAAGCGTTTGGAACTGGATTTATTTCGGAATTTGGCTATTATTAGGATTGGTGATTTACTTTGGTTTCAGCCGAAAAAACAGTAAACTAAATTTGGAAAGAGAATAATTTTTTAGTGAATTGTGAAATCTATTCTTGAAAACTGAATAATTATAATTAGAAAACGTCTTGAGTCACTATGATTCATGACGTTTTTTTATGAGTGATGCTTTTGAAGATTTTTTCTAAAAAGTAAATTGTGTAAAATAGCCCCGATAGAAGGGAAAATCTCCCAATTCAGAAAAACAAGGCTTTTTTAGCCGTAGTTTTTCTGAATTGGGAATTGGAATGATAGCGGGAGGGATCTTGTTATGAAAAACCATACTTTGTGCTCCTAAAAAATATATTGCATTTGTTTTTTGAATTTTGAATGACGGTTTAAAGTCAGTTTGCGATTTGCTTGAGGTATTTAAAAGGTTTGACTGTAATTCTTGATGAAATCGTTATAATTCGAACAAAAAACCTCTAAAATTAAACTTTAAACAAAACTTTATTCCTTAATTTTGCATCACTAAAAATAAAAATTACATACTATGAGTTCATTTGACGTAGTCATTATAGGTTCTGGGCCAGGCGGATATGTTTCAGCTATTCGTTGTGCACAATTGGGTTTCAAAACAGCGATTATTGAGAAATATTCTACTTTGGGTGGAACTTGCCTGAATGTAGGTTGTATTCCATCGAAAGCATTATTGTCTTCTTCTCATCATTATGCAGAAATCAAACATTTTGCCGATCATGGAATTGAACTTTCCGGTGAGGTAAAAGTAAATTTGGAGAAAATGATTGCCCGTAAACAAGCAGTTGTAGATCAAACATCAGGAGGAGTAAATTTCTTGATGGAAAAAAATAAAATCACTGTTTTTAATGGTTTGGGGTCTTTTGTTGATGCAACTCACGTTGCAATAGCAAAAGCTGACGGAACATCGGAAACGATTGAAGCCAAAAACATTATTATTGCTACTGGTTCAAAACCATCTTCTTTGCCTTTTATCAAAATTGATAAAGAAAGAATCATCACTTCAACAGAAGCTTTGGCTCTTAAAGAAGTGCCGAAACACCTTGTTATCATTGGTGGTGGTGTTATTGGTATCGAATTAGGTCAAGTGTATTTGCGATTGGGAGCGCAAGTTTCGGTTGTGGAATTCATGGACAGAATTATTCCAGGGATGGATGGTGCTTTGTCTAAAGAATTGACGAAAGTGTTGAAAAAACAAGGAATGAAATTCTACACTTCTCACAAAGTGCAATCAGTTGAGAGAAAAGGGGATGCTGTAATTGTTCAAGCTGAAAATGCTAAAGGAGAAACAATCACTTTAGAAGGAGATTATTCTTTGGTATCAGTTGGTCGTCGTCCTTATACAGATGGATTAAATGCCGATAAAGCTGGAGTTAAAATTTCGGATAGAGGACAAGTGGAAGTGAATGATCATTTGCAGACTTCGGTTTCAAATATTTATGCCATTGGTGATGTGGTTCGTGGAGCTATGTTGGCTCATAAAGCGGAAGAAGAAGGAACTATGGTTGCCGAAATTTTGGCTGGTCAAAAACCGCATATTGATTATAACTTGATTCCAGGTGTTGTTTACACATGGCCAGAAGTTGCTGCTGTTGGACAAACAGAAGAGCAATTGAAAGCGTCTGGAACTGAATATAAAGTGGGAAGTTTTCCTTTCAAAGCTTTAGGTCGTGCCCGTGCGAGCGGAGATCTTGACGGATTTGTAAAAATACTTGCTGATAAGAAAACGGATGAAGTTCTTGGAGTACACATGATAGGTGCTAGAACTGCTGATTTGATTGCTGAAGCAGTAACTGCAATGGAATATAAAGCTTCTGCGGAAGATATTTCAAGAATGTCACATGCGCATCCAACATTTGCGGAAGCGATAAAAGAAGCAGCATTGGCAGCAACAGATAATAGAGCTTTACACGTATAGTTTCAAGCTTTTTAAAAATAAAACCCCGTCTCGTTATAAAAATGAGACGGGTTTTTTGTTTAGAATAGTTTTACTTATACTGTGAATAATCCTTTGTAACTATCCCATTTGGTGTAAAGTAAAAATATATTTCCTAAGAATAAGAAGGCTGCTACAGGAATGCCTTCTGGAGCTAGGAATATATGTGTGCAAATGATGTTGACTGAAATAGGCATCAACAGAATGAAAGTTATTCTGTTGAATTTTCCAATGATAAATGATAATCCGCAAATCAGTTCTATGGTCTTTACTAAAGGTATTAAATAACCAGAAGCCTTGAGTCCATCATTGAAGATTTTCATGTTTCCTGCTAAAGGAGGCTCCGGAAATAAATGCAAAAAGTAGCTTATCGATGCGAATAGTAATAATAGTCCAATTAGTGAGCGAATAATGATAGTAGCAATTCTCATATTTTGTAGGTTTTAGTTTTTATGTTTTTTTGGATGTGCCTTTAATTAATCAAAATGCATGACTGATTTTCTGGTAAATAGATTTTTGTAACTTTTTCGATGGGCATAGATTAAAAATAAATTTCCTAAAAAAATAAATATGGCAAGTGGTAATCCATTTGGATTTAGAAAAAAATCGATGAATAATATATTCGTACTTACCGGTAGAATGATAATGTTCGATAACACTACGTATTGACCACTAAGGTATGAAATTCCACATAATAGTACGATTGTTTTGATCAATGGCATTAGATAAACTGAAGAAATCAATCCAACATTGAAAGCTTTGAAATTTTCTGTGCTTTCTAGTTCAGGCATTAAGTTGAAAAAATAGGCTATTGATATACAAATTAATACTAGGCCAATTATTGTGCGAATAAAGAAAGTTGCAGTTTTCATATTTTGAGTATTTAAGAAGTTAAATGTTTTAGTGATAATGTTTGATTACAAGGAGGTAATCATCTTTTCATCCATTTACTTACATTGATAGCTTTCGGAGGCGGAAAACTAAGTCCATTTCACTAACAAATTTAGTTAATTTTTTTCTTATTTATTGCGTTTTTGATTATTTTATTAGTGATATTCTGCTAGAATTGAGTTGTTTGCGTGTTTTTATTATCTCTCGATGGTTCACTAACTAATTCGAGCGATTACATGATTTTTTTTTAGATTTTGGCTTCGTTCGATATTGAAATTGATAATTAGATTTAGATATTGACTTTTTTTGTGTTTGTTCTCTATTTATTTTTGAGATGTTTTTTGCAAAGGACAATCTTTTAAGACTCAGTTTTATGAGTTTTCTGCTTGAGAAGCGAATTTTTTTATTGTAATTTTGAAGCCCATAAACTGATTAATTTTTGAGAACTTCCATTTATAAATTTATTGAAAAACCATTGCAGTTCAAGGAGCAGCTTGTTGCTTGGAGTCAGCAATTTCGAGAAATAACTTTTCTGGACAGTAATTCATTTCTCAACGAATATTCAAGTTTCGATTGCGTTCTGGCAGTTGATGCTTTCACGTCTATAAAGACCGATTTTCACAATGCTTTTGAGGATTTGAAGCAATACCAGCAAACATCCAAAGATTGGTTGTTTGGATATCTTGCGTATGATTTAAAAAATGGAGTGGAGCAGTTACATTCCAATAATTACGACGGATTGAATTTTCCTGATTTGTTTTTTTTTCAGCCTAAAAAGTTGTTTTTACTAAAAGGAAACCAACTTGAAATTCAATATCTCAATATGTGTGATGATGAAGTTGAATCTGATTTTGATGAAATTATTAATTACAAAAGAGCAGCTGCCGAAAATTCAAAAAAAATAATTATTGAGCAGCGTATTCCGAAGCAAAATTACATAGAGAAAGTTTCTAAATTGCTGGAACACATTCATCACGGGGATTTGTATGAAGCGAACTTCTGTATGGAGTTTTTTGCAAAGGAAGCCATAATTAATCCATTGGAAAAGTTCTTGAAACTCAATGAAATTTCTCAGGCTCCTTTTTCTGTTTTTTTTAAAAACAATAGACAATTTTTGCTTTCGGCATCACCAGAACGCTATTTGAAAAAACAAGGCGAGAATTTAATTTCTCAGCCAATTAAAGGAACTTCCAGACGATTCTCGGATCTATTGGAAGATGAAAAATCTAAAAACACTTTGGCTCAAGATCCTAAAGAAAGAGCCGAAAACATTATGATAACCGACTTGGTTCGAAATGATTTGTCGAAAACTGCCCAAAAATCCTCGGTTGAAGTTAAAGAATTATGTGGAATTTATTCTTTCTTGCAGGTGCACCAAATGATTTCGACCATAACTTCCAAAATAGACTCTCAGTATGCGGCAGTTGATACGCTTAGAACTACTTTTCCGATGGGAAGTATGACAGGTGCTCCCAAGTATGCCGCAATGAAAATCATCGAAGCGCTTGAGGAAACAAAGCGCGGATTGTACAGCGGGGCGGTGGGGTATTTTTCGCCCAATGGTGACTTTGATTTTAATGTGGTTATACGCAGTATTCTTTACAATCAGGAAAATAAATATGTGTCTTTCTCTGTAGGAAGCGCGATAACATCTTTATCCATTCCAGAAAAAGAATATGAAGAATGTTTGCTTAAAGCAAAAGCAATGCATGAGGTTTTGCTATAAGTGAATTCATATCGGATTAAATAATAATCAGTATTTTTGATAAATGAAATCGCCATGTTTTCAAAATATAAATGGCGGATGGCGATGTCATATTCCTGTAAAAAAGCAATATTTACTTTGTATGAAAAATATACTTCAAAATCATATCAATAATGAAATCCCGTATTTGAAGCAAAAAAAGCTGCTTCTCGCCGTAAGTGGAGGTTTGGATAGTATGGTTTTATTGCATTTATTTCAGGAATTGAAGTGTGATATTACCATTGCTCATTGCAATTTTCAACTCAGAGGAATGGAGAGTTTTGGTGATCAAAAATTTGTGCAAGACTATGCTGAAACTAACGAGATCCCTATTTATGTTACCCAATTTGATACAGAAGCTTTCGCCAAAGATTATAAATTATCTACTCAGGTTGCTGCTAGGGAACTCCGTTATAATTGGTTTTACGAGTTGTTGGGAACCGAAAAATTGGATTATATAATCACTGCGCATCATGCTGATGACAACCTGGAAACCTTTTTGATTAATCTCACAAGAGGAACTGGATTAGAAGGATTGACTGGGATTCCGGTGCAAAATGACAGAGTGATTCGACCTTTACTTTTTTTATCCCGCCATGAAATTGAAAATTATGCCAAGGTGAACGATATTCAATGGCGTGAAGACAGTAGTAATGCTTCGGATAAATATGTACGGAACAAAATTCGGCATCATTTGATTCCTGTATTGAAGGAGTTGAATCCTAATTTTATGACGTCATTTTTGAAAACCGAAGGATATTTGCAGGAATCATTTGCAATGGTTGAAGATGCAGCTATTATGGTTTATCAGCAAGTAGCAAATGAAAGAGGTGATCAAATTCATTTTGATTTGAATCAATTGTTAAAATTACCTAATTATCAATCGTATTTGTATCAATGGCTCAAAGAATTTGGTTTTACTGCATGGGAGGATATCTATGATTTGGTTGTCAGTCAATCCGGTAAACAGGTTTTTTCTGCAGATTTTCGTTTGTTGAAGGATAGGGATTCCCTGATTTTATCTCCTATTGATCATTCAGACATTCAGGAAGAATTTTTTGTTAATGAAAATCAAACGGAAGTTAAGATTCCCTTAAATATGTCTTTTTGTAAAGTGACAGACATTTCGGTTGCTACAAATAAAACTATATTTGTCGGCGCAGATCAATTGGTTTTTCCTTTGGTTTTGCGAAAGTGGAAATCAGGTGATGTTTTTCAGCCTTTTGGAATGAATGGAAAGTCAAAAAAGGTGAGCAAACTTTTTAAGGATGAAAAATTATCATTGATAGAAAAAGAAAATACTTGGCTTTTATGTTCAAATAATGAAATAGTTTGGGTAATTGGAATAAGAGCCGATCATAGATTCAGAACCTCAAATACAACCAAAAATATACTTAAAATAGAATTAATTTAGATGCTTATAATGAAGAAAATACTTTTTATACTGTTTGCTTTTTTAGCTTTCGCCAAAGTAAATGCCCAAGTTCTAGATCCTGTAAAATGGACTACGACGATCGAAAAGAAATCAGAAACCAATTATGTTTTGATTTTTAATGCCATAATAGAAAAAGATTGGCATGTATATTCGCAATTCACCCCAGATGGTGGGCCACTGCCTTTGGAAGTTATTTTTAAAGATCAAAAAGGTAATTTTAATTTGGTAGGTAAAGCCAAAGAAAGTAAAACGACTACCGCTTATAATGATGTTTTTGAAGTTAATGAAACTTTTTTTCATGATAAAGCCCAAATCAAGCAGGAAATAACATTATTGAATCCAAAGATTACATCAGTTCAAGTTGAATTGAATTATCAGGCTTGTAAAGAGGTTTGTATCAATCTGGAAAAGAAATTCACTTTTAAAATCCCAACAACGGAATCTGCAGTTACTATAGTGACTACTCCTGTTGCTGCCGAGAAATTGGATACAGCCAAAGTTGACACGGCAAATACACTTACTGTTGTAGCAAAAGAAATTGTAACGCCAGTTGAAAAGAAAGTAACAGAGCTACCGAAACCATCAACAGAAATTGGGCTGTGGTCTATTTTCTTTATTGCGTTTTTCTCTGGTTTTGCGGCCTTGCTGACTCCTTGTGTGTTTCCAATGATTCCAATGACGGTTAGTTTTTTTACCAAACAGAGTAAAAATAAAGCGGCAGGAATTAGAAACGCTATTATTTATGGAGTTTCCATTATTCTGATTTATGTGTTGTTAGGATTCTTGGTGACTTGGATTTTTGGTGCTGATGCATTGAATGCTTTGTCAACTAATGTTTGGTTTAATATACTATTCTTTATTTTACTGGTTGTTTTTGCAACGTCGTTCTTAGGTGCTTTCGAAATCATGTTGCCTAATTCTTGGGCAAATAAAGTAGACAGTCAGGCCGACCGAGGTGGAATTGTAGGTATTTTATTTATGGCGTTGGCATTGGCTATCGTTTCATTCTCTTGTACAGGACCTATCGTTGGTACACTTTTAGTTGATGCTGCTTCCAAAGGCGGTATTGCACCTATAGTTGGAATGTTTGGATTTTCATTGGCTTTGGCTTTGCCTTTTATGCTTTTTGCTATGTTTCCGGGTTGGTTGAATTCTTTGCCAAAATCAGGAGGATGGTTAAATACGGTTAAAGTAGTGTTAGGATTTTTGGAATTGGCTTTGGCATTCAAATTTTTGTCCAATGCCGATTTGGTTTTGCAATTGCATTTACTGGAAAGAGAAGTGTTCTTGGTGATTTGGATTGCTATTTTCGGAACATTGGCTTTTTATTTGTTTGGAAAAATTACGTTGCCACATGACAGTCCTATAGCACATATTTCGGTGGGAAGATTATCTTTGGGTTTATTAGTTTTGTCTTTTACAATATATTTAGTACCTGGACTTTGGGGCGCTCCACTTAAATTGATAAGTGCGTTCCCTCCTCCAATGGAATATAGTGAAAGCCCGTTAGGTGTAGGCAGGTCGAATGTTGGAAATGCATCGTCAACGGTTTTGCCTGAAGGAGCAAAATTAGGACCGAACCAAATCATCGTTTTTGATGATTATGATAAAGGATTAGCTTATGCTAAAATGGTAAACAAACCTATAATGCTTGATTTTACTGGGCATGCTTGTGTGAATTGCAGAAAAATGGAAAACAATGTCTGGTCGGATGTAAGTGTGCTTCCTATTCTTAAAAATGAAGTCGTGGTGATCTCATTGTATGTTGATGATAAAAGACCATTGCCGAAAAGCGAACAATTTACGTCCAAATCTACTGGAGCCGAAATTGAAACGATTGGCGATAAATGGACAGACTTTATGATTTCCAAATACAATACCAATACACAGCCTTTGTATGTATTAACCGATCTGCAAGGAAATAATCTCAACGATAAGCAGCCTACTATTAGTTACGTAAGTATTGAAGAATATTATGCTTGGCTGAAAGAAGGGATTTCGAAGTTTTAGAGATAGTTTTATTAGAAGATAATAAGTCTTTAGAAGCTAAATTACTGAGATTAAAAGTTAAGACTTTATTCTAATAAAGAAAAAAAAATAATAGATACCAGCCTCAAAAAAGGTTGGTGTTTTTTTTTGTATTGATTTATGTTTTGAAATAATCATCTTTCTTTTCTGTATTAGATCATTTAGAAACATATAATAATGTAATTCTATTTTCATTTCCTTCGAAGAGTGGTAGGTTAAACAAAAAAAATCTATTTTATATTTCTAATTGATATACTAATAAAGACTGAACAAGGTTATAAAAAAAAAACACTCTAAAATAAATTCTAGAGTGTTTTTGGGTATTTGGAAATTGATTTTTTACAAGAATTCTCCGTGTTGAGAGATGTCTAATCCTAGTTCTTCTTTTTCTTCAGTTACTCTTAATGGAGTAATTTTGTTTACAATAAAGAACAATGCATAAGAAGCACAGAAAGCAAATAAAGAAACTAATACTAATGCTTTCAATTGGATTAAAAATAAAGTAGAATCTCCAAAAATTAAGCCTTGGTTGTCACCTACAATTGAATTTACAGATTTGGAAGCAAATACTCCGGTTAATAACATACCTACCATACCACCTACACCGTGACAAGCAAATACGTCTAAGGCATCGTCAATTTTTCCTTTAGGGAATTTGCTCACTACAAGGTTACTTATAATACTGGCGATAATACCAATTGCCATTGCGTGAGGAATGCTTACGAATCCTGCAGCAGGTGTAATAGCAACCAATCCTACTACAGCTCCAATAGAAGCTCCCATTGCTGAAAGTTTGTGTCCCATAATTTTATCAAGGAATACCCATGCCATTGCAGCAGCAGCAGCAGCTACAGTAGTAGTTCCCAAAGCTTGAGCAGCTAGACTTCCAGCTCCTACAGCAGATCCAGCGTTGAAACCAAACCAGCCAAACCATAATAAACCAGTTCCTAATAATACATAAGTAATACGAGCAGGGTTTGCTTTTTGTACTTTTCTTTTTCCTAAGAAGATTGCTCCTGCAAGAGCAGCCCAACCAGCACTCATGTGTACTACAGTTCCACCAGCAAAATCCAATACTCCCCATCCGAAGAATAGCCCATCAGGATGCCAAGTCATGTGACATAATGGTGCGTATATAACTAATATAAACAATACCATAAATAAAAGGTAAGCCCAAAAGCGTACTCTTTCAGCAAAAGCTCCAGTGATTAAAGCAGGAGTGATGATAGCGAATTTTGCTTGAAACAAGGCAAACAAAATCATTGGAATTGTTGGTGCTAATTCCCAAGCTGTGTTAGCGCTAACGTTATTAAAAAACAAGTTTGATGTTGGATCACCAATGATTCCTCCTATAGAAGGGCCAAAACATAGTCCAAATCCAATAAGTATCCATAATACAGTTACAACCACCATTGCCATGTAGCTTTGTAGCATGGTACTGATGACATTTTTTTTGCCTACCATTCCACCGTAAAAGAATCCGAGTCCTGGAGTCATTAATAATACAAGGGCACTAGCAACAATCATCCAAGCTGTGTCTCCTGTGTCTAATTTTAATTCAACGACATGAGCTCCTAACTTTGGTGATTCAATAAGAAAATGAATTGAAAAAATGGATAATACCAAGATTGTGATTAGTATCACACTTAAAATAATTTTTCGCATAGTTTTTGATTTTTAATTTTTTATAAATGTATCAAATGATTTTAAACCCTCCAAAAAATAAGGGTCAGTACTGGTATTTTTGCGGATATTTTATTTAGCACCCCTATATTTTGATAGGTGTTTAATTTTTGAATCAAAAAAGTAGAATGTGTTAATGGAATTTTAAGTTTTTTTTAAGGTTTGATCTTGAATTAACAGATAATATGTGAAATTATCGCTGATTTTGGTAATTGAGCGAACTTTTTGTTAATGATTACTTAAAATAATGATGTCTATTGTGATTTTTTAAAGAGATTTATATTGGATTTGTCAGGTTGGTTTACCTGGTTCAATGTGGGTCTTTGAATTCTTTTGTGTTTTCATTTTTAGAGGTGTGATTTTGTTAGAATTATTAAAAATGAGCTTCCTGTTTTTAATTTACATAAGGATTTATATGCTGAGTTGAAGTAGTGAGTTAGGGAAGGATAGTTTGGTAATGGGTTAAAAAAAAGCACCCTAAAAAAATTAGGGTGCTTTGGGAATGTTGTTGAGAAATTAGTCTATAGATATTCTCCGTGTTGTGAGATGTCTAATCCTAACTCTTCTTTTTCTTCGGATACTCTCAATGGAGTGATTTTATTTACGATGTAAAAAAGGAAATACGATATTACAAAAGCGAATATCGAAACTCCTATTAAAGCAATTACTTGGTTGGTGAATAATTTTGTTTCTCCAAAAGCAAGGCCTTGATCGATAACGGCAGGATTGATTTCTTTGGAAGCAAAAACACCAGTTAATAACATGCCTACCATTCCGCCAACACCGTGACAGGCAAATACGTCTAAGGCATCATCGATTTTTCCTTTTGGAAATTTACTGACCATAATATTACTGACAAGACTGCCCAGAATTCCGATTGTGATAGCGTGTGGCATACTAACAAATCCAGCGGCAGGAGTAATGGCTACTAGTCCTACTACAGCTCCGATACAAGCTCCCATAGCTGAAAGTTTGTGTCCCATGATTTTATCAATAAATACCCAAGCCATTGAGGCTGATGCTGCAGCTACAGTTGTAGTTCCTAGCGCCTGTACTGCAAGACCGTTTGCTCCCATAGCAGAACCCGCATTGAATCCAAACCAGCCAAACCATAATAATCCTGTACCTAATAATACATAGGTGATACGGGCAGGGTTGGCTTTGGGAACTTTACGTTTTCCAAGAAACATTGCGCCGGCGAGTGCTGCCCAGCCTGCACTCATGTGTACAACAGTTCCGCCTGCAAAATCCAGTACGCCCAAATTGAATAACAATCCATCTGGATGCCAAGTCATGTGTGCTAATGGCGTGTAGACGAACAGAATAAATAAAACCATAAATAAGAGGTATGCCCAAAAACGGATGCGCTCTGCAAATGCGCCTGTTACAATAGCGGGTGTTATAATGGCGAATTTAGCCTGAAATAAAGCAAATAGTAAAAAAGGGATTGTTGGTGCCAATTCCCATGAAGTGCCAAAGCCAACGCCTTGAAAAAAGAGATTAGGTAGTGGGTTTCCGATTATTCCTCCAATTGACGGGCCAAAGGACAGTCCGAAAGCAATTAGTACCCATAGTACGGTTACAATAATCATTGCCATAAAACTTTGAAGCATAGTGCTGATTACGTTTTTCTTGCCGACCATTCCTCCATAAAAGAAACCTAATCCTGGAGTCATTAATAGTACTAATGCTGAAGCTACCAACATCCACGCAGTGTCGCCAGTATCGAATTTTGAAATTTCAGTAAGGTTTGTTGGGTTTTTGGTTAAAAAGTAATTTGAGCAATAGGATAGTACCAAAATCGTGATGAGAATCACACTTAAAACTATTTTTCGCATTTTGAATTATTTTATATTTTTTTTTGATGCAAAAATAAAAAATCATTTCAATCACCCTGTTAAAACGGATGAGGGTTTGTTATTTTTATCATTTTTGTATTTTGTACCCCCTAAATTTTAGGTAGGTAATGTAAAAATCATTAAAAA
>NZ_MUNX01000075.1 GCF_002001005.1 Flavobacterium sp. A45
TTTTGGCAAAATAATATCACAATACTCTACTTTTATCACCATCCATAAACCAAGATTATTTTATTATGAATTGAACAAAAAAAATCACCTTAGAATGGTTACATTGCTAAGGTGATTTTATATTCCAATGCCTTAAACTATACAATTCAAAAAAATCGAAAATTAGTACGTTTAATAAAATGAATACCAGTATTATTTTAAATTTTTTATTTTTATATTTTTGAAAAACACTTCATTCCCATGGTCTTGCAATAAAATATTCCCTTCGACTGCATTTCCAAAATTGGACCAAATCCCATATTTACTATAATTTACCAAAGCAGTCCACATTTGGGTTCCTCTTTCGTATTCCACAGTTTTTTTGTCATTCAAATAATGGGTTACTTTATTACCGTTTACTACAATTCTGGCCGTATTAAAATCCGATTTACGAAAAAATTTATCCGTCGGAGCAGAAATTAAGTCATAAAGAGAACCCAAAGTACGGTTTCCTTTAACTCCTAGTTTAGCATCTGGATGTAGTTTATCGTCCAAAATTTGAAATTCACAACCAATAGAAGAACCTTCTCCTTTATTTAATTCAGTATCTACAAAATACTTAATTCCACTATTGGCACCATCGGTAATTTTAAAATCAACGGTTAGTTCGAAGTTTTTATATTTATTGATGGTCACAATGTCTCCTCCGTTTGCGGATTCAGCACCATTAGCATTCAATACTTTCAATACTCCATTATCAATTGCCCATCCACCTGTGGGAAATGTTGTCGCTTTAGCCGCTCGCCAACCGTTAGTAGTTTTTCCGTCCCACAATAATTCCCAGCCTTCTTTTTGTTCAGCTTTCGAAATCGTATTGTCATTGCAATTAACCTGATAAACTGATTCATTATCCGGAGTACGAACAGCATCGAGCTCTGTGGTGCATATCTTTATGTTTCTCCACTGAACCGTTTTTCCATCTTCTTCCGGTTTGTATATTTCGTGCACTTGCAAAGCAATAAAACCTGTGGAAGCTTCTGGTAGATCATCTACTATACTGGCGCAAGGAATCCCGTTCAACCATGTTCTTACGATTGACCCAATCGCTTCAATACGAATGTGATTCCAAGCTGATGCTTTATAAGCCGACTTGGCAGCAGGATTTTTTTCCATTGTGTAAATCCATCCACGACGTGCTTCATCATAAATACCTCCGCTCCAAGCTCTGGAAGAGGGATCAATCTCAAATTGATACCCATGCACTCTTCCGTTTTTATATTCCTTTTTGGACTGACTGCGAAACTGAATTCCAGAATTTAATCCATCCTCTACTTTATATTCCAATTCCAAAATAAAATTGGCATACTTTTTATCAGTTACCAAAAAAGTATTTGGAGTTCCAGATTTAGATGTACCAATAATTACACCTTCTTTTACTAAATAGTCTGCCTTACCGGCAATCTTTGTCCAACCTTTTAAATCTTTTCCGTTGAAAATCATTTCCCATTTCTCTTGTGAATAAGCGGGAGACGCAATAAAAGATAACAACAACAGAACAATAATGATTCTTTTATAAATATTCATTTTCACATTTATTTTAAATTAATTTATTCTTTATAATTATCGAATTGTAAAAGAGACATTAATTGATTAATTCAAACTTGACACGTTGATGGTTAATTGTCAAATAAAAATCCCCATTTTCAAGACGTTTCATACCATTTGAGTCTGGAAAACTTAAATCACGCTCAGGATCAATTTCAAATTTAAACACTTTTTTCTCACCTGCTTTCAATTCTGATTTTTCAAAATATTTCAATTCTTTCATCGGTCTTGAAATAGAGGCCACAGGATCCGAAACATACCAAAATACGGTTTCCTTTCCTGTTCGATTTCCCGTATTGGTTACTTCAACCTGGGCTATCAATTTTGATTTTTTGCTTAATTTATCCGAAGATAATTTTACGTTTCCATAAGAAAAAGAAGTATAACTCAACCCATGGCCGAACCAATATTTTGGCTCATTTGAAATATCTTGGTACCCACCAATTTTTGGTCTCGCCGATTGACGCATATTGTAATAAATGGGTATTTGTCCTGTTACTAACGGAAAAGTAATTGCTAATTTCCCTGAAGGGTTCAAACGTCCTGATATTATCCCCGCCAATGGTGTTCCCCCTGCAATTCCAGGCTGCCAGATTTCGACAATCGCATCTGATAGCGATTCCATATCTCCAAGTTCAATTGGTCTTCCATTAGACAAAACAAGAATTATTTTTTTACCTGTTTTTTTCAGTTCAGCCAACAATCGGTGTTGAATGGCGGGCAACCCAATAGTGGATCGCGAGGCATTCTCACCGCTCCATTTTTTCATTTCTCCCAAACACACAATAACCACATCAGATTTTTGTGCCGTTTGTACTGCTTCTCCAAAACCGCTTTCATCAGTGCCTTCAAATCCACAACCTTTAGCATAATTCAAAGTTGTTTTACCCGAAAATTCTTTTTCAAAACCTTCCATTATAGTCTCAACAACACTTGCAATTCCTTGTCCTTCCCAAGACCCCATCATGTTAACACTATCTTTTACCATTGGCCCAATAAGGGCTATTTGCCTAATATCGTTGGACAAAGGCAATACTTGATTGTTGTTTTTAAGCAATACCATCGATTCTTCTGCCAACTGCTGTGCAACGGCCATACTCTCCGGTTGATAATAGCGTTCCTTTTCCGGTAACTCCTGAACATATGGATTATCAAACAAACCCAATTTAAATTTCAATCGCAATATCCTTCTAACTGCATCGTCAATTTTCTCAACTGGAATTTTTTTCTCCTTAACCAATTGTGGCAAAAAATCCACATAAACATTGTCCACCATATCCATTTCGACCCCCGCCAAAAATGATTTTAGTCCTGCTTCTTTTCTGTCTTTTGCTAAACCTTGGGCAATCAAATTTTCAACAGAACCCCAATCAGAAACTACGAAACCATCGTGTTTCCATCGTTCCTTTAAAACTTCGGTAAGTGTGTAATGATTTGCAGATGCCGGAACTCCGCTCATATCATTAAAACCGCTCATTAATGTTGCCGCTCCTGCTTTGACCCCTGCCTGAAAAGGAGGCATAAAAGTTTCCCAAAGTGTTTGTGGTGACACATCGCTGGAATGATAATCACGTCCTCCTTCGGACAAACTATATCCTACGTAATGTTTTAAACAAGCAGCAATCGAAAATGGATCCGATAATTTCTTCCCTTGATATCCCTTTACCGAAGCAACACAAAAAACAGCATTAGCATAGCTGTCTTCTCCATACCCCTCGGCAACTCTACCCCAACGCGGGTCACGCGCTACGTCTACCATAGGTGAGAAAGTCCAATCTACACCTGACAATCTGGACTCCTTTGCGGCAACGGCACAGGCTTTGGTAACCAAATCCGTGTTCCAGGAGCAGGCTTGTGCCAATGGAATTGGGTAAACGGTTCGATACCCATGAATTACGTCAAAACCCATCAAAATTGGAATTCCCAAACGAGATTCTTCCATTGCTTTTCGCATAATTTGGTTGCGATACACTGGATTAATACTGCGATAAATCAGTGAACCTATTTCAGCACGAACCCCTTTTTGAATAGACTCTATATTGTTTTCATTAGCATTCTTTCCATAAGTCCATTGATTGGTCTGAAGCATTTTTTCCTCCAATGTCATTCTTTTAAGCAAATCATCAATTCGCTTCTCAATGGGAACATTTTTATCCTTGTAAATTGGTATTGTTTTTTGTGCAAAAAGAATCATTGGTCCAAAAAAAACGAACAATCCTGTTATTAACTTATTCATATTTTAAAATTTATTTAGCCACAATATCATTAGGTTAAATACCCTGGTAACATCATCATTTTTTATTCTATTAATTTAAAATCCAAGTAATCATAATTCATATTTCCATTGAAAACGGTCTTTAGGGTCAGAATGTGTTTTCCTTTTTTTAATGTAAAAACTGCCAGTGAATCTAGACGGTTCCAATGATGCCATTGTCTCCATGCTATAGTTTCTTTCTCATTTCTGGTAGAGGGTATAACTAATTCGGTTACCAGCTCTTTCCCATCTAATAACAAGGAGATTCCTCCTTCTCCACTGGCAGTATACATCAAACCAAGAGTATAAGTTCCTGTTTTATTAACTTCTATGATATAATTAATCCATTCACCAGGAATCATCCATCCTGCATATAACTCGCCTAAAATGGGTTCTACCAAATTATAAGGATTGTTGTCAATATCCCTGGATTTGGTATATGAGATATCGACTCCTTCTTTCATCCTAAATTCATTCAAAAAGGTACCGTCTGCTGGATTCAGATTTCCACTTCCGCTATTAATGTTATCACTGTCATGATACGCAATTCCCTGCCCTCCCAAATCATACCATTCGCATTGCACTTTGCCCGGTATTTGCTGAACCTGATTATTCCACGGTTTTCCTGAATAGTTTTTGAAAAAATCTTTATCACTAGTTAAGGCCGTTGCTGAAAAAACCACTCTAAAACCAACACTATTACTGAAATGTACAGGTGTATTTCCATAATGCGCAGCAATCTGTGAAGGCTGTTCACCAGCAAACCAACTACCACCCATATGAACACAAAAATCATCAGCTGTTTTCAATGTATCATTTCTGCACCATTCCCAAACATTGCCACTCATATCATAGATACCTAATGCATTGGGTTTCTTTTTTCCCACTTGATGAGAATGATTACCGCTATTTCCTTTATACCACCCCACTTTTTCCAATTCATTGGCACCGGCATAGATAAAATCTTTGTTTTTAATTCCTCCTTTTGAGGCATAAATCCATTCCTTTTCAGAAGGCAATTCGCCTCCCACCCATTTGCAAAATTGGGCTGCCCCATAATAATTAACCATAACCATAGGGTAATTATCATAACCCATTTTAGGATGCCATTTCCCATTTATGAATTCCAATTGTAAATCTTTGGAAGCAACATTAATTAATGAGATATTCTTAAACACACCATCAGCTTTTACGGCTGCACCATTCAAAAAAAAGGCATATTGTACATTGGTAATTTCATATTTTGTGATTTCAAAACTGGCAATGGAAACCTGCTTTTTATTGTAAATCATTGTTCCTCCATTTACCCAAACTTTCTGTAGAGGCAAAGCATTTAGATTTGAATGCCAAAACAACAGCATAACAAGCAGAAAAAAAAGCGTTTTTTTATTAGCATATAAATTCATTTTTAATATTATAAAATAGTTTCTGACTCTCAACCATACATTATTTTTTTCACACCCCGTTTTTACACTTATAATCAATACTTTTTCTGGGAAAAGTGCTTCAGTCTTTGTGCTTATGCTAAAAGTGATTACTAAAAATAATCCTAGAACACTTAATTTTTTCATGATAATCAAAAGTAAATTTATGGAATGAAATTAATTTTAATAACATTTCGTGAAATACTCCGTCAAGTCAGTATTGGTGATGAAAGCAATTTTTTTGCTGTCAGGTGACCAGCTAGGAACATTGATTGTGCCTTGTCCTCCATATAAATGAGCCAATATCTTAACTTCACGAGTTTCAAGATTCATCAAGCGAAGCGAAACATGCTTGTAGAAAGGATGGTCTCCTGGCAAAACATCATCACCAAAAGCAATGTAAACCAACATTTTTCCATTTGGTGATACATGAGGAAACCAGTTGTTCCACTCATCCTTAGTGATTCTTTCCGGACTGCTTCCATCAGGTTTCATGCGCCAAACCTGCATTTTTCCTGAGCGAACGGAATTGAAATAGATAAATTTGCCATCTGGAGAATATTCTGATCCATCATCTAAGCCCGGGGAATCGGTCAAACGGGTTTCTACTTTAGTTTTTATGTTGATGGAATAGATTTCGAAATTATCTTTTTCTTCACGGCCACCAGTAAAAATCATATTTTTTCCGTCAGGCGAAAATCCATGAAGGTAAGACGGTGCTTTTTCGGTGATAAGTATTGGTGTTCCTCCTTTTGTAGGAACAATAAAAACTTGGGATTGTCTGTCTTTATTTTCGCTGGCGTTGCTAAGTCCCAACATTTTCCCATCAAAGGAAAGTACGTGGTCGTTGTTGTTTTTGATGGCGAATTTCGTGTCAAGAACAGTTGGCTGTCCTGTTTTTAAATCAAAATTATAGATTTTCCCTTCACTGTTATAGATTAACGTCTTTCCGTCCTTTGTCCAGTTTGGTGCTTGAATAGAATTGGGTGCTGTAAAAATTATTTTACGGTTTCCACTGGCAATATCCATAATTTCAAGATTGCTTCCAATGTAATCTTTATAAGGCTTAAAATCTGCTTTGGCAGGAATTGTGATACGAACATTTTTAATTACAGCTGTTTGTAAATCGGTATTATCATGCGAACAAATAAACATTCCAACTAATGCGTCGTCGTTTATAACTTTATCACTATCCACCCATTCGATAGTTTTAAATTCTTCGCCTTTAATTGCTGCCGAAAAGATATAACGATTTCCTCTACGTTCTAATTGAATGATAGTATTATTTTCTAAATTTTTCATTTTTAATTCCATCGTATTCGCACCTTTTGCTAATCGATATTGAATAGAAGTCAATCCATCATTATGAACAGTTCCGTTTACATGTGGAGCATTGAATGTTGTATCATTTCGTACCATCCAGCCCACTTTGCGATGTGCTATCTTAACTGGAGAAGTGAATTTAAATTCAAACTGTAAGATAAAATCACCTTTCATTTTTTTGTACAAAAACTGAAAAGCATCTTTTCCAAACCACATATTGTCTCCAGAACCTGACATAGTATATTCTTGCTTATCAGAATCATAAATCGACGAGCCTTTTATAAGACACGTTCCAATGTCTTCGCTTTTGTCAAAAATTCCAAGAGTGTTTTTTTGAGAAAAAACAGTGTTGGAAACTGCAAAAACAACAAGAAAAGAGACAAATTGAAAGATGAAATTTTTAGACAGAATTTGTTTCATTTTGGTAGTTTTAGTTTTAAATAAATTTTGAAATACTGTCAAGACAGTTGTATACTTTTTTTTAAACCAGATTATTTATCAAAATAGTCGATCAAATTATATACCTTAAAATTAAGATCCATCATCTGTTCCGCCAATGGAGTATATGGCTCATAATCAATTTTCATAATTCCCTTGTTTCCATCAATATTTGAGGGTTCACCTGGCATAGAAGGATCATTATCCATGTATTTAAACCAATGCCATCCCACACAATATTTTGACTCTAGCAAGGCTAAAGTATAATTTTGATATTCATATCCTCTTTCCAATTGTGTTCTAACAATCCAACCCGCTCCAGAGGTATTTGCTAAACCAGAGTCTTCTCCTTTGGTATAAAACTCGGTAACCATAAAGGGCTTATTCAAATTAGTTCCCCAAGTAGTCATAAAAGCACTGTTAGGTGTCCACTCTCTGTAATAATTTATGGCCAGAATATCGACATAAGGACCTATTGCTTTCATAAAATAATCATTGGCACGAGCATCTTCTTTATCTACTCTAGGTCCTAAATTCATATGGTTAGGGTCATATTTCTTTAAAGCTTTATGTACAATAGAGAAATATGTTTTTCCAACATGTCCCAGAAACTTTCTTTGTACATCAATGTTCGCTGCATCTGTTTCTGTAAAATTATTATCTGCTAACCATTGCTTTGCTGCCAAATAATTTTCGTTTTTAGGGTCAAGCTGCCCTAAACCTAAATAACCAGTCAAATTAACGTCTTTAAAAGGCAATTCATTATCTGTAAAATAGCCGAAAAGATTTTTATCGTTTTTGTTTGCTGCCAAGGCTTTCGCTTTAGTTTCACAATATTCGGCAAACCCTTTTTCAAAGACGAAAATACAATTATTAGGATACCCCATATGACCCGGTAATTGAACCGTACGGCCTCTTCCATAACCGCTCATCCAATTTAGCATAATAGTATATGCCATAGGACTGTTTTTTTGTCTAGGATTTGAAATAATGGCATCATTTACCGACCATGAACCAGCTCCGTAAAAACCAATACTGTTTAAATATTCCATAGTTTTAGTCATCCAAGTAGTATCGTTGTTCTCAAACTTTGAAGCTAAAGCATCCTTTGAAACAGTTCCATTTCCCTTTTGAATATTATTTACTGCTCTACAAATATTTAGGTATCCTTCGGGATCTACAACCCACCATCGTCCATCGATAAACTCTGTTCTAAAAAAACCTGTTGCCTTTGTTTTTTTATCTAATCTGCTGCCATAAATATTGGTCGCGATTACTTTATCCACTTTAAAATTGGGTAATTGGCTTACTGTTCTAGTTTCATAGGCGATATAAGGTGAAGTAGGTTTCTTTTTTGCTTCAACTTTAAAATAATTGTTTTGTGCTTCAGCTAAGTAAGGCAGCAAAATGATTGAAAGTGTGATATAAAAATATCTAAATCGTGTATTCATAATGGTTATTTTTGTTAAAATTATTTCTAAAAAGCATTTCAAAATATCTTAAAATGCCTGTCTAATTTGTAAGTTTATTTATTCTATCAAGACTCTTCTTTTGTTATTTTCTTAAACATCTCTTATTACAATTAATTAACAAATAAGAAATTCAACTAAAACATTGCGGTTAAAGCGATAGAAATCCTGCCTTGACAATTAGTTTCTGTCCTTCCTTTGACAAAAGGAAATCACAAAATTTCTTAGTATCTCCTTGTGGATTATTATTTGTAATGGCATTCAATGTTCGATGAATAAAATAAGTTCCATTCGCAATTGTTTCTTTTGTAGCTTCTATTCCATCAAAAGAAACGCTTTTGACTGCTATATTTTTAGCTTTATAATTATTCAAAATCTGAAGTGGAAAATATGTAATTGCACCGGGAGTTTTAAGTAAAACAGCCAAAGCCATATCATCTGTTTCGGGAGCGGTAACCACGTTTTCATACCAGGCTTCTTTGTTTTTGTCACGATAGATGAGTCCTCCTTCAACTGGTTTGGATTCGAGTTTCATAAAATCACAAAAAAGCATAATTGAATCATACGATTTGCTTCTTCCAATTAATACAATAGGTAAATCAGGTCCTCCTAGCTCTTTCCAATTGACAATTGCTCCTGTCCAAATGGCTTGGATTTGTCCAAAAGTAAGATTTGTAACTGGCAAAGAAGGCGAAACAGCTATTGCTAATCCGTCTAAACCTATGGGGGTTCCTACGAGATTGGGACATTTCAATTTTTCGTAATCTTTTATATTTCGTGTGGTAATGGCCACGGCAGCTTTATTGGACATTACCAATTCAACCATATCACCTGTCGCACCTGTTGTTTGAGCAATTTCAAAACCTTTTCTTGAACTTTCGAAAGCAGGTTCAGCGAGTTTCATTAACCCCTTTACGGTACTTGCAGCAGCCACTTTCAAGGTGTCATTCTCTCTGTCATTTTGCTTGTTAAGGAAAATACTTGCATCAATATTTTCTTTTACATTATAAACAATAACATAAGATTTACTTTCATCTGTTTTTATCGTTTTAGCAACTGCTTCGAGCGAACAAAAATGAATTAAAAGCACTGTAGAAACTAACATTTTGTACAATGCAACAGGGTGATTATTATGGTTGATTTTCTTCATACTTTTTTTTATTTTTCAAATTCTATTTTTGACTGACCACTTCAAATACATCCGACAAATAATTTGTTGAACTTTTACCAATCTGCACCTCAAATTCTCCTGGTTCGACTATTCGTTTCATATCGAGACCGTAGTGCTGTAATTTATCAGGTGTTATCACAAATGAAATAGTCTTGGTTTCTCCTTTTTTGATTGAAATACGGGCAAAATCTTTCAGCTCATGTACAGGTCGGGTCACAGAACTTACTTTGTCACGGATGTAAAGCTGAACAATCTCATCACCATCCCTTTCGCCTGTATTGGTAACTTCCACGCTTGCAGTTACAGATTGTCCTGCTGTTATTTTTTTTGCATCTAATTTCAAGTTAGCATATTCATATTGAGTATAGCTTAACCCAAATCCAAAAGGATACAATGGAGAATATTCTCCTGTTATATATGGGCTCTCATGCACATAAGGTTTGCTGTTGTAATAAACTGGCAATTGCCCCACATGTCGTGGAATAGTTACTGATAATTTTCCACTGGGATTCACTTTTCCGAAGATTACATTGGCTACCGCCGTGCCTTGTTCCTGACCTAAATACCAGCCTTCAATAAGTGCTGATGCTTTTTCGGCTAAATAATTAACAGATAATGGTCTTCCATTAATTAATAAAACTGCGGTTTGCTTGTTGAGTTCGAAAATAGCTTTTGCCAAATCATTCTGTCTACCCATCAGGTCTAAATCAAAATAATCTCCTGAATGATTTTTCCAATCCTCGCGACAGGTCAATTCATTTCCGCCCATTACCATTAAAACCGCATCACAAGTACTGGCCAATTTTACAGCATCTTGAATTCGTTTATTTTCAGCCTCAGTTGTTTTTTCGTAGGCTGTAATGGTACTGTCGTTTTCATAAATTTTATAACCTTCAGAAAATACCACTTCAAACTTTCCTTTAGCATATGCTTCCAATCCTTTTAGAATACTTACTCCAGGTGTTGCATTATTGGCATACGTCCCATAATGCACCTCATCTGCGTTGGGACCAATAACGGCCAGCCTTTTAATTTTCTTTTCGTCAAAAGGCAAAGTCTTATTATCATTTTTTAAAAGTATCATTCCTTGTTCTGCAGCCTGCAAAGCAATTTTTCGATGCTTAATTTGGTCTTCTCCTTTTGCTTTTTCGGAAACAGTTTTGATATAAGGCTGCTCAAATAACCCCATCATAAACTTATTACGCAAGACCCGAACAACTGCCGAATCAAGGTCAGCTTGCTTAACTTCCCCCGATTTAATCAAAGCGGGCAAGAAACGAAAGCAATAGTTTTTCCAATTACTTGGACATTCAAAATCCATACCTGCAGTAATTGCTTTTTTGCCTGCTTCAGCTTGGGTTGCACTTGCATGCTGGCGAGTTACCATCCTGTTCACAGCATCATAATCCGAAATAACGTAACCTGTAAATCCCCATTCACCTCGAAGAACATCTTGAAGCAGCCATTTGTTCGCATGATTTGGCACACCATCAATTTCGTTATACGAAGCCATAACGGTGCGTACATTTGCCTTTTTAACAGCCATTTCAAAAGGATAAAAATGATTTTCCCGAAGAATTCTTTCGGAGAAATTTGCTGGAGCTAAGTTTGTTCCTGCTTCTGGTTGTCCATGTCCAGAAAAATGTTTGGCACAAGCAATAACATGGTTTTCGTCTATGAATGGTGAACGTCCTTGTAATCCAAATATGGCTCCAACGCCCATTTGAGCAACATGGTAAGGATCTTCTCCCAACATTTCATCACATCTTCCAAAACGAGGATCTCTAAGCAAATCAATTACAGGGGTAGCCGCATGCGTAATCCCATAGGTTCGCATCTCTTTGGCAACAGCACCAAAAACAGATTCAATCAATTCAGTATTCCAAGTACTTCCCAACGAGGTCGAAACTGGAAAAACCGTTGATTTATTTTCATTTCCAACAAAGCCATGACAACCTTCCCCATTGGAAATAGCAGGAATTCCAAGTCTTGTTTGCTCTACAAAATATTTTTGAATAGCATTAAAACGTCCTCGATAATCGACATTATTCATTTCTACTTTAAATTGCAAAAAACCAATCCCGTTTTTTACTGTATCGCCTAAAGCTGCAACGGTGTTTTTAAGATCTGTTGGTTTACTCAAATCGACTTTGGGATGCCAAACATCAATTTGTCTGCATTTATCTTCCAATGTCATTCGTACCAATAAATCTTTGATGCGCGCTTCTATAGGAGCTTTCGCGTCTTTATAAAGTGGTTTTGTGGCAACTTGAGCATTCCCAAGTACACTTAAAAATAAAAATGAGAAAAAGAAAAAATACTGTTTCATGAATTTTATATTACTTTTTTAATTCAAAAATTTTACGATTTCCATCGGAATCACTTTTCCGTTTGGAACACTCAATTGTCCTTCGCAAATATTGTTCTCTTCAATAAGATCTTTACTTTTGGATACCTCAACTTTGACAGTAACCTTAAATTTTCCAACGGCTGCTGTCCAGTCCGTTGCATTGGAAGCTTGGGCACAAACTTGCTCCATACCACCAACAGTTATACCAATCGATTTAGAATAATAGTGAGCAACTTCTTTTCCGTCAACATAAAATCGAACGATATGATCCTCCCCTTTTTTGGTTTCTCCAGTTCCGTTATTTATTAGTGATGCCATAAATACAACTGGTTCTCCCACTTTAGGAAAAACTGGCATTGTCCGAATATTGGTGACTTGCAAATCGGGTTCAGGACTTGCAGTAACTAACTTGAATGAAGCTTTTAGTGGTAATTTATCCGATGCTCCCCCAACTTGAACAAAATACTCTCCTGCTGGAACTTGGTAAGCACTAATTTGTTCGTTGTAAATATAAAATTCCTCCGGGGTCAGCTTGAATGTAATTCGTTTTGACTCTCCTGATTTCAATAGCGTTTTTTGAAAACCACGCAACTGTTTTGCTGGCATAGCTAATGCTGGACTAATATTTCCTGTTGAAAGATAGAGCTGCGCCACTTCTTCTCCATCTGTTTTTCCTGTATTCTTTAAATCAAAAGAGACTTCAATCATCTCACCAACTTTGGCTTTTGATTTATTGATTTTAATATTGGAATACTCAAAAGTGGTGTAACTGATTCCCGCTCCAAATACAAATTCAGGAGTCAATTTTTGACTGTCAAACCAGCGATATCCTACACCTTTGGATACCAAATTTTTAAAATCGGTACTGATAGGAATAATTTGACTATCGTCTTTTGGAATCGTAGCTGGCAATTTTCCTGAAGGATTGTAATTTCCAAATAAAACATCGGCAATAGCCCGGCCTCCCTCTTGCCCTGGATAAAAGGCATACAACAATCCTTTTACATTTTTAAGTACGGGAGTAACACTGCAAGTCCCTCCGGAAACCACCACCAAAATGATATTTGGATTCACTTTTGCAATTTCATTAATTAATTCATTTTGCATTCCAGGTAACAATACAGTTTGAGATGGTCTGTCGGGACGGCTCAAAACACCTCCACCGTTTTCATCAGCTTCTTTATTAATAAAATAACCTTCACCTTCAACGGTACTATCCAATCCAGCTACAAACACCACATATTCCGATTTTTTGGCAGCTTCTATGGCTTCGCCAAATTGTGCTTTATTATTATCATTGATATTACAGCCCTTGGCATACAAAACTTTGTCATCTCCAAGAATTGTCTTGATTCCTTTTTCCACTGAAATCTGATACGAAGGAATTACCTTGGAACTGCTATTTCCGTCCAATGGCAGCACTGACGCATTTGGACCAATAAGTGCAATTGATTTAACCTTTTGTTTGTTTAAAGGCAAAAAGGCATTTTCATTTTTTAGAAGTACCAATCCTTTAAGTCCGCTTTCATAAACCAATTCTCTATGTTCTTTACTGTCAATAACAGATTGGGGTACTACAGGAACACCGTCCATCATTCCTGAAATGATTTTTGTTCTCAATACGTTCCGTACGGCACGATCCACGAGACTAATATCATAAATTCCGTTTTTAACACCTTCAGGAAGTTCTTTGATATATAAATCGTTTCCTTCGCAAAAATCGAGTTCTGCATTGAGAGCTTTACCCGTTTCTTTAAATCCTCCCCAATCACTCATCGTATAATAATCGAATCCCCAGAGATCTCTTAAAAGCGTTTTGATCATGTATTTATTTTCAGCGCATTTGTCACCGTTAACCCAATTATAAGCACACATTATTGACATAGCTCCACCAAACTGTATGGATCTTTTCCAGTGCAAACCCCAAAACTCTACTAAGCTCCTTTGATCACTTAAATAATCATTGGTACGGCGATTGATTTCATAGGTATTTAAATTATAATGCTTTACAGATCCAAAAACAGAAGTCGTATTTTGACCTAATATAAAAGCTGCCGAAATTCTGCCTCCAAGGAAAGGATCCTCTCCTATAGTTTCGGGAGCACGGCCAATTCTTGGGTCTATCAACATATCCAGTGTAGGTCCCGCAATCCTGTCTTTACCGCGTGCAGCTTGTTCTTCACTAATGGCTCTTCCCACTTTGGTAATCAAATTGGGGTCCCAAGTGGCGGCCATAGCAATAGTAACCGGAAAAGAAGAATACCCTTTGGCATTATTCCCTATTCCGTGAGGCCCGTCACTTCCTGTAAACTGCGGTATTTTTAATCGCTTATTACCATCTGTCAAGTAATACAATTGTTCAATTTTCTCTTGGGTACTCATTTTCGCAATCAAGTCATCCAGTCTTTTTTCCAGCGGACTGATGCTTTCAACAGTTTGTGAAAATGAGTTATTAGTTATCAATATCCCTGCAAAAACAACTAATCTGAAAATCCGATATGAGTTAGATTTTTTTTCCATTCTTGACCAATTATTAAATAGTTACTTTTGGCATTTTTGGAACTAAAAGACTGAATACAGTCCAAGCTACCAAATAAGCCAGAGCACAAATTATAAACATGATGTAATATCCTGTTTCGATTTTTCCAAGCACTGAATAGTGATCCAATATCAATCCAGCAACTTTTGCAATGATAACACCTCCAATGGCTCCAATCATTCCGCCAATTCCAACTACTGAGGCAACTGCTTTTTTGGGAAACATATCGGATACGGTTGTAAAAATATTGGCCGACCATGCTTGGTGAGCCGATGCTGCCAGACCTATAATGATTACTGCATACCAATAATTGAATGTACCCAGCCATTGAGCCACAATCATAGGCAAAGCGCAAATTGCAAAAAGCAGCAATGCTCTTCTGCGCGCTTTATACAATGGCCAACCACATTGAATAAAATATCCTGAAAGCCAGCCACCGCCTATACTTCCAAACATCGCCATAGTATAAACTACGGCTATAGGAAATGCCAAATCCAATTTGGTCATTCCGTATTGTTTGTTTAAAAATGATGGCAGCCAAAACAAAAGAAACCACCAAACGGGATCACTAAAAAACTTCAATGAAGCAAATGCCCAAGTTTGTCTATATCCCAACAATTTAATCCAAGGAATTTTTTCAGATTTTTCCTCAGTTATAATCTCGTCAATATCATCTGAATGAATATAATCGTACTCTTCTTTTGATATTTTTTTATGCTTTTGAGGACTTTCATAAAATAGCCACCAAAAGATTAACCAAACCAACCCTATCAAACCTGTAATGATAAAAGCATACTGCCATCCCCAAATACCCGCAATTAAAGGCACTGTCAAAGGAGCCAAAATCGCTCCAATATTAGTACCTGAATTAAAAATTCCTGCAGCCAAGGCACGCTCTTTTTTAGGAAACCATTCAGCAACTGTTTTAATTGCTGCCGGAAAATTACCCGATTCACTGAATCCCAGTACTCCTCTTGCCATCATAAATCCAAAAGTAGAACCTGCAAACGCATGGCCTATTGAGGCAATACTCCAAACAGTTAACGAAAGTGCATATCCTAATTTTGTTCCTATCTTGTCAATAATAAAACCTGCTCCAACCATTCCCATTGCATAGGTCACTTGAAAGGCAATGACTATATTAGCATAGTCCGTTTCATCCCAACCAAATAATGGTGCCAGATAATCATCCTTCAGTAAACTGATCACTTGGCGATCCAGGTAATTTATTGTAGTTGCAAAAAATACTAAAGACAATATAGTCCATCTGTACTTTTTCCCTTTGAAAGCATCATTTTCATTTTTTAAATCCATTATATTGTATTTTTTTTATTGTGTTATGACATTCCTATCAACTAAAATCTCTGTAGTTCTTTGCTGTAGTATTCTCAATTAAATAGTAAAAACCTTAATTGGTATTTCTGTTCCATTTTGTTCCGCTGAGACATAAGCTGTGTAAATAGCAACAATAACATCGGATGCTAATTCACTATTACTTTCTATTGGATCTCCAAATACCAATGACCGATAAAATGCATCCATTTCGTGTTGATATCCATTAAACCATGCTTCATCGGGTGATATAAAGGACCAGCCTTGTTTTGTCCCGGTCTTCTCAACAACATATATATCATTGAAATTTTCATCAACTGGATTATAAGTCATCATAGCATTGTTAGGTCCAATATTGCAAAGCGTCCTATGATTGTTGGCATGCACTTCTACGAAGTTTTTCACACCACCATGGAGCAACTCGCTAGCTACAATATCAGCTATTGTTCCATCCTCAAAAACCAAATGAATCGAAGCATAATCCTCTACATCAGTATACGTATCTCTTAAATGACCTTCGTTTTTATAGCTTTCCATTCTGGTAATGGCATGAGTTCTTGCCGATATACTTTTAGGACGTATTGGTTTTCCATTTCTGGCTCGTCCTTCAACATGCTTTAAGTAAATAGATGCAGTTAATGGATGACTGCCTTTACCCATTAATGAGCCTCCGCCGGAAAGATGCCATTTCCCATAATCCTTAGAATGTGACCCTGAATGTGATTGTTGCGCTTGTATCCAAAGAATTTGCGCCCCAGTTTTTTGAATAATTTCACGTTCTTTTTGAATAGCGGGAGCATAAACCCAATTTTCAGCATAGAGAATCGAACCTTCACTTTCTTGCTCCGCTTTTAGCATTCGCTGAATACTTTCCATAGCTAACTTTAAACCCTTTTCCCTTGAAAAAGTACCACCATTAAATGCTGCTGAACCATCCCCAAAATAACCTGTAAATGGTTTTTCTACAATAACATATTTACCGCGTATTAATACTGCTATTACCAGATGTTCATGTGTAGATGGCGGTGTGCATACATGCAGCATATCCGAAGCATCAATTAACTCTTCTAGAGTGTCAAAACTTTTTATGTTTCTCGGAGATGTAAATTCGAGTGATGAATTTGTAGAAAACGCTCCAACAACTTCAACCTTAGTACTGTATATTCGTTTGATTGCTTCATAGTGAAAACTTGCGGCAAAACCAGAACCAATAATCCCTGCGCGTACAACTTTTTCTTTCATTTTTATGCTATTTTTTCAGTGGTATTAAAGCATTAAGTATTTCTGTTTTCCAATCGTCTTTATCCATATCATAAAGGATAAAATCGGAATCAAACTGCCAATAGCTCCAACTCCATTTTCTAGATTCTGCCTGTCTGGCAATATAATTTGTCCATCGAATGCGGGAAGCCATATCCGCTTTTTCATAAGCTCCAAATTCACCAAGCGTAAGCGGTCTATTATAAAGTTTTGACCAATCTTGCGCAATATCAAAATCAAGGTTAACGGCTTCTTCTTCGCTTTTGGACTGAGTCCACTCAATACCGCTTAAATCCTTATTCTTTTTGGACCATGGCGCACCTTGATGTGTAAATTGAATCGGGCTGTAATAATGAATAGCCACGATAATATTTCTATCCTTTTCTGGTAAGCTTAGGTCTTTTAAATGCTTTATCTGATTGCCATTAATTGTCCCTATAACTATTGTTCTCTTAGGATTGGATTCTCTTAAAATCTGATAGGCTTCCTTATGAATTTCATTCCATATTTCAGGTTTCATATTGGGTTCATTGCATATTTCAAACAACACATCATTAGAATATCCCTTACAATGATTCGCTATTTGTTTCCACATTGACAACAACTTAGCTTTATTCCCCAAAGGATTTTTCTCCATGGCACCATGCTCATGAAAATCGACAATTACCATCAGCTTATTCTTTAATGATTCCTTAATTGCGTAATCCAATGTGATAAAGAAACTAGGATTAATTTCATAAGTAGAATCATTCATAGAAAATTTGAAAGGACTCATAACGAGTCTGACATTATTAAAACCTGCCTCTTTGATTAGTTTAAAATGCTTATCCTTCATTCTTGCTTTCGAAGCATCTTTCCAGATAGGATCATATCCTATAATATTTACACCTCGTCCCAATCGTTTATTTTGTTCAAATGCAAACCCCTTACCCCATTTATCTTGGGCTGACAAAATAGAAGAAGCAGTTAGAAAAAATAATGTAACAAGGATTATACTATTTCTTTTAAAATTGTTTTTCATTACTTTAAAATTTTAAAAGACTATTTATAAACTTTATCTCTAGCATCATTCAATTCTTTCATCAAAGCAGGTACAAGAGCGAAAGCATCATACGGAATATCTTTTAAAAGAATAGTTTCTATTGGAAAATAACCTTTAACTCCTGTTTTCTTAAAAATTCTCATCAACCTTTCAGAATCAGTTCTAATTGGACTTCCTATACCAAATGAACTTTCTTTAATCTGCCAGTTTACAGCGTAGGGAGCCGTAATTTCGATATCTAAATATGGATCTGCAGTTTTAAAATTTCCAGTATCAACAATTAAACCAGCCCATTTACTATCAACAGCTTTAAGAACTTTTAAACATTGATCTGCAGTTTGCAGCATATCCCCATGATTTTGGATACCAATCTTAACACCATGTTTTTCTCCTTCAACAGCACATTGCTTGTATGCATCAATCATCCATCCAGCCACTTCATCCCATTTGTCTTCATATCCTTTAGGAATTTCACCAGCAAAGACTCTCAAAACTGGAGCACCTAATTTTTTGGCTACAATCACCCATTTTTTAGCCAGTTCAATATCGGCAGCTCTTACTGCTGGATCAGGAGAAGCAAAATTATTTCGAATTCCAGTTCCTGTTATAACAATGCCTAACTCTTTTGCTTTATTACGAAGCTTCAAAATATATTCATCTGAAGGGACCGCAGGATATCCAGGAAAATAATATCCCGTTAAATCTATTCCTTTTATATTCTGTGCTGCACACCAATCCATTAGATTAAATAATGAATACAAAGGCTGTTTGTCTTTAGCCTGTTTTGCCATCAACAAGTCATTGAAGGAATACGCATTTAATGTCACTATAACATCTTGTTGCTTTTTTGATTTCTTTTCATTTTGTGCAAAAGCGGAATTATTTGCTAGAGAAGATATTAACACAACGATAATTGCAAGAAACCGTAAAAGGTTATTTTTTTTCATGATTTTAAGTTTATGGGTTTGATAGTTTGTATTTAGATAGTCAAATGACTTTAGCAAATATTATCATTACATCGCTAAAAGCAGTGTCTGATAATTTTTATTAAGGGGTGCGTTTGTATTGTTCACAAAATTATTTACGAGAAAAAACAACAATTCGCTATTTACTTATTTTTGAGCAAATCAATTTATAATTAGGAACATTTAAACCCCTTAAAAAAAACGTATACTGCCATCTTGCTTTTAAAAATGAATAAATTTGTTAGGTAGAAAAAAGTTTCATTAGTCTATTTTTATAAATACTATATTGCTTTAAAATAAATAAAACAGTCAAATCCATAAAAACAGCTCCAATCAAAAAATTGTATAAAATATCATCTCGCTTTTTCGTTTATCATCTATACCTATTGTTTTGTCTTCCCATCTATGGTCAGGTAAAAAAAGATACTATTGGGCTTTCAGAACTGATTGTTAAAAGCTTACCCATTCAGAATACAATTCAAAATTCGGCAGCACCAGTTTCTATCATTACAGAGAAAGAAATCAAACAATCAGATGGAGTAATTCTTACCCCAATTCTCAACAAAATTCCGGGTGTATATATGCAGCAAGGCTCCTTGAATACAAATAAAATAACCATTAGAGGCATTGGATCCAGATCACAATACAGCACTACTAGAATCAAAGCCTATTTTGAAGAAATTCCGCTTACTAGTGCCGAAGGTGAAACATCGTTAGAAGACATCGATTTGGAAGCTATCGGAGGTATTGAAATAATAAAAGGCCCTAATTCAACTGGCTTTGGAGCTGGACTTGGCGGTGTAATCAATCTGTTTTCAAATAAGACTCCAAATGAAAATTCTTTTGCAAAATCTGGAACCACCGTAGGAAGTTTTGAATTACTCAAACAGACATTGACCGCTGGATACAGTGATAAGAAATCAAACTTTTTTACCAATTACAGCGCACTACAAAACAACGGTTACAGATCAAATAGTAGTTATGACCGGAAATCATTCAACTTGTTTAGAAAACAACATCTCTCTAAGAATGACATCCTTTCCCTTTTTGTAATCAATACCCAACTAAAAGCTTACATTCCTAGTTCTTTAAGTGAAATTGATTACAACAATTCTCCAGAAAAAGCTGCCACAACTTGGGAAGCAGCGCAAGGATTTGAATCATATGACAAATTATTAATTGGATTGGGATATCAACATCATTTTTCAAAAAACTGGTCGTTAAACACGAGTATTTCCACATCATTCAAAAACGGATATGAAGCTCGTCCTTTTGATATTTTAGAAGATAAAAGTGGTGCTTTTAGCTTTCGATCCAAAATTAACCATATGACTAATCTGTTTTCAATACCTACCACTTTTAGCCTAGGAATAGAAACCATAACAGAAAATTATCATTTTTCTCTTTACAAAAATCTATATAAATCACAACCGGGCCAAGGAAGTATTCAGGGTGATCGTTTTAGTGAAGTTGAACAAAAAAGGAACAATTCAAATGTCTTTGTGCTAATGAATATGCAGCTTCTAGAAAAACTGTATTTAGAATCCGGCTTAGCTTACAACACCACAAATTATGAGCAAAGTGATGTTTTTGTTAAAAATAAAACCGATAAAAAGAGTTATACCTTCGGATCAATTTGGTCACCTCGAATAGGGCTTTCCTATAAAATATCAAAAGGCAAAAACCTGTACACTTCAATTAGCAAAGGTTTTTCAACCCCTACTGTTGCAGAAACATTGACACCCGAAGGACAAATCAATACGGATTTAAAACCTGAGACAGGAATTAATTATGAGGTAGGCTTCAAAGGAAATTTTATAGACTCTAAACTTTACATAGAACTGGCATTTTATGACATGCTTATTCAAAATTTACTGGTTGCTCGCCGTATTGCCGAAGACCAGTATATGGGAATTAATGCTGGTGAAAGTTCGCATCGAGGCATAGAGTTTTTAGTGAATTATAAATGGATTCCAAATTTAAATTTCCAACTGCAGCCTTATTGTTCTGGTACAATAAATAATTTTAGGTTTACCGACTTTGTAGATAAAGATATTGACTTTTCAGGAAATAAACTTCCTGCAGTATCCAATATTCAATGGAATTTAGGCTTTGATTTCAGCACTAATTTTGGGTTGAACTTCAACACAAATTTTGGCTTTTTTGGTAAAATGCCAATGGATGACGCCAATTCTAAATACACCAAAAGCTACCAATTATTGGATGCAAAAATTGCATACACTTTTATCATCCTAAAAAAATTAAAAACAGAAATAAATTTGGGAATGCAAAACATCTTAAACGAAAAATATTCATCAAGTATACTACCTAATGCAGTTGGTTTTGGCACTGCTCTTCCTCGCTATTATTATCCTGGAAATCCAAGTAATTTTTATGGTGGCATAACATTTACCTACCTTTTTAAATAAATAAAAACCGCAGTTATTAAACTTTATTTTAAAAAGCTTAATAACTGCGGTTTTAGTTTTTTTTCAAAAAAAATATTTAATTTTTCTTAAAAAAATAATGCTGCTAATTATTATTTAACAACAGCTTTCACTTCTTCAACAGTTACTATTTTCTTTTGCTTGTTAGACCATGAATTCATAATGTAATTCATTACGTCTGCCACCTCCTGATTTTCTAGACCCAATGCAGGCATTATATTATTAAATTTTTTGCCCTTAACAATAACTACACCCGTCTGTCCATATTTCACGGCATGTATACTTTCTTTTCGCTTCTTTGTTAGCCAATCTGAACCGTCAAGAGGTGGGAAATTAACCAAATCCCCTTTACCGGTTGCTAAATGACATTGCATACAGAAATCAGTATAAATGTCTTTTCCTCTGTTTATACTTGCTTGCAGATTTGATTTTTCCTGAAACTTTACTGGAATTAAATCAACATACTCTGCTTCTTTTAAAACAGAACCTGACAAACCCATAAATGTTAAACCTATCAAAGCAGGACTAACTAGAGTATAAATTTTATTGAATATCATAAACTTAATTTGGTATAATTTTAAAAATTCCTTTTTGTTCTACAGCAAAATAAATATAACCATCATGGCCTTGAATCACGTTTCTTACACGCCCAATATCTGTTGCAATTTTTTGTCTTTTAATCACTTTATTGTCTTTCAATTTCAACAGTTCCAAATATTTAAATTTCATTGCTCCCACAAGCAATTGTCCTTTCCAATCCGGGTAACGATCTCCTGTGACAAAAACCATTCCACCAGGAGCGATAGACGGAACCCAATAATATAAAGGCTGTTCCATTCCTTCCTTTTCGGTTATATCACTTATGATTTTACCATCATAATTAATTCCGTAAGTAATTACAGGCCACCCATAATTAGCCCCCTTTTTAATAATATTAATTTCATCACCTCCTTGTGGTCCGTGTTCATGAGTCCAAATATCTCCAGTTATTGGATTTTTGGTCATCCCTTGAGGATTGCGGTGTCCATAAGAAAAAATAGCTTCTTTTGCTCCCGATTTCCCAACAAATGGATTGTCAGCTGGTATCTTACCATCATCATGTAATCGATAGACTTTCCCTCCATCACGATTTATATCTTGAGGGTTTTCGAATTTTTTATCTCTTTCTCCAATACTAAAATATACATATCCCTTATTATCAAAAGCTATTCGGGAACCAAAATGATTGGGACCGGTAGTATTTGGTGTTGCTTTGTATAATTCTTGAATTTCGGTCAACCCTTCATCTGCTAATTTTGCTCTAATTAGTTTGGTATTTGCTCCTTCACCTTCAGCTCCTTCAGACGAAAAAGTCATATATATCCACCTGTTTTTTTCATAATTGGGGTGCAAAGCAATGTCCAATAATCCACCTTGACCTCGTGTATACACTTTAGGCATATTTTTAACCTCAGTATTCACTCCATTTTTAACATGAAAAAGTTTGCCGCTTTTTTCGGTCACCAATAAAGTGCCGTCTGGTAACATAACCATACCCCATGGAATGATTATACCAGTTGCAACAGGTTCGAAAGTATACTTGACAACCTCATTTTCGATAGGAATGTCATTTTCCTTGACTTGTGCTTTACCATTTGAAATAAAAAGTAAAAAGACTAAAAAAGAACTGATTTTATACATAAATTTTAATATTATTTGATTTAAACAATGTGTTAGCTCACTATTTTACACAACTGAATTTAGAACAGAGTCTGCTTAATTTTACTAACTATTTTAGAATATTATTCTCTATAATGACTCAAGAAATAACAACTTTATATCTTTAGATTAACCAAAGAATTTTCCAATGAAATATATGACAATATTTTAATTAATCCATTTGTAATAAAATAGTAAAATTTTAATTGCAAATATTACTATAAATTCTTTTTAAATAGTGTTTGATAATTTTTATTTAGGGGTATATATGTATTATTAGAAAAGTCAATTATTGAAAAATAATAAGCTAAACCATTATGCATAAACAAGTAAATGTCTTTTTGTCGAATAGAAACATTTCTACCCCTAAAAAAAAATTTACACCCCCGCTCTTCTTCTTAAAACACAATAAATTTGGTAAGAGAAAGATTTTTCATTCTGATTTTATTTCAACTTATGTTAGAAGAATGATAATCAAAAAAACTCAGCAGCAAAAAATAACAATTCGATGCTCATTTAGTCCGAAACCTATGTCTGATTTAAAAAATTAATTAACAATAAAAACAAAAATGGAAAACAACGAAATGCTGAAAACTGTAAACAAAGTTTTCAGTTCAATTGAAAAACTAATTCCTTCCTATATAGAAATTCCCGAAGATAGGAACATCTCAAACGGAAATTTAGCAGTTTGCATAATTGATGAAAATCACAATGTTTATGGAAAAATGTTTGGAACTAATAATGCCAGATTAAGACAATCCTATAAAATAGCATGGACAAAAGCGAGCCAAGTATGGCTTACGGGAGTAAAAACAGGAGAATATGAAAGAATGGTTTTTACAAAAGAAGTAGATGAAAACGCAAATGGTATTGAAGCTCCAGACTTAATAGGCTGGGAAGGCGGACAACCGCTCGTTCTGAAAAACGGTAAAAAAATATCGGTTGGATTTAGTGGTTTTAGAGGAACAACTGATCTCGAAATAATGGTAAAAGCACTAGCTTTGGCTGAATAATTCAATAATCTACTTACACAATTTAATACTTTAAAATAATATTCGAATGCAATACATAGCAAATCCAGAACGATATCAAAAAATGGAATACCGCAGATGTGGTAACAGCGGATTAAAACTACCCGCACTATCCTTAGGTTTATGGCACAACTTCGGGCATATTGATTCCCTAGAAAATGCACGCAATATTTTACGAGCTGCTTTTGATAACGGCATTACTCATTTTGATCTTGCTAACAATTATGGCCCTCCTCCAGGATCCGCAGAAGAAAACTTTGGAAAATTATTCAAGGAAGATTTCATTCCTCACCGAGATGAATTGATTATATCAACCAAAGCTGGCTGGGGAATGTGGGATGGTCCTTATGGCGATTGGGGATCCAAAAAATATTTGGTTGCTAGTCTTGATCAGAGCCTAAAAAGAATGGGCTTAGAATATGTAGATATTTTTTATCACCATCGCCCAGATCCTGAAACTCCATTAGAAGAGACAATGACCACACTTGATTTGATGGTAAGACAAGGAAAAGCTCTTTATGTTGGCATTTCCAGTTATGAGCCTGAGGAAGCCGCAAAAGCTTTTGAAATATTAAAACAATTGGGTACTCCTTGCCTAATTCATCAGCCAAGATATTCTATGTTTGACCGTTGGGTCGAAAATGGATTATTGGATGTATTACAACAGCACCAAATAGGATGTATCGCGTTTTCTCCGCTTGCGCAAGGGCTGTTAACCAATAAATATTTAAAAGGAATCCCAGAAGGATCAAGAGCTTCAAGCCATCGTGGTAATGGTGCAATTGACGAGGAACAGGTTTCGGATGAAAAAATAAAAAAAGTGCTTCAATTAAATACAATTGCTGAAGAACGCGGACAGAACCTAGCCCAAATGGCATTAGCATGGATTCTAAAAGATCAGCGAATTACTTCAGTTCTTTTAGGAGTAAGTAGACCAGAACAGCTTTTAGATTCTATCGATTGTCTCAAAAATTATTCTTTTACAAACGAAGAATTAAACAGAATAAACCAAATTCTAAAATAATCTCTTCCATAAAATCATAAAAATAGGCCTTTTTGAAGGGCCTATTTTTTTATTCTTTATCAGTTTGTGAACTCTTATAAACTGTTGGTGATGAATTATAGAGTTTTTTAAATTCTTTACTAAAATGTTTTCGATCATTAAAGCCAACCATATACGTTATTTCAGATACTGGAAAACTCGAATGCAATAATAAACTCGCTGCTTTTTTCAATCTCATATTTTTAATAAAACCAGCAACCGATTGATTGGTGAGCGTTTGAACTTTTTTATACAAAACAGTTCTGCTCATTCCAATCTCTCTGACCAAATCATTCACATCAAAATTTGAGTTATCAATATTGTCATTAATTATTTGAGTTAATTTTTTCAGAAAAATACCTTCTGGCGTTTCCATATTTTCAATTTCTGAACTATTACGGATAAACTTTTCACTGTATTTTTGCCTCATTATTTCTTTAGCGGACAATAAGTTTATTATGTTTAGCTTTAATATTTCAATACTAAACGGTTTTGAAATATAAGAATCGGCTCCTGTAGAAAGCCCTTCAATTCTATTTAGCGTAGATGATTTAGCGGTTAATAATATAACAGGAATATGATTTGTATTTTGGCTTGTTTTTAATATTTTACAAAATTCAAAGCCATCCATTTCAGGCATCATAACATCGCTGATGATAAGATCCGGAATTTCTTTTTCCATAAATTCCAATGCATCAGTAGCATTTGTAAACTTTAAAATTCGATAATCTTCGCATAGAACATCAAAAACAAATGATAAAACCTCCTCATTATCATCTATAATAAGAAGTGTCTTTTTATCTTCTTCAATTGTATCTAAAACTTCTTCTGTAACCGGCACAATAATTTCAGTTTTTACATCAGAAATTGGATTTACAGAATCAGGGATAGCAATTTGGTTTTCAATTATCTGAGATTTTTTGAAATGATCCTTCCCTTTTTTCAAAGTAATTGTAAAAATTGTGGTAAAAGAAGCATCAGCTTCTGTTTGTACATTAAGTTCTCCATGGTGCAGCTCTACAATGCTTTTACTCAATGCTAAGCCTATTCCACTGCCCAAATTGGCACTGCCGCGATCATCTAACTGGAAAAAATTCTTAAATATTTTCTTTTTCCTGTTTTCGGGTATTCCAATACCATTATCTTTCACTTTGATTTGTATTGTGTCTGCATCCATGCCCTTTTGTTCTACTGCCAATGTTATTCTTCCATTTTTACTGGTGAATTTAAAAGCATTGGAAAGCAGGTTATAAATCACTTTTTCCATCTGGTTTTTATCAAAATAAACCTGTATGGAATTAATATTCAGAACAAATTTGTAATCAATTTTTTTCTCGACTGCGATACCTCGAAACGATTCATAAATATCGAAACAAAAAGGCACAATATCCTGCTGTTCACAATAGATTTTCATACTGCCTTTTTCAGCTTTTCTAAAATCCATCAGCTCATTAACCAATTTTAATAATCGATCCGAGTTACTTTTTATAATCTTCAATTTACTTTCCAGGTTGCTGTTCTTTTCTGCATGATTGAGCAATTCTTCAACTGGTCCGCTGATCAGAGTGAGTGGTGTTCGTATTTCGTGCGATACATTCGTAAAAAAATCCAATTTCATTTTATACAGCTCCTGTTGTCTTTCTTTTTCTACTTGCTCGAAAAACAAGGCTCTTTTTAAATTTTCTCTATTTCGCATGAAACGAAAAAACAATACCGAAGAGCATATTAGCAAAGAGGCGTAGAAGAAATACGCCCACCAAGTTCTCCACCAGGGAGGAAGCACCGTAATTTTCAAAGTTTTAATTGAGGGATTCCATAAACCATCTTCATTAGATGTTTTTATACTCAAAACATAACTTCCCGATTGAAGATCCATTAAGCTAATATTATGCTGGTTTCCAATGTCATGCCAGTCATCTTTACTAAACATACTTTCCAACTTATAAGAGTACCTGTTGTTTTCTGTATTTACAAAGTTTAAAGCACTAAATTCAATTCCCACATAAGTCTGCCAATAATTTAAAGTAATTTCGGAAGTTTCCGAGATACAATTCTCCAACGGGACGTTTTTATTACCTGGAATGATTACTTCATTATTAACAATAAGCTTTGTCAATACTATCTCACTTTCATTTTGTGTTTTTACAACATTCAAAGGGTTAAAAATTGTCAGCCCTTTTGATGAACCAAATACGAGCTGATTCTCATTTAATTTTAGATCGCAATTATTTGAAAATTGCTTTACTTTCAAACCATCTTTAGAAGAAAAAGTAGTTATTTCTAAATCAGAACTTTTAAAAGGAGGATTAAATGTTTTTATTTTTATTCTAAAAAGCAGATCATTGGCAGTTACCCAAAGATTACCAGCAGCATCTTCGGTTATACTTTTTATGGTTTCATCCGTAAACCCCAAAGCTTTATTAATTACATAAAATTTACTGGTTTTTTCATCAAAATAATTGAGCCCGTCATAATCTGCACCTATCCAAAGTCTCTTCTTTGAATCGGTATACAAGACTGTCAAACTATTATTTGCAATAGAATTTGGTCCATTTGTTCTGTATACTTTTAAAACTTTTTTTGATTTCTTGTCAAATAAATCTAATCCATCTTGCGTAGCGACCCACAAAAAACTATTTCTGTCTTCAATATCCATAATAAAATTATCGCTGATTGAACTTACAGAACCATTATCCAAATAATTTTCAACAATACCATTCTGTTCTATTCGTTTAAGCCCGCTTCCATTAGTTGCCACCCAAACGGCTCCATTATCTACTAACAAAGAGTTTATTGGTCTTTCTCCCGTTTTGGAATCCTTTGCCGACAATGGTATGTTACGAAATAATTTACTCTTCTTATTGAACTCATATAAGCCATTAAAGGTACCGCAAAGCAAAACATCCTGATTTTTATTAGCTAAAGAAGTAATCATATTGGTTGTTTTTTCCGAATCAATTGGATCAATTAAATACGAAGCACTTTTATTCGTTTTGAAATCCAGAAAATTCAAACCTCCACCATAAGTTCCAACCCATAACGAACCATCCGTGTCTTTGGCAATTGCATTCACCAATGAGTTATTTAAACCAAAATTAGGTTTAGTAGTTTCATTAATACTTATAAAATTATTATTTGTTTTATGGAAAAAATTGACACCGCCCCCAACTGTTCCCAGCCAAATACTTCCAAAACGATCCTTTAACAGACATTTTACGTCATTATCGGATAGACTATAAGTGGTCTGTGGATTGTGTGTGTATTTAAAGAATTTATTTTTATCTTTCTTAAATACACATAATCCATTTTTAGTGGCAAACCAAATTGTTTTGTCATCAATAGATAATATGTCACTAACCCAATTAGATGATATACTGTTTTTATTATTTACATTATGCAAATAATTAATAAGTACATTTTTGGCTTTAGAGAATAAAAACACTCCATTAGTTTCTGTCGAGAACCATAAATCTCCATTTTCCTCCTTGATAATTTTTACAATCTTAGCTTTTGAAAAAGATGCATTATCAGTCCAAATCTTTGGCAGTTTTTTCTGAATCCCATTTTTAGGATTGAAAGCCTGCAGTCCTTTTGATGATCCAACCAGAACTCCATATTTGCTGTCATAAAATAAGGAAAGAACCCTGCTTGTTTTAAATGTAGAATTCGGATCATTTGAAATTTCTTTTAACAATCTTGTTTTCCTGTCAAGAAGTTTAACCCCTCCAAAAGTTCCTACCCATACATTATTGTTGGTGTCTTGAATAATGGTAGATATATAATTTCTTCCTCCTTTTATTGGTGGAATGTCAATATTTACAAAATTATTCCTATCCTTATCAAAAAGATTCAAACCGTTATTAGTTCCAACCCACAAGTTCTTTTCATTGTCCTCTAAAATAGCATTGATATGATTGTTACTAATAGTACCTGAATCATTTTTATTACGGACATACTGCAAAAAATTATATCCATCATACCTAATCAATCCATTGGCGGTGCCTATCCAAATAAACCCTTTCTTAGTCTGATGAATACTTGAAATTGTGCTTTGTGAAAAATTCACATCATAATTGATATGTTCAAAATACAGATTTGTCTCCTGTGCAACTGAAGAATAAATACATGAAAAAAACAAAATAAAAAACAAAAAATAGGCCCTGATTTTATTCATAAAATGGATTTAAATTTACGGATCGCTTCAAACATTATACAAACGCAATGTAAATGTAAAACAAAATTAACGAAGGGTGTTTATGTACTATTTAGGGGGTGTATATGTGCTTTTATATTAGGATTGATTTTAAAGTAATTATTAATGATATAGAAACAGAACAATTTAAGATTGTATAAGGAAATGACTATCACCGGTAAAGATGATAATGGTAAAATCTCACCACTTAAAAAATGTATTGACCAAGATAGGCAGTTTGATTTATTTTTAGAAAAGAAAAAAATTCAGTCTTAATATAAGAAATCAACAAAACATTTTTGTGACATTTTTATTAAATCGTAGGTAACACAATTAGATATAAGTCGAAAAAATTAAATGTTCTGAAGTTATCAATATCTTACAGTCGCATTATAATAAAATAAGAAATATCTTCCTTCAAAATAGCCTCGGACTCTTCGAAATACTTAGTAAACGTTGCAAATCTTCCTAAAAAAAGTTCCACAATTGCTCGGAGGAACTACTTGACCGAACAAATGAAAAAAAGCCTCATTGAGCTACCCAAAATTGTATTTAAATTTTTGGAGGTAGTTTAGCTTTATTGTTTTTTTCTTTCTTATAAAATTGCTTTTTTTTCAAAGAATCGATTTATTATCTCTTAATTCATAATGCAAAGGCAGAAATAATTGCATAGCATTTTAAAATGCTATGCACGGACTTTGAATGCCTAACAACGCCCAAAAACACCATCATTAAGCAGTAAAAAAGATTACGCTCTAACTTAGTTCATTACTTAATAATAAAGAATAGGAGGCGGAAGATGAACGACAATATAATAAAAGATGATCTAAGACAATTTGGCCTACTGCTAGTGGAGCAATTTAAACAAGTTATAGAGAATAACCAAAATAAAGAAATCCACGACTTAAATCCAGAATGGCTTAAAAGCAGTGTTGTCAGAAAACTAATGGATATATCTGCTGCATCGCTTCAGAATCTCAGGATAACGGAAAAAGTGCGCTTCAAAAAAATTTATTATTATAACAAATCAGATTTAATGAATCTGTTCAATGATACAAAATAATATGAGACTGAAAAAACTTTTAAAGTACCTTTCAATTTTGGAAGAGGATCGCAGGCTTAATGTTTGGCACTTGCACTTTTGAATGCAATTCTTTGTCTCGCCTATAAACAAAGACACACAAGGATCATTAAAGTGAGCCGTAGTAAAATAATGTCACTTTCACATGTCCGTACACTACCAACCTACCATAAATACTTTAAAGAGTTGCAACAAATGGGCTATATCAATTACCGAGCATCCTACCATCCTGGGTATCGAAGCGAAGTGGAAATAACAATAAAACCTCACAAGCAGTAAGTTTTTTTTCTGAATTGATATGCAATTAAAATTTCTATATCATAAATCATAGCATATTGCAAAACTTCGCCGTCTGAGAACTTATATCCAGAATTTGTTCGGCAGTAGACAGAACACTTTGAACACTATATACAGAAGCAGCAAATATGATTTGAGTACACTAATCACTTGCCAATAAGTTTATAGTTCCAAAAAATGTTTACTTTTTTAGTAATCATTGAATTATGTCGTTCATTTATAGTCAATCCGCTTAATGCAGGAAAATATAAAATTATAAAGATTCGAGACCCTTAGAATTTCTGCCAAAATAATGTCACTTTCACATATCAGTACACTACCAACCTACCATAAATACTTTAAGGAGTTGCAACAAATGGGCTATATCAATTACCGACCATCCTACCATCCCGGGTATCGAAGCGAAGTGGAAATAACAATAAAACCTCACAAGCAGTAAGTTTTTTTTCTAAATTGATATGCAATCAAAATTTCTATATCATAAATCATAACATATTGCAAATCTTTGCCGCCTGAGAGCCTATAACCAGAATTTCTTCGGCATTAATCAAACTTAAAATAATAATACTTATCTAATATTCTTCATAATTTAAATTTACTAATTATAGCACTATCGATTTTACTAATTAAAGCACATTGGCATTTACTAATTTTATCACGTTTATGTTTACTAATTTTAATACATTTGCATATACTAATTTTATCACGTATCCACACATGCAAATTCTAAGAAAATTATAGTATGGTTACCAATAATATAATTAAAAATGGCAACACCAAAAGAAAGATTTATAGAAGCACTTACTTTTCTTAAAGACCTACAAGAGAAGAACATTGTGGGGATACATACCGATGATATCCCTAATGCAAAATATCGACAGCTATTGGTAAAAAACGGCTTTATTCGAGAGGTCTCCAAAGGCTGGTACATTGCAACAGACCCAAGTGAAAAAGAAGGGGAAACAACAGCCTGGTTTAGTTCATACTGGGACTTTATTTCTCAATTTCTTAATAAAAAATACGGGGAGAACTGGTGTATATCTGCTGATCAATCATTGCTTATGCATTCTGGAAACTGGTCAGTGCCAAAGCAATTAATTGTACGCTCCCCCGAAGGCAACAACAAACCAACCCCATTGCCATACAATACATCACTTTTCAATCTAAAGACTACTATAGCATTACCTGATCAAATTGAGATACAAAGAGGCATAAAGATGTACAATCTGCAGAGTGCTCTTATTTATAGCAGCCCTTCTTTGTATACTCACAATGCAATTGATGCCCGTACGACACTTTCAATGATCAGGGATGCCTCTGAGTTATTGCCAATATTACTGGAGAATGGACATACCACACTCGCTGGACGTTTAGCCGGCGCATTTCGCAATATACATCGTGACAGAATAGCAGATCAAATCATTGAAACATTCAAGGCAGCAGATTACGATATTCGCGAAGAAGACCCATTTAACAATCAGCTTGATATCAAATTATCTCCGCGCGAACGATCGCCATATGCAAACCGAATTCACTTAATGTGGATGCAGATGCGCGAAGATATTATAAATATCTTTCCTGCCCAGCCCGGACTACCCAAAGACACTAATTCATATCTTAAGGAAATTGATGATATTTTTATTACTGATGCTTACCATTCATTATCTATTGAACGCTATCGTGTAACACCGGAATTAATTGCCAAAGTGAGCAGCGGCAGATGGGATGCAAAAGAAAATGAGGAGGATCGAAAACAAAGGGATGCGATGGCCGCAAGAGGTTATTATCAAGCATTTACACAAGTTAAAGAGACAATTAAAGAAATCTTAAAGGGAGCAAACCCTGGCATCGAAGTAGACAAAGATCATTCCAAATGGTACAGAGAACTATTTGATCCAAGTGTAGCTGCTGGCATATTAAAAGCAACAGATCTAGCAGGATATCGAAATCATCAAGTCTATATTGGCAACTCTAAACACACACCGCTTAACGTCGAGGCTATGCGTGATACTATGCCAATTCTTTTTCAATTGCTTGAACAAGAAAGTGAAGCCTCGGTACGTGCTGTTTTAGGACATTTCATATTTGTATTTATTCATCCCTATATGGATGGAAATGGACGAATGGGACGTTTTCTTTTAAATGCTATGCTGGCATCCGGTGGATATCCATGGACAGTAATACCTGTTGAAAAAAGGGATGAATACATGCAGGCACTGGAAAAAGCCAGCGTAGATCAGAATATTACTCCATTTGCAGCATTCCTTGGATATCTGGTAAATGAAACACTAAAAGGAAAAGCAGTAGCTGAATTACCCCCTTCCCTATAAAAAATCCAATAAAACCGACCAATTCAATTGTCGTGCTTTTATTAGTAAAACAAAATTGACATGTAATCAAAATTTCTATATCATAAATCATAGTACATTACAAAACTTTACCGTCTGAGAACTTATATACAGAATTTGCTCGGCAGTAAACAGAACACTTTAAACACTACAGGCAGAAGTAGCAAATATGATTTGAGCGCACTAATCACTTGCCAATAAGTTTATAGTTCCAAAAAATGTTTACTTTTGTAGTAATCATTATGAATTATGTCGTTCTTTTAAAGTCAATCAGTTTCATGCAGGAAAGTTTAAAATTCTAAGATTTCAAGGACTTTTTAAACTTATGGCAAAATCGTGGCACACCAGATCTTTTTCAAAGTAAAACACCAGTAATAAAGCGGGTTTTGAGCTTATGTTCGATTCCCGGCGATTCCACAAATTCATTTTCAAATGAAATCAAAAGCCTGTAAATCTTAGGATTTACAGGCTTTTTTGTTTTTACTACTCTCAAAAATCATCATTAAATCATAATCCAAATAGTACATCTATGACCATTAATTGAATTATTGTTGAGTATTTTTACTTAGAAAGTAGCACACTATTTTTTAATATTTTTTTTCTCAATTTTCATATAATCACTAATTACCTTGTCAGAAATCTTCGGGTTTGCTCCTTCTTCTCCAGCTACTAAAGCCCCAATTGCACAAGCATAATTCAATGACTTTTGAGGCGACTTCCCTCTTAGTAACCTTACTATTAATGATGCTAAAAATGAATCTCCTGCACCAACAGTATCGACTACTTTAATAAAATAACCACTATTATAATAAAATTTTTCATTATAATACAAAACAGCTCCAAATGCGCCTTTAGTAACGCATACTTGTTTTGTATTAGTTTTGTCAGCAATAAATTTAATATTTTGCTCAAAAGAATTATAAGGGGAATCCAGTTTTCTGCTTATTTCATATAATTCCTCATCGTTAAGCTTGATGAAGTCAGCTTTCATCATAAGCTCTACTAATACATCAGTTGTATAATAAGGTGCTCTTAAATTGGCATCAAAAACTTTAAATTTTGCTTCTTCTAATAAAGCATTTAAAGTTGACCTAGATTCTTCATCCCTGCAGATTAAACTTCCGAAAATAAAAACATCCGCTTCAGAAACTTTTGTCTTAATATCATCATTAAGTGCTATTTTATCCCATGCAGAAGGATATAAAATATCATAAGATGCATTTCCTTTTTCATTAATCATTACATTAACTACTCCGGTTTTATACTCTTCACTAACTTGAAGTATACCCGTATCAATACCCTTTTCAGATAAAAAAGAAATAATTTCTTTGCCATCAGCATCGGAACCAACTTTACTAATTATAGTTGATTCTGCGCCAAAGGATTTCATTCTAAGTGCAACATTTAATGGTGCTCCTCCTATTTTCTTGTGAGTTGGAAAAACATCCCATAATACTTCTCCATATGTTACCGCTTTCACTTTAAATAATTTAATCATTTTTTCTAATTTTAATAAATTAAAGGGTAAGCGCATCGACTTACCCCATAACTGCTTAACTTAATCTAACCTTACTTTATACACAAATAATTAATGGAATTACGATAAATCCCTTTCTTATTCTGGTTTTGTTAACTGAAGATCTGAAACTATAAAATTTTGTCCTTCCGCTATGATTCCCCATTTATTTTTATCCCTTCCATAAATGCGATTGCTCAATGCTGCTTTTCCGTTAATGTAAAGAATACAAACACTTCCCTCGGCAACAATTTCAACATCATATTTCACGCCCGATTGCAATTTAAACGGAATTCTGGTAACTTCTTGTGAAGCCGAATTATATCCTACAATTTTACCCTGACTAGGCTCAAAAGCAATTTTATAATAGCTTCCGCCATCATTGGTCTGAAATACAAAACCAGCTGAACCAGTTGCATTCCCGAGAGTAAATTGCCCTTTTATCTTAACTTTTTTCTCAATATTTTTAAAAAGTATCATCGCCTTCCCCGATGCCCCTTCTAAATTATAAGTGCCATTACTTTCTGTGACATTACCTAAAGTATTATCAGTTTCGACCTTGATGCTTTTAGCAAATAGATCTTTTACCGATTGTGGTGCTTGAGTTCCAAGAGTTCCGTCTGTATTTTGTGTCAGCTCATGAATGACCATATTTCCTGCCCACTCTTTGTTTCCATTATCATTCTCAGGCGATTTTCTAGCGTTCCAACCAAAAACATAACGTTTGTTTCCATCGGAAGCTGTTTTTCCTGCATAGAAATATTCACCATCAATCATATCATTTTCAGGAGTGATCCAAGGTCCATTGATTGAAGATGCCATTCTATAATGTGTTCCTTTTGAACTGCCCCAGTTTTCAGAGAAAAATAAGTACCAATAATTGCCCATTTTAAAAATATCCGCACATTCCATCATCAGATAATTCTCTTGCGGCGTTGTGGTATAAATAGGTGCTTGAACATCCCACTTTCCTGAAGCTGGATCAGTACTTGTAAAATGCAATAAAACGGCTTTTCTTCCTGGTTCTGTTTGAGTACTGACAATCATTGAATATTTCTTTAATTCCTCATTATAAAACACATGAGGATCCCTGAAATCATAGTTGTAATAACCTGCAGGAGCGGTGATTTTAAACGAAGGAACTTTTGTCCAGTTTTTTAAATCAGAGCTTGTGGCACATAACACGCTTTCTCTAGCATTAGATTGTATAAAAGCCGGCGTTTCGTTATGACCTGTATAATAAAAATAATATACATTGCCCACTTTAACAACCGAACCTGTTCCTATGGCAAAATCCGGATCTGTGTTATTTCCGTATGGAATCATTTGACCCTCATAAGAAAAATTGACTAAATCAGTGCTTTGAAATTCATGGATATCATGAAAACCTTTTCCGGCTGGTTTATTCTGTGCATCATGCAGAAAAAAGATATGGAATTTTCCATTATCAAAATAAGGCATTATATCACCAGTATAACCCGCACTGTAGTAAGGATCCGTACCACCCATCCATTGGGATGGTGGCACGGGATAAATACTGGTCATTTCTACTGGACCTCCAGAAATGGATCCTCCAATATAAGTATCATCATTTTGACTGCAGGAAACCAGCGAAAAAAAGATTGATGATAACAGTACTATTTTTTTATATTTCATTTTTATTTTATTTAGTATGATTAATTCTTAACCAAATAATTAATACTGTTTTGTGTCAAAAGCTTAATGTTATTTATAAACTCATTAGGCTGGCTTGGTACGCCGCTGCTATTGGTTTCGTTGTACCAATCGTAAGCTCCCATTGAGATTACAATTACGTTTTTATCTGTGGCATTATTTGGCCACTCAGCAATAGTTACACGACCATCAAGAGAATTATCCCATGCCTCGCTGGCTAGATTTGTACCTCCTGTTTGGTTTCTCCAACCTTCTCCATTAACATAACCTCCCCATTCCGGAACAAACCACCAAGCTGTATGATTCAACCTAAAAGTACCACTCTGTAATAAATTTGCTTTTCCGGCTTCGTAAGTAGTTAGCCCTTCGAAAATAGGATGGGTTTCACGTCCAACAAAAGACATTCCCCATGAATTTCCATCTACAAAACCATTAGGAGGAAAATCTCCAAAAACGTTATTCGGTCCTTTTCCAGAAGGAACTATCCCCAAAGCATCAACATATTGCGATGCAAACGTTGTCAATAATAAGTTCCCTCCATTGGCGCGGTAATTTTTTAAAGCATTCGTAACAGCAGGATTGTAAGCGACTGCAGGCAAATTCGTTGCAGAATCAAAATGCCACCATATTACATCCACATCACTTAAATCAGCTCCATTTAGAATATTGTCAAATGATATGTATTTTGCTCCTGGAAAATTTTGGAACAACCAGTCAGCAGCGGTAATTTCATCCAGATTTGTTATTCCGGCTCTAGTTTCCGCCGTTCCTAAAAACGCAACAACTAAACCAGCTACGGGTACACCAACATTTGCGGTATAATTAACGCTTTTCCCATTAGACGTTACTACGAAAATAACCGGATTGGTAAAGTCAATAGTAGTTCCTGATGCCGGAGCAATTGAAACTCCTTCCGTTAATTCAATTATAGGTTGCAAAGCCGTCAAATTGGTGTTTTCAGGTAAAGTCATTGTAATCGTTTTATTCACATCGTTGATTATTGCTTCAACAGAATTGATTTTAAAACTCTTGATCGGACTCAAGACAACAACCGTAACCGTATAATCTTTATACAAATTACCATTTACAACTCTAAACTTAACCGGGTTCGTGAAATTTATTGGTTTAGTTAGATCCAAATTTGTTGTAGCCCCTTCCTGCAATGAGATTTCTGGTGTGACAGCAGTAATTTCAGATCCATAAGGCATCGTAACATTTATTTTCCCTGTCTTTTGATCAATGGCTCCATTTACTCCATTTATTTTAAAAGCAGTAACATTTGAAGGAGAATCCACTTCAAAACCACCATTTTCAAAACTGTCTTCGCAAGATGAAATCACGAAAATCAATGCCAAAGCAATAAAGGCTTTGGTCATATTTTTATATATTAATTTTCTCATGTTTATCGTTTTATAAATGATTAGTAACCTGGATTTTGTTTGTATAATCCTTGGCTGAAATTAATTTGCTTTAATGGAATTGGACAATACTCTTCTTTATTTTTATCAAAAAAGGCTTCTTGATAATAAGTGCGTTTTGTTTTTTCTCCTGCATAAAAGTCATTCATTACCTGATCAGTAACACCCCAACGAACTAAATCAAAAAATCGATTTCCTTCCATTGCCAGTTCTAAACGTCTTTCCCAACGTAATGCTTTACGAGCAAAATCTTGCGTCCAAGAACAATTTGTTCCATTAATATAAGGGCTTATTTTAAAATTAGTAACGTAAGGAAGTCTTCCTGTACTTGCTGACGCTCTATTTCTAATGTCATTAATCAATGGTAAAGCTTCGTCTTGTCTTCCTAATTCAATTAAAGCTTCGGCACGCATTAACAGTACATCTGCATAACGGATTTGTATTCTGTTTTTTGAATTTCCGTAAAATGGATCAATGTTTACTACACAACTGCAACTTGGAGCCACATTTTCTTTTAAAGAAGCATAATAACCGTATGTTCCCGGAGATCTTACCCAAGCCTCTACATATAGAAATTCAGGATCGTATTTATACGGTAAACCTGGCATTGCAACAGTGTGATATAATCTTGGATCGACAGTGAAATCGTCTATCTTTTTATAATCAAAGTCTGTGTCATTATAAGTGTCAAATTGTGGCAAACCGTTTGAACCTGTTTTAAATGCATTAACCAAATTCTGACTCGGCTTATGGAAATCACAACATCCTAATCCTTGTGGAGTTGAAAGAACATCTGAAAAATTTAATCTGCCATATAAAGTCCCATCACTATCGGAAAATTGAATAGAAAAAATTGACTCTGGACCATTTTCAAAACTGCCCGGCAAAAAATTATTTGCAAAATCAGGCTCTAAAGAAGCTGAACCTACAACTTTATCCGTAGCAGCAATAACTTCTTGCAGATGTTGTTGACTTATACCTGTTACCGCAAAATTATCATCTTGGGTATACGCTTGATATAAACGTGTTTTAGCTAAATAAGCATAGGCGGCCTTCTTTGTGGCTCTTCCAACTTGTGTTTGAGTATCCGGCAAAACATCTGCCGCTGCCTGAAAATCTTCAGCAATTTTATTCCACAACTCCTCATTTGATAAATCATGATTCGAGATTGTATTGTAGTTTTCAACAGGAACATCTTCCGTTATGTAAGGAACGTTTCGGAACATAATTTTAAGCATAAAATAAAAATGACCTCTCAAGAAACGCATTTCGGCAATTCTTGTTTTTTTCAATGGATAATCAGCTTCACTAAGTTGTTCCAAAGCATGCAAAGCTTTATTCGCTCTGGAAACTCCTACATAACTGATGTACCAAAATGAGTCTAATTCTCCAAAATCAGGTCTGATGTTATTTGATACCTCGAAAAAATGAAAATCCTGAATATCGTTGGTTCCACTTCCTCCCTTATAGGCATCATCGGAACGAACATTTCCAAAAGGCCATAAACTATATGGCGAATCATAATGATCATTACCCAATTGGGCATAGGCAGCATTCATATAACCATCGATGGTTTCTGGCGTAATAATATCTTTTTCAGACAACACCCCACGTGGTTCATTTTCTAGAAAATCAGAGCAGGAAGAAATCATTCCCAACACTAAAAATCCTGTTATATAAAGTATTTTTTTCATGTTTATATCTTTAATGGTTAATTATAGTGACAAATTGAGTCCAACTGTAAATGTCATAGGAAGCGGATATCCAAATGCAGGACTTTCAGGATCAACACCTGTGAAATCTTTAGCATTTATTATAAATAAATTTTGTCCGCTTACGTAAAGACGAAAAGTATCTAAGCCCACCTTATCCAAGAAATCTTTCGGCATGGTATACCCTAATTGCAGTACACGAAGTTTTAAATAATCTCCATTTTCAACATAGTAAGTCGAAAATCTTGATTCTGCATTTTTATCAACCGTTGTCAAAGCAGGGATTGTAGAATTTGGATTATCCAATGACCATGCATTAAGTAAACGAGTTCCTTTATTAGACCCCACATCATCAACACTCCAGAAATCGGTTTGGTATTTTGTAGTATTGACAACATCAACGTCATTTATTCCTTCCCAAAACATAGTGAAGTCAAAACCTTTATATCGTAGGCCTAAATTAAATCCGTACTGATATCCTGCATTCGGATTTCCTATCCAAGTACGATCTTTATCAGTAATCGTTCCATCGCCATTCAAATCCTGATAACGAATACGCCCAAGGCCTTTCCCTTCCTGATTGGCCGAATTATCAACTTCTTCTTGGCTTTTAAATAATCCATCGGCAACATAGCCGTACATAGAATTTATTGGACGACCCAAAATATTATCATTTACACCATCTCCTCCATAATTGTTTTTAACTTCAGCTGGCAGTTCCGTAATTTTATTTTTATTAGAAGATAAATTAACCGATACATCATATTTAAGTCCAAACGAAGTTTCGTCTTGATAGCCTAAAGTAAATTCCCATCCTTTATTTTCCATCGAAGCTCCATTTACCCAGCGATTCCCGCCTTCGCCAATTACTCCCAAATAAGGAGGCAATACTAAAATATCATCTGTCTCTTTTAGATATAAATCTACCGAACCGTTTAATTTTTGGTTAAAAAACCCAAAATCCAAACCTATGTTCGTTTGGGTTGTAGTTTCCCACTTTAAATCATCATTCCCTGATTGAGTTGCGATAAATCCTGAAGGCAGTAATCCGTTTCCATTTCCAGCAATATCATAAGCTGTTCCAAAAGAAGTTGCCCAAGTAGGACTCCCACCTGCATAATTTGCAACATACAATGAATACACAGCCGTATTACTGATTTCTTGATTTCCGGTTTGTCCCCAGCCTGCGCGCAATTTCAAATCTGAAATTACAGAAACATTGTCTTTTATGAAGTTTTCATTACTAATTCTCCATCCCGCAGATACTGCTGGAAAAGTACCGAATTGGTTGTTTTTTCCAAAACGGGAAGAACCATCACGACGAATTGTACCTGAAACTAAATAACGATTATCATACTCATAATCAGCTTTTCCGAAATAAGAAAGCAAAGAATAAGCAGTCGAAGTCCCGCTGGTAAACGACTCTCCTGTTCCTGCATCAGGATACATATAATCTGGTGTTTCTATTAAAAAATCTTCTTTACGCAAAGTATTTGTGTCAAAAACGTCTTTGTACATTTCTGTTCCAGCCATCAAATTCAAATTACTTTTTCCTGATTTCAAACTGTAAGTTGCAGTGTTTGTCCAAGTCCACTTATCGCTAACCGATTGATCAATGGTAACCGAATTTTGGTCGTTTTGTAAATAACCTGATTTATAACTTCTTTGCAAAGAACGTTTGTTATAATAGCTATAATCAATACCAAAACTTGTTCTAACATGAAGATTTTTAATGATCTCCAAATCGGCATACGCATTACCAAAAAGTCTCAAATAATCGTAATTGTTATCTTTATTGTATTCTAATAACCTTACAGGATTTTGTCTGTCGTTCATACCTCCTACTGGTCCTCCCCAACCTTTTCCGTCCACGGTACGAACTGGGATTAAAGGCAAAGCGCGAAGTGCCGGATCAAGAACTCCAGGATCTGTTACTTCATTTGTTCTGTTAAAACTGAAGTTTTCACCTATGAGTAGTTTACCGTCAAAATATTTATAAGAACCATTCATCCTAGCTGAGATTCTTTCGAATTCTGTCGTTTTTACAACTCCTTCATTGTTATAATAACCAAGAGAAAATAAATAGTTACCTCTTTCAGAACCATTTGAAACTTCCAAATCATAGGATTTAGCAATTCCGGTTTGTGAAATTTCTTTATACCAGTCCGTATTAGAAGATTTTAATGTTTGTTGCGGATCCAAATACTCTGGAACCAAAACATTGTTCAATTGTGGTTTGTTATTTACTACTGACCAGTCAAACTGATAACTCAAATTATTGTTATTCGGGTTTAATCCATCATTGATATTAGCCTGCCAAAGTGCTTGTCCAAATTGTTCAGCATTTAAAACTTCCAGTTTTTTGGAATAATTTGAAAAAGAAGTGTACTGATTAAAATTAATTCTAGTTTTACCATCTTTTCCTTTTTTCGTAGTAATAATAATTACACCATTCGAAGCGCGTGAACCATAAATACTGGCAGAAGACGCATCTTTTAAAACCTGCATCGACTCAATATCATTAGGATTTAATTCATGCATACCTGATTTAGTAGGCACACCATCAATTACATAAAGTGGATCTGTATTATTTAAGGTTCCAACTCCTCGAATAACAACTCTTGTGTTTCCACCGCTCGGAGAACCATCAGATGAAACTTTTACCCCAGCTATTCTACCTTGTAAAGCTTTGATTGGGTTGGGTTCCGGTTGCTTCATTAATTCTTTCATATTAACAACAGCTACTGCCCCGGTAATATCTCTTTTCTTTTGTTTAGTATAACCTACTACAACAACTTCATTCAATTGTTTATTTTCTGGTTGCAATGAAATTTTTAATACCTTTTGTCCATTGATCGCAATCGTTTGAGTGGTATAACCCATGAAAGAAATTGTGAAAGTAGCATTAGGGGAAACATTCTTGGCAGAAAATTTCCCATCAAAGTCGGTCATAACATTTACATTCGTTCCTGAAATAAGTATGTTAGCACCTGGAATTGGCAGCCCATCATTAGAAGAAATTACGGTACCGTTTACATCTATTTCCTGTGCTGTGGCTGCAAGTAGCGGAAAGAATAAAAACAGTAAATAAAAAATTTTACTTTTCATAATTTTTTGGTTTTAGTTAGTTTTTAATTGGTTAATTATTAAATTGTTTATTTCAATACCTTCATTTGAAGAGGCTGAAAATGAAGTAAACGGCTGGGTTGGGAAAAATAATTCCGTCATTACTTTTTCACCATTGTTATAAAATATTTCAATTGAGGTTTTATCAAGTACAATTTTAAGGTCAGCAGTTTTTTGATTTTTATTCAAAAGTGCTTTTGAAATAGTTGATGCAAATTTTTCAGAGAAATCTATTTTTCCAGATTTTGAACGATCAAGGAACAAGAAGTTCTCCGAATTGTTAATTCCAAAAGTTACCGATTCGCCTTTTGCATTTGATAATGTGAAATTGTAAACAGCATTTTTCAAGTTTTCCAATCTAAAAGAGATTACAGCTTTAGTCAGATCTACTTTACCCGATGACACAATTTCAAGTTTTTCTTTTCCAATCAGCTTTTTCTCTTTTTGGGTTTTAGAATAATACTTCTCCAATTCTAAAACAGGATTACTGATTAAACTATAATCACTATCCTTTTTGATCAGTTGAATTTCACGCGGTACTGTCATACTGCTTCTCCATCCGGTTGTTGGAACCTGTTGTGCATAATCCCAATTCGACATCCATCCGATAAATAATTTTCTTCCATCAGAACTTGGGATATTATTCCAGGTAACTCCTGCATAGTTATCTTTGCCATAATCCAGCCAGACCGCTTTTTCAGTGGTAACTCTTTGTGCAAAATTGGTGTCCAAAGTAAAAGTAGTTCCATCAAAATCTCCAATAAAGTATTGCGTTCCCGAACCTCCATTGGCTCCTCCAGGATTCAGACTCTGAATTAAAACCCATTTGGTTTCATTAGTTCCTTCGACTTTCATCTGAAAGAAGTCTGGACATTCCCAAACACCGCCATGCGCACCGATGTCCTTCCCAAAATCGGATGCATATTCCCAGTTTTTAAGATTTATAGATTTATAAAACTGAGCACGGTCTTGTGCTGCCAATACCATTATCCATTGCTTATGGGTTTCATCCCAAGTCACTTTTGGATCACGAAAATCACGAATTCCAGGGTTCTTCACGACAGGATTTCCTTCCTCAAATTTCTGCCATGTAAAACCATTGTCATTCGAATAAGCGATATCCTGCTGCTCGACATCGATTTTATTTTCTTTTTCCTTTGTCATATCATGCAAAGTATAAATCGCAACAATTGGAGCTGTTTTACCAGTACCCAAACCTGATGTGTTATTAACATCAACCACGGCGCTTCCAGAAAAAATATATTTGTCTTTATCTGGATAAATTGCTATTGGCTGCTCATCCCACTTAATTAGATCTTTACTGATTGCATGCCCCCAATGCATCGGTCCCCACTTATTTCCATCAGGATAATATTGGTAAAACAAATGATAGTTTCCATTGGCAAAGAACATTCCGTTAGGATCATTCATCCATCCCTTTTTCGGGCTATAATGAAAATTAGGACGGTAGAGCTGCTCCTCAACAGAAGTTGTCTTAACATCTGTAATTTGTGCAGCGGCCGAATAGGGTTTGCATCCTCCTATAGACAGCAATATGGCACTATAGAATACCAGCGGGAGATGTTTCGTTGATTTCATTTTTATTGATATTTTTTTTAGTTAGTTTTTCGCTTAATACTTCTAGAGAAATCCCTTTGGTTTCAGGCATTAAAAAGATTACAAATAATAATTGTAGCACCATCATGAGCGTAAAAATTAAGAATACTACTTCCGGACCAATTTCAGAAAACAGCATCGGAATTAATGACGGGATTATTGCTGCCAGAACCCAATGCACGGAACTTCCAAAAGCTTGTCCTGAAGCCCGAATGTGATTTGGAAAAATTTCTGAAATGAAAACCCAAATAACAGCTCCTTGACCAATGGCATGTGAAGCAATAAATAAGAAAAGAAAAATAGGCACCGTTAAACCTCCCCAGTTGTAATAAAAAGAAGCCGACACTAAACCTAACGAAATGATATATCCAACAGAACCAACGTACATCAACAACTTTCTTCCTAGTTTGTCGATTAATGCAACCCCGATTAAAGTAAATATAAGATTTGTGATTCCGATTCCTATACTGCTTAGCAAAGCGGTATTTTGTCCTAAACCAGCTTCTTCAAAAATTCTTGGAGCATAATATAAAAAGGCATTAATTCCTGAAAATTGATTAAAAAACGCAATCAAAAAAGCTAAGACTAATGGAAAACGATATTTCTTCATGAAAATATTTTCATGTTTTTTAGCACGATTTTCATTGCTATCATCTACCAAACTTTTAATATCTGCAGAAGGATCAATTTTGAAAAGTATCAAACGTGCTTCATCTATACGGTTCTTAGACAGTAACCATCTTGGACTCTCAGGAATAACCAATATAAAAAGTAAATAAATTAATGAAGGGAAAGCTTGAACACCTATCATCCATCGCCAGGAATTATCACCAATATCTTTTAAGAAATAATTAGAAATAAAGGCTACCAAAATTCCCAATACAATATTAAACTGATACAAGGCAACCAAACGTCCGCGCTTATCAGCAGGAGCGATCTCAGAAACGTAAGCTGGTGCAGCAATCGTCGAAGCTCCAACTCCAATTCCTCCCAAAAATCTAAAGGCAGCAAAAACATAAGGATCGTTGGCAAATGCAGCACCTACGGCAGAGACTAAAAATAAGACTCCGATCCAGAACAATGTCTTTTTTCTACCAATTTTATTTGTTGGAAATCCACCAAATATTGCACCAATAACTGTACCCCAAAGTGCCATTGCCATAACAACAGATCCATGAAAAGCATCAGATGAATGCCAAAGAAGCTGCAATTGTTTATCAGCTCCAGAAATAACTACGGTATCAAAACCGAAAAGAAAACCTGCCAGTGCAGCAGTAACGGACCAAAGTAATATCTTATTCATTGTACATGTATTAAAAACTTGTTGCTAAGATATTCGCAAAAAAAACAACTTATTTTTAATGATGTTACAATTTAATTCCTCAATAATTATTGGTTTCGCATTTTAAAAACAAAGCCTTTATTATCAAGGGTTTACGGGAATTAAAACTTATTTACGAAAACCTTGTAGTTTCGATTCTGTTACATAAGGTTCAAAATTGATACCTAAAATAGTATCAATTTTGAATCTAACTAAAGTGAAGATTTGTATTCTTTAGGTGATATTCCAAATTTATTCTTAAAAGCAGTTGAAAAGTAGTTTGGAGTAGAGAATCCAAGAGAGTATGCAATTTCAGAAATATTCATTGTATTAGACTTTAAAAGCTCTGCTGCTTTCTCCAATTTTACATTATTAATATGATCACTGATGTTAATCCCTATTATAGCTTTTACTTTACGATACAATTGCACTCTAGACACATTAAGCTTTTCTGCAAGGTCTTCAACTGAAAATTTTGGATTTTCGACATTTAAATTAATGATATCATTCATCTTAGTGATAAAGGATTGTTCTTGATTACCAAATTTCGATTCATGTTCAATGCGATAAATATTATTGGTATAATAATATCGTAGTTTTTCTCTATTAAAAAGTAAACTAGAAATAGATTCTCTTAAAACAGAAAGGCTGAATGGTTTGGTAAGATACTGATCAACTCCACTCTGTAACCCTTTCAAAACGGACTCTTTGTTACTTTGGGCCGTTAAAACAATAATCGGTATATGAGATGTCCTTAAATCTTTCTTTAACTCTTTACTGATTTCATAACCATTTTTATCTACTAAATTGATGTCACAAATAATAACATCAGGTATAATTTCCATGGCCTTCTCTATCGCATCACTTCCGTCGGAAAAGTAAACTAAATACTCATTTGAAAGCTTTACTTTTAAAAATGAAACTAATTCGACATTATCTTCAATGATCAATAATGTATGTTTTTCAGATTCCGAATGCACTTTGGCAATTTCTAAATCAATATCTGAATTTATATTGTCAATTAAAAAATCAGAAACTGCATTCAGATTTTCACTTTTATCTACAATTTCTGAAGACTTCAAATGTTTATTCCCTTTAAGTAAAGTAACTGTAAATTCACAGCCTTGCTTTGATTTCAACTCAATCTTACCGTGATGCAACTCCACAAACTCTTCTGATAAATACAATCCGATTCCTGAACTGTTTTTATTGTTATTTGATGCTCTAAAAAAAGGATTAAATACCATATCCAATTCATTTTCAGGAATTCCTATTCCGGAATCCTTAAAGCAAATCTTTACCGTATCATCTGAATTTTCAACGATTGAAATAGCTATTTTACCATTATCAGGAGTAAATTTAAAAGCATTAGAAAGTAGATTAAAATATACCTTATCCATCAAACCTCGATCAATGAACAATTCCATGTTTTTGTTTTTGCAGGTCAGCTGAAAATCAATGTTTCTTCGAGCCGCTTCTCCCTTAAAATTTGCCATTACATCAGTGGAAAAATCGTAAATTTTGGTATTTGAAGCTCTTAATGAAAATTTTTGCTCCTCAATTTTCCTAAAATCCAGCAATTGATTAATCAATCTCAATAATCGATTGGAGTTTTTATGGATTAGCTTTACTTCTTCTATAAGCGCAGTCCCTTTAATCTTATCGTTTTCAATTAACGACTCCACATAACTCATTATCAAAGTAATAGGTGTTTTAAACTCATGCGATAATCCTGTGAAGAAATTTAATCTTGCTTCATTGCTTTTTTTAGCAATTTCAGACATCTTCTGAATTTCATCATTCTGATCAATTACAGTTTGGTTAATTTTTTCAAGTTGCTTTTTCTTTCTTGAAATAGAAATCGTCGAATAAATACTATAGATGGTTAAACTCAAAATAATAACTAAGAAAAAACTCAATAACCGAACAAGGTTATTCTGCGAAGCATATTCTCTTTCCTGAACTTTTATAGCCCCTTGCTGCGACTCGATAACTTTTTGCTGTTGATCAACTTTATCCATTTGATTTTCAATAATCTCAGCGTTATTCTGATCTATAACTATTGTATTTAGGATATTGTTTTTTGAAATTGGTTCTTTATTATACATTTTCAGAGCCAATTTCAGTGCTTCATTTCCTCCTGTTGGATATAAAATAGTCCCGTCTAAAACACCTCCTTTTACCAATTCTATACCACCATTCACCGTATTCAATCCGTCAACACCTATAAATTTAATTTTCTTTTCTAATCCTAATATTTTAGCTGTTTCCCAAGCACTTAAAGCCATACGGTCGTTATGAGCAAAAATATATTCAATGTCCGGATTTTGTAAAAGAATAGTTTTTAATGGTGCTTTAACCGATTCTCCCTCCCAATCGCCATGAATAGTGTTCACTACTTTATACCGCTTGTTTTCATTGATTATTTGTTCAAATCCCAGGCTTCGCTCATAAGCTGGAGATGAACCATTTGATCCGGTAATTTCAATGATTGTTCCAGAACCTTTACTGTGAGAAATAATATATCGGGCAGCAATGCGACCAATTTCAATATTATCGGCGCCAAGATAAGCTGTATAGTTTTCACTGTCGATTTTTCTATCAACAATTAGGACAGGAATACCTGCTTTTATTGATTTTTCTACAACTGCAGTTAATGGCTTTGATTCAATTGGAGATACAATAATCACATCAACCCTGTTTGAAATAAACCTTTCAATGTCTTCAATTTGTTTCTCTACATTATTATTAGCATCCTGAATAGTAAGATTAACTTCAGGTCGCAAAGAGGCTTCAACCTTTATGGAACTATTCATCTGTTTACGCCAATCATCGGTGGTCATGGCTTGCGAAAAACCGACTTTTATCTTATTACCGCTTTTTTGTTTACAGGACACTAAACTGAATGAAACGACAAGAAGTACAAATGTATATTTGACAATATGATTCATAAAAGAATAAAATTTAGGTAAAATGAATATGTCTTTAAAATAATAAAGTATTTTAAATTACTATTATCAAAATAATTAGGAAGGATTATTTTGATAATGATAAAGGAAGGAAGTCGTAATAATAAAAAAGTAAATTTAAACTTTTATTTTATGCCTGCAAAACTGTAGACACACATAATTAAATTAATTGCAAAAATATATCTTAACTTAGCATGCAATTTTTATTTGCAACTCTACTTCTCAATTATATTTTGAGCTGAAAAATAAGAAAACAATTCACTAATCAAGAAACTTGTTGAACAGTAATTTTTTATAGCTTTAAAAAAACTCAAATCCTAAACAACAAAACATTAATTACCTAATAACCCGCTCCCCGAAGAGTTCAATGGAAACGTGTATGCTACGCAAATGTCTCTGACTTTGCGTTTCTTAAAAGTTCTTGAAAGATCATAAACATGATAAAAGTCTCCCGACTTTTTCCGTGAATGTTTTTAGAATTGCAGAGGTTTCAAAAATTATAAAAAACTGCAAAGTAGCAAAGCTGTTATTTTGTAGTTTTTCTTTTCAATATACTAAGGAACATTTCGATTTATAAGCGATCATACTAGCAAAGGCGTTGAATTTGAAAGATAATTACGGAAAAAGTCGGGAGACTTTTATTAGATTTACAGCTTTAAAGAGCATTTAAAAAAGGTACAAAGTCAGGAGAATGCGGAGCGGGTTAAAGCAGAATGAAATTATAAAACTTCTTACTACAAACCGAAAAGTTAGATTATAATAGATATTTTAATTTTTCTTATAAGCTAATTGACGAGTAACGCCAGTAATGTTTATACGATACTGAACCATTTCAATACTACACTTATAGTGTTCTGCAATTTCTTCAAATGTCATCCTCTTTTTTAATGAATAAAGTAAGGCGGGTCTAGGAAGTTGAAGACATGAACCTAACCATTCAGCTTCATCTTCTTGTTCAATATCTAAGCTTCTTAAAAAACCAGATAATCCTGTGGTTTTTGTTTTTTCAGAAACCTTGTGTTCACAAATAATGTGAGCTAGCTCATGCATTAAGTTACTTTGTTGTCTGGCCGGAGAATGTGTTGGATTATGAACAATAATATATTTTCCTTCTTTTAAAGGAATTGTGGCTGCAGACCAGTGGATTGAACCATTACCTAATAACTCATTTAATTGTTCTTCTGAAAGTCCTTGTACACTTGATGGTTCTAAAATAGGTATTTTTAAAAATTCACATAACTTAAATGCACAAAGAGGAGAAGATGGATATAATCCTAATTGATTTCTTAATTCAATGACTTTTTCATCTGACCATTTCTTAAAACCTCTTTTATATTTAGTTTTCTTTTGTTGCAGAGGCATAAGCTAAATTTATCATTTGTATTAGAGCTTCAGAAGTTGATGGTGGTAATGTTTTATCAGCTCTTAAATGTGCTATAACTTCATTCTGTACATCTTCGATATTTGAATTTGAATTTGTAAAATAATCTGTTGAAACTTCAAGCCAATCACACAATCTTAAATATGTATCTATATCAGGTAAGTTTCCTTGTTCTATTCTTGAAAGTGTTGATGCACTAACACCTATTTCAGAAGCTAGTACTCTCAAACCTTTACTTCCTCTTTTCGATTTAATCATTTCTGAAAACCTTTGGGTATCTAATGAAGTGCTCATTGTGAATAACTTTTAAATAATTGTGAATAACGTTTCTGCAAACGTACAAATGTTTCTTTGAAGAAACAAATTTAATTCGTTTCTTTGCAGAGATATTTGTTTCATAAAAGAAACAGTACTTTATATTTAACAAAAATACTGATTTCGTCAAATCTTTCTTGTCGAGAAGTTGAAAGAATAGTAGAAACAAAAAAAATACATGGTTTGAATAAATTTCATTTAAAGACCAAATATTAATTAAAATAATAAAACTATGGATCCATAAAATAACCTAAGTATAATTTTTAATTACAAAAGCTCTAATATTAATACAAAGGAGAAACATTAAAGTGTGTGTCAAAATTGCATTTAAATCATTAGTTATTTGATAAATAGATTATTATATAAAAAAAACAATACGGGTGAAATGCCCAAATTCATCTTATTAATTCAAAATAAAGCATTAATTTTTAATTCAAATTACTCATGAAACAAGTACACACATTCAAAGATCATTATAGAATAAACAAAAGAGATTTTGTTGAATTCGTAAATATCCCGCTCGATGGGGATTTATTAGCATTTATTTGCCCTTTTCTAATTGCGAATAATAGAGAGTATGAAGTTGTAGATGAAATTTATCTACAATTAGTAGATTTTTTCACAAACCTAAATAGAAAATATATCGTTCCTAAGGATAAGACAAATGGACTAAAATTTCTATCAGATTTGCATGAACCAAACGAATATCATCTAGGATATTCAGATTCAAACAAAGGAAAAGCCATTGCCCATGAAAAAGCAGAGTTAATTTATGACTCATTAAGTAAAAATATATTTGCTCAACAAGGTATATCAATTACTAATGAAGCTCATAATATTTTGTTACTTGTAGAAGGTATTGGCCAAGATATAATGTCAGATACGATTTCTAATGTTTGCAGAAATATATTTGCAGAGTTTACAGAGAAACAATGTGCAAAACATAAAATTCAAACTTTCAAAACTAAAGTTAGGTTCTATAATTCTACACTTGGAAAATGGGATACTAAAGAATATAATCTTCCTCAATATAAAGGGGAAAAAATAATTTTAGTTCCTAAAATTATTGTCTCCGGCGGAAGAGCTTATTCCACTAGATATAATTATTTTATAGCTAGCAATTATATTTCTAAAGATATAATGGATCTGAAAGTTGTTGCCAAAAATGATAAAATGATTTCAACATTAAAAGATGGAACAAAAAAACTTATAATAAAAGAAATCTATAAGGCTTATGGAAAGCCTAAAAATGATTTAGTAGATTTTGTTTTAGAATATCAAGGCTCTCTGCAAGACTTTCTTGATTATAGTAAAGCACATTATCCAGCATTAGATTTAGATAATATTATCGAAAATTAAAATAAAAATGCCCTAATCATTTCTTTTAAAGAAACAGCAACAACTGTAAAGCCTTCAAAAAACTTTTTTGGAGGCTTTTTTTAATCCCTCTGTTAACGCAAGCATCCCGCTCGTGCACCCAAAGTACAAGAATACAATCGGCTAAAATTTTTATTAAAAACTAAATTTCTCGTTTAGCCCCGATGGAAGCGATATCCTTTTCCTGAATCCTTTAGCCAGGAAAAGATTTAGCGGACAGCGGGACTGAATATGTTATGAAAATGGATTTTCTGCTCCTAAAAAAATCATCAAACATTCTTTAGTTAATTCACTTATAAATGAAATAATTAACAAAAAAAACTCAGTATCTTTATGAGTCTTAAAATCAAGCATTTATAATCAAAATTTTAAAAATATGGAAACCACAAATGTAAAAGCTTACGGCACTGTAGCTGCTGATGCCCCCCTAAAACAAATGGATATCCAACGCAGAAACGCAACTGCGAAAGATATTGAAATCGATATTTTGTATTGTGGCGTTTGTCACTCTGATCTGCACACCGCTAGAAATGACTGGGGATTCACGACATATCCGACTGTTGTTGGCCACGAAATTGTTGGAAAAGTGACCAAAGTAGGAAGTCAAGTCACCAAGCTAAAAGTGGGCGATTTTGCGGCAGTGGGCTGTTTGGTTGGTTCTTGCCACACTTGCGATAACTGCAAACACGATCTGGAACAATATTGCTCGAACGGATGGATTGGTACTTATAACAGTCCCGACAAATATTTGGGTGGAATGACTTATGGAGGCTATTCTGAAAAAATTGTGGTTGAAGAACACTTTGTTCTAAAAGTACCTGCGAATCTTGATCTTGCCGCTACTGCGCCTTTGTTGTGCGCCGGTATTACGACTTGGTCACCGCTTCGCCACTGGAAAGTGGGTAAAGGAAGTAAAGTTGCCGTTGTAGGTTTGGGCGGATTGGGACATATGGCAATAAAACTAGCCAAAGGTTTGGGCGCGGAAGTTACACTATTTTCAAGAACTCCAGGTAAAGAAAAAGACGCTTTGGACTTGGGTGCCGACTCTGTTATCATTTCAACCGAAGATAGCCAAATGGGATCCGTAAGTGGAAAATTCGATTTGATTATTGACACCGTTCCTTATGTTCACGACGTAAATCCTTATGTTGGAACTTTGAATACCAGTGGAACTTTGGTTATTGTGGGATACTTAGGCGGTTTGGAACCTTTCTTGAACACTGTTCCTATGATAATGGGCAGAAAATCGGTAGCAGGTTCTTTAATTGGCGGGATCGCCGAAACTCAGGAAATGCTTGACTTTTGTGGAAAACACAACATCGTGTCCGAAATTGAATTAATCAAAATGCAAGACATCAACGAAGCTTACGAAAGAATGTTGAAAAGTGATGTACACTATCGCTTTGTGATTGATATGGCTTCGCTCAAGGGATGAGAAAAAGTTGCTGAGATTCTAAGAATCTAAGTGGCTAAGATTTTATGTTGAGAATTACAAAAGCAATATGACTATTCGTATCTCAATCTAGAATCTAATTATTAGTATGCTTTGCGCCTCTGCGTCTTTGCGAGCGCAATCCACGCAAAGGCGCAGAGGCGCAAAGAACAGAAAGTTTTAAAGCTTGTAAAAAACAATAAATTTAGTTAGAGTAAAAAACATGAAACAAACAAATAACAGCACACAAAATCCAATTTTCCCTCAAGGCGATAAAGCAAATCCTGATTATTTCACTGGAAATGCCTGGGTTAAATTATTAGTAAGTGAAAATGAATTTAATAGTATCATCGGAAACGTAACTTTTGAAGCGGGAGCCCGAAACAATTGGCACACGCATCCGGGTGGTCAAATCCTTATTGTAACCTACGGAATTGGATATTATCAGGAGAAAGGCAAACCTATTCAATTAATTCAAAGAGGTGATGTGATTAAAATTCCAGCTGATATAAAGCATTGGCATGGTGCTTCAAGAGATAATACGCTAACCCATATAGCGATTACAGCTGCTACTCCAAAAGGGGCCGTTGATTGGTTGGAAAGAGTAACCGATGAGGAATTCAATAGTTATAACCAGTAAAAGCGATCAATTATTTCAATATTTTACTACGCAAAAAACGTTATTACTCAAGATTTAAGTAATAACGTTTTTTGTATTTAAAGAACTCAAAATACTCATTCAATTACTTCATAGGTGTTTACTGGTACTGATTTATTTTTCAGAACATATTCACCATTTAGTTCACACTTAAAAGACTCTTTAGCAATATGATAAACAGCCTCTGAGATAAGAATCTGACCCGGTTTGGCGACACTTTGCAATCTTTGTGCTGTATTTACTGCATCGCCAATAACAGTATAATCAAATCGCTTTAATGATGCCGAACCAATATTTCCCGAAACCATTTCTCCAGAGTTAATACCTATCGAAATTTCTGGTTTGTATTTTTTGTCTCCAACTGTTATTTCTTCGATATTATTGATTTGATTTTTTAATGCGAGCCCTGCATCTATAGCTCTATCCAAATGATAATCTCCCCTAAAAACAGCCATAACGGCATCACCCATAAATTTATCTACATGTCCTTCCTGAGCAATAATTTCTTTTACGATTGTATCGAATAATCCGTTAAGCAAATTCACAATTGTATTTGCCGGAAATTGCTCCGTAATCGAAGTAAAACCACATACATCTATAAAAAGTACTGTAGCTTCCAGCATTTCATTTTTAAGAAGACTAGTTTCAAACTCCTTATTGGTCATAAAATTAATTACATTTTCATCAACATACATCTTGAGAATATTATTCTCCTTGATTGCTTTGATAGTTTCCTGCAATTGTCTGACATGCAAGATAGTTTTCTCCATAGTTAAGTCCAGATCATCAAAATCAACGGGTTTGCAAACAAAATCAAAAGCGCCTCTATTCATGGCTGTCCGTATATTTTGCATATCTCCATAGGCAGATACCATAACCGCTTTCAACATTGGATTGGCTTCGGGCAACCTGCTCAATAAAGTTAGTCCATCCATTATTGGCATATTAATATCACTCAATATGATATCCAGATCTGGATGTTCAGCAACTTTCAGCAAAGCCTCTTCCCCATTCTGAGCAAAAATGAATTCGTAAACATTTTCCCGAATCTTTTTTCTGAACTTTTGCTTTACTAGAATCTCTAAATCTGCTTCGTCATCAACTACAAGTATCTTAGCCATTGTCCATGATTTTTTTTAGTTTCTCTTTCAATACATTAAAATCTAATGGTTTTGTCAAAAAATCATTCGCACCGTTTTCCATAGATTGTTTGTAATTTTCTTCGTCCCCATAAGCGGTAATCATCATCACTACAGGCTGTGGGCCATGAAAATCATGTCGTATTCTCGACAAAAGTTCTATCCCGCTCATCCCTGGCATATTTATATCCGAAAGAATCAGCACTACTTCCGAAGCTTTGCCTTTAAGATAATCTAATGCTTCTTCACCCGAAAGGGCAAAATCGAATTCAAAATCGTGATGCCGTAATTCTTTCCGAAAATGTTGCAAGAAAAGCGGTTGTATATCGGCTTCATCATCTACTACCAGTATTTTCATTTAAACTTATTTTAAGTTATTATTATTTTAAAAAACCAACATAATACCTAACATTCAATTACTTACCTGTTTTTAAATTTACGAATTTTATTATTTGAAAGTATACTTTTATTCTATTGGAAGTAAAACTGTAAAAACGGTATAGTCATTTTCTCGGCTATCGATAGCAATTGTTCCGCCATGACCTTTTACCACTATATCATAACTTAAAGACAATCCTAAACCTGTGCCCTCACCACTGGGTTTGGTGGTAAAGAACGGCTGCATTATTTTGTCTTTAATAGTTCCCGGAATTCCAATACCATTGTCTTTTACTGTTATTTCAATTCCTTTTTCTTTTAATTCAGTCTTCACACTGACTATTGGTTTATATCCTTCTCCTAATTTTTTCTGCATTTGATGTGTGGCATAAAAAGCATTCGTGAACAAATTCAGCAATACACGACCAATTTCTTGGGTCAATACATTTATTTTAGGTAGGTTTTCATCAAAATCGGTAACTAGATCGGCATTAAAACTTTTGTCTTTGGCACGAAGTCCATGATAGGCTAGTCTCAGATATTCATCGGCCAATTTGTTGATGTTAGTGGGTTCTTTTACGGTATTTCCTATTCGACTGTGTTGCAGCATTCCTTTTACAATACTGTCAGCGCGTTTGCCATGAAAGTTTATTTTTTCAAGGTTTTTTTTGATGTCGTTTGCAATGTTTTTAACTTCATCAAAATCCCCTTTAACTATTTCCTCATTCATTTCGTCCAAAAGTTCACTACTCACTTCACTAAAATTATTCACAAAGTTTAATGGGTTCTGAATTTCATGAGCAATCCCAGCAGTAAGTTCCCCAAGTGAAGCCATTTTTTCAGATTGAATTAATTGCGCCTGAGTTGTTTTTAGTTCATCGAGTGTCTTTTGCAATTCTTCCTTTTGTCCTAAAATTTCAGCAGTACGTTCTGCTACCTGTATCTCTAATTTTTCTTTTAAAATTTCGGACTGTAAAAACTCTTTTTCAAGCTCTATGGCTTTTAATCGTTCTTTTTCCATGTCCTTGCGCTGTTTTCTATTAACAAAGAACATCGCAAAAAACCAGATGATTGAAAAAAGAATTGCTGTATCAAAATAATTATTCCATTCTTGATGAAAAGAGGAGTTGATGAGCTCTGTAAAATCTTTTAAAAAATTCACAGCTACAAAAGGCAATATGGAATAAATAAATGACTTAACAGAAATAAACTCCTTTTGGGTAAGGCAAAAATAAATTACAGTAAACAACATTGCATGCGCTATCCAAGCAGTTATGTCTTTGCTGGAACCTAATAGGATTCCCGTGATTAGAAGCACAACTGAGAACCAAAATCCTATGCTCAAATATTTATCAATTTGGGGCAATAAAATTTTGCTTTGCAATGCTCTTCGCAAATGACTAAAAACGATAATTAATAGAATATAATCAAAGTTCATATTTGATAAATTAAATAGTAATAAATCATATCGGCAGTGTTATAATAAAAGTGGCGCCATTGCCCTCTTCTGTTTCTACATTAATAGTGCCTCCATGTCCTTTCACCACAATATCATAACTCAATGACAAACCTAAACCGGTTCCTTCTCCCGTAGGTTTTGTGGTAAAAAAAGGCTGCATTATTTTGTCTTTAATTGCATTTGGAATTCCTGTACCATTATCTTTAACAATAATTTCTATAAAATTTCCTTTTTGAGCTGTTTCCACTATTAAAACTGGCTTGTATTCTTGCGTCGTCGTTTTTTGTTTTTGATGTGTGGAATAAAAAGCATTGGTAAATAAGTTGAGTAAAACCCGGCCTATATCTTGCGGAATTACATCAACCTTTGGGAGTTTTGCATCAAAATGAGTTTCCAGTTCCGCATTGAAACTTTTGTCCTTGGCTCGCAAACCATGATAAGCCAGTCTCAAATATTCATCGGCAAGGGCATTAATATCTGTTCGTTCTTTTTGTCCAGAACTAATACGGGAATGCTGTAGCATCCCTTTTACAATCCCATCAGCGCGTTTACCATGAAAGATTATTTTTTCTAAATTTTGTTTGATGTCTACTGAAATTGCCTTGGCTTCTTCCGTTTCGCCTTTATTCATTTCATCATGCATTTCATCAATCAGCTCTAGACTAACATCAGAGAAATTATTGACAAAGTTCAACGGATTCTGAATCTCATGGGCAATTCCCGCCGTAAGTTCCCCAAGAGATGCCATTTTTTCGGATTGAATAAGTTGAAGTTGAGTAGTTTTGAGTGTATTAAAGGCTTTCTCAATTTCACGAGCATGGACAAGTTCTTTTTCTTTGGCCAAAGCATGCTCTTTTTCAAGAAGTCTTTTTCGCTGGAATCGATCTATCAAAAAGACGAAACCTAAGAAGAGGATTCCATATAACGTATACGCCCACCAAGTGCGCCACCAAGGAGGAGTAATACTAAATGTAACAGAAGCCCCTTCTTTATTCCAAACACCATTGCTATTGGCCGCTTTTACTCTAAAAATATAGTCCCCTGGAGGCAGATCATAATAATACGCGGTGCGAATATTTCCTACTTCACGCCAGTTGCTATCATAATTCTCCAGTTTGTAGGTAAATTTATTTCTGATGGGATTAGCATAGTGTATCCCTGTATAATTGATAGAAATACTGTTTTGATTGTGCTTTAGAATAAAATCTTTTGGTATTGCCTTTTTATATTTTTGAGCAGAATCGATGTCATTATATATTGAAATATCACCAATTTTAAAATCGGTAATAAATACTTTTGGAGGGGTAGAATTTTTAGAAATATTATTTGCATTAAATACCGTGATACCGTTACTACCGCCAAAAAACATAAGCCCTCCAGATGTTTTAAGGTTTGACCCATCGGCAAATAGACGCCCTTGGAGACCATCTTCCATCGAAAAATTATTGAATTGTTCCTCTTCAATACTAAACCTACTGATTCCGTCAAAAGTGCTAAGCCAAAGTGCTTTATTTTTTTCGTCAGGCAAAATCCCTTGAATCCCCATAGAGGGTAAACCGTCTTTAGTTGTATACGTTATAATTTTCCCTGTTTTGATATTGTATTTACTAAGACCACCACCCCAAGTTCCAACCCAAACAGTCCCCTCTTTATCAACATAAAGCGAATTGATGTCTTGCGATTTTAAGACATCTCCTTTTTTCTTGTCAAATCCATACCTTACCGTTTTATCGGTCTCATAATTATATAGAAATAATCCGTTATTGGTAAGCAGCCATATTCCGTGTTCGGGACTCTCATAAATATTGGCTACATCATTGCTGCTACTATTTGATCCGCCAATCTTTGCTAAATCAAAGCTGCGAAAAGTTTTACTATTTTTAGCTTTTAGAAAAACACCATTTACCGTACAAAACCATTGATTTCCCCTACTGTCATTAACTAGACTGGTAATAAAAAGTTTATCCAGTCTAGGTTCTAGATTGATTCTCTTACAAGTCTTAGTATTAGTGTTAAAAAGAAAAGAGCCAAGATTCGTTTGGAAGAGAATTTCTTCAGGTGAATACAAACCTTTTCCAAAGAACCAAATTACCCCTGATAGTACTTTCGAAATCGGATAAGGTGTTACAGAATTGGTAACAGGATCAAAAACATTGAGACCCGCTTCGGTAGTTATCCAAATTTTACCATCACCACTTTCAACTATTTTATTGGCCCAGCCTTGAGTAATGGAATTTTTATCTTCTCTTTTATAAACATAGGATTTCAATACTACTCGATTAGTATATCTAAGTAATCCCTGAGCTTCTGTTCCTATCCAAAGATTATCGAAAGAATCCAAATTAAGACAAGTAAGCACATTTCTTGTCAATCTTAGATTTGGATTTTCATTCAATAGTTCAAATTGTTCTTTTTTCAAGTCAAAATATAGTAAACCATATGTGGTTCCAAGCCAAATATTCCCTTTTGAATCGAACTCCATTACAGTAATAATAAACTCATTATTAATTTTACTGATAGATTGGTTTAAAGGATAGGACTTCACTTTGCCAGTATTTGGATTCCACACACTGAGAGTTGAATGAATAACATTACTTGAACTCATCCAGACATTGCCATTAACATCGCATTTAATTCTGCTATAGTATTGATCACTCAGATATTCGGCTATTGGCCATTTCGCTTTATGAATATTTTTATTTTTATCAATTCTAAAAAAACCGTTAGCGGCAAATACCCAGACATTGCCCAAATGGTCTGTAGTAGCTTGATAAACATTTTTTATTTCTACTTTATTGGGAGAATCAAAACGCTGGAGTTTATTACTATCTGCATCTTTATAAAAAAGAGCGTGAGAAGCTGTCAAACCAATAAAAGAAGTCGTCCCAAAATAAATTCGCCCTCTCGAATCCTCATTTATGGTAATAATTGTGGGTCGCGAACCCAAAGGAAAATCCGTCAGTTTTGAAATATCATAATTCTTGAATGTTTTTGTTTCGGGATTGTATTCACTGAGTAGCTCTGTGCAACCAATCCAAATATGACCATCCTGAGCTACAAAAAGTTTTTGGGTTAAAATACTTCCCATTTTTTTGGGATCTTTGGGATCTACATCAAAATGTTTGTATTCATAACCATCATATTGCACAAGTCCATTACTGGTTGCTATCCAGACAACGCCTCTCTTGTCGGTAATAATATCGGTGATAAAAGTGCCTCCTAATTCAGAATAAGCAGTAAAATTAGTAGAATTAAGTTGTGCGAAAACAGAGGAATAAAATACCTGAAAACTGACTAATAAGATAACAAAAAAGTACTTTTTCATAATCCAGCTATTTTATTAATTTGTTTAAAAACAACCTCACTTACACCATCTTCTTAGGCATCTTTGTTCGATTATCAACATCTTCTTTTATAGTGGCGTAAGTCTAAGACATTCGAAAATCGATAACTTGTAGGATAGATTGGGTAGCAAAAAATAAAAAAACTTAACTAAATCTATATCAATAGATTACACGTATTAAAATTACATAAAAATTAACAAACTTATTAGCTCATTTTCAATTTAAATACAAACACTATTTATAAGCAAGGCAAACACATGAATTTAAATAATGGCCGCAGATTCGCAGATTAATTTATTGAAAAGCTGATTTATTTATTTTAAAGAAATTAATTTGCGCTAATTCCACTGAACACGGTTAATTCGGTATAGAAATTTAAATTAAAATCTGCTAATCAGCGGTAAAAAAACTCATTCGTTCACCTCGTATTTATCAGGCGTAATTTTAATACAATTCAAAAAATTAAAATAATAGAAGTGAATGATTTCCTTTTAACACGCAAAAAAAACCGTCACCTCTTAAAGCATAAGTGGCGGCGGTTTCCCTTAAAAAAAAATTTATTTCTTTACTAATTCAAAACTATTTTTTTTCTAATTCTCGTATATAGTTGACCAATTTCCATCTTTGGTCGTCTGTTAAAAGTTCAAAGTAGCTAGCCATTGGAGCTTTTCCATTGGTTATCTTCCAAAAAATAGCACCATCAGTTTGGCTTTTTACATTCAGAGCCAGAAAATTGGCAGGATGCGGTTGCAAGGTTAGACCTGCTTCTCCATTTCCCTGTCCTTTTTCGCCGTGACATAGTACACACATCTGATTGAATATTTCCTTTCCAACATCGGTAGCCTTCTGATTTCCTACAAATGGATTTTTCAATGAATTAGAATATTCTGGTGCAACCCAGCTTATTTCTTGCGCAATACTTTTTGTTCCTGTTACAATTAGTAAAGCTAATACTACGAAAATTTTGAGTTCTACTTTCATGGCCTGTGCTATTAAATTATACATCAAATTTAAGAAAACGTTGTAGCAAGAAACCTGATATTTATCATGAAATCACAAATTATTCAAACAAAAATCAAAATAATTAGCAAAAATTAATAAATAACAAATTAAAATCAATTATAATGATTATTGTGTAAATTTATTAACAATACCTCAACAGTAAACGCATCTTTATTTACCAAAATCAATTTTATTATTTTATTTAATTTTAAAGAAATTACTGTTTTCAAGTTACCTTTCTAAAATAACTCGATTTTAATAAACGGAAACTTTTTAATCCTTCTCATTTTAAAAAAATATAATGGAAAGACAAAACCACTTACTTTTTTAATTCCAATAATCTTGATCAAATCTATTCTTTAGCTTTTTCAAAAATCCAAATCCGTATGAATGTTGGTAAATAACAATTATTGAAAAAAACAACGCTAGAATCTATAATAAAAGCTTTTGGTTATAAACATATAAGTCATGTGTTAGCTTACCAAATTTGTGATCAAAAGATAATATAACTTAAGAACGTTCTTTATAAGGCTATGTCACTTTATTAAATGAACTATTGCTTTATCTTATTTTCTTCAAATTAAAAACTTATATGGCTTACATATTTTAACAATGCATTCGACAAAATGCTGGTGTTTTTAGAATTACCCGAAAAACCCAGCGTAATAATTATTCCTCTGGATAGAATTAAAAAAATGGTTATCACATTATAAACAGTTTGGGGTCTGTTTATTTCGATTGCTTTTATTACAGCAATGGATTTATTTATAAATGATAAAACGCCTTTACAAGAAATCGAATCAATAAGTACAAAATAGTTCCTATCAAAGCTAGTGCTATAATGAAAGTGATAACATTTATAACAATATTTGGGATAAAAGCCAGTTGAGGATGTACATAATAAGGCTCACGATGCAAATGTTCATGTACCTTTCTAGCTGCTATTTTTATTCTTTTTTTGATGCTTACAATTTTAATAAATATATAAATGCATTTTAAAAATAGGAATTCATAAAAAATCCATTAGCATTAAAAATAGCTAAGGGATTACCCTCACAAATATAAGCAATTAAAAAACAACACTTTAAAATCATTTCCAAAACAGTCAATAATACAAACTTAAAATTCCAAACTTTAAAAAATCAAAAAACCGTCTCATTCCAAGAAATGAGACGGTTTGATTAATTGATTAAAAACCTTTATAAAATATAATCGGTATTGATGAAATTAGATTCTTTGCTGTTTAACAATTCCTGTAATATTTCATTGTTATAGGCATTATCTTTTGAAGCCACAAAAGTCCTGATAGAAAATGAACGCAAAGCATCATGAATACTTAATGTCCCGAAAGCAGAATCTTTTCTCCCAGTAAAGGGGAAAACATCCGGTCCTCTCTGACAAGAACTGTTCAAGTTTACTCTACAAACTAGATTCACCAAAGTATCGATAAGCGGCGCAATGGTTTTGATGTTTTTACCAAACAAACTCACTTGTTGACCATAATTAGATTCGGCCATATCGTTTAATGGTTCTTGAATATCTTTGAAAGTCAAAACGGGTACTACCGGACCAAATTGCTCTTCGTGATACACTCTCATATCTTTATTTATAGGAAACAAAATGGCTGGAAATATAAAGTTATCTGTGTGTTTCCCACCTTTCGCATTGATTACTTTTGCTCCTTTACTGGTAGCATCATCAATTAATTCCTGAATATAAGCTGGTTTTTCGGTCTCTGGAAGCGGTGTCAAAGAAACTCCTTTTTCCCATGGATTTCCAAAGGCAAGAGCGTCCACTTTTTCCGCAAAACGTTTGTTGAATTCAGCAGCTATATTTTCATGTACATATATAATTTTCAATGCAGTACATCTTTGACCATTGAAAGATAAAGTTCCTGCAATACATTCTTGAATTGTCAAATCCAAATCGGCATCCGGCAGAATAATAGCTGGATTCTTCGCTTCCAACCCTAATACCAAACGCAATCTGTTTTTGTTTGGATGTTGATCCTGTAAAGCGATAGCTGATTTACTGTTTCCAATCAAAGCCAAAATATCTACCTTTCCGGATTTCATTATTGGCGAAGCAATTTCACGACCTCTACCATAAACAATGCTGATTACTCCTTTTGGAAAACTGCTTCTAAAAGCTTCCAACAATGGTGATATTAATAGAACACCATGTTTTGCTGGTTTGAAAATTACAGGATTTCCCATAATCAAAGCTGGAATAAGCAATGTAAAGGTTTCGTTCAATGGATAATTGTATGGTCCAAGGCACAATACCACACCGATAGGTCCTCTACGTACCATGGCATTAATTCCTTGCACTTTAGAAAAATGAGCTGAACGACTGTTCAATTCTTTATAACTTTCGATAGTGTCTATAATATACTCTACGGTTCTGTCAAATTCTTTTTCGGAGTCACCAAGTGTTTTTCCAATCTCCCACATCAAAAGTTTAACCACTTCGGCACGGGTTTCTTTCATTTGGGCAACAAACTTTTCCATACACTTAATACGGTCAACCACTTTCATTGTAGGCCATAAACCTTGTCCGTTATTGAAAGCCGCTTTTGCAGACTCTGCCACTTCTAGCGCTTCTGCTTCACCCATAAAAGGAATAGAACCTAATAATGTTGGTTCATATTTTTCGGTTGAAGAAATTGTAGAATATACTGGTGTTGTTTTTCCAGTCCATTTTTTCAATTTACCATTTACCAAATAAGTATCTTGAATAAGCGGTTCTGTAATTTGAAATTCTTGAGGTATTGTATTCATTCTGTGGTTATTTTGGTTGTTTTCTTAGATTTAAAAAGAGGCATAAGCCTCTTTTTTTATTACTTTATGATATTATACTATATCACCATTCCATTCTATAATCCCACCAAGTAAGTTATAGGCATTTTCTATCCCTACCTCGTTCATTATTTCACATGCTTTTGCGCTTCTCATTCCTGATCGACAATACACATAATAATTTTTGCTTTTATCCAATGCTGCAACAGCATCAATAAATTCCTGTCCTTTATGAATATCAATATTAATAGAACCTTCAATTATACCTTGATCGCATTCGTCTTCAGTTCTTACATCTAGTATTATTGCATTTTCATCAGCTTCAAATTGGGAAACCCATTCATCTTGTGTCAAATTCATATAAGTAAAATTTATTTATTAAGGTGATTCATGTTATGCACCGCTAGTTTGCTACCGATTGAGTCGCCTTTTTATTCATTAGGCGTTTATCTCACAATATTTTATGTTCATCGGAGTTCGATGATTTTTCAATTGCTTACGCAAACTTTTATCAATAGCGATTTCATAATATTTATTATTTCGTAAAAATACGAGTTTTTCCTCAAACAATACACCTCTTTTTTGTGAATTAATCAACAAAATAAAGAAAACGTTTTCGTAAAAATCAATATTCAACAAATCCTAATTTCTGTTATTTATTGTCCAAAATAAAGACTAAAATATCCAGTTCTATTTGGTATTCCATAATTTACTATTTCAACTTCACATGTCATTTAGCAAAAACTTCTGCTTTTTTACTACTTTTACAGTATTGGTATCCATCCAAATTTAAAATCAAATGCCAGAGCAATTAAAAAAAATATTCTCCTCTTTTTCAAACGAATTGATTCAAGATATAAAATCAAACGAAGTCATCAAAAACTTTAGTTCGGGTGAAGTCATCATGCGCACTGGACAATATATAAAAAATACAATTTTAGTTACCAAAGGAACTATCAAAGTCTATCGAGAAGATGATGATGGAGGTGAATTTTTCATGTACTACCTGCAACCTGGACAAGCCTGTGCGCTATCAATGGTCTGCGCAACCAAGAATGAAAAAAGTCAAATTATGGCTAAGGTTGTCGAAGATGCCGAAGTGATTATGATTCCTCTATCACTCATGGACAAATGGATGATGCAACATCGAAGCTGGTATGAATTTGTTATTGGCACTTATCGAAATCGATTTGAAGAAGTACTCGAAGTTATCGATAGTATTGCCTTTAGAGCTATGGATGAACGTCTAGAGTTTTACCTAAAACGTCAAGTTGAGGCATGCGGTTGCAAAGAACTGAAACTTTCCCATCAGGAAATTGGGTCGGATTTGAATACTTCCAGAGAAGTTATTTCGAGACTGCTCAAAAAAATGGAACAAAGAGGCTTGGTGGTTTTACACCGCAACCAAATTGAGATTTTGATGTAAAGTTTAAATTCTAAAACAGATTACAAAAAACTCACAACTCACAAATTCTTCTAAAGTGACAAAAGTTACCGAGCATCTACAGTAATCTTCGCATCTTTGCCCTAAACAAAAAAAACAGTATGGAATATTTCGGTTATTTGGCATCTGTCATAATAGGTCTCTCATTAGGTTTAATAGGCGGTGGCGGTTCTATTTTGACGATTCCCATATTGGTATATTTATTCAAAATAGATCCAAAACTGGCTACCAGTTATTCTTTATTTATCGTTGGCATAACTGCTTTCTCAGGATGTTTCACTCATTACCGAATGGGGAATCTCAAAATCAAATCGGCCATGTATTTTGCCGTCCCTTCTGTATTTTCCATATTGGTTATCCGAGAAGTAATCATTTTAAAAATTCCTAATGTGCTTTTTACGGTAAATGATTTTCAGGTCACCAAAAATTTTCTGATCATGATTATTTTTGCAGTCTTGATGATGGCTGCTTCCTTTTCGATGATTCGCAAAACCAATTCTCAAATACAATCTACTCACACAAATTACCTGCATCTGGCACTAATTGGTTCTGTGGTTGGAATTGTTACAGGATTTCTGGGCGCAGGGGGTGGATTTTTGATTATTCCAGCTCTTTTATTTTTTGCCAATTTACCGATGAAACAAGCCGTTGGGACTTCCTTATTAATCATATTTGTCAACTCTTCCATTGGTTTTGTTGGTGATTTATTCATTGGCACCCCAATCAATTATCCTTTCTTATTAACTATTTCAGGAATGGCTTTTATAGGAATGATTATTGGCACTCAATTGTCTAAAAAAATAGACGGTAATAAACTAAAACCCCTTTTTGGCTGGTTCATCTTAGTCATGGGGATTTACATTCTTGTCAAGGAATTTTGTGCAATTTAAAACAGACTAAATTGTTAATTTTCAAAGACAAAAAATTAAAAACTTAGAATCTTAGCTTCTAAGACACTTATCTACTTCAATTAAACTTACGTTAAAGTAATTTTTGTCACAGATAGTATCACAAAACAGAATTAACTTTGTATCACATTAAAACAAAAATCATGCAAATAGAACAAATATATACAGGCTGTCTGGCACAAGGTGCTTATTATATCACTTCCAATGGTGAAGCAGCTATAATTGATCCCCTGAGAGAAACACAACCTTATTTGGATCGAATCGAACGTGACGGAGTCAAACTGAAGTATATTTTTGAAACCCATTTCCATGCCGATTTTGTTTCGGGACATTTGGATTTAAGCAAAGAGACGGGCGCTGCAATCGTTTATGGACCAACTGCACAACCCGAATTTGAAGCCACCGTTGCAACAGACAACCAACTATTTGAAATAGGAAATATCAAAATAAAAGTATTACACACTCCTGGTCACACCATGGAAAGTTCTACCTATTTACTAATCGACGAAGAAGGAAAAGATCATGCAATTTTCTCTGGAGACACCTTGTTTATAGGTGATGTAGGAAGACCAGATTTGGCGCAAAAAGCAGCATCGATGACCCAAGAACAATTGGCTGGATTATTATACCATTCGTTAAGAGACAAAGTCATGACTTTAGCAGATGATGTCATTGTTTATCCCGCTCATGGTGCGGGTAGTGCCTGCGGTAAAAACATGAGTAAAGAAACCGTTTCGACTATTGGAAACCAAAAAGCAACCAATTATGCTTTGAGAGCCAATATGACCGAAGCCGAATTCATCACCGAAGTGACCGATGGACTGCTGCCTCCCCCAGCCTATTTTGGAATGAATGTGGCTATGAACAAAAAAGGGTACAATAGTTTTGAAAACGTAATGGATTTAGGCATGAAAGCATTAACCGTAAACGAATTTGAAGCTACCGCAGAAGAAACGGGCGCCTTAATTTTAGATACTAGAAACAACGGTGATTTCAGCAAAGGTTTTATTCCGCAATCCATAAACATTGGAATCAATGGTGATTTTGCTCCTTGGGTAGGCGCTTTAATTGCCGATGTAAAACAACCCATTATATTAGTGACCGAATTAGGACGTGAAAAAGAAACCGTAACCCGTTTGAGTCGAGTAGGTTTTGACAATTTAGTGGGACATTTAGAAGGAAGTTTTGAGGCTTGGAAAAATGCGGGTAAAGAAATTGACACTGTAAACCGAATCACTGCAGACCAATTGAAAGCGCAAGTAAAAATTGGTGAAAGCAAAATCATCGACATCCGTAAACAAAGCGAATACAGTGCAGAACATATTGAAGAAGCGTTTAGTAAACCGCTAGCGAACATCAACGATTGGATAAAAGACATTGACCCAAAAGAGCATTTCTTTATGCATTGTGCCGGCGGATATCGCAGTATGATCGCAGCTTCGATTTTGCAAGCCCGTGGTTTTAGAAATTTCAGTGAAATAGAAGGAGGATTTAGTGCCATTGCCAAAACCGACATTCCAAGAACCGATTTTGTGTGTCAAAGTAAAATTCAATAGCAAAGTACAATTTCAATGACAAATTCAAAAATAAAAAAATAATTAGGGCGTGACCTCACGTTATATTGACACTATTTAGTTTAAAATTGAAATTTAGTTACTAAAGATTCTTTAGTAATTAAAAACAATCAATAAATACTTTTTATCATGAAAAAAAATATGGGTGCTACAGACAAATTGATTCGTTCCATAATTGGAATTATCATTGCAATATTATACTATGCCGGTATTATAACTGGTACTCTGGCAATCGTTTTATTGGCTTTTGCCATCATCTTTTTACTGACAAGTTTTATTAGTTTTTGTCCATTATATACACTCTTAGGAATAAACACTAACAAAAAAATATAAATTATGGACGAATTACAATGTTGCGTGACATCTTGTGAAAAACCGTTGGATAAAGTTTATTGGGACAACCAATACCAATCCAATACAATAGGTTGGGATTTAGGTGAAGTATCTCCGCCCATAAAAACCTATATTGACACACTAAAAGACAAAACCATTCGGATTTTGATTCCGGGTTGCGGAAATACCTATGAAGCCGATTATCTTTTGGAACAAGGTTTTACAAACGTTACTGTAATTGACATAGCCCCGACTTTGGTAGAAAATCTAAAAACCAAATTCAAAGACAATCACAATATCAACATCGTATTGGGGGACTTTTTTGAACATCAAGATGAGTATGACGTAATCCTAGAACAGACATTCTTTTGTGCATTGCCACCAACGATGCGTCAAAAATACGTTTGGAAAATGCATCATCTTTTAGCCAATAAAGGAAAAATTGCAGGATTACTATTCAACCGAACATTTGAAAGTGGCCCCCCTTTTGGCGGAAGCCAAGACGAATATAATTTGCTTTTTCAACAGGCCTTTAATTTTCTAAAAATGGAAGTTTGCCAAAATTCTGCCACACCAAGAGCTGGTTCCGAATTGTTTATCGAATTACAAAAAAACAATGAGGTATTGGTCAATTTATACCCATTTGAAGGAATCACCTGTAGCAGTTGTAAAAATACCGTTTCAGAAAAGTTCTCAGCACTTGAAAATGTTTTAAGCGTAAGTATGAACAGTAATTTTTCTGAAGTCTTGATTGTAAGCAAAAATGAAGTTTCTTTAGAAACTCTGCAAAAAGAAATCGCTTACGATACCAAATATAAAATTGGAAATAAATTGTAAAAGCAAACACGAATTTCACACCCGAGCGACAGCGAACTGACGAAGTAAATTTACACGAATTGAATTAATTGTTTTTTGGTACGTATCATCTAAACAGTATTTCAAACTTTTAAACCATTTAAACCCAAAAAATGAAAGATCTACTATTTACCAATTGGCACGTTATGCGAATTTTTCGATTGGCTTTTGCTGTATTTTTATTTACTCAAGCATACTATACCCATGAATGGTTTTTCATTGCCTTTGGATTATTTTTCTTTATTCAAGCCATTTTTAATACAGGTTGTGGATCCAATGGATGTGCAATTCCCAAAAAATAAATACATAAAAAAATGAGTACTTTCAACGATATCATTCAATCCGAAAAACCAGTTTTGGTTGACTTTTTTGCAACTTGGTGTGGGCCATGCCAAACATTGGCACCTATTTTGAAACAAGTCAAAGAAAATTTGGGCGACCGAATTTCCATCATCAAAATTGATGTGGATAAAAACCAGCAAATCGCAGCACAATACCAAGTTCGTGGTGTTCCAACTATGATTCTCTTTCAAAACGGAAAACAATTATGGAGGCAATCTGGAGTTTTAAGCTCCTCTGATTTAATCAAAGTGATTGTAGAAAAAAGCAACTCATGACCCGAAAAGCAATTATTATCACCGGCATCGGAATTATCCTTGGAGCCATTTCCGGCTATCTATATTATCACTTTGTGGGCTGCGCTTCGGGAAGTTGTGCCATCACTTCAAAACCCGTTAACTCTACTCTTTATGGAGGTTTAATGGGTGGATTGTTGTTTAATATGTTTGTGAAAGAAGAGAAAAAACAGAAATAATAGGTTAATTGCTAAATTAGAACGCAGGATCATAAAAATAAATCATAAGTATTTCAACCCGAAATACTTTTTTTAATTAACTTTGTTAACCAAATGGTTAAACCGTATAGTTAGCACTCATGACAACCGAAGAAAAAATATTCAATGCCGCCAGAGTTGTATTCCAAAAAAAGGGATTCGCAGGAGCGCGCATGCAAGAAATCGCCGACGAAGCGGGCATCAACAAAGCAATGTTACATTACTGCTTCAAAAACAAACAATTACTTTTTGAAGCAGTCTTTATGAATGCCTTCAGTCAATTAGCTCCACAAATCAATGAGATCTTCAATTCGGATGCAACAGTTTTCGAGAAAATTAGAAAATTCACAAACAGTTATATTTCATTTGTCATTGTCAACCCGTACTTACCTCCTTTTATCATTCAGGAAATGAACAACAATCCTGAATTTGTACTATCCTTTCTGAATCATAAAAACCGCCCGAATCCTACTCCATTATTAGCGCAAATTGAAAAAGAAATAGCCGATGGAATAATCAAACCCATTCCTCCAAAGCAGCTTTTATTAGATATTTTTTCGATGACGGTGTTTCCTTTTGCCGCCAAAATGATGCTAAAAGGAATCATTCAACTTTCGGAAGCAGAATTTAACGAAATGATGGAAGAACGAAAAACAAGCATAGCCGAAACTATTATTAATTCGATTAAAAAATGAGACCTTCAAAATATACTTTTAGCATCCTTTTTTTATTCCCGCTTTTTGCTTTAGCGCAGCAAAAAATGACGCTGGAGAATTGCTATTCTTTAGTTCGCCTAAATTATCCAACTGCCAAACAGATTACTTTATTACAGCAAAAATCGGATCATGAAGTGAATGCTTTACAAACCGGAAAATTGCCGAAAATTGATTTGAATGCCCAAGGAACCTACCAAAATCAAGTAACCGAAATTCCAAATCCTTTTATATCCCCACTAAATAAAGACCAATACAAAGCTACATTAGACGTTAATCAGTTGCTTTACAATGGTGGTTTGATTGATGCCAATACCAAACTCAAAGAGGCTCAAACCAAAACACAACAACAACAGGTCGAGGTCAACTTATACCAACTCAAGTCCAAAATCAATCAGTTGTTTTTTTCTATTTTACTTTTGCAGGAGCGAAAACACCTTTTGCTTACCAAGCAAAAACAATTGGAATCGAAAATAAAAGAAGTCAAATCGGGTATTGAGTTTGGCGCCATTTTACCCGCTTCCGAAAAAGTATTGGAAGCCGAAAATCTGAAAATTAAACAACAGCTTTCGGAAATCCAATACGACAAGAAAAAACTATTCGATAATCTTTCTTCCATAACATACTCCAACATTCCGGAAACAACAGAATTGGACAAACCAATTATTACAACACCAACAAATACGACTATAAACCGACCTGAAATACACTATTTCGAATTACAGGAACAGCAAATCGATGTTTCAAAAAGTATATTGACTAAAAACAATTTGCCCAAAATAAATGCCTTTGGAATCGCAGGTTACGGTAATCCGGGACTGAACATGATTGAAAACTCATTTGAACCCATTTTTATGGTCGGATTGAAAGCCAATTGGAATGTTTTTGATTGGAACAAATCAAAATCAGAGAAGGAAGCGCTTGCTGTTTCTGCCGATATTGTTGCAACCGAAAAAGAAACTTTCTTACTCAATAACAAAATTCAGCTGCAAGAAATCAATGCAGAAATACAAAAAGCAGAAACCAATATTGCCACCGATACCGATATAATCGCTTTGCGTGAATATGTTGAAAAATCGGCTAGTTCGCAATTAAAAAACGGAGTCATTACCGCCTCGGAATATTTGACCGAATTCACCAATTTGTACGAAGCCAAAAACAGCCAAAAAATTCACGAAATACAATTGGAACTCGCCAAGGCCAATTATCAAGTCGCTATTGGAATCAATTAGTAATCCTTAAAACCTTTGTCAAAGTTTAAAACTTTGACAAAGGTGTACTAACAAATAAATCTTTAAACAAATGAAACACATATTTATACTAACACTTATACTAAGCCTGTTTTCGTGCAGCAACAGCGATAAGAAAGCCGATGGATATGGCAATTTTGAAGCGACCGAAATCACTATTTCTGCTGAAGCCAATGGAAAACTGGAGTTTTTAAATCTAGAAGAAGGTGATGTTATTGAACCAAATACCTTGGTAGGATTGGTCGACACCATTCAATTGCATCTGAACAAACAACAGCTCATAGCTTCAAAAGTGACGGTGTATTCCAAATCTGAAAATGTGTTGTCGCAAATCAGTGTATTACAAGCACAACTCAAAACCACACTTATTGAACAAAAAAGGATTCAGAATATGTTTGCTGAAAACGCCGCCACCAAGCGCCAAGTCGATGAGATAGAAGGAAAAGTGGATGTGATCAAAGAACAAATAAAAGGAGTTCAAACTCAGAATGCACCTATTATAAATGAAATCACCTCGATTGATGTTCAGATTAAAAAGATCAATGACCAAATCAAAAATAGCAAAATCATTAATCCGATAAAAGCAACCGTTTTGGCCAAATATGCAGAACCCAATGAAATCACTTCCTTTGGAAAACCGCTTTATAAAATAGCCAATCTCAGCCAAATGACATTGCGAGTTTACATCAGCGAAACGCAACTTCCCAACATAAAACTGAATCAAAAAGTAACGGTAAAAATTGATAACGGAACTGGAATGAAATCCTATCCTGGAACTATTTCCTGGATTTCATCGGTAGCGGAGTTTACACCAAAAATCGTTCAAACGAAAGAAGAAAGAGTAAACTTAGTCTATGCCGTAAAAGTGGAAGTAAAAAATGACGGGGGTTTAAAAATAGGAATGCCGGCTGAAATGTGGTTAGTCCCTTAGCCCGAATCAAAGAATTATCTCATCAATTAAAATATTCGTTATTAACTATAAAATAAGTTCAAATGAAAACATTATTAATGAAAACCGTAGTACTGCTCTTGATTTTTTCAAGTTGCAAAAAACAAGATGAAACCAAACTCGAAACAGATTTAGCAAGTGCTACAGAAATCAATAAAGCCCCAGAAGGTTTAAAACTAATGAAACAGAATTGCTATGCATGTCACAGTGTAACGACAAAATCTCACGATGAAATTATTGCTCCGCCAATGATTGCCGTAAAAAAAAGATACTTAATGCAATATAATAGCAAAGAAGATTTTGTGAATGCAATTGTTGCCTATTCTAGTGATCCTAAAGCCGAAAATGCATTAATGATTGGAGCCGTAAATAAATTCAATCCGATGCCTAAACAAAATTTTAAAGAAAATGATTTAAAAAAAATAGCATCCTACATTTATGACAATCAAATTGAGGCTCCAAAATGGTTTCAAAACCATTTCCAACAAAATCACGGAAACGGTCAGGGAATGGGAAATGGCAACAAAAAAGCAAACTAACCTATAAATATTCACTAATAAAAGAAAAGAAAACCACTGCAGTTCACAATCAGTCCTAAACGTTTAAAGCATTTAAATAAATTTAAACTTCTTCATAAAATGAGTATAAAAGTCCAAAATATCTCCAAATCCTACAACAAGATAAAAGCCGTTGAAGCCATTTCTTTTGAAGTAAATGAAGGTGAAATATTTGGTCTCATTGGGCCTGATGGTGCTGGAAAAACGACGCTTTTCAGAATATTGACCACATTACTGTTTGCCGACGAAGGAACTGCATCGGTTGCAGGCTTTGATGTTGTAAAAGAATACAAGTCCATACGCAACTGTGTAGGTTATATGCCAGGAAAATTCTCTTTATATCCCGATTTGTCTGTTGAAGAGAACCTGACTTTCTTCGCTACCCTTTTTGGCACTACCATTCAAGAAAATTATGATTTAATCAAAGATATTTATATTCAAATAGAACCGTTTAAAACTCGAAGAGCAGGAGCGCTTTCGGGCGGAATGAAACAAAAACTAGCTTTGTGCTGTGCTTTAATTCACAAACCTAAAGTTTTATTTCTGGACGAACCCACAACAGGAGTGGATCCCGTTTCCCGTAAAGAATTTTGGCAAATGCTAAAGCGTTTACAGCAAAAAGGAATTACGATTTTGGTCTCAACACCTTATATGGACGAAGCGGCTTTGTGTGACCGAATCGCATTAATCCAAAAAGGAACGATCCTTAAAATTGATTCCCCTAAAAACATTATTGAGAAATACGACAAAACTATTTATGATGTCCGAGCAAAAAATACGTATCAGCTCCTACTCGATCTAAAAAACTATCCGAGTCAATACAGCGTTTATGCCTTTGGTGAATCCATACATTACACGGACAAGGAAACAAAATTTAATTCTAATGCATTAAAGAAATATTTAGAAGATAAAAAACATACCGAAATAGAAATCCAAATGACAAAACCAACCATAGAAGATGTTTTTATGGATTTGTAATCTATGCTCAAAATAATTTGCCTCAAAAATGAATCAAGAAAAAATCATCACCGTAAACAAGCTCACCAAAGAATTTGGCAGTTTCACAGCGGTCAATAGCATTTCTTTTGATGTCTACAAAGGAGAGATTTTCGGTTTTCTTGGTGCCAATGGAGCCGGAAAAACGACCGCTATGAAGATGCTCATTGGGATTTCGAAACCTACTTCGGGCGAAGCTATTGTAGCGGGCTTCAATGTAAAAACCCAAGCCGAAATGGTCAAAAAAAGCATTGGGTATATGAGTCAGAAATTCTCCATGTATGACGATTTGACCATCAAAGAAAACATCACTTTCTTTGGCGGAATCTATGGATTGTCTCGCGCACAAATCAAAGAAAAAACAGCGCAATTAATTCAGGATTTGAATTTACAAGACGTTGCTGATAAATTGGTAAGATCCTTGCCTCAAGGTTGGAAACAAAAACTATCCTTTTCGGTAGCGCTTTTGCACGAGCCAAAAATTGTATTTCTCGACGAACCCACAGGTGGCGTCGACCCCATAACACGAAGACAATTCTGGGAAATGATTTATGCTGAGGCTCACAAAGGGACTACGCTCTTTGTAACCACACACTATATGGACGAAGCCGAATATTGCGATCGAGTATCGATTATGGTCGAAGGAAAAATAGAAGCACTTGACAGTCCGAAAAATTTAAAACAAAAATACAATGTCGATTCCATGAATGACGTTTTCCTGAAACTCGCCCGTAATGTAGAATAGTTAGCAGATTGCAGTTTTAAGATTACAGTATCACACATAAATAAATCTATTATCAATATTCTATTCTCTATATTCTTAAAAAGTCTAAAATGAAAAGATTCATCGGTTTTGTAACAAAAGAATTCTACCACATTTTTCGTGACAAACGCACTATGTTCATACTTTTCGGGATGCCGGTAGCTCAAATTATGCTGTTTGGATTTGCCATTACCAATGAGATCAACAATGTTAATATTGCTATTTTAGACCAATCCAAAGACACCGAAACCCAACAAATCATCAATAAAATAAGCGCTTCCAAGTATTTTAATATCGTAAATAAAATCACGCACGAAGCTCAAATAGAAAGCGTTTTCCGAACCGGAAAAGTAAAAGCCGTTTTGGTTTTTGAGAAAGACTTTATTCAAAACCTGCAAAATAAAAAAGCAGCCAAAGTCCAAGTCATCACCGATGCCACCGACCCAAATATGGCCAATACCATCACCAATTACATCAATGCTATTTTGCAGAACTACACACAGGAACTCAACAAAAACATCAAACCTGTTTACCAAATTCAAACCCAAACACAACTGTATTACAACCCCGAACTCAAAAGTGTTTTCACTTTTGTACCTGGAGTGATGACCGTAATTTTGATGTTGGTTTCGGCCATGATGACTTCCATTTCCATCACCCGTGAAAAAGAAATGGGCACTATGGAAGTGCTATTGGTTTCGCCCATAAAACCTTTTCAAGTGGTTATTGGTAAAGTATTTCCGTATGTTTTTCTATCGATAATCAATGCAACAATCATTGTACTCTTAGGTGTTTTAGTGTTTAAAATGCCTATCGAAGGTAGTCTTTTCCTTTTGGCGTTGGAAAGTATTCTGTTCATTATTACCGCACTGTCACTGGGGATTTTAATTTCAACCATAGCCCAATCGCAGCAAACCGCCATGATGTTTTCCTTAGCGGGATTAATGCTCCCAGTAATCATCCTGTCGGGATTCATCTTCCCCATTTCGAGTATGCCGCTGCCGCTACAAATCATCAGCAACATCATCCCCGCCAAGTGGTTCATTATCATCATCAAAGCCATCATGCTCAAAGGAGCCACCATTCATACCATTTGGAAAGAGACCTTAATATTGATAGGAATGACGGTGTTTTTCATAGCTTTAAGCATCAAAAAATATAAGATCAGACTGGAATAAAAAACAATTTCAATGGCAATTTCAATAGCAATGGTAATTTCGATAACAATGAAATCTAAAAAAACAGAAATCGTTGATTAACAATCTAAAATTTAAAATGAAAACTATCCTATTCATCATCCAGAAAGAATTCAAACAAATCTTTAGAAACAAAGGAATGCTGCCTATCATATTTGTTTTACCGTTAATTCAATTGATAATCTTGTCCAATGCTGCCAGTTTTGAAATCCAAAATATCAAGTTCTCTTATATCGACCACGACCATTCGGCTGCTTCCAGGGAACTCATCAGCAAATTTGAAGCTTCGAAATCTTTCAAAATAGTAAACCAATTCAATACCAAAGAAGAAGCCAACCTCGAAATGCAAAAAGGAAATATCGATATTATCCTCGAAATTCCCAACCACTTCGAACGCAGCCTGATTACCGAAAAAAACACTACTTTGTCAGTCAGCATCAACGCCATCGATGGAGCCTCGGCAGGGGTTGAGAATGTTTACGTTTCACAAATCATTGGAACCTACAACCAAAAAATCCTAAGCCACCTTTTGCAATACAACGACGGTTCCCTCATACAACCGCAAAACATAGTCACAATTCCTTCCTTTTGGTACAACAATACACTGAACTACAAAACATATATGGTTCCGGGAATTTTGGTGTTATTAGTCACCATGATTGCACTTTTTCTTTCGGCTATGAATATCGTTCGGGAGAAAGAAATTGGCACTTTGGAACAAATCAATGTGACTCCCATCAAAAAACACCAATTTATTATTGGTAAATTATTTCCTTTTTGGATACTTGGTCTGGTGATTTTAACCGTTGGATTATTAATTGCAAAACTTGTTTTCCAAGTTCCTATGGTAGGCAGTTTGGTTTTGATTTATGCCTTTACTTCCGTCTATTTATTACTCATTTTGGGAATCGGATTATTCATTTCCAATCATACCGATACCCAGCAACAAGCCATGTTTATTTCTTGGTTTTTTATGGTTGTGTTTATTTTGATGAGTGGGTTGTTCACACCAATCGAGAGTATGCCACAGTGGGCACAAAACATTACATTGCTAAATCCAATTCGGTACTTTGTAGAAATCATTAGGATGGTGATGCTCAAAGGTGCTACTTTTAAAGATATTACAACTCAGTTTTCAATAATAACCGTCTATGCCATTGCTTTAAATATATTAGCAGTAATGAGTTATAAAAAAGTTAATTAATAACTGCAATTCAAAAAAAATAATAATTTTGGCTCATCATTAAAATCAAAAAATAAAAACCATGAAAAACCTAATTACAATTTTGGCGGTTGCACTTTTCACTGCAGGAATAAATGTGAACGCTCAAGAAACAAAACCAAAAGCTACTACTACCAAAACACAAAGTACAGCAAAAGTTAAAAAAGCGTGTACAAAAGATCACAAAAACTGTACTACAGAAGAAAAGAAAACTTGTGACAAAACAACAAGATCTTGTTGCGCTGCTAAAACTGAAAAGAAAGCATAATGTAATTGATTTATAATAATCCTAAAAAGAGTGTTTGTAACCTTCAAACACTCTTTTTTTTTTAAACCAATTTCAGCTAATTTATTTTTACCCCTTTGAGCCTATTTTATAAAGTTTACTATTTCAAAATAGCTTAATAAAAATTACATCAAGTGAAATAACAATATGCCCTTACTTTTGTGTAGATCCAAACTGAAAACTAGTCAAAAGCACAGCAAACAACTCTTCAATTGAAACAATTAGATTCAACAAATCCAAATTATCAGGAGTTGTTTCAAAATTTCGTCAGACGACCTACAACAATTGTTTTTGTGGTAGCCATTTTCGAAGTATCAAATCCAGATCGTCTTCGGTTATTGGTTTGGAAACATAATCATTCATCCCAAACTCAAGGCATTTATCTTTTTCACCTACCATTATTCCCGCTGTTAAAGCAATAATGGGTATTTTGTCTCCTTTTTTATGGCTTCGAATTTCGATTGTAGCATCATATCCATTTTTTATTGGCATTTGGATATCCATCAAAATTAAATCTGGATTATTGATTTCAAATTGCTCCACCCCTTCCTGTCCATCGATAGCTTCCAAAATAATGGCATTCGGGATGATTCTTTTCACTAATGTTTTGGCCAAGAACATATTAATTTTATTGTCTTCCACAATCAAAATACGCAATGAATCCATATTATTTGTACTGGAAATCTTTCGGATTGCTTTATGAGGCATCAATTCGGCAAAAGCATCTTTTAAGGGTTCCGCTTTTTTGAATTTAACAAAAAAGAAGAAATCACTTCCATCACCATACTTACTTTTCAGTTGCAAATTGCTGTTCATTAATTCAAGAAGCAAATTGGAAATAGCCAACCCTAAACCTGTCCCTCCAAATTTTCTTGAAGTAGCGCTGTCCTCCTGTACAAAGGAATTAAAAATTTTCTTTTGGTTGTATTGCTTGATTCCAATACCGGTATCTTTAATAGAAAATTTTATGGTCGCATTTTTCTTGCCTCCTTTTACTTGATCAACATCCAAATGAATATGCCCAAAAGAGGTGAATTTTAAGGCATTGCTAATTAAATTCACTAATATTTGTTTCAACCGAATCGAATCGGCACATATGTATTGTGGCACACATTTTTCGATAGTTAGTGATAAAGCAATATTCTTCATATTGGCCTGATGTTTAAACAAATCTATAACTTGGTGCAATAGTCTATAAAGATCAATATTCTCTATATGCAACTCTAATTTACCAGATTCAATTTTTGAAAAATCAAGTATATCGTTAATGATTTCCATTAGGGAATTGGCAGAAACATTCACAGTAGACATGTATTCCAACTGATTTTTTTCGAGATCGGTTTTCATCAATAAATCAGTAAAACCCACAATACCGTTTAATGGAGTTCGAATCTCGTGACTCATATTTGACAAAAAATCGGATTTAGCTTTATTGGCTTCCTCTGCTTGAATTTTGGCTTTTTTAAGTTCTCTATTGGTTTGCTTTAACTGCTCATTAATCTCTTCAAATTCAACATATTTTACATACAAATCCTTTTCATTTTCTTCGGCTTTTTCTTTGGCACGTATCAATTCCAATTCCATGAGTTTGTGATCTGTTATATCCCTAATAGTCCCCACAACGACGGAAGGATTGTTATCTTCATCCCATTTTAAAGTTCCCATTCCATGCAGCCAGCGTTCGGCATTATCATTTACACGTATGATTTTGTATTCCTTATTAAATGGCTGCCTTTTGGTTACGACTTCCTCCTGAAAATAAGTTTCTAAATTATCCCTCCAAGCAGGATGTACCAAAGCTCTCCAAGATTCTTGATTCAAATCATAATCAGCATCAATTCCCAAAATAGTATTCAACAAATCAGTGCTTGTCCATTTTCCTGTATACATATTGATGCTATAAGTCCCCAATTGCGCAATGATTTGGGTTTCTTTCAAGAATTCTTCTTTTTCTTTTAAGGCATTTGTTGTTTTGATCCTCTCGGTAATGTCCTTCACGAACAACAAAAATTGCTTTTCCGATAGTTTTACGGCGTCAATAGACCAACATCGTAAAGTTCCATTTTTGTGAACAAACTGCAATACATCATTTGTTGTCCTTTCTTGTGAAAGCCTTTTAAATATTGTTTCGATTTTAATAACCAAATCTGGTGGAGTCAAATCCTTAAGCGTTTTTTTTAACAGCTTATCTTTAGAATAGCCAGTTATTTTTGTTACTGCTGGATTTACTTCCAAAAAAAATCCTTCTTTATTGACTACAATTACACCATCAGGAGCATTCTCTACATAATTTCTAAATTTGGCATTACTTAGTCGCTCTCTTTCTTTCTCTTTGATAGCGGCAACTTCTTTCTCTTTGGCTAAAATTTCACTTTCAATTCGTTTTTTTTCAGTTATATCTTGAGCGACTCCTCTCAGAGCAATAATTTCTTCTTTATCGTTTAGAATCGGAATTCCTGTTCCATAAATCCATTTATAACGATTGTCAGGAAATCTCAATTTATGGGTAATTTCATAAGGTAATTTTGTTCTGACAGATTCACTTATCTTGTTGTTGATAATCTCCTTTTCTTCCTCTGTAAAATGAGCTAAATATCGTTCATACAAATTTTCATTAGTTCCATTGGGCATTTCAAAAATATGATATAATTCTTTGGACCAAATCAACTCATGCGTGTTCAAATTAAATTCCCAACTTCCTATTTTGGCAATTTTTTGAGCATCGTTCAATAAGTTTTCACTAGCTATAAGTTGCTCTTGAATATTTCTAATTTCTGTGATATCTCTTCCAATGGAATACACAAGATTTTTGGAAGGGTTTATAATAGATGTCCATTGAACGGATAAAACTTCTCCCTTTTTGGAAAGGATTCTATTTTCAAAAATTATAGAAGTTTTGCCACTTAAAAGATCTTGATGCGCTTGTTTTGTTTTGGGAATATCTTCTGGGTAGATGTATTTGATAAAACTGTTCAGTAATAATTCTCTTTTGGTATAGCCTAATTTTTTTATAAATACAAGGTTGAATTCTTTAAAGTAATTATTTAAATCCGAAACACAGATAAAGTCAGAAGTCTCTCTTGTGAAAAACTCAAAATTGGTAATGGAGTCTATTTTCTTTTGTAATAACGAAATTTTATGTTCTTGTTTTTTTATTTTTTGCAACAATTCTTCAACGGATGGTATAGTTTCTTTCATAATCACAAAGCAAAATTGAATTAATAGACAAAACCAAACAATAAATAACAGGAAACTAAAGATATGAAATTTATATCACATAATACATTAAGGCATAAATAATTAGAATACACCTCATCACTATATTAGATAAAAAAAACTTCCAATACTATTTTCATAATGGAAGTTTTATTATACTGTAAAAAATATTTTTATATAGAACGAAATGACAAATACTTAGTATTAATTCTTAAGCCATTTTAATAATACTTTTTCCAATTGGTTTTGAATAATGGGTTTTGTTATATAATCAGACATACCGTACTCTAAACACTTTTCTTTTTCGCCATTCAAAACTCCGGCCGTTAATGCTATTACCGGAATATGCTTGGTCTTCTCTTTTTTTCTAATTTCCATTGTAGCATCATAACCATTTTGAATAGGCATTTGAATGTCCATCAAAATTAAATCCGGTAAATTTTCTTCTGCCAAAACCACTGCATCATAGCCATTGGTCGCTTCTATCAAATCGCATTTTTTTATTATTTTACGAATCAATGTTTTGGCTAAAAGCATGTTTATTTTATTGTCTTCAGCAATTAAAACTTTAAAATTAGTCAGAGAATTTGATAAATGGGAGGATGAATTTAAAACCAAATCCTCCATAACTGAATTATTGGTCTTATGTTGAGTTTTCTCGTAAGCAATCGTAAAAAAGAATTCACTTCCCACTCCATAAGCACTGGTTAATTGCAATTCACTATTTTTCAATGCTAAAAGTTGGCTTGAAATTGCTAATCCTAGCCCAGTTCCTCCATACTTTCGGGTCGTAGTATTGTCGGCTTGAATAAAGGATTGAAAAATCTTTTTCTGATTATGATCTTTAATTCCGATTCCGGTATCAATTACCGAAAACTTAATTTTCGAAATCATTTCTTCTTCTTCAACTTGTATGACTTGTAATTTGATGTGACCCGAAAAAGTGAATTTCATCGCATTGCCCAGTAAATTCACCAATATCTGCTTTAATCGAAAAGAATCTCCCATAATGTATTTTGGCACATTGGAATCAATATCAAGCAGTAACTCTATTTTTTTATGATTGGCTTCGTACTTGAATAAATTTATAATTTGATTAGTCAACTGAATGATGTCAATCTCTTCAGAATTCAACTCCATTTTACCGGATTCAATTTTTGAAAAATCCAAAATATTATTTATAATTTCCATCAAAGTATTGGCCGATTCATTGACTGTTTTGAGATATTCCAATTGATCATTATCAAATTTGGTTTTCAGTAACAAGTCCGTAAAACCAACAATCCCATTGAGTGGTGTCCGGATTTCATGACTCATATTGGCCAAGAAATCTGATTTTGCTTTATTGGCAGCTTCGGCTTTTTCTTTGGCTTTGATGGTGTCATCAATTTGTTTTTTTTGAGTAATATCCTGAACGACTCCTTTTAATGCCACTACATCATTATTCTTATCCATTATGGGAACTCCGGTACAAAAAACCCATTTTGTTTTTTGATTTGTTAATACTATTCGATGTTCCATTTCATAGGGAACCTTATTCGTAATAGTGTTATAAACATTTTTATTTAATGCTTCTACATCATCGAGTAAAAAACGAGATAAATACTTCGCATATAATTGGGGATCATTAGGTATATTCTCAATTTCGAATATTTCATATAACTCATTAGACCAATTCAATTCTTGGGTTATTAAATTAAAATCCCAACTTCCTATTTTAGCAATTTTTTGCGCTTCATTAAGTGATTTTTCACTGGACAAGAGTTTTTCCTGTGTTTTTCTAATCTCTGTAACATCACGGGCTATTGCATATATTAAATTATTAGCAGTATGCAAATTGGCTTTCCATTGTAAAAAGACCTGTTCTCCATTTTTTTTAATATATCTATTTTCAAAATCGACTGTAGGATTGTTTTGAGTCAAATTTTTAACTTCTTCTAAGGTTTTTTCTAAATCTTCAGGATGGATAAACTCAAGAAACGGTCTTGATAATAACTCTTCCCTTGAATAGCCCAATGTTTTGGCAAATCCATCATTGACTATTTTATAATAGGCATTAGTATCAGCGATGCAAACTAAATCAGGGGACTCTTTTACAAAATATTCAAAATTGGTTATAGCTAGTTTTTCATCATTCAACTCTTTAATCAGCAATTCTTGTGCCTCAACTTTTTGGAGTAATTCATCGTAGGTAAACTCCTTTTTCGCCTTTTCCATTATTAGAAATTAAATAATTAAATGTTTGCTGTTCCAAAATTTTTATAAATATAGCACAGTCTTACAGAAAAAAAAACAACTGTTGATAAAACAAAAAAAACATTTTTATCAATTCATTTAAAAGTATTGTTTTTATTCACTCCATCCATCACTTTTATTTTTTACTTTCTTTTGACTACTGTGACAATTGTTACTGACTATCGTTTTTCATCATTCTAAATTTGCCTCATAATTAAGAAAACCAATTATGAGAAAAATCAATTTTATACTACTGGGAATTATTTCAATTACCCATTTTGGATATAGTCAAGATACCATAACTATTTCTAAAAATGACATTTGGGCAAAAGCGGCAGACAAGAACCTACAAATCAAAATGGCGAACCAAGAATTCAAATCGGCTCAGGCTGATTATCGTCAATCGAATTCGCTGTTCTTGCCAAATATCTCGGCATCGCATACTTCTATGGCTACGACCAATCCTTTGATGGCTTTTGGATCCAAACTAAATCAGGGGATTTTAACACCCTCGGACTTTGATCCTGCAAAACTGAACAATCCGTCTCAAACCAAAAATTTCGCGACACGAATTGATGTTTTGCAACCGCTTATCAACGTTGATGGATTGTATGGACGACAAGCAGCCAAATCAAAAATGGACGCCTACCAATTGCAAACCGAAAGAACCAAAGAATATTTGGAGCTGGAAATCAACAAGGCTTTTATGCAATTGCAAATGAGTTACAAAGCCGTAAAAGTGATTGAAAAAGCAAATACCACGGCAGAAGCCAATTTGAAATTGATTCAGAATTATTTCAATCAGGGAATTTTACAAAAAACCGATTTATTATCGATGCAAGTGCGTGTCAATGAAGTTCTAAATCAATTGCAATACGCAAAAAGCAATGTGCAAAATGCTTCGGATTATTTGGCTTTTCTTTTGGATGAAGGTACAGCGAACAAAGTATATAAACCCATCGAAGAATTGGATAATGTTATCATAATTGATGCTTTCAACACTTCCTTATCGGATAATCGAAAAGACATTCAGGCGATGAATAAAACAACCGAATCGTATGGTAAAATGCTACAATCAAGCAAAATGAATTTCTTGCCAAGGCTGAACGCTTTTGGAAGCTATGAAATGTATGCCCAAGAAATTTTTGGATCTAATTCGAATGGATATGTCGTGGGTGCTCAATTATCCTGGAATGCTTTTGACGGGTATAAATCCATTGGAAAAATGGAAAAAGCCAAGGCTGATTTTCAAAAATCGGAAATCGAAACCCAACAATACAAGGCACAAAGCCAAATGGAATTGAGCAAAGCCAACAGACAACTTAGAGATGCCGAAAATAAAGTGAATTTAGAAAAACTGGCTTTGGAACAATCCAAAGAAGCGTATAGAATAAGAAGCAATCGTTTTACGCAAGGATTAGAAAAAACCACGGATTTATTATTGACAGAGACACAGATGTATCAAAAAGAATTGGAGTATTTACAAGCTGTATTTGAATATAATTATACACAGGAATACTTGCAGTTTTTGACAAAATAAAAATTTAAATGGCAATGACAAAAATCAATTTCAATTTTAATATCAATTATAAAAAACATACAATGAAGAACATCTTATTTAAATCAGCTATAATCACTCCCCTATTCGTTTTACTGCTTTCCTCTTGTAATGGCGAGAAGAAAGAATCTCTAACTAAAGAGCCTGCTATCGCGGTAAAAGTAAGTGGTGCATCTGAAAACAACAACGGGCAATTTGTAACGGCAAGCGGTAAAATTGAAGCCGAAAACTCCGCCAATTTAAGCACTAGAATGATGGGTTATGTAACCAAACTTCACGTTCAAGTGGGACAAAAAGTTGATGCGGGACAATTAATGGTCAGTATCAACAACACCGATTTACAAGCCAAAAAAGCGCAAGTGGATGCCAGTATTCTGCAAGCAACAGCTGGTTACAACAATGCAAAAAAAGATTACGACCGTTTTGTGAATTTATTCAAACAACAAAGCGCTTCCCAAAAAGAATTGGATGATATGACTGCCCGTTATGAAATGGCAAAAGCTGGTTTGGAAGGCGCCAAACAAATGCGTAACGAAGTAATGGCGCAATTCTCCTACTCTAATATCACAGCTCCGTTTGCGGGTGTGGTGACCAATACTTTTGTAAAAGAAGGTGACATGGCCAATCCGGGAATGCCATTGGTAAGTGTGGAAGGTGCTTCAAGATTGCAAGTAACGGCTATGGTTTCAGAAAATGACATTGCTGCTATCAAAAAAGGAATGGCTGTAAAAGTATTGGTAAAATCGTCTAACGAAAGCTTGAACGGAAAAGTAAACGAAGTCAGTGTTTCGGCAAAAAATACGGGTGGACAATATTTGGTAAAAATCAATTTAGACAAAACCGATTCTTCTGTTTTATCTGGAATGTTCGTAAACGTTCAGTTTCCTGTTCCCAATACCATGCACCCGAGCGATAGCGAACAGGCGAAGCAAACAAAAACAAACGAAAAAGTTTTGGTTCCCGAAAGTGCTTTGGTACAACAAGGACAGTTAACCGGAATTTATACTATTGGAACTGGAAATATAGCCATATTAAGATGGTTGCGTATTGGTAAAAACTTTGGTAATCAAGTAGAAGTTTTGTCTGGATTATCGGCAAATGAGCAATATATCGTTTCGGCTGATGGGAAATTGTATAACGGAGCTTTGGTTATCCCATCCCCAACCCTTCCCTAAGGAAAGGGAGCCGAGAGTTCACAAAATTTGTAAATAAAATTAGTATTAACTTATAAAACCACCCCGTTCAATTCCCCCTTTGGGGGTTAGGGGGATAAATATTATGCAAGAAGGAATTTCAGGTAAAATAGCCCATTTTTTCATCAATTCGAAGTTAACGATACTGTTAATGGTGGCGTTGATGATTATAGGAGTGTACAGCTCGTTTCTAATCCCAAGGGAGGAAGAACCACAAATAAATGTTCCGATGGCCGACGTAATGGTGGGCTATCCCGGCGCAAATCCCGCCGAAGTAGAGAGTCGTGTGATTAAACCTTTGGAGAAAGTAATCTCGAATATCAAAGGCGTTGAACACGTGCACAGTATGGCCATGAACGGTCAGGCGATGTTGATTGTACAGTTTTTTGTGGGTCAGGATGTGGAGCGTTCGTATGTAAAATTATATGACGAATTGGCGAAACACGAAGATATGTTCCCGCAAGGCGTGTACAAACCGATGGTAAAAACCCGCTCGATTGATGATGTGCCGATGCTGGGATTAACGCTTTGGAGCGAAAAACAAGATGCTTTTCAGTTGCGTCAACTTGCCGAAGAAGTAACTTCGGAAATCGAGAAAGTAAAAGATGTGGCCATTACCAAGGAAATTGGCGGAAACAATCGCGAATTAAAAGTGATTTTGGACAAAGATAAAATGGCCGAAAATGGCGTGGATGCTTTGGGCGTTATGCAAATGATTCAGGCCAATAACGGCAGTTCTCAATCGGGTAGTTTTGTCAATAACGATAAAGAATATTTGGTTACTACGGGACAATTTTTATCGAATGCCGAAGATGTAGAAAACTTGGTGGTGGGTGTCAATAAAAACTTGCCAGTGTATTTGAAACAAGTCGCCAAAGTGCAAGATGGCCCCTCAACAGCCAGAAGTTATGTGTCGTTTGGGTATGGCAAAGCTAATGAAAAATTCAAAACCGCAAAATCCGAATATCCTGCCGTGACTATCTCTGTAGGAAAAGTGAAAGGTGCGGATGCGATGAAAATATCGGCAAAAATCATTGACAAAGTAGAGCAACTAAAAAAGAGTTTAATTCCAGATGATGTTCACGTTGAAGTAACCCGTAACTATGGGGAAACAGCTTCGGATAAAGTGGGCGAATTGCTGTTGCACTTAGGAATTGCGATTATTGCTGTGACGCTTTTGGTAATGTTGGCTATGGGCTGGCGCGGTGGATTGGTGGTTTTCTTCTCCGTTCCCTTGACGTTTGCACTTACCTTGTTTGCCTATTATTTGTTGGGTTACACCCTGAATAGGATCACGCTTTTTGCCTTGGTTTTCGTGGTAGGAATTGTAGTCGATGACAGTATTATTATTGCCGAGAATATGCACCGCCATTTCAAGATGAAGCGACTGCCATTCAAACAAGCGGCGATTTATGCGATTAACGAAGTAGGAAATCCAACGATTTTGGCAACGTTTACTGTAATTGCGGCGATACTTCCTATGGCGTTTGTGTCCGGAATGATGGGACCTTATATGAGTCCGATGCCAATTGGAGCTTCGATTGCGATGTTGCTGTCCTTGTTTGTGGCGCTGACGGTTACGCCTTATTTGGGATATCATTTGCTTCAAGAAAAAGAAGAACAACAACACAAAGAATCCGAAGGAATGGAAACGAGTTGGATCTATAAAATCTACAGCAAACTGGAGCGTCCTTTCTTGGAAAGCAGTGCTAAAAGACGCATTCTAGTTGCGGTAACGGTAGTATTGTTATTTGGATCAGTTTTGATGTTTTTTACCAAATCTGTTGTGGTTAAAATGCTTCCATTCGATAATAAAAACGAGTTTCAAGTGGTGATTGATATGCCCGAAGGTACCACTTTGGAACGCACAGCAGCAGTTACCAAAGAAATTGCACAGTATCTTTCGACAAAACCGGAAGTGGTGGATTACCAAAATTATATTGGTACATCGGCACCTATTACGTTCAACGGTTTGGTGCGTCACTATGATTTGCGTGGTGGTAACAATATGGCCGACATACAGGTAAATTTAATGCACAAAGAAGAACGCGATTTACAAAGTCACGCTATTGCAAAAGAAATGCGTCCCGAGATTCAAAAGATTGCAAAAAAATATGGAGCCAATGTGAAGATTATTGAAGTTCCACCGGGACCACCTGTTTTATCGACTTTGGTAGCCGAAATTTATGGTCCTAATTATAAGGAACAAATAAAAGTAGCCAAACAAGTAAAAACGATTCTGGAAAACACTACGGACATTGTGGATATTGACTGGATGGTAGAGGACAACCAAACCGAATACAAACTGAAAATCGACAAAGAAAAAGCGATGCTGAACGGTATTGCACCTCAGCAAGTAGTAGGTAATCTGACGTATTTATTGAAAGAATATCCAGTTTCGAATTTGTATGATGAAAACTCCAATGATAATGTGGGCATCGTTCTTTCGCTTGACGACAAAGACAAAACGAGTTTACAAGACATTCAGAATCTAAAAATCAAAGGAAGTCAAGGGAATATGATTCCGGTGAGTGATTTGGTAAAAGTAGAAATGGACACCCTACAAAAAACCATTTACCGAAAAGACCAAAAAAGAGTGGTTTATGTAACAGCTGATATGGCTGGAGCATTAGAGAGTCCCGTATATGCGATTTTGGGAATGAATGAAAAACTAGCCAAAATGCAATTGCCAAGCGGCTATAAAGTCAACGAACTCTACATGGAACAACCGACAGACGAAAGTGATTTTACCGTAAAATGGGATGGCGAATGGCAAATTACTTTAGAAGTATTCCGTGATTTGGGAGTGGCATTTATGGTGGTTATTGTTATCATTTATATGCTAATTGTGGGTTGGTTCCAAAACTTCAAAACGCCTATGGTAATGATGTTGGCTATTCCGCTTTCGCTAATAGGAATTGTGTTTGGTCACTGGTTGCTGAATGCTTACTTCACGGCAACATCATTCATCGGGATGATTGCATTGGCCGGAGTGATGGTGAGGAACTCGGTATTGCTTATCGATTTTATCGAAATCCGATTGAACGAAGGTGTACCATTGAAACAAGCTATCATTGAGGCCGGAGCGGTTCGTACCACCCCTATTTTGTTAACCACAGGTGCCGTAGTTATTGGAGCTTCCATTATTTTGTTTGACCCAATCTTTCAAGGTTTAGCGATTTCATTGGTATTTGGAGCGGTAGTTTCTACAATACTTACTCTTTTGGTAGTGCCTTTGATTTATTATATCACCGAAAGAAAAAAATGGGAATCCTCCCCCAACCCCTCCGAAGGAGGGGAGATTGAAATCCTAAAAGAAAATAATTTATAACATTAACAAAACTAACCTCACTAGTTTCCCTTCCCTTTGCTTCGCCAGTTTGCTGTCGCTCGTGTGGGGAGGGTTAGGGTGGGGATAAATTATGAAACTACTACTCATAACCGCAGTCAAAGAATTTGAGAATGAAATCAAGCAATTGCTCAAAAAAGCAGCCGTTCAATCCTTCTCGTATCAAAATGTAAAAGGATTTAAAAATAGTTCAGGTGAAGCAATGGAGTCTAATTGGTTTGGAAGCGAAATGAACGAAACCGATTCTATCCTTTTTTATGCTTTTACACCGAAAGAAAAAGTAGATGCACTATTTGAACTTGTGGAGTACTTCAATATAGAGCAGGAATCCTTGTCACACATTCATATTGCCGTTCTCAACATCGAAAAATCTAATTAATCTAATATCTAAAGAAAATGAAAAATAGAATCGTAAGAGGTATTGCAGGTGCTTTCATCTTAGCCAGTTTGTTATTAGCCATCTATGTCAATCAAAATTGGTTATGGTTTACGGCCTTTGTCGGTGCCAATTTGTTACAATCTTCAATTACCAAATGGTGCCTGATGGATCAAATCTTGGATAAATTGGGAGTTAAGAACTAAAAAGAAGATATAAAATTTTATAAAAGCCAAAACTGTATTGTTTTGGCTTTTTTTATTATCAAAACTTGATTGTCTTTTATTACTTCAACCCCTCATATTTATTAGGATTAAGACTTTAATCAAAAGACTACCTTAACTGATTTAACAAAAAAATAACACAATACTTGTATATACAAATATAAATATAACTACATTTGTACCAACAAATAAGACAAGTACAAATATGAAGATTGAAGATGAATTAAAAAGTACTGTTGACTACAGTAAATCGAAAAGAGTCATTTTGAATATCATGTACTCTCAAAATGTCATTACCGACAGTTTTAACGAAATTATAAAAGGACATGATATTTCGGGAGAGCAGTACAATGTATTACGAATACTAAGAGGTCAAAAAGGACATCCTGCCAATATGTGCATCATACAAGAAAGGATGTTGGCCAAAACGAGTAATACTACACGATTAGTCGATAAATTATTATTAAAGGAATTGGTTACCCGCAATGTTTGTCCAGACAACAGAAGAAAAATTGAAGTTTTAATTACTCAAAAAGGGCTGGATTTATTAGCAAAACTGGATCCTCAAGTAAATGAACATGAAGAGTTTTTTGCCAAGAATCTAAATGACGACGAATTAGAACAATTGAACACCTTATTAGAAAAATACAGAACTAGATAAACACTACTATTATGAGCAATTTTTTGAACAATCAAAATTGGAGATACGCAACAAAGAAATTTGATGCCACAAAAAAAATTTCAGCAGAAGATCTAAACACATTAAAAGAAGCTATTCGTTTGAGTTCATCTTCTTACGGTTTACAACCTTATAAAGTTATAATTGTTGAAAATCCAGAATTAAGAGCACAATTACAGCCAGCAGCATGGGGACAATCCCAAATAGTAGATGCTTCGCATTTATTCATTTTTGCAAATGACACCAACCTTGGAGATGATACTATCGATGAATATTTAAATACAATAAGCGTTACAAGAGAAACTCCAATGGAATCACTGGCCGGTTATGGTGACTTTATGAAATCGAAAATTACGACTTTGGAACCAGCACTAAAAAATATTTGGACTTCAAAACAAACTTATTTGGCTTTAGGAAATTTATTGAATGCAGCAGCCGAACTTAAAATTGACGTAACGCCTATGGAAGGTTTTGTTCCTGCACAAGTAAACGAAATATTAGGTTTAGAAAAATTAAATCTTAATGCTTCACTTATTGCAACTGTTGGATACCGTCACGAAGAAGACGCCACTCAATTTTACAAAAAAGTCAGAAAATCGCAGGAAGACTTATTTATCACTTTATAATAACAACAACTATAATAATTACTAATTCAAATTAAATCAAATTAAACAAATTACACATGAAAAATTTAAAAACTATTGCCTTAGCATTCGTAGTAGCATTGTCTACTGTAGCAGTAACTGCACAAACTAAAAAAATTGATGTAGCAAAAAGCAACATCAACTGGGTTGGAAAAAAAGTAACAGGTCAGCACTCTGGAACTGTAGGTTTTAAAAGCGGTGCTTTAGTATTCAAAAAAAATGTACTAAAAGGAGGGACTTTCACTGTTGATATGAATTCTTTGACAGCTACTGACATTACAGGTGAATACCAAGGAAAATTAAACGGGCACTTAAAAGCTGATGACTTTTTTGGAACTGCTAAATTCCCAACTTCAACTTTAGTTTTCAAAACTATTGCTGCTAAAGGTAATGACGTATATACCGTTACTGCTGATTTGACTATCAAAGGAATTACTAAACCAGTTACTTTTGACATCACTGTAAAAGGAAATACTGCTACTACAGCTTTCAACGTAGACCGTACTAAATACGATATTAAATACAATTCTAAATCATTCTTCGAAAGCATTGGAGACAAAGCAATCTATGATGAATTTGAATTAACAGTAAATTTGAACTTTTAATTTTAGACTATAATGGAAAGTACCCTCAGCATTTTTGTTGGGGGTATTTTTTTTTTATAAAATTGCTCTTTGCAAACAACATTCTTAACTTAATAGTCATAAATAAATAATATTAAGAAAATACGCTTAAAACATTGTGATGGTATTTTTGAGAAAAAAATAAAGAACCAAAAAAATTCTTCAAAAAACCTGCAATTATTAGCGTTATGAAAACAAAACTATTCATTACCACTATCATTCTTCTTTCAATTATACCTTTAAATGCTCAACAAATAAAAGGAATCACCGGTGACACAAACTGGCTTAACAATTGGACTAATTTCAAGCCATCGACCACCGTTTACAAAGAAGCCAATCAAGTTTTAACTGGTACTATAGACCAAGACTTAAAACTAACAAAAAACAATACTTATAAATTAATCGGAACTGTTTATGTAACTAATAAAGCTGTTTTGACAATAGAACCCGGAACAGTTATTAGAGGAGATAAAGAATCCTGCGGAACACTTGTAATTACCAAAGGCTGTAAACTTATTGCGGAAGGTACCATTACCGATCCTATCGTTTTTACTTCAAACAACTCTAACTTGATGAGAAAACCAGGCGACTGGGGAGGTATTATTATATTAGGCGAAGCACCTATCAATAAAATTGGAGGTATTAGTTTTTTAGATTTCAATCTGGATTCTGCTGTTAGTTATTATGGAGGGCAAGACCCAAACAGCAATTCAGGTATTTTAAAATATGTGCGTATTGAGTATTCAGGTCACAAAATCAATGCGCTTAAAGAACTGAACGGATTATCATTAGGCGGTGTTGGCAGAGGCACTAAGTTTGAATTCATCCAAATTAGTTTTTCCAATGATGATTCCTTCGAATGTTATGGAGGTGATGTTAATTTCAGCAACTTGATTTCATACAGAGCGACAGATGATGATTTTGATTTTACGCAAGGGGTACAATGCACAATTTCCAATAGTATTGCTATTCGCAATCCTTATTCTTCGGATATATCAGGTTCACGAAGCTTTGAAATTGATTCATACGATAAAATTGAAAATGCAGATCTAACCAAAAAATTAACCAAAATTACTGCCAACAATATGACATTGATAAATACCGAAGACAACAATCAAGGTTTGGTTAGAGAAGCGGTTTATATCAAAGAAAAAAGTTATTTCAATATCAACAACAGTATCGTTGATGGTTTTAGCAGTTGTGTTTTGCTCGAAAATAAAATTGGCGCATTCCCTGCTAATCTGGCAAAAATTAACATCCAAGGCATACAGGTAAACCGATGTGGCGGTGTAGTTTTAAGCGAAAGCCCAAACTATAATTCAGAATTAAGCAACTGGTACAATACTGACACCTTTTCACTAGAGCTTACCAAATTTAACAGCGCTGAATTATTCATTCAGCCAGATGTAAAAAACGCCCCCGATTTAAGAGTAAAAAGTACGAATACTTTGGCCAGTCTAAAATAGTTATTATTCAACAAACATAAAATTCAAAGCCCGATATAACCAATCGGGCTTTTTCATTGAAAATACCCGCTGGCAGTTTTATCGGATTTCAAAAAAAAAACATAAATACCATATCCTCAAAATAAAATATTGAAAACAATCAAAATATAAAATTTTGAATTAACTTTATGAATCATTTACAATCTAATGTTTATCATTTTTAAGTTTCTATTTCAATTCGCCTTAGTCCTCTTTAATCAAAACAAAAATCAACCTACGTTTATTAACTGTTTTATTAACCTAATTACTAAAAATATGAGAAGCATAAAATCATTTAGCATTGTTCTGCTGGTTCTATTTTCCTACATCCAAGGAATTTCGCAAACTAAAAAAATTGATATTTCCAAAAGTATCATCAAATGGGAAGGAAAAAAAATAACAGGTCAACATGGAGGAACGATTAACTTCAAAGAAGGTTATCTTATTTTCAAAGACAAAAAAGTAACTGGAGGTAGTTTTACTGCAGATATGAAGACATTATCAAATACAGACCAAACTGGAAGTTCCAAATCAAAATTGGAAGGTCATTTAAGATCGGAAGATTTCTTTAGCGTCGATAATTTTACAACATCAACCTTAGTGTTTAAGAGTATTGCCAATAAAGGAAACAACACTTACCTCATCAACGCCGATTTAACCATTAAAGGAATTACAAATAGCATTCAGTTTGATTTAGTTGTAAGTGCAAATAAAGCTACAGCCGAATTAGAAGTCAACCGCACCAAATATGATATCAAATATGGTTCAGGAAGTTATTTTGATGATTTGGGAGATAAGACCATTTATGATGATTTTGAGCTAGACGTAGTTTTGGTTTACTAAATTTAACAAAAAATTAAAAAATTTATCTTTTTTTTTATTTCAATCTTTTTGTCAGACCAAATATCATTTATATATTTGCGAATAAGAAAACAAAACATGAAAACTATAACAAACAATACTTGGTGGTGGAATAATTTACGTCAGTCGTCGTGAACTAAGCTCCTATAGTATTATTTGAACTATAAATATAAAAGGCTTGTCATCACGACAGGCCTTTTTTTTATTTCAAAAATTAAGGAAAAACAATTAAAGAAAAAATCATTGTATCAAAAGCAACATAAAGCATGAAAACATATAAACTGCAAACCAACTACAAACAAATTCTGGCCGATACAATAACGCCTGTAAGTATTTATTTCAAAATAAGAGATAAATTTCCCAATAGTTTATTATTGGAAAGTAGTGATTATCACGGGAATGATAATAGTTTTTCCTATATCTGCTGCAATCCGATTGCTTCGATAAAAATTGAAAACGAAACTATTTCCAAAAACTATCCAGATGGAACTTCGGAAACAATTACCGTTGATGCAAACACCAATATTCCTTATATTATTCAAAATTTTTCAGGACAATTCCAATCGGACAAAACGGATTTCAAATTCATTAACAATGGTTTATTTGGGTACATTTCGTATGATGCCGTTCGTTATTTCGAAAAAGTGAGCATTGCCAAAAAAGAAAACAGTAATTCGATTCCCGATGTCTATTATGCGGTGTACCAAAACATAATAGCTATCAACCATTTCAAAAACGAAGCGTACATTTTTTGTCATAGCCTTGATGGAAAAAATAACATTTCCGAAATTGAACAATTGTTACAATCCAGAAACATTGCTTCGTATAAATTTTCAAAAGAAGGTGAAGGTTTTTCAAATCTAACCGATGAAGAATTCAAACAAAATGTGGCTTTGGCCAAAAAGCATTGTTTCCGTGGTGATGTGTTCCAATTGGTTTTATCAAGAAGATTTACCCAAGGATTCAAAGGCGACGAGTTCAATGTTTATAGAGCCTTAAGAAGCATTAACCCATCCCCTTACCTTTTCTTTTTTGATTATGGCGATTTCAAAATTTTTGGTTCTTCACCCGAAGCCCAAATTATTGTCAAAAACCGTAAAGCCGAAATCCATCCTATTGCGGGAACTTTCAAAAGAACTGGTGATGACGAAAAAGACGCTGTACTTGCCAAAAATTTATCGGAAGACAAAAAAGAAAACAGCGAACATGTGATGTTAGTTGATTTGGCTCGAAATGATTTAAGCCGACATGGACATAACGTGAATGTTGAAAAATATAGAGAAGTACAGTTTTTCTCCCACGTAATCCATTTGGTTTCCAAAGTGACTGGACATTTACACGAAAAAGCAACAACAATGCAAGTCGTAGCTGATACTTTCCCAGCAGGAACTTTAAGCGGAGCCCCAAAACACAGAGCAATGCAATTGATAGAAGATTACGAAAAAACAAACCGTAATTTTTATGGAGGAGCCATCGGTTTTATGGATTTTGAAGGTAACTTTAACCATGCAATTATGATTCGAACTTTCTTGAGCAAAAATCACCAATTGCATTCACAAGCAGGCGCCGGAATTGTGGCCAGCTCTGACGAAGAAAGCGAAATGCAGGAAGTGTACAATAAATTACTGGCTTTGAATAAAGCATTGGATTTAGCAGAAACTATATAAGCCCCCTAACCCCCTAAGGGGGAACTTCGCTATGCGGAGTAGGATCTAAAACAAAAAATTAATTAAAAACCTATTCACCCCAATAGGTACTACCCTCCTTCGGAGGGGCTGGGGGAGGAAAAATGAAAAAAATACTAGTCATAGACAATTACGATAGTTTCACTTACAATTTAGTGCATTATCTGGAAGATTTAGATTGCGAAGTAACCGTTTACAGAAACGATGAATTTGATATTGATGAAATTGCTATTTTTGATAAAATTCTGCTTTCACCTGGGCCAGGGATCCCTGATGAAGCTGGATTATTGAAAGCCGTTATACAAAAATATGCGCCTACCAAAAGTATTTTTGGAGTGTGTCTTGGACAACAAGCCATCGGAGAAGTTTTTGGAGGAACACTTTCTAATTTGGATAAAGTGTATCACGGGGTTTCCTCAATGGTAAAAACATCAGTTGATGATGAACTTCTATTCGAAGGTTTAGGAAATGAATTTGAAGTGGGACGTTACCATTCATGGGTAGTTGATACCAACTTACCAGATGTATTAGAAGCCACTTCCTTTGACGAAAACGGTCAGGTAATGTCGTTAAGACACAAAACATACGATGTAAGAGGCGTGCAATTTCACCCGGAAAGTGTTTTAACACCCAACGGAAAAAAGATTTTGGAAAACTGGGTGAAAAATTAGTGATCAGTGATCAGTTGTTAGTAATCAGTTTAAAAAATGAAAACAGTCAAAATCCATATTATCCTCTATTGTCTTTTTATTTTCAGCCTCCTTTCTTGTAACCAAAAAAAGGAGCAAAAAATAGAACAGACGGTTAATGTACAGCCTGAAATTGTTTTGGATTTGGTGGATTTGCAATCAAAAAACAAACTGGGAAAAGATACTGTTGTCACAGTTAGTAATGACCCGGTTTATCACAAAACAAAGAAGTATCATGCCGTAAATGCATTGCTTCTTTTAAAAAATGAAATTGATTTATCAAAAGTTGACATAAAAAATACATTAATAGTTTTTGAATGTATTGATGGTTATAAACCTGAAATGCCTCTTGAATTATTTTTAAAAACAAATTCTTTTCTGGCTTTCAAAGATGTTGATGCTCCAAAAGATTCCAATTGGGAAAAGATTATCAAAAACGGAAACGAGATGAATGCTGACCCATTTTATCTAGTTTATACAACCGCTCCAACGGAGGGTCAAGAATACAAATGGCCTTATAATGTTATAAAATTTCGTTTTGAATCGAAAAGTAAAAACATTGAAGCCTTGCAACCAAAAGATGATCAAAAAGCAATGAAAGGTTTTGCACTATATCAGAAACATTGCATTACCTGTCATGCCATAAACGGAATCGGAGGCGAAATGGGACCAGAATTAAATTATCCCAAAAGTGTAACTGAGTATTGGAAAGAAAACGAATTGGTCGATTATATTATAGATCCAGCTTCTTTCAGACACAAAGTAAAAATGCCGAAACTGGGAATCACAAAACAGGAATCACAGGAAATAGTTGGCTATTTGAAGTACATGTCAGAAAAGAAAACAGATATTAGAAATTAGACGTTAGAAAAAATATAAAAACTTAGAAACTTAGTTTCTTAGAATCTTAGCATCTTTATAAAAAAATGAAAAACATATTAAACAGATTAATCAACCACGAAATTCTCTCCAAAGAAGAAGCCAAAAATGTATTGGTAAATATTTCCAGTGGAAATTATAATCCAAGTCAGATTTCAGCCTTTTTGACGGTATATATGATGCGAAGCATCAGTATTGAAGAATTGGCGGGATTCAGGGAAGCACTTTTGGAATTGTGCATTCGAATAGATTTATCCGACTACAATACCATCGATTTGTGCGGTACAGGAGGTGATGGAAAAGACACTTTCAACATTTCGACTTTAGCTTCTTTTATTTCTGCCGGTGCTGGAATAAAAGTGGCCAAACACGGAAATTACGGAGTTTCCTCTATTTCGGGTTCCAGTAACGTGATGGATAAATTGGGAGTAAAATTCAGTAACGACGGCGAATTTATTGAAAAATGCATCGACAAAGCAGGGATTGCCATTTTACATGCACCTCTCTTTCACCCTGCCATGAAAAATGTTGGCCCAATCCGAAAAGAATTGGGAGTTAAAACCTTTTTCAATATGCTCGGTCCAATGGTAAATCCCTCTTTCCCAAAAAACCAATTGGTTGGAGTTTTCAATCTTGAATTGGCCCGAATGTATGGCTATTTATATCAAAATACCGATGTGAATTTTACGATTTTACATTCCTTGGATGGTTATGACGAAGTTTCTCTGACAGGACCTACAAAAATTATAACCAGCACCAAAGAAGGAATTCTAAATCCTATCGATTTTGGTGTTCGCCTTTTGGAACAAAGCGAAATTGAAGGCGGAAAGACTATCGATGAATCGGCAGAAATGTTCCTAAATATTATCTCCGGAAAAGGAAATGAAGCCCAAAATAATGTGGTTTGTGCCAATGCAGGAATAGCAATTGCAACGGTTACAGGATGCACCCCATTGCAAGGATTTGAACAAGCAAAAGAAAGTTTACTTTCAGGAAAAGGACTTTTAGCTCTAAACAAATTGAAAGATTTAAGTAAATAAAAAACAAACACGAATTTCACACACGAGCAAAGCGAACTGACGAAGTAAATTAGCACGAATTGTTTTTTTGTGACAAAATAAAAAAAATGAATATTTTAGATAAAATCATAATTGACAAAAAAAGAGAAGTTATTCTCAAGAAATCTATCATTCCGGTTTCACAATTGGAAGCTTCAGTTTTCTTCGGAAAAGAGACTATTTCTTTAAGTCAAAATTTAAGAAACAGCAACTCTGGAATCATTGCTGAACACAAACGCCGTTCTCCTTCAAAAGCAATAATCAATCAAAATTTTACGGTTGAAGAAGTAGTCAAAGGATACGAAAGTGCCGGTGCCTGCGGGATTTCGGTTTTGACGGATGGAAAATATTTTGGCGGTTCATTGGACGATTTGCTTTTGGCTAGAGCTTCTGTAAATATTCCGCTTTTGCGAAAAGAATTCATAGTGGATGAATACCAAATCCTCGAAGCCAAAGCTCACGGAGCTGATTTAATTTTGCTTATCGCAGCGGTTTTGACAAGAGAAGAAATCAAATCATTATCTGAATTTACCAAAAGTTTAGGATTGGAAGTATTATTGGAAGTTCATAATTTAGAAGAATTGGAAAAATCAATTATGCCTACTTTGGATATGATTGGTGTAAACAACAGAAACCTGAAAACATTTGAAGTGAGCCTTGATTTCAGCAAAGAATTGGCTTCTAAAATTCCAGATGAATTTGTAAAAGTTTCTGAAAGCGGTATTTCATCAATCGAAGCCATCAACGAACTAAAACCTTATGGTTACAAAGGTTTTTTGATTGGAGAAAATTTTATGAAAACTGATAATGCTGGAAAAGCGGCAACGGAATTTATTAAACATTTAATTTAAACATAAAAGACACAAAGCTTTGCGAACTTTGCGCCACCTTTGAGTCTTTGCGGTAAAAAAAACAATATGAAACTCAAAATCTGCGGAATGAAATATCCCGACAATATACTCGAAGTAGGCTCGCTCCTGCCCGATTATATGGGTTTTATATTTTGGTCAAAATCGGCTCGGTATTTTGATGGTGATATGCCCGAATTGCCAAAATCAATTCGAAAAACTGGAGTTTTTGTCAATGAGAGTATTCCTGTGATTGAAGAAAAAGTAACGAAATACAATTTGCAGGCTGTTCAATTACACGGTCAGGAAACGGTTGAATTTTGTTCGGAATTAAAAACTAAATTTGGGCTTGAAATTGAAATCATCAAAGTATTTTCGGCAGACGAAAATTTTGATTTAAGCGTTTTAAAACCTTACGAATCCATTTGTGATTTTTTCCTTTTTGATACCAAAGGAAAACTGCCCGGCGGCAACGGAACCACTTTCGATTGGAAAATATTAAGCAACTATCCATCGACAAAACCGTTCTTCCTCAGTGGCGGAATTGGAGTTACCGAATTGGATTCAATAAAAGAAATTTTGAAAACCAATTTACCGCTTTATGCCATCGACATAAACAGTAAATTTGAAATTGAACCCGGATTAAAAAACACATCATTATGTAAAGATGCATTGCAATGCATCTCAACAATTAAAAAATAAAAAATGTCATACAACGTCAACGAAAAAGGCTATTACGGAGAATTTGGAGGAGCCTACATTCCTGAAATGTTATATCCAAATGTAGAAGAATTACGTCAGCAATATTTAAAGATTACAGCAGAACCTGAATTTAAAAAAGAATTTGACCAACTGCTCAAAGATTATGTAGGCCGTCCAAGCCCTTTGTATTTTGCCAAAAGGTTATCTGAAAAATACGGAACCAAAATCTATCTCAAAAGAGAAGACCTCAACCATACAGGTGCACACAAAATCAACAACACCATTGGTCAGATTTTAGTAGCTCAAAAACTAGGTAAAAAACGAATCATTGCCGAAACTGGTGCGGGTCAACACGGAGTTGCGACCGCCACTGTTTGCGCATTGATGGGATTGGAATGCATCGTGTATATGGGTGAAATCGACATCGAGCGTCAAGCACCAAATGTGGCTCGTATGAAAATGCTTGGAGCCTCTGTTCGACCAGCTCTTTCGGGTTCACGAACCTTGAAAGATGCAACCAATGAAGCCATTCGCGATTGGATTAATAATCCTGTCGATACTCATTATATCATCGGATCAGCCATCGGCCCACACCCATATCCCGATATGGTAACTCGTTTTCAAAGCATCATTTCCGAAGAAATTAAATGGCAGTTACAAGAAAAAGAAGGTCGTGAAAACCCTGACTTTGTAGTCGCTTGTATCGGTGGAGGAAGCAATGCGGCAGGAACATTTTATCATTTCCTTGACCAAGATAAAGTAGGTATTATAGCCGTCGAAGCAGCCGGAAAAGGGGTAAACAGCGGACATAGCGCAGCGACAAGCAAACTAGGAAAAGTGGGAATCATTCACGGTTGCAAAACGCTGTTGATGCAAACTCCCGACGGTCAAATTACAGAACCATACTCGATTTCTGCGGGACTCGATTATCCGGGTGTTGGTCCAATGCACGCGCATTTGGCACAAACGGGTCGTGCCGAATTCTATTCCGTAACCGATGATGATGCAATGGAATCTGGATTGGAATTATGCAAGCTGGAAGGAATCATTCCGGCAATCGAATCCTCCCATGCATTGGCAGTTTTGAAAGAAAGAAAATTCAAACCAACCGATGTTGTGGTCATCAGCCTTTCGGGTCGTGGTGACAAGGATTTGAATACGTATATTGATTATTTTAAATTGTAATATTCTGAATACGATTCTTAAATTTTTAACTTTTTTGAGGATAATTGCAAAGAATCAATATGCCAGCTTTTAGCCCCGATAGCAGTGTAAATCCTCTCTCGTTTTTCAACGAGAGAGATTGAAACGGATAGCGGGACTTTGCTGCTAAAAAAACCAGCCGAGCGATAGCGAACAGGCGAAGCAAATGTTTCTGCTCCAAAAAAATAGTCAAACTCAGTTAATAATAAATGGTATAACATTTCCAAAAAAATAGAAGCTATGCAAAAATTATTCGCTTACGGAACTTTACGAGATAAGGATGTTCAAGAAAATCTCTTTGGGCGTATTCTTCAGGGAACTCCAGAAACATTGATTGGGTATGAATTAAATGAAATTCAAATCGAAGAAGAATTTGGTATAGAACATTATCCTATTATTATGGAAACCAATAATTCCAACGACACCATAAGTGGAATTTCATATGACGTCACAATGAGAGAACTCCATCAGGCAGATTTGTATGAAGGACTCCATTATAAACGTGTTGAAGTAACCTTGCAATCGAACCAAAAAGCTTGGGCATATAGTGCCGCCATCTAATAACGAATAAAGGAATTTAAAAACTAAATAAGAAAAATGATTTTAGCTGCCGCACAAACCAAACCGAAACGAGGAGATATTGATGCCAATCTTTTGGATCATTATCGTCTAGTAGAATTGGCTGCCGAAAATGGAGCGCAACTAATCGTTTTTCCAGAACTTTCTATTACGGGTTATGAAAGAGAAGATGCCGCGCGATTGGCTTTTTCCGAAAATGACACCCGATTAAATCATTTAAAAAAACTAGCCACCGAAAATAAAATCACAATCATCGCAGGAGCTCCAATACGCATAGAATCCAACTTGTTTTTGGGCGAATTTTGCATCGCTCCAGACAATACAGTTTCCATATACACCAAACAATTTTTGCATACTGGCGAAGATATTTATTACCAACCCTCTTTCGATTATAATCCAATGCTCGAAATAGAAAACGAACATATTTCTTGTGCCATTTGTGCCGACATCGATAATCCAAAGCATCCAGAAAACGCCAGCAAAAAAAATAGCTCAACCTATATAGCCAGTATTTTCTTTTCGCCAAATGGGATTCCGCAAGCGCACCAATCGTTACAAAGCTATGCTTCACAATACCAAATGAATGTCCTGATGGCTAATTTTGGCGGAGACTCTTATGGAAGCCCATCTGGCGGTCGCTCTGCTTTTTGGAACAACAAAGGAGAATTGATTGCCCAAATGAAAGATTCGGGTTCTGGATTACTACTTGTAGAAAAGCATCATTCCAGTTGGACGAGCATAATACTGAATGATTAATAAAATATAAAAACACAACTATAGGATTTAAAATCCCAAGATAAAATACTTTAAAAATGAACCGAATAAATCAACAATTACAAGAAGACAAAAAGATACTTTCCATCTACTTTTCGGCTGGATATCCAAACTTAAATGACACCGCACAAATCATTCAGGATTTAGAAAAAAATGGTGTCGATATGATCGAAATTGGATTACCATTTAGCGACCCTTTGGCCGATGGTCCAACAATTCAAGCCAGCTCAACACAGGCTTTACATAACGGAATGACCACACAAATCTTGTTTGACCAACTGAAGAATATTCGCAAAAGCGTGAAAATTCCATTAGTGATTATGGGTTATTTCAATCCAATGTTACAATACGGAGTGGAGAATTTCTGTAAAAAATGTGCCGAAATAGGAATCGATGGTCTAATCATTCCCGATCTTCCGGTTGATGTATATGCAGAACAGTACAAAGCTACTTTCGAGAAATACGGACTAATCAATGTATTTTTGATTACGCCACAAACTTCAGAAGAACGTATTCGTTTTATTGATAGCGTTTCAAGCGGATTTATTTATATGGTGAGTTCAGCGAGTGTAACGGGTTCTCAATCTGGTTTTGGAAACACACAGGAAGCTTATTTCAAACGCATTGCCGACATGAATTTGAAAAACCCACAAGTAGTTGGTTTTGGAATCAACAATGCCGAAACTTTCAATCAAGCCACGCAATACGCAAAAGGAGCAATTATTGGTAGTGCTTTTATCACCTATTTAAAAGAAAATGGAACTGGAAAAATTGGAGAGTTTGTGAAAGCGATTCGATAAGCATTCCCGTTTTATAAATTATTAAACCGCAAATTACAACAAGCATTTGAAGCTTAATAATTTGCAAATTTGCGGTTATATTTTTTATGCTTTTTTTTACATTTGAATTATTATTAGGGAAAAAATCTATTCTTACTAAACTACAAATTAGCATGAACACAACTAGAACAACCTCCGAAAACATCGATTTCCAAAAACTGGTCGTACTACTTGACGAAGTTTTGAGAATAAAAGATGGCGAAGATCATGATTTCTATGCTCAATACAACACAATTGATAAAATCAATCACGTTGTGGTTTGTTATCAAGAAGCGATCGCAATTGGTTGTGGTGCTTTCAAGCAATTTGATACAGATACTGTCGAAATAAAAAGAATGTTTGTTCATACTGATTTTCGGGGAAAAGGAATTGCCAGTACAGTTTTAAAAGAACTCGAAATTTGGGCAAGCGAATTCAATTACACCAAGTGCATTTTGGAAACTGGCAAAAACAATCCCGAAGCCATTGCATTGTATCAAAAAAACGGTTACGAGATAATCTCTAATTACGGTCAATATGAAAATATTGAAACTAGTGTTTGCTTAAAAAAATCCATTGATAAATAGTTTCCAATGACTCCCAGAATTGAAATTTTACCTGAAAAAAAATTAATTGGCAAACGATTGCAAACATCACTTGCGAATAACAAGACGCATGAATTGTGGCGAAGTTTTATGCCAAAACGCGGTGAAATTAAAAATCCAATCAGTTCAGATCTTTTTGCCATACAAGTGTATGAGCCAGATTATTTTGAGGCTTTCAATCCCAATGCAGTTTTCGAAAAATGGGCCACACTTGAGGTTACTGACTTTAACAACATACCCACCGAGATGGAATCTTTTACTTTATCGGGCGGACTTTATGCTGTTTTTGAGCATAAAGGACATGACATTGCAATTTTTGACTACATCTTCAGAACTTGGATTCCCAATTCCAAATACGATTTGGACCAAAGACCCCATTTTGAAATATTGGGAGCAAAATATAAAAAAGAAGATCCTAACTCAGAAGAGGAAATTTGGATCCCTATCAAAGAGAAATTGTAACACTAAAAGTGATGCAATTTAACTTAGAAAAACCTGCCTAATCTGCGAAAATCTGTGTGTAAATATGTCACGCAGATTTTCGCAGATTAGGCAGATTTTTATCAAAGCCCCTAGCCTCCTTCCTTTAATTTCACAACTTGATTCCCCAAAAAAAACTTTCCTCATAAAACTCAAATTCCTAGCAATTTAAAGCCAAAACACTCATTTTAGTTAAGATTTTCAGCTTTTTAAAATCGTTAAAAAAAGGTTAAAACAAAATTAAACAATCGTTTAATTTAAACAGTTGTTTAATTTTGTGCCGAATTTAAAAACAAAGTTTTGAAAACGGATTTTAACGAAAAACAAATTCAGATTTTACGAGTCGCCGAAACGCTATTTGCAGAAAAAGGATTTGACGGGACTTCAATACGGGACATTGCCAAGGAAGCCAAAATAAACATTGCCATGGTTTCCTATTATTTTGGATCCAAAGAACAATTATTGGAAGCCATTATTTTGAACCGTGCCACAGCGATCAAACTTCAACTGGATATTTTGACTTTGGAAGATTTAGATCCACTCCAAAAAATACACAAGCTTATTGAACTTTATATCGACAAGATCAATAGCAACAGATGCATTTACAAAATTATGCACTTTGAGTTTTCTACAAGTCAAAGAGTAATTAACCTACAAGCTTTTACTGATTTAAAGAAAGGAAACCTAAAATCATTGGAAACCATTATCCAAGATGGCCAAGAGAAAGGAATTTTCAGGAAAGACATTGTGGTGCCACTTCTTACGACAACCATTCTTGGTACCTATTTCCATTTTCATTTGAATAGACCTTTTTACCAAACTCTATTAAACTTGAACACCGAAGAAGAATACAATACCTACATAAAAACAACTTTAACAATGCACATTCAACAAACCATTAAAGCCCTTTTGACATATGAAATCGCCACTGACAAATAGTTTGCGTATGCAAACACCGATAAATAAAAAGGCGATAACATATATGACCTCTGACAAATAAATTTTACTTATATGAAAATTAGTTATTTAATACTCTTTGGAGGGTTTTTCATTGGTATTTCCTCCATCAATGCCCAAGACAAAACCAGTTTAAAGCTAGAAGAAGCTATACAATTGGCTTGGACAAAAAGTAATGAGGTTTCACTGGCGAATACCAAAGTAGAAACCAAAAAACAGGAACTGCAATCGGTAAAGAATACGCAGTATCCTGATTTAAAACTTACCGGACAATTTCTTCAGTTAACTGAACCAACGGTTAGCTTAGAAGTTAATGCAGGATCGGCAGCATTTCCCGTACCAGACAGAATGCTTATTGGTCAAGCTAGCTTGAAAATTCCTGTATTTGCAGGAATGAAAATCCAAAATGGCATCAAGCTTCAGGATAATTTATTCCAAGCCGAAAATGCAATGGCATCCAAAACCAAAGAGGATGTGGCCATGAGAGTAATTGACTATTATGCCAATTTGTATAAAACGCAAAGAACAATTGAATTATTGAAGGAAAATCAAAAAAGCGCCCAACAGCGTGTTACTGATTTCATTGCTTTGGAAAAAAACGGAATCATTCCTCGAAATGATTTATTAAAATCCCAGCTTCAAGTTTCGAAAATTCAATTGTCTCTTGATGAAGCTTTGAATAATGAAAAAATAATAAATTACTATTTGGTTACTTTACTAAAACTGCCTTCAGAAACAAAATTAGCGGTAACAGAAAGTGATCTGATTAGCTTTTCTGCTAATTCAGTTCCTACAGATGAACAACCGGCATTTCAAAATCGTAAAGATCTTGAAGCACTGCAATTTCAAGAAAAAGCAACTCAAGACAATATTAAAATAGCCAAAGGAGATTATTATCCTAATATAGCTTTGACTGGCGGATATGCAGCCTTGAACCTAAACAATGTTATAACATTAGAAAATGCAATGTTTATTGGTGTTGGGGTATCTTATGATGTCAGCGGAATTCTAAAAAATGGAACTCAGGTAAAAATTGCCGAAAGTAAAGCACTTGAAGTAAAAAACACCGAAGAACTTTTAAAAGACAATATTAAAGTTCAGGTACAGCAGGCGATTACCAATTATGATTTGGCCATAAAACAAAATACCGTTTACAAAGAAGCTGTTGAGCAGGCTGTTGAAAACTACCGAATCGTAAAAGACAAATACGACAACGGACTTTCGGATACCAATGATTTACTGGAAGCCGACGTAGAGCAACTGAAATCCAAAATAAGCGAAACCATTGCCAGAGTGGATGTAATTCAAAAATACTACGAATTACTTTCGGCTACCGGACAACTATCACAAACCTTCAACCTTTCAAAAATATAACCACTACCAATATCATGGAAAAGAAAAAAACAAACGCCAAATTCATAATAATCCTATTGGTTTTAGTCCTTTCAGGAGGAACTTACGGAATCACAAAATACATTCATTCACAAGGACACGAAGAAACGGACGATGCTCAAATAGAGAAAAACATGAACCCGATAATTCCAAGAGTTTCAGGATATATTAGTAAAGTGTATGTAAAAGATAATGATTATGTAAAAAAAGGAGATACTTTATTTACCATTGACAAAAGAGATTACCAATTAAAAATTGAAGAAGCAAATGCTGCTTTTATAGCTGCAGAAGGTGGATTTGAAGTAGCCAAAGAAGATATTGGAAGTGCTATGGCAAGTATTGCTGTTTCAGATGCCAATGTACAATCGGCTGGAGGAAACATTGAAACAGCAAAAATTAGATTGGGAAGAGCTACAAGCGATTATGTTCGTTACGAAAATTTATACAAAAATCACTCGATCACAAAACAGCAATTTGAACAAGCATTGGCTGCCAAACAAGAAGCCGAAAGTCAGGTGCGTATTTTACAGCAGCAGCAAAAAGCAAGCGCTTACCAAAAATCAGTAATTGAAGCTAAATCACGAGTAAGCAATAAACAAACTGAAGTTGCTGCGGCCAACATCAAAAAAGCAAAAGCATTGCTGGAAGTAGCTCAATTGAACTTGACCTACACAGTTGTAACAGCTGCTATTGATGGACAGGTTTCTAAAATTGACATTCAGCCAGGACAGTTGGTACAGCAGGGACAATCTTTATTTTATATCATCAATAACAATGAGGCTTGGGTTGTGGCTAATTTTAAAGAAACCCAATTGAACAGAATGATCATTGGCCAAAAAGTAACGGTAAAAGTAGATGCGTATCCTGACTATGATTTTAAAGGAACATTAACTTCTTTCTCTCCAGCAACCGGATCCCGTTTTTCATTGCTTCCGCCAGATAATGCAACAGGAAACTTTGTAAAAACCATTCAAAGATTACCGGTAAAAATCAGTTTAGATCCAACAAATGATCCTGAGAAAGTAAAATTACTGCGCCCAGGAATGAATGTTGATGTGGATGTTCATTTGAAGTAAATTATTAAACATATAAGTCATATAAGTTTTTAGTTGGTAAAAAATCAAGTAAAACTAATAGTTCATTTAAGTAAGACATTTCAAAGAACGTTGTTAACTTATATTCTCTTTTTTTAATCACTTGTTTGGACAAATTTTTAAAAACTTATATGACTTATATGTTAAAAATTAAGTACTTATTATTTTAGAACATAGCGAATAAATAAAATTCAAAATGGTACAAAACCAAGAAGACGATTTAGTAGAATACGGCATCAACAGGGTCATTATCACGATTACTTGTATAATGTGTGCTTTGCTAGAAATTGTAGATACTACGATTGTAAACGTAGCTCTAAATAATATGCGAGGCAGTCTCGGTGCTACTCTAAACGATGTGGCTTGGGTGATTACCGCGTATGCTATTGCAAACGTGATTATAATCCCAATGACGAGCTGGCTGTCACAGCAATTTGGCCGACGCAATTACTTTGCAACCTCCATTGTTATTTTTACGGTAGCTTCCTTTTTATGTGGAAATGCTACAAATATTTGGGAACTCGTTGCCTTTCGATTCATACAGGGATTGGGCGGAGGCGCCTTATTGGTTACTGCGCAAACCATCATTACCGAAAGTTATCCTGTAGCCAAAAGAGGAATGGCGCAAGCGATTTACGGAATGGGAGTTATTGTTGGGCCAACACTAGGACCGCCTTTGGGAGGTTATATTGTGGATCATTTTTCATGGCCATTCATTTTTTACATCAACATTCCAATCGGTATTATAGCTACTTTACTAACCATTGGTTATGTAAAAAGCCCAAAATACGGAGACAAGCTAAAATCAAACCAAGTCGATTGGTGGGGAATTGCACTCTTGGCCGCTTTCATTGGTTCCTTGCAATTTGTCTTGGAACACGGCCAGCAGGACGATTGGTTCAATGACAGCATGATTGTTACATTAAGCGTAGTTTCTGTCTTTGGATTAGTACTGTTTATATGGCGGGAACTCACTTATAAGCATCCAATTGTAAACCTAAAAGTATTAAAAGACAGCAACCTTAGAATCGGAACCATTATGTCTTTCATCATGGGATTTGGATTGTATGGATCGACATTTATCATTCCAGTATACACCCAATCTCTGTTAGGATGGACAGCTACCGATGCAGGATTATTGTTAATCCCAAGTTCCATTACAACGGGTATTATGATGCCTTTTATAGGCAAAATGATTCAGCGTGGAGTACCACAGGCCTATATGGTTGCAGTAGGATTCCTGGTGTTTTTTCTTTTCACCTTTTTGATGCGTGGTGTAATGACCCCAGACACTGGAGTGGAACACATGTTTTGGCCATTGATTCTTAGAGGTGTTGGTTTGGGACTATTGTTTGTACCAATTACCACTTTATCATTATCTACTCTTAAAGGAAAACATATCGGTGAAGGAGCTGCTTTTACAGGAATGATGCGACAATTGGGAGGTTCTTTCGGTATTGCAATTATTACCACTTACCTCACCAGGCTCAATCAGGAACATCGCGTGAATTTGATTTCCTATCTTGACCAAAGCTCTCTCAAAGTGCAGCAAACTGTGCATCAACTGCAAATGGGTTTTATGTCCAAAGGATATTCTGCCAATGAGGCTTTGTCCAAAGCCTATAAAGTAATCGAAATGAAAGTGATGGCACAAAGTTCTGTATTATCGTTTATGGACATTTTTATGTATCTCGGAATCTTATTCCTGCTTTGCATTCCTTTTATTCTTTTGATCAAAAAAGGAAAAAACAAAATTGATCCGTCTGAGGCGATGCACTAGATTTAAGATTGCAGATTTAAGATTTAAGAAGGCAGAACTCAGATTAAAAATTAGGAGCAGAAAGATAAGGCATTTTCAGCCAACATTGGTCCCGCACACGAGGCTGAAAGCTGAACTGGCGAAGCAATCGGGGCTAAATGAAAATATTTTTCTTTTTGGCCAATATTAAAAAATAAACTCCGAATTTCACTAATCAATAAGTGAGATTCGGAGCTTTTATTTAAAATCTACAAAAATGATTAATTGGCAATTATTAATTTTGTAGTTGAAACTTCATTAGATTTAATGACTTTTACAATGTATTGACCATTTATTAATCCAGCAGTATTGTATCTAAATCGGTTTTCTCCAGAAGTTGCTTCAATGACAAAAGATTTTTCTTCTCTTCCTTGAATGTTGTAAATTTTGACAGTCACTTTTTCATTTACTTCACTACGAAATGAGATATTAAAATCCTCTCTAGCTGGATTCGGGTAAATTCCAATTCGTGCTGGCAGTGATTTACTTTCTTCATCTGAATCAACAAGAATTTTACTCGATTGTGGAGCTATTTTGGCTGTCGCTGAGATATTCAAGGTATAATCTTCGGTTTCTCCATAATTATAAGTACCACAAGACGAAGTTATTGAATTATAACTTACAATAACCCTCATTCTTACTGAGCCAATAACTGCAGTTGATGGCACAGTAATACTAGGATTCAAAGTTGCACTACTGAATATAGAATACACTTCTTCGCCGGAATCCGTAAAAGCACCATTGTTATTGTAATCGATATACACTTTCCAATACAATTTTCTGGTAGCGCTAAAGCCTGGAGTCAAAGTTAATGTTTTGGCAACACCTTTAGTGATTGCCGTAGATTGAGTTGTAAAATTGGCATAACCTCCATTATCATTACTTAAATTATTAATAGTTCCGAAAACCACTTTTTTAATCCATTCACTAGAGGAGCTATTCCCTTTTGAAGCACAATAACTTACTGTAGTTCCTCCAGTTGTAGTAAAAGTAGTTGTCCCTGCAGCAGAAGCTCCTGAAGTACAATTTCCAATAATTTCAACATTATATGCAGTACCTAGTGTAAGTCCCGAAAGTGATACTGATGTAGCAGTAGTATTAGCTAAAGTTGTCCAAGTAGAAGCTGCCACCGTTTTATAACGCACGGTATAGTTTGTGGCAGTTGTTGCAGTCCAAGAAACCGTAGCACTAGTATTCGTAATTGAAGTGGTGGCTATTCCGGAAGGAGTTGCACAGGAACTACCACTTGGAGGTGTTCCGCCAAGAGTTTCAGTCAAAGTACCACTTACCACTTTTATATTTCCCCATGAAATTCCCGTCCCTGATGTCGTTATCCAATTATTCAAATCGAAAGTATTTGATCCAGCTGTATTTCCTGGTATTTTCACAATCTTAACCCCTTTTCCACTATTATTCCAAGTCAAGGGAGTACCAGAGGTAACGGTTTCAGGTGTAGAATTTGATTCAATTTGGTAAAAATATGCGAAACTGGCTGTTGTAGGAGCATAAACCCTAGCGATTCCATTTTGATCTATACAAACTGCTGTTTTTTCATACACTCCAATCCCTTTTGCATTTAATCCAGCTCCTAAGTCTTTCCACATCCTTGCCAAAAAAGCAGTTTGACGACCTCTTCTATCTGGGTTATCGTAATGAGTATCCGTTATGGTATTGGCCAAAATAGGAGAATTCAAAAAGTCGTTTACACCAATAGTCACCCCAGTATTGTAAGGATTCGCCAAAGCTTGGGAAGAGGTAACACTCGAATTGGCCGCACTATAATAAAACTTACCCAAAATGGCACAACCTGCGCTTGTACCTCCTACTGGAACTTTTTTTGTATTTATCAAATAATTGATTGCATCTTCCACTGGAGTGTCTTTCCAATACGACACATAAGTAGCTTGATCTCCACCTGAAATAAACAAAGCTTCAGCATTTCTAATCTTAGTGGCTATTCCAGCAATGCTTGCTTTTGCTCTAGTATCAATAATAATAGTTTCAACCGAATTTACCGTAACCCCTAACTCAGAATACATATAAGTATTGTATCCATCAGTGCCTGCCGAACGCAATACCACTACATCTCCTCCTCCCGACTTTTGCAACATCCATTTGATAGCCTCATCATTATCGGTTCCACCACCCATTAAGCACATCCCTCCACTTGTTGTTGTAGAGACATCAGTTGCACTTCCAACTATCCAACTTGTATAAGTTTGCGCATGGGTTACAATTCCGAAACATAAAAAACACAGGAAACAAAACCAACCTTCTTTAATAAAATAATTTTTCTTCATGATACTTTTGATTTAGTTAAATAATTAACACAATATTATGAAA
>NZ_MUNX01000049.1 GCF_002001005.1 Flavobacterium sp. A45
ATACTTTTCACTCACAAATTATATTCTTGATTAGAGAATGCTTTTTATAGCTAGCTTTTAATTAAAACAATACGATTCTGGCACCATTTTATATAAAGGTGAATTGATTTTACCGTACAATTTATCTTATTTTCATAGCCCTAGATTCAATTTTTCTGTAAATTTTATAATATAAAGAATAGCTTACTCACTAAAAAGTAGTTAACGTGTAGTTTTTACTGATTAACGTAAAGAAAATATAAATGAACGTATCTGTGCGTAAAGTAAAATATTTTAATAAGATAAAATTTACTATTTAAATCTCGACAGCCTTAATAGGTAACTGTTAGAAAGTCTACATTGCAATTGGGACAACAATAGTGGATTTTTGTCTTTGATGTATTGCACAGCTTTGAATTATTCTATATTTTCTTCTACAAATTGCTTTTTATTTTCGATTCCTGCTACACTATAATCGAAACCATTTTCAGTTTTTTTCAACTATATCAGTATATATTCTTTTAGTAACAGTAGTTGTTGTATTTGATTGAACTATTAATTTATCTAGTAATTCTGCATGATACCCTTCTGATTTGATTTTTTGTTCACTCTAATTTGTACTAAAATCAATTTGTTTTTATTTGCTAAACTCTTACTTTTTGCATAGTTGTTGGAATTCCTTTGAAATGCATCACGCCATGTTTTAGCCATCCATAGCTATAACTTGCCCTGTAAAGTTTTCTGAATTGAATCTACCCAATCAATAAAAAATTAAAATTGATTGCTGTCTCTTGTCTAAAATACTCTATCTATATCTTGGGAAGGAATTCATTTCTATAGCTCAAAATTTTTCTCAAAATCTTCTATTAAACAAACCAAATCAATTATTGGCATCACATTCCCTCCCGCAAATCACTAAAATATTTCAATAAGAAGATGTCAACCAAGTATAGTAATTCCTTAGGGTCTTGTATATTCAAATTCAAAAAAAAATACACCTTTCATCCTATTTGACCACAATGAAGATAGACAGTAGAGACTACCATATAATTGTTGGGCAGATAAGAAATTAATTGGATAATTTGCTATAGATTTTGTGAAGAAAACAAAACCTTTAACAAACAAAAAAAGTAAAACCATTGTCATCATTGAGATAATCAAAAAAAAAAATCATTTGCAAAATGCTGTATTAATTAAGTTACAATTTAGCTTTCAAATATTTTTTAAATAAAGTTGTTTTAGCTCATCAAAAAATAAGTTTTTCTCTTGAAAAAAACATCTAAAAAGGATTTAAAAAGGACATCAAAGAAAATCCAAAAGTGCATTAAGTGATTAAAGGGAAACTGAGTTTAAATAAAAAAACTAAGGCTTGATACTTGAGCATTCCGTTATAAGAGTTTCCTTTGAGAAATTACACTTTCCACTACCACTAATTAAAGAAGTTTTTACAACCAAAAGCAGAGGCATTGGCAAACTATACTTTAATTCCTCTGATTTACATTTAAACTCCCAGAACTATTACAAACTACAAAAATCGGTGAAAGTAGGAGATTATCAATACGTATATAAAAAGCACTAGCATATTTTCTAAATCAGCAACAGTTAGAAACGAAAGTCTGCTTATAAGTACTTCTCATCGTTTCAGAAATTGTAAGCATTTGTATTGAGTAGCATAACTGCGTAACTAGCATTTTTAGACTCGTCAAATTATGTGCAAGTTCAGGTAGCTAATGGCGAGAGTATCGTGTTCTAAACCTAATCGTTGTATTGTTGAAATCCCTTACAAGACCTTAAACGTACGTTCCTCGCGAATTTATTCACGTTAATCAGTAAAAACTACACGTTAACTACTTTTTAATGAGCCAGCTATTCTATTATTATAATATTTGCGGAAATGATTGCAAATACGAATTTATAAAATAAGATAAATTCTGAAGAATTGTCTTTTAAATTGATATAAAATGGTACATACATGAACGCCTCGTGTTGCAAAAAAATGGAGTAAAATAACATCAATAGATAGAAACTTTGTTGACAATGATGTGAATAATTATTAATCAAATTACACTAAAACTTTTGAAATCATAATGCGAGAATCTTGCCTAAAACAACTGAAATACGATTAGTCAGCTGATTAACAATTTCTATTTAACAGACTGATAAATAATTTCAAAAATCAAATCATTTAATTACACCCAACGGGTATCTTTATTATATATATGTATATGAATAAATATTGCAAACAATTAAGTAGTAAAAATTTTAAACTAAAAACTGTCGTAGCTTTTTTTATTTTAATTAATGTAAATGCTCAAGTAAATGGTAGCTTTCCATATGAACAGGCTTTTACCTCTGGTACAAAGCCTACAGAAATCACTTTATTGAATCCAAAGGTAGGTTCCAATTCTACTGTTTTTACAAATGAAGGAGTGAAATTGACATCAGCTGATGACATATATTCTTTTGGTGCCTTTTATGTTAATAACAGGCAATTTAGTTCTCTCAATGGTCTAAATATTGAATTTGAATACGGAATGTATGGAGGCACTGGCGCTGATGGAATATCATTATTTTTATTTGATGCAGCTGTTGGTGTCCCAACTATAGGCGCTACAGGTGGAGGATTAGGATATAGTTTCAATAGAGCAAATAATAATTTTCCAGATCGCAGGCAGCCAGGGCTTACTGGTGCTTATTTGGGTATTGGTTTTGATGGTTTTAGAAATTTTAAAAATCAGGGTTTCAATTCATATTCAAGAGTTAATGGACTTGAAGGGTTAGCTACCATTGGATCTACGGTAACTCTAAGAGGTGGAACAGGAAATGAAATTGATGCATCAAAAGGCTTGGGATATGGTTTTACTGGGTATCCAGTTTTAATAGGCAGGCAAACCTATAGTGGTCGTGTTAGAGGAATGGGATCTGTTTATAATTACGAACTAAATGTAACAGGAGATTTATCTTTTAATAATGTGCCATTAAATAGTATAGATTCCTTTACACTAAGTACTGCAACTTTTTCAACAGATCAAAATGACACTAATTATCGAAAAGCATTTGTTTCGTTAATTCCTAACATTAAAGGTGGTTTTAATATAACAGTCAAGGTTCAGCATGGATTAGTTACAACAACTATTATTGACAATTATTGGTACAGAACTTCACTAAATTATAAAGAAAATGCTAACCCATTAGTTACAGATTTTGATAATAATAATGATATAGGCCCAGAAACATTGCATACTTTACTGACTCCGGTGCCAGATTTATTTAAAATAGGATTTGCGGGATCTACTGGTGAAAATACTTTTAATCAATTAATTCGTAATTTGAAAGTTTCACTTCCTTACTCATCAGAAGCTAATGACGATATTTTTTCATATTGTGCTAATGGTAATGGTTCAATATTTCCATTAACTAATGATGTTGCATATACCAATAGTCTTGACGGTAGGCCAACATCTTCGTCAAATAATATTGATTTAACATCTTTTAGGTTTATTGACACTAGTGGAAATCCTCAAGGACAATCGTTTAATGTTGTTAATCAAGGTACTTGGAATTATAATATAGCTACCGGAGAAGTTACATTTACTCCTGCTCTGAATTACAAGGGAAGTGCTACGATTAGGTATGACGTTAAAGGTCTGACTGCTCCATACAATGATGATGGGTATAGAAATGTACCCGCAGTAATTACGGCCAATCCATATATTGTTACTACCATTACTAGTCAGCCAACTGGTAAAGTTGTTAATGAAGGAGAAAATACTTTTTTTACTGTAGGTGAGTCTGGAGGATCTGGCATTAGACAATATCAGTGGCAGGTTAGTAAAAATAATGGTTCTGACTGGATTGATTTGTCAGATGATAGTACTTATTCCAATACTACTTCGAATACTTTAAGTATAACGAATGTTCCCTATACCTTTTCTGGCAAATTTTATAGAGTTTTAATAACAGATTCAAATTCGTGTGGTACCGTTGAAAGTAATTCAGCAGCCCTAGTAGTTGAACTTTCAATAATTTCAGATTTGTCTGTTACAAAATCTGTTAATAATTCAAAACCAATTGTTGGAACTCCGGTTACTTTTACTATTACTGCTACAAATAATGGCCCCGATACAGCTACAGAAGTTAAAGTAAATGACATCTTGCCTTCTGGTTACACGTTTGTAAGTGCAACACCTTCCGTGGGTACTTGGGCAGCTCCTATTTGGACAGTTGGGAATTTAAGAAATGGAGCTAATGCAAATTTAACGATTGTTGCTACTGTAAATGCAAGTGGTTCTTATGATAATACTGCGATTATCAGTGGTAGACAAGCAGATTTCAAAACTAGTAATAATAAATCTACAGCATCTGTTGCTCCTACAATTATAAAAGCAATAGCAGATAGTAATCCAACTCCACTAGACGGAGGCAAAGGAGGAAATACAGGTATAAATGTTTATGAAAACGACACGTTGAATGGTAATTTGGTGGATCCATCTGATGTAGTTTTAACTTCAACACCAAACGGACCACTTATCATAAACATTGACGGAACTGTAACTCTTGCACCTAATACCCCTGCAGGTACTTATACAGCTGATTATACTATTTGTGAGGCATTAAACCCTGCAAATTGTAGTACTACAACTGTAACCATAAAGGTTGGATGCGAATTTACTGTTACTTGTCCGACTTTTGCTTCCAGCAAAGTACAATGTTATAATGATTTACCAGCAAATAGTAGTTTAACAATATCTCAATTTATATTATTAGGAAATGGTGATGGATCAATAATTGATTCTCCTTGTGGAGCAGTTGAAATCATAGCAAGTAATGGGCCAAATAATGGCTGTAATGCTTCGGTAATTAGAACTTACACGATCACTGAATACGCGGATCCAAATAATAATAATACAAGAGATTTAGGAGAAAATATTATTTTAAATCAATTTGTATGCAATCAAAACATACTTATAGAGGATACTGTACCGCCAACTTTTGTCGAAACAGTACCAGTGACTAATTCTGTAGAGTGTTCATCAATTCCAAAAGCACAGCTATTAACAGCTACAGATAATTGTTCTTCAGCTACAGTAAATTTTTCTGAGATTGTATCTACTGTTTCATCTGAAGGGATTTATGAAATAATCAGAACTTGGATTGCAAGTGATGCATGTGGTAATAAAACTACGGCTACCCAGAAAATAAATGTTAAAATACCTGATTTTATTAAAAAAATTAAAATTGAGGCTGTATGTAATAATGATGCTGAAGTATCTGTGAATATATTGGATGTTATAAAAAATCGATTTCCAGAATATAGTTTAGTTGCAGGATCTTTTTCAGATGTTAATAATTCTAATGCATTGGAAATTTCAACTGGAATTTTTAGACCATTAAACTTAGCTAATGGGGATTATATCATACGTTATGAAAATAACGATACAAATTGTCCCGTAATTTTTGAAGTAACAATCCCAGTAATTACTAAGCTTGGATGTAGTGATGATAAATGTGTTGAGCTAATTTTTCATAATACTATTACTCCAAATGGAGATGGCATAAATGACGAGTTGGTAATTGACAATGTTTTAAATGACTGTTACAAAGATAATACCATCGAAATTTTTAATCGCTGGGGAGTTAAAGTATTCGAATCAATAAATTACGACAATTTAAGTAATGGATTTAAAGGATACTCTGCAGGACGCAGCAACGTAAAGCAATCTGCAGCTTTACCGTCAGGAACATATTTTTACATTTTTAAATATAAAAATTTACAAGGGAATTCATATTCTAAAACAGGTTGGATCTATTTGAATGGGTCAAACTAAAATAAAAATAATGTTCCTATAATGAATTGCTACAATTATATTATTAAACAAATAAATAAATGAAAATAAAAATTTTAATCGTGTTAATCTTCTCTTCTCTGCTTGGTTTTGCACAACAAGATGCTCAATTCACCCAATATATGTACAATACAGTAAATGTTAATCCTGCATATGCTGGTTCTAGAGGTGTGATAAGTATTTTTGGCTTATACAGAACGCAATGGGTTGGTCTAGATGGTGCACCTGTTACAAGTGCAATTTCTGTAAATGCTCCCTTTGGAAGTAACCTAGGAGGTGGATTGTCCTTTGTTAACGATAGAATTGGTCCTATTGATGAGAGTAAAATTTCAATGGATCTATCTTATACAATTAAGACTTCTGAAACCTTTAAATTATCATTGGGTATCAAAGCAACTGCCAATTTATTCAGTTTAGATGGCAATAAATTAAATCCAGAAAATGCAAATGATTCTAATTTACAAGATTTAGATAACACTTTTACGCCAAATGTTGGTTTTGGAATCTATTTTCATTCTGACAGATCTTATGTTGGGCTTTCTGCTCCTAACTTTTTTGAAACCAATTATTATAATGATAACACTGCTACTGTTAATAAAGTAAAAATGAATTTTTATTTGATTGCTGGCCATATTTTTAATCTGAGTCCCAGCTTAAAATTTAAACCTGCTTTTTTAGGAAAAATAGTAGAGGGTTCACCATTACAATTAGACGTTTCAGGTAATTTTTTAATCAATGAAAAATTTGTTGTGGGTGCATCTTGGAGATGGAGTGCAGCGGCCAGTTTAATGGCAGGATTTCATGTGAATAGAGGGTTGTTTATAGGATATGGTTACGATTTAGAAACCACGCAATTAGCTAATTATAGTTCTGGTTCACATGAACTATTTTTAAGATTTGATTTATATAAAAGGGATGATAGAATAGTAACACCTAGATTTTTTTAAAACATAACATATGAAAATATATATATATAGCATTCCTGTTTATTGCGTCATTTAAATGCTATGCTCAAATTGAAAAAGGAGATAAAGAATACAGTAAGTTTGCCTATGTTGATGCAATAAATACTTATGAGCGCTTGTTCGAGAAAGGATATAGATCTAAGGAAATGCTAGAGAAACTCGGAAACTCATTTTACTTTAATTCGAATTTAGAAAAAGCTAATTTGTATTACAAAGAATTATTTGATTCAAATGAACCGATTGAACCAGAATATTATTATAGGTATTCTCAATGCTTAAAAGCTCAGAATAATTATAAAAAAGCGAATGAAGTACTACTGCAATTTAATCAAAAAAGCGGTAATGATACTCGAGCGAAATTAGCTAGTTCCCAAAAAGATTATTTGGCCTGGATTGAAAAAAATTCCGGACGATATATTATTGATGATGCTAAAATTAACTCACAATTTTCTGATTATGGAAGCTCTTTTTATAATAATAAGGTCATTTTTGCATCTGCAAGAGACACTGGTGTTGTCGGATCTAACAGCAAGCACTCATGGACTGGTGAAAGTTTTACTAATCTCTATTTTTCAGATATGAATGATGAAGGCTTTTTACTACCTCCGAAAAAATTTGGAAAATTACTAAATACAAAATTTCATGAGTCCACACCTGTTTTTACAAAAGACGGAAAGACAGTTTATTTTACAAGAAATAATTTTATGAATGGGAAAAAAGGAAAGGATAATAATCAAACTACATTGTTAAAAATTTATAAAGCCTCATTAAATGGTGATAACTGGGAAAATATAAAAGTGCTGCCATTCAATAGTGATAATTATAATGTTGCTCATCCAACTCTTAGTGAAGATGGTAAAGTACTTTATTTTGCTTCAGACATGCCTGGTACAATTGGACAATCCGATTTGTTTAAAGTTGCTATTAATGATGACGGTACCTTTGGAAAACCAGAGAATTTAGGTAACGGTATTAATACAGAAGGAAAAGAAACTTTTCCAATGATAACTTCTGATAACGAATTGTATTTTGCTTCTGACGGTCATCCAGGATTAGGAGGTTTAGATGTTTTTGTATCAAAGCAGCAAGTTGACGGAACTTTTAAACATGTTCAAAATGTAGGTAAACCAGTAAATAGTCAAAATGATGATTTTGCATTTTTGATTAATAAAAATAAGAAAATCGGTTTTTTTAGTTCCAATCGAGCTGGTGGCAAAGGTGGTGACGATATTTACCGATTCGTAGAAACCAAAGAAGCAGAATGTCAACAGTTTCTTTCAGGCGTTGCAATTGACAGCTATAGTGGCTTACCGTTAGCAAATGTCTCTGTCACTTTATCAGATTCAAACTTTAATGTAATAGAGGAATTAATAACAGATAGTGAAGGTAAATTTGATTTTGGAATAGTACACTGTGGCTCTAAAAACTATATAAAAGCCATAAAACAAAGTTATAAAACCATTGAAATTCCCCAAGTAATCAAAGAGGCATATGGTGAAACAAAAGTAGTAATTGAATTGCCTCGTGAAGTCGAAGAAGTAAAAAAGGGCGATGATATAGGAGACTTATTTGGTAAAGATTTAAAAATTTATTTTGACTTTGACAAGTTTAAAATTCGACAAGACGCAGAAATTGAATTAAGAAAAATACTTGATGTATTAGAGCAAAACCCAACTATGAAAATTGCTATAGGTTCGCATACGGATTGTCGTCAAAATGCTAAATATAATTTAGCCTTGTCTGAAAGAAGAGCCAAATCTACTCTGGAATGGTTTATAGCTAATGGAATAAGTAAATCTAGAATTACTGCAAAAGGATATGGTGAGTCAAAATTATTAAATAAGTGTGAATGTGATCTAACAAATAAATCTGATTGTACAGAAGAAGAGCATCAGGCTAATAGGAGGTCCGAATTCATAGTTACTGATTTGTAGGTTGTTATTTTGTTAATTGTTAAGATATAGAGGCTAGATTATTTTTGGAAATCGTAAGTACTAATTTTTATAGTCTAGTCCTATATCCTATTTGTTACTAATTTATTGAAATGCTGCTTCTAGTAGTTTCTACATTGATGTGTAATCATTTATAATTATTTATAGGAGAGATAAATTGAATAGTATAGATAATTGGTTTTGATCGAATTTAAAGCTAGTAGTGAAGACTATTGATAGACTCCACCCTACTCAAGTGATAATTAAGGTTCGCATAATGCAAATATTTTTTTTTAAAAAAGATAACAGGTTAATTCGATTATAACATTTAAAATATTTTTAAAATTCTGAATATCAAATAATTACCAAAATAAGTTTTCACAAATCTTTTGATTGTTTGATATTTAAATTTTGTCGTTATTATTTAACAAGAATATAGTGGGTAACTTTTAAAATTAGATATTATGGATGCATTTAAAACGGTAATAATAGATGATTAACCAATTTATATTAATATTCTCCAAAAAGTAATTAGTAAACATTGCTCAAATCTTACTATAGTCGGTACTGCCAACACTATCGCAGATGGAATCGATTTAATTTATTTTGAAGAACCAGATTTAGTTTTTTTAGATATCAATATAAAAGAAAGAGAAATATTTGAGTTATTAGATTATTTTAACCATCCCAGGTTTAAAATAATTTTTGTAAGCGCAAATGAGGTTTATTGCGATCGATGCTATAGCATTGGTGCTGATTTTATTTTAAAACCTTTTGGTATGAATGATGTCATATCATCTGTTTACGTAGCTGTTAAAAGTATTAGCGAAAAAAAATACAATTATAATTTAAAAAAGGAAAAACGGAAAATACATCAAAATTAAGGAAATATAAAAGCATAATCAACAGATCTTTTTTTATAAGTTTATTTTTACATAAAAAAATACATTCAATATATTTTAAATTTAAGTGGTAATTATCTTTTATTCAAACTATTTTGAAATTAACACTAAACACCATAGTCTATGAAAGATCGTATTTTTTATTTTGTCTCTTTTGCCTCTACTGCAATGATACTATTCGGCTGTAATGATTCCGATTCAAATGATGGAAAGGATAATTCCAATCATGTGCCTAGCATTGATGCAACAAATTTAGCAAAAGAAAATCACCCAATGACTATGTTTGAGGACGATGAAAGTCCAAAAAAAACATACGATAATACTGATAGTTGGTTTCGAGTAAATGAGCCTTTGCAAGTTATACTTAAAGGAACGGACTCCGTTCAAATTTCTTTGTACTCACCAGTTGGACTAAAAGATGTTAAAATTTATGCAAAATTACCTACTTATGATAGGCGTTTCATAATTTACAACTTCTCACACATCCCCCCTTTTCATCGTTCAGTCCATCAAATTCCATTAACAATTAATAAAAGCCAATATGAACAAGAGGACGGCATCAGTGTTACAATTAATAAAATTGACGGTTTTAAAAAAGAAGATATTGTGTTTTCAATCGAATCCGAAGACTCTTTGTTTACTAAGTTTAAAAAAATAAAATCACAGCGTTTAGTTCAGTTTAATGATAAATATCATATACAAGAGTATGGAAAATTTTTACCTATGAATCCTGTTCTGGCTAAGGAAGCTATCACAATGATCATTAACTATTCATATGCATTAAGCCATCCAATTTATTACGAAACTTTCACAAATTTTGATCGCTATAAAGAAGAGCAAGCGGCAGTAAAAGGACTACCAGTTACTGGTGCAATTAATTTACATGGAAATCAAATAGATGCTAATGGAATATATGATTATTTAACTAAAGTAGAAATTGAGGAATCTTATAAAAAATATATTGACGAAAGAATTATCGAAATGGCCATGACTGGGAAAGATACAGCATGGGGAGGAGGTAAATTAGTATCACATTCTGAACGCAAGTATATAGAAGGACATTGGAAAGGTGATATGTCAACTTGGTCACATGAATATTCTCATCATTGTGGTTACAATCACACCAGCAATTTTGCAAATCGGGAAGATGGTGGAGGAGTTCAAGAAATGTTAGCGAATTTTTATAAATACTTAATATATATAAATGATCTTCCTTTTACTGATCCCGATATTCTTAAAGGGTACACAAAAACAGCTTATTTGAATCGCACTTATACAAAGCCAGTTTTTAAAATTGAACCCGATAATCCTTTTTTATTAAAATATAAAGGTGAAGGAAAATGGAAATGATTTTGAGCCTTTAATAAACCACACAGACCGCCTGGTTTAGAAAGAAGATTCTTTTTCAATATATCATATTCTGACTGATTGTCTTGAGTATTTTTTCGTTGGTTGTGGATTTTTTTATGACTCTACATTTACTTTCATTTCTAAGAAAACTTCCTTCCCGAAACTCTTTACTCTACTTATTGGTTTGGAGAGCTTTGATCCCGAACTCTCCTGAAAACTCCGATATGTTGGTACTGTAACAATTTAATTGAACAACTTTTTTTAAAAGCTTTGTCAAATAGCTTACGGACATATTTCACGATTTGTCTGTCGATTTTGATGTACGTAAACTACCGGTAATAAAAGGATTTTGGCATTATAATTTTTATGTTAAAAAAATGACCAAATATAATTGTTTAAAAAAAATTAATTATGAAATTAAAACAAATTTTTTTTCTGTTTTGCTCATTCACATTCTTTTTTTCAAATGCTCAAAAGCAAGAAATAAAAGCTGCCTTTAAAGAACTAAATGATGGCTATCCTAAACGGGCTTTGGGTTATATATCCGATCTTGAGTATAAAATATTAAATGCAACTGATGAAGATAAAGTTAGCTATTATTACATAAAAGGTAAAGCGCAACTATGGATTGATCAAAAAAACAACAATTACAGCGAAAATGTTGAAATTGTTGCTCAAGCATATAAAGATTTATTAATAATTGAAAGGCAAACAGGAATAACGACCTATTCTGAAACTGTCAAAGCAACGCTTTATGGTTTAAAACGTAAGTTAATCATTGATGCAACATTGTGTTATAGGGAAAAAAAATACAGCGAAAGTGGCGAAAAATTTTACAAAGCGTATCAATTAGATCCTACTGATGTAGAAAATTTATATTATGCAGCGAGTTCATTTATGAATGCAAATAACTTTTCTCAAGCTCTTACAAATTATCTTGAACTAAAAAGATTGGAGTATGCAGGTCAGATAAATTTTTATTATGCCATTAATACTACTAATAACAAGGAGGATAAATTTCTATCTCAATTGGAAAGAAATAAGAATATTAAAATGGGAACTCATAAGAAAATTGAAGCAGAAATGGCTATGCCTGAAAAAATAAACATACTAAAGAATATTGCTTTAATATATATTCTTACAAACTCAGCCGAAAATGCAAAAAAAGCAATAATTGAGTATAATAAACAATACCATTGTGACCAGACTTTCGACCTTGCGGAGTTAAAATTATATTTGGAAACAAAAGATTTTTTGACCTATAAAGAATTAATCGAAGAAAGGTTAAAAGAGAGCCCTAAAGATGCTAATCTATTTTATTATCTGGGTATTATAAGTGAAAAATTAAAAAATAATATTGATGCTAAAAAATATTATAATAAAGTAGTAGAAATTAGCCCCTCTTTTCAATTTAAAGATAATATTGAATCCCTTAAATCATATTCAGAGGGTAGCAAAATTCTTGAACGAGTTCAAATAACTTTATAAATTTTACTTTTTTTCATTGAAAAATTAGTACCCCCTATCCAGAGAATCTATAGTTTAGAAAGACTTAGTGGTAAAATTAATTTTTTATTATTTTATAATATTTTTATTTTCGACAAATAATACTTTAATATTTAGATATGAATAGACGATCTTAGTCATAATAGTATGTCATTAGAAACCAATCCAATAAATCATTTTAATAATGCATAGCAGGGAATTTTTGGGTTAAAAATTTCTAACTACAAATAAGCATTGATTTAATACTTCAGCATGATATTACGTCTATTAATTGCCATTTTATTTTCTGTTCCAGTAATGGGACAAAATTATACTTTGAAGACTATTCCTGTACGCAATGAGATAAATACAAATTTAATAACAAGCGAACCTTTTATCGATAAAGACGGTTTTCCATGGTATGCAGTTAACATGGAAGGAATTTTTTATAAATACGATGGAAGAAATCAAGTTCTATATAGTCTGTTTAACAACAACAAAAAACAAGTAAACTTTTCAACATCTAGTATATATAACTGGATTCAATGCAGAAATGGGAATATATTGGCAATTAATCTCGTGGGAATATATATCATTAACCAGAAAACATCTCAGATAAAGTATATAAAATGGAATGTTCAAAATTTGGAATTACGAGATTTTAATTATGTTTCGTCTGTAGAAGACAAGAATGGTAACATTTGGATCAGTATAGCAGAAAATTACATTATTAAACTTAATCCTAAATATCAGCAGAAAATTTACCGGATTCCGCAGCATTCTTTAAAAAAAAGATTTAGTAGAAAAGGCCAAAATATAATTGATACTGAAACCGCACCACTCAAGATAATCAAATTATTAAAAGACGGCAGGATTCTACTAAAGTCCTACAGTAACTTCTATATCATTGATGAAAATGGTATGCACAAATTAAATCTGATCGAAAAACCACATCCAAACATTCATTTTGTTGATAATGGCTTACTTTTTAAGAGGAACACCTCTGGAAAGATTATTTATAATAACAAATGCTATAATTATAGATATATTAAAGATCTAGACATTCAAATCTTTGAATGTCCTTATAACAATTTTATATACATAAAGTCATTTTTTTTTGCCGTTAAAAACAATGAAATTTACATACTTGCCTTTAATAAAGAGAAGAATATTTTCTCTATTAAAG
>NZ_MUNX01000133.1 GCF_002001005.1 Flavobacterium sp. A45
ATAAAAATACATTCGTTTTACTGGAAATTATTTCATAAAAAATTATAAAAATACAGAATCGCATAATGATATATACGTAGTTTTTGATTAGATTTGCACCATTAAAGCTATACTTTTAAATTATGATAAAAGAGAAAGTCAATACTAGTTTAACATTCGAAGATTTTAAAACTGAAGTCTTAAATGATTACCGAATTGCCATAATAAGTCGAGAATGTAGTTTATTGGGCCGTAAAGAAGTATTAACTGGAAAAGCCAAGTTTGGTATTTTTGGTGATGGAAAAGAAGTTCCGCAACTTGCCATGGCCAAATGCTTTAAAAACGGGGACTTCCGTTCTGGATATTATCGCGATCAGACCTTTATGATGGCTATTGGCGAATTGACTATCGAACAATTTTTTGCCGGTTTATATGGCCATACTGATATTGACCTAGAGCCAATGTCTGCAGGAAGACAAATGGGTGGTCACTTTGTAACCCATAGTTTGAACGAGGACGGATCTTGGAAAAACTTAACTCAACAAAAAAATTCTAGTGCCGACATTTCCCCAACAGCTGGGCAAATGCCAAGATTACTCGGACTGGCACAAGCTTCAAAAATATACAGAAACGTTCCTGGTATTCCAAATGCAGACCAATTTTCTATAGATGGAAATGAAATTGCATGGGGAACTATTGGAAACGCAAGTACATCAGAAGGATTATTTTTTGAAACCATAAATGCTGCCGGAGTTTTACAGGTTCCAATGGTGATGAGTGTTTGGGATGACGAATATGGAATTTCGGTACATGCAAGACACCAAACCACTAAAGAGAGTATTTCTGAAATCTTAAAAGGTTACCAAAAAGAAGAAAATTCTAATGGTTTTGAAATACTAAAAGTAAAAGGCTGGGATTATGTAGATTTGATTGCCACTTATCAAAAAGCGGCCGAAATAGCTCGTGAAAACCACGTTCCTGTTTTGATTCATGTTGATCAACTTACTCAACCGCAAGGACACTCCAGTTCTGGTTCCCACGAAAGATATAAAAATGCGGCCCGATTGGCTTGGGAAAAAGATTTTGACTGTATTCGTCAAATGAAATTATGGATGATTGCTATCAATATTGCATCTCCTGAAGAAATTGACGCTATTGATTTGGAAGCCAAAAAAGAAGTTTTTGAAGGAAAAAAAGCAGCTTGGAATGCTTTTATTGGACCAATAGTTGAAGAGCAAAACGAATTGGTTTCTATATTAGAAAGAATAGCTGTAACCAGTGCCAAAAAAGAAGAAATTCTTAAAAATGCTGCTTCTTTAAAAAGTATCAAGTCTCCTTTGAAAAAGGAAATAATGGTAATCGCACGAAAAACATTGCGTTTAATTATCAATGAAGAAGACAAATTAGAATTGTCCAGCTGGATTACTGCTTACATTAAAAAGACACAACCGAGATTTAGCAGTAATTTATTTTCAGAATCGGATAAAAATGTATTTTCTGTCAAAGAAGTTTTACCACAATATTCTAATGGTTCCACAGAAGATACTGATGGCAGAATGATTTTGAGAGACAACTTCGATGCTATTTTTACTAAATATCCAGAAACCTTAATTTTTGGTGAAGATGCAGGAAACATTGGTGATGTAAACCAAGGTTTGGAAGGAATGCAAGAAAAATACGGAGAGTTACGTGTTGCCGATGTTGGGATTCGTGAGGCCACTATACTAGGTCAAGGAATTGGAATGGCATTGAGAGGATTACGTCCGATTGCTGAAATTCAATATCTTGATTACTTATTGTATGCGATCCAAATCATGAGCGACGATTTGGCTACATTACAATACAGAACTGTAGGTAGACAAAAAGCACCACTTATTATACGTACCCGTGGACACCGTTTGGAAGGTATTTGGCATTCAGGTTCTCCAATGGGAATGATTATAAACGCTATCAGAGGAATCCATGTTTTGGTTCCTAGAAATATGACACAAGCCGCTGGTTTTTACAATGCTTTATTGGAATGTGACGAACCTGCTTTGGTTATCGAATGCTTGAATGGTTACCGATTAAAAGAAAAAGCACCGTTGAATTATGGTGAATTCAAAACACCAATTGGTGTTGTGGAAACATTAAGAAAAGGAACTGATATAACACTTGTTTCTTATGGCTCTACATTGAGATTAGTAGAACAAGCTGCCAAAGAATTATTTGAAGCTGGTATAGACTGTGAAGTTATTGATTTACAATCTTTGCTTCCGTTTGATATAAATAGTGACATTGTAAAAAGTATCGCAAAAACCAATCGATTATTGGTGATTGATGAAGATTTACCAGGTGGAGCTTCTGCTTACATTTTGCAACAAATTGTAGAGCAACAAGATGCTTACAACCATTTGGACAGCAAACCGCAAACTTTAACTGCAAAAGCTCACCGACCTGCTTACGGAACAGATGGGGATTATTTCTCAAAACCTTCTGCTGAAGATATTTACGAAAAGGTATATGGAATGATGCATGAAGTAAATCCTTCGAAATATCCAAGTTTATATTAAACTTAAAATATTATATTCTAAATCCCATTCGCTGCGTCGAATGGGATTTTTTTTATCTTTATTTCAACTAATCCCCATTCCTGAATGATACCATTAGAAACTTTATTTTTAGATTTAAAAGATATCAAAGTAATTGATAGCACTATCCCCTATTCACAATACACACCTTTAGATTTAACAGCATCCAATCTGGAATTGAATCAGCTGAATATCTCTGATTCTTCTCAATTTGAAACTTATATCGAACAACTTTTAGCCAAAAATAAAGCTTCAGTTGCTTATGGTGGTTATAATGAAATTCGTAATTTGTATAAACGAAGTACTGTCTTTAATGATTTAAATACTGAGGAACGGAACATTCACATCGGGTTGGATTTATGGATCAAAGCAGGAACTTCTGTTTTGGCAGCTTTGGATGGAAAAGTGCATAGTTTTCAATACAACAATAACTTGGGTGATTACGGCCCCACCATTATTCTGGAACACCAATTGGAAAACCATATTTTTTATACGTTATACGGTCATTTATCTTTAAAAAGTATCGCATCTATCAAAGCTGGTGATTTCTTTGCAAAAGGACAACAATTGGCAACATTAGGTGATGCAAGTGTAAATGGTGATTATTCCCCACATTTGCATTTTCAGATTATTAAAGACATTAAAGAAAACTTCGGTGATTACCCTGGAGTTTGTAGTAAAAACAAGTTGGATTATTATTTGGAAAACTGTCCTGATCCCAATCTGCTACTAAAGATTTACTAATAATCTGATATTTTATTTTTATCATAAATGTAAAATACAAAATGTTTTTTTTCCAGTTTATAAAAACTTACTTACTATTTACAAGCTTTCTTATTAGATTTCAATAAAATAACCAAACCACTAACCTTTCAATTTCAAAAGATAAGTCTTGTATTAATAGTTATTGGTTGTACTTATGACTACATTTGGTATGGATATACCCTATTTATGGAATGTATTAAAGAGAATATTTCTTTTTAAGACTACTGTCCGAAGTAAATATTGGTACCATGAAATCACTTTCGGCCATAGAAGACAATAGTTTACTTAAATCACTGCCTAACAATAAATTAATAGCTATAAAAGAAATCACAAACTCGAAAAATCCTATTCAAAAACTTCGTTTTTTTAAAAAAAGTGAGCCAGAAAAATCTTTTACTGTTGTGGCTATTGGTGCATCTGCAGGTGGTCTTGAAGCAGTAACCCAATTATTGAAAAACCTTTCTCCTACCACAGGTATGGCTTTTATCTATGTCCAGCACCTAAGTCCAGATCATAAAAGTTTACTTGACAAACTTTTGTCTAAAGTAACTCAAATGAAGGTGCAGTTGATTGATAACATGGAATTACTAAAACCCAATAATTTTTATGTTATTCCCAATGATAAAGAAATTGAGGTTATTGATGGACATATAAAATTGACTCCCCGCCCTAAAAACAGAACTTCAAACTTTTCAATTGACTTACTTTTTTCTTCTTTGGCAGAAACGCACCATGAAAATGTTATTGGCATTATTCTATCAGGATCGGCCAATGATGGTACAAGAGGATTAAAAGAAATTAAACAAGCAGGCGGAATCACTTTTGCTCAAGATGAATCGGCTAAATTTAGTAGCATGCCCAATTCTGCAATTGCCGAAGGCATTGTTGATTTTGTATTATCTCCAAAAGAAATTGGAATTGAATTAACACGTATCAGTCATCATCCGTTGATAATCAATACAACCATAAAAAAAATCCCTGAAGCCGAAATAGAAAATAGTAATCCAGAGTTGAAGGTTATTCTACAGCTTTTACACAAAAGAAAAAACGTAGATTTCAGTCACTACAAAATGAATACTATCAAAAGAAGAATGCTTCGCAGGATGTTAGTTCATAAAATTAAAACTTTAAAAGAATACATTGAAATACTTACTAATCAAAGTAATGAAGTTGATATTCTTTATCAGGATTTATTGATTAACGTAACTGCTTTTTTTAGAGATACTGAACCTTTTTTGTATTTAAAAAATGTAATTCTGCCTAAATTAATTGAGACCAAAGCAACAGATGAAACTCTTCGTATATGGGTAGCCGCTTGTGCAACTGGTGAAGAGGTTTATTCGATAGCTATGTTATTACTCGAAATACAAGAAAATAATCCTAACAGTATTCCTTTTCAAATTTTTGCTTCAGATCTCAGTGCCGATGCCATTCGAATTGCTAGAACTGGAGAATATTCAGCTTCACAATTGGCAACTCTTTCACCAGAAAGACTACTTCGTTTTTTTGTAAAATCGAAAAACAAATACAGAATTTCTAAAGAACTACGGGATGTTTGTGTTTTTGCAAAGCACAACATTTTGCGTGATCCTCCATTTTCAAGAATGGATTTTATCAGTTGTCGAAATATGTTAATCTATTTGGACACCACTGCACAGAAAAAAGCCATTTCCACTTTTCATTATGCCTTAAACGATGGTGGTTGTTTGATGTTGGGAAAATCGGAAACTATTGGAACAACTACACAGCTTTTTACCATTCTCGATAAAAAATTTAAATTTTATTCCCGAAAAAAAAATTCAGGATTACGAACTATTCCAGATCTTACTTCAAATCTTTCCCATATTACTATGCCTGATAAAAACACAATACCACCCTCTACATTCAAAAAAGTATCAACATCAATAAACGGTACTATAGGAATGGCATTTGACACTGTTTTACTCGAACATCACGTTCCTGCCAGTGTTATTATCAACTACGATTTGGAAATTCTTCAATTTAGAGGATTAACTTCTATGTACCTGCAGCATTCTCCAGGTAAAGCCAGTTTTAATATTTTGAAAATGGCACATATCGAAATCACATTTGAGTTGCGAAATGCTATTCATCATGCCATCAAAACAAAACTTCCTATCCGAAAAATGGGAATTGAAATGAATCGGAATCCTATAGATAACACCATTCAAATTGTAAATATTGAGGCCATACCGCTGAATATTGAAGGAGAAGAACCTTTGTTGATTGTAATTTTTACGGGATACATTCAACATGAAACTGAAGAAGAATCTATAAAAGGGCAACAAAACAACACCATTGCAAAAGACCGCAGAATAAAAAAACTGGAGGAAGAACTTGCTGCAGCCCGAGCTGATATGGGCTCTATTACACATGACCAGGAAGCCGCCAACGAAGAATTGCAAAGTGCCAACGAAGAAATAGTCTCAAGTAATGAAGAATTACAAAGCCTGAATGAAGAACTCGAAACTTCCAAAGAAGAGATTGAATCAACCAATGAGGAATTGGTAACCAGCAATCAGGAATTACATTCCAGAATTCAACAAGTCGAAGAATTAAATCAATATAATGAGGTTATACTCTCTACGGTTCATGAACCTGTGCTTGTTCTTGATAAAGACATTAAAATAAAATCAGCCAACATATCATTTTGCAAAACGTTTCATGTAACCGAAGAAGAATGCATTGGAAAATCATTGTATCAATTAGGGAATAACCAATGGAACATTCAGAAATTACGAGAGCTTATAGAAGAAATTGTTCCAAAAAACAACCGCTTCCATGATTTTGAAGTAGAACATATTTTTCCGGTCATTGGCAAAAAAATAATGCTGCTTAATGCTCACCGCATCATCCAAGCACGAGAAAATGAAGAATTGATTGTCCTAACAATCATTGACATTACCGATGTTCGAAATCTTGCTATTGAACTCCAAGTTAAAGAAAAAAAGGTTTTGGAAGTGCAACTTGAAGTCGAAAAAAAATCACTTAAATTGATTGAAGACAGCAATAAACGCTATAACATGATGTTGATGCAATCACCTTTCTCTTTTGCCATACTAAAAGGAAAAGATATGATTATTAAACTCGCCAATCATAGTATTAAAGAGCTTTGGGGAAAAGGAAATGCAATAGAAGGCAAACCTATTCTTACTGTTTTGCCCGAATTAGAACACACTGTAATTCCTAAAATGTTTGACGAAGTATACACAACTGGTATTCCACAAGAAGGATATGAACTACTAATCCCTTTGATGCGCAACGGACAATTAAAAGATGCTTATTTCAATTTTGTGTATCAGCCTTATCTCGATGCCGATGAAACCATTTTGGGAGTGACTATTATTGCTTATGAAGTTACAGCTCAGATTAACTTAAAAAATGAATTAATTGAAGCCAAACGCATTGCAGAAGAAAATACAAAAATTGCCGAAAATGCCTTAAAATCTAAGCAACAATTTTTGTCGAATATGAGCCATGAGATTAGGACTCCGATGAATGCAATAATTGGTTTTACTAATGTGGTTTTGAAAACTGAATTGAATAAAGAACAAAAAGAATTCATCACAGCTATTAAATCTTCGGGAAGCGCATTGATTGTTTTAATTAATGATATTCTTGATCTTGCCAAAGTAGATGCAGGTAAAATGACTTTTGACAAAAAAAACTTCAACATATTTGAATCGATTGCCGACATCTTTTATCTGTTTGAATCTAAATGTTCAGAGAAAAATTTAAAATTAGAACAACAATACGATAATCGAATTCCTGAATATATTGTAGGCGACAGTATGCGTTTGCGACAAATTATTTTGAATTTAATAAGCAATGCAATCAAATTTACATCAAAAGGAAAAATAATATTGAGTGTTCAAATGCTGAAAGAAGATTCCGAAAAAACTACAATAGAATTCACATTAACCGATACAGGTATTGGGATTCCAAAAAATAAACTGGCTACTATTTTTGATAATTTCGAACAGGCATCTACCGAAATTTCACGATTATATGGGGGAACTGGTTTAGGTCTTGCCATTGTTAAACAACTTGTTGAGCATCAAGGCGGGACATTAATTGTAAAAAGTGAAGAAGGCAAAGGTTCCACTTTTGGGTTTGTTATGGATTTTGAAAAATTCTGTGATGAAATTCCTGCCGAAACAGAAAATATTTATAATGCGATCGAAGGATTAGAAAATGTAAAAGTTTTGGTCGCAGAAGACGTACCGCTGAATCAGCTTTTGGTTAAAATCATTTTAGAGGAATTTGGTTTTCAATGTGATATTGCCGAAAATGGTAAAGTAGCCATACAGAAACTAAAAGAAAATAGTTATGACATTATTCTGATGGACATTCTAATGCCAGAAATGAATGGAATCGAGGCAACAGATTACATTCGGAATAAAATGAATTCCAAAATTCCTATCATAGCGCTTACAGCAGATGTGACGACCGTAGATGTACAAAAATCGAAAACCGTGGGAATGAATGATTACATCTCTAAACCTATTGACGAAAAACTTTTGTATGAGAAAATAGTCAAACAGCTTAAGAAATCACTTCCTAAGAAATAGAACTCTAACCTTTGCCAAAGTTTTAAACTTTGACAAAGGTTAAATGCTAGACAAAATTATATGCATCTAGTTTTTTTGATTTGCAATTAAAATTTTGCTAATGGCTTATATTTAAACACTCAACAATCTGTGAATTATACAACAATCTTGTAAATTCTATAACATCATTTGTTGATTTCTTGACGACATTTACTCTATCTATTAAATAAGAAAAAACTTGAAATTATATATTAAATACATGGTTAGTAATCGCTGCAAAATGGCGGTGAAAGAAGAGTTGAAAAAACTTGGTCTACACTTTATCGTGGTCGATTTAGGCGAAGTAGAAATCATGGAAACTATTTCTATGTACCAAAGGGAACAACTCAAAATAGGTTTAATTGATTCGGGACTCGAATTGATGGACGACAAAAGAGCCATGCTTATCGAGAAGATAAAAAATGTAATTATTGAATTGGTGCATCATACCGATGAAAATATAAAAATCAATTTTTCGGATTATTTGCATGAAAAATTAAATCACGATTATACTTATATGTCCAATCTTTTTTCGGAAGTACAAGGAACAACAATCGAGCAGTTTATCATTTCGCACAAAACCGAAAGAATCAAAGAACTGATTATCTATGGCGAACTCAATATTACCGAAATCGCTTGGAAAATGGGATACAGCAGTGTAGCGCATTTGTCAAGCCAGTTCAAGAAAGTAACGGGCTTATCTCCTACTCACTTTAAACAATTAAAAGATAAAAGACGCAGCCCGATTGAAGAAATTGGGAATTAATTACAATATTGGTTAAAACTCAACTATAAATTCAACAAACAATACCACGTTTAACCATGCAAGAATTACAATATGCCCGTAGTTTGATCGAAGCCAATTTGGATCCTTTGGTAACCATAAGTTCTGAGGGTAAAATTACGGATATGAATGAGGCGCTTACATTGATCACAGGTATATCCAGAGATGACTTAATGGGAACTTATTTCAAAAATTATTTTACTGAACCAAACAAAGCACAAAACGTCTATCAAGAGGTTTTTGCTAATAATACAGTTTCTGATTTTCCGCTTACCTTTCGCCATAAAAATGGAAGACTGACTGAAGTATTGTTTAGTGGTTCGATTTTTAGGGATGTTCAAGGGAATATAAAAGGTGTTGTAATCGTAGCCAGAGACATTGCCGAACAAAAATGGGCGTTAGAATTGCGAAATGCCAACAAAGAACTGGCCTTTCAAAATGATGAAAAAGAGAAAAGAGCCGATGAATTAGGCATTGCCAACAAAGAATTGGCTTTTCAAAATGAAGAAAAAGAAAAAAGAGCTGCTGAATTAGGTATTGCTAACAAAGAACTGGCCTTTCAAAATGATGAAAAAGAGAAAAGAGCCGATGAATTAGGCATTGCCAACAAAGAATTGGCTTTTCAAAATGAAGAAAAAGAAAAAAGAGCTGCTGAATTAGGTATTGCCAACAAAGAATTGGCCTATCAAAATAATGAAAAAGAGAAAAGAGCCGATGAATTAGGAATTGCTAATAAAGAATTGGCTTTTCAAAATCAAGAAAAAGAAAAAAGAGCTGCAGAGTTGGCTATTGCAAATGAAGAACTGGCTTATCAAAATAAAGTCAAAGAGAAAAGAGCCGCGGAGTTGGTCATTGCCAACAAAGAATTAGCTTTTCAAAATGATGAAAAAGAAAAAAGAGCCGATGAATTATACATCGCCAATAAAGAGCTTATTTTTCAAACAGAAGAGAAAGAAAGCAGAGCAGCCGAACTCTTAATTGCAGACTTGGAGCTTGAATTTCAAAATAAAGAAAAAGAAAAACGTGAGATTGCCAATAAAGAATTAGAAGCCTACAGTTATTCTCTTAAACTGGCTTCTCAATATTCTTTAAGTCTGATTGAAGCGAGTCGGGATCCATTATTTACAATATCACCAAACGGAAAAATTACAGATACTAATGATGCAACAGTACAAGTAACTGGTGTATCAAGGGAACAATTAATAGGTTCTGATTTTTTTGATTATTTCACAGAACCCGAAAAAGCTCGTGAAGGATATAAAAAAGTTTTTTCAAAAGGATTTGTGGTAGATTATCCGCTTACTATAATGGACGGTAATTTTACCGATGTTTTGTTTAATGGTTCCGTTTATAAAGATGACTTAGGTAATGTTGTTGGCGCTGTAGTTGTTGCCAGAGATATAACAGAGCAAAAAAGAATTGCAACAGAACTAATTGAGGCCAAAGTTTTTGCCGAACTAGCTACGTCTTTAGCCGAAGTAGCAAAAAGTAAAGCCGAATCAGCCACACAAATTGCTGAAAATGCAGTAAAAGCGAAACAGCAATTCTTGTCGAATATGAGTCATGAGATTCGGACTCCGATGAATGCGATTATAGGATTCACAAAAGTGGTCTTAAAAACCGAATTAACAGCCAAGCAAAAAGAATATTTGATGGCTATAAAAATGAGTGGTGACGCTTTAATTGTACTAATTAATGATATCTTGGATTTGGCTAAAGTAGATGCCGGAAAAATGACTTTTGAAAAGACACCTTTCAAAATAAAAAAATCATTGTCTTCAATGCTTCATTTATTTGAAACCAAAATTCAGGAAAAAAATTTAAAATTAGTAACTGATTACGACAATAATATCCCTGACATTTTGCTTGGAGATCCAGTTCGGTTACATCAAATTATTTTAAACTTAGTTAGTAATGCAGTAAAATTCACAAACAAAGGAATCATTACTGTAAGTGTGCATTTAATGTTTGAAGACGACAAAAAAGTAATTATTGAATTTGCTGTTAATGACACAGGAATTGGAATTGCAGAAAACAAAATAGATCGAATATTTGAGAATTTCCAACAAGCTTCAAGCGGCACTTCAAGATTATATGGAGGAACTGGACTTGGACTTGCCATTGTAAAACAATTAGTAGAATCTCAAGGAGGCAGCATTATGGTTAAAAGTAAAATAAACGAGTATTCCAGTTTTAGTTTTACTTTACCGTTTTTAAAAACAAAAGAAAAAGCAGTATTGGATAATGAAATTATGGAATTGGATAAAGAAATAAAAGGTATCAGAGTGTTGGTTGTCGAAGATATGGCTCTCAATCAATTATTGATGAAAACGGTTTTGGATGATTTTGGTTTTGAACGTGATATCGCCGAAAACGGAAAAATTGCCATTGAAAAACTCAAAACTAATCAATACGATATTGTTTTGATGGATTTGCAAATGCCCGAAATGAATGGTTTTGAAGCCACAGAATACATTAGAAAAACATTGAATTTGACTATTCCGATCATTGCTCTGACGGCAGATGTTACTACGGTAGATTTGGCTAAATGTAAAGCTGTAGGCATGGATGACTACATTGCAAAACCCATTGATGAAAGAGTTTTGTATAGTAAAATTGTTGGGTTAGTACATAAACCAAAAAAAATAGGATCAAAAAAAAATGATGTCATGGAAGTTTTGAAAGATGATAAAGTAAAATACATCAATCTAGATTATTTAAATCACCGCACTAAATCCAATCCAAAATTGATGATAGAAATGATTGGTCTATATCTGGAACAAACACCGGAACTTATCAGTACATTAAAACAAAGCTTGTTGGATCAAGATTGGAATTTGCTAAATGCTGCAATTCACAAAATGATTCCTTCTTTTTCGATCATGGGAATTCATTCCGATTTTGAAAATATGGCCAAAAAGATCCAGGAAATTGTGGCGATACAACAACAAAATGATGAAATGGAAGATATGATTTTGAAACTTGAAAACGTGTGTATGCAAGCCTGCAAAGAATTGGAAGTAGAATTAGAAACATTAAAAAAATCCCTAAAATGAACACCACAAATAAAATCAAACTGTTCTTAGTCGATGATGACGCTTTGTTCTTGAAATCATTGGAAATTGAGTTTCTGGATCATGCTGATTTTGAAATAGAAACGTACTCTACTGGAGAACTTTGCTTGGCCAATTTATCCAATAATCCAGATGTTATTATTTTGGATTATCATCTGGACGGTATTGATAAAAATGCGATAAACGGTATGGAGACCTTGGATAAAATAAAAGCCTTCAATCCTGAAATTGCTGTCATTATGTTGTCTTCTCAAGATAAAATTGAAGTGGCTATCGATTGTATGCACCATCAAGCCTTTGATTATGTGGTTAAAAGCGAAACGGCTTTTGTTCGTTTGCAAAAAATAATATCAGCTCTTTTCGAATATAGAAAAATGAAAAAAGAATTGAAGTGGTATATGGATAGAATGTAATAAAAAGGAATCTCAGATAGATTAAATCATATTCCCTATAAAATTAATTTTTTAAAGCATTGATTTGAATATTATTGAGCAAAACTACATCTGTAAATTCTGTAATTATTTTCAAAAGTTATGTAATCTCTACTCCTGCTCAATGCTCCATCTTTG
>NZ_MUNX01000095.1 GCF_002001005.1 Flavobacterium sp. A45
ATATGAACCTAAGTGAATAAGTTTTTCTCATTAGATTCTCAGAAACTTAGCAACTCAAAAAAAAATTAACTAATATAATTCCAAATATTTTTCTTTTTGGTCAATTCAATATAGACCGCTTTCAGGATTGCATTTTCAGGTTTCTGCAAAGGAGCATCGTCCTTTAGAATTTTTATGGCATAGTTTCGCGCCAGCATCAAAATATCTCTATCACGTACAATATCGGCAATTTGAAGATTGAGTACACCGCTTTGCTGCGTGCCCATTAAATCTCCAGGACCACGAAGTTTTAGATCGACTTCGGCAATTTCGAAACCATCATTAGTGCTCACCATCGTTTCCATACGAGTTTTGCTGTCACTGGATAATTTAAAAGAAGTCATCAAAATACAATAACTTTGATCTGCGCCACGTCCTACACGTCCTCGTAACTGATGTAATTGTGACAATCCAAAGCGTTCAGCACTTTCTATAATCATCACACTTGCATTGGGTACGTTTACACCAACTTCAATCACCGTTGTGGCAACCATAATATTGGTTTTACCTTCGGAGAAACGCTTCATTTCGGCATCTTTTTCGACGGGTTTCATTTTTCCGTGAAGAATCGAAACTGAATATTGAGGCAATGGAAAATCACGAGAAATACTTTCATAACCGTCCATTAAATCTTTGTAATCCATTTTTTCCGACTCCTGAATCAACGGATATACAATATAGATTTGGCGACCCAGCGCAATTTCGTCCCGAATGAATTTCCATACTTTCAATCGATTCGAATCAAAACGATGCACGGTTTGAATGGGTTTTCGTCCAGGAGGAAGTTCATCAATCACTGAAATATCAAGGTCTCCATACAAACTCATTGCCAAAGTTCGAGGAATAGGAGTGGCCGTCATCACCAAAATGTGAGGAGGGATTGTATTTTTCTTCCATAATTTGGAACGCTGTTCAACTCCAAAACGGTGCTGTTCATCAATAACAGCCAAGCCCAAATTTTGAAATTTGACTTTGTCTTCCAATAAGGCGTGTGTTCCAATAAGTATCTGCAAAGTTCCGTTTTGCAGTTCTTCGTGAATGATTCTTCTAGCAGCAATTTTAGTAGAGCCTGTGAGGATTTTTATATTTATATCTAAAGACTTCGCCAATTCCGACAATCCTATAAAATGCTGATTGGCCAAAATCTCTGTCGGAGCCATCAAACACGCCTGAAATCCGTTGTCCAAAGCCAAAAGCATGCTCATAAAAGCCACAATAGTTTTCCCGGAACCCACATCACCCTGCAGTAATCGGTTCATTTGGGCATTACTTCCCATGTCGGTTCTAATTTCCTTGATTACCCTTTTTTGGGCATTTGTCAATGAAAAAGGAAGATGATTTTGATAAAATTCATTAAAAAATTCTCCCACTTTGGAAAAAGGATGTCCTTTTATTTTATGCTTCTGAATCAAATTCTTCGTTATCAATTGCAGCTGAATAAAGAACAGCTCTTCAAATTTTAATCGGAATTGGGCTTTCGCCAAAATCTCGGCACTTTTGGGAAAATGTATGTTGAACAAAGCTGCATTTTTTGGAATCAACTTGAGTTCGCTTGTCAAGTAATCAGGCAGCGTTTCGCTGAATAATGCCTGCGTTTCCAGAAACAGCTGCTGCATCATTTTATTCACTACACGATTTGTTATTCCGCGATTGGCCAATGTTTCGGTAGAAGGATAAACCGGTTGCATGGCTGATCGAAGGCTTTTTTCGTGTTCGTTCAAGAGCTCGATTTCGGGATGCGCCATGCTGTATTGACTGCCGTATTGCGCACATTTTCCAAAAATAACACAGACTTCATTGAGTTTCAAACTCTCTTTAATCCATTTGTGTCCCTGAAACCAGTTGAGATCCATTTGTCCTGTATCATCAACAAATGTGGCCACTAATCGTTTTTGGTTACGACCAAATTCAACTGTTTTAATATTTATGATCTTGCCAATAATCTGCACTTCGGCAATATTGTTTTGCAACTCATTAATCTTATAATAACGAGTACGGTCAATATAACGGTTTGGAAAAAAATTAACTAAATCCCCGTATTTGAAAATCCCCAATTCCTTACGCAACAACGCACCCCTATTGGGACCTACACCTTTGAGATATTCTATTGGAGTTTCTAGGAGGTTATTGGACATTTGATTTTTTTAGAAAATAGAATAAAGAGTATAGAAAATAGATTTTTAGTCCGTTCTCTATATTATTTGCTCTTTTTAAGAAAGCGAAGATAGTTTTTTGTTTGTGAATTTAAAAACAGAAAATATTATTGATAAAATAAGAAAAATTTTATATTTGCAAACTGTTTTTAAATAATTTTTAATACAAAATTTAATAATAAACCTATCCAAATTATAATGAAAAAAAGATTTTTTTATTTAACGCTATTCTTAATGGTATTAGGAATTCAAACTAAACAATTTGCTCAAGTTCAAAACATTACGATTACTTCAAATGCAAATCCAGACCAAAGTGTTGACTTTTATTATGAAAAGAAACAACCGGGCAGTTATTATTTAAGTTTAGAGTTTTCAAATATAAGTAATTGTAATATTCAGAATTATAAAACGATTGTTAGTAATTATTCTGGGAGATTGTTAAAACTTACGCCAATTGACAAGAATCAGGGTATTAATTATTCTTTTCAATACTATTATATAATCGGCAAGCCAAATCCTAAAATAGATACTGAATTTCAATATATCCTTCCGTTTAAAAATGGAAAAAAAATTAGAATTAATGAGGCTACTAATTTAGGGGAAATATATTTTGGGTCAGAGAAACCTAAAAACTGGAAAAATTATATTGTAAATTCTGAAAGTCCTGATACACTTTATTCTATGAGAAAAGGGGTCGTAGTACAATTAGTGAATCAATACGATGCCAGTTCATCTTCAGAACTGCATTATACAAGCAATAGAAATTCGATTACTATAGAGCATGCCGATGGTACTTTCGCTATATATGAAGGGTTAAAAAAAAACTCAATACTTGTAAAATTAGGGCAAACAGTATATCCGCAAACCCAATTAGGTATTATGGAAGTATTTAATACTAATAATTATAGAGCAAGTTTTTCTATCTATTTTTTGTATGATAAGGACTTTAAATTCAAGCAAAATCAAACTCTTAAAAATTATAAAAGCGAGTACGAATATATAACTCCTAATTTTGTTACTCAGGAAGGAATTCTTAAGGTTGAATCTGGAAAGGAATATACTTCAATATATAATGAAGCAGCATTGTTTCAAGAATTGACAAATTCTGAGAAGAAAAAGTACTTAAAAAATACTCTTTTTTAAATCAATAAAATTTTAAATTCCTTTGATATTTTTTGTAAAAAGTAAAAAATAATAATCATGAAATTATTCAAGATTATCAGCAAAGATAAAGTAATTGAAAAATAAAATTTGAAGTCAAAATATCAAAATTTAATCAAGAGTATTCAAAAAAAGAAATCTTAATTTAGCCCACAAACTTTGGAACACCAAGGTAAATTTGAAATCAATTAAAAAAAGCACAAAATGGTTATCGATAAAATTGAAAATTATAGACTATACAGCAAGCTTACCAAAAGATTGGCTAAAGGATTTGAATTTATTACTGAAACTGATTTAGTAACAATAGAATCAGGAAAACACCAAATTGATAATGACGATGTTTTCGCCATTGTTCAAGAATATGACACTAAGGAAGAGAAAGACTGTGTTCTTGAAGGACACCATAAATACATCGATATTCAATACGTTATTCAAGGAGTTGAGCTTATGGGATTTACACCGTTGACTAATCAGCTTGTTGTTGAAGAAAACTTAGAAAAAGATTACACTTTCTATAATGGAGAAACTTCAATGCTTAGAGTAGAAGAGGGGATGTTTACTATATTTTTCCCAGAGGATCTTCATAGACCATCCGTAAAAGCTGGAGAAATTTCGAAAGTAAAAAAAGTGGTTGTTAAGGTGAAAATTTAATGATCGTGAATTTATCGCCAGTAATCACAATACTTTTATAATTCAAAAAAACATAAATGACAACTCATCTCGCACTTCTTCGTGGCATTAACGTTTCCGGTCACAACATGATAAAAATGGACGCTTTAAAAACCGCTTTGGAAAACATTGGTTTTCAAAATGTGGTGACTTATATACAATCCGGAAATGTTTTTGTAGATACCGATGAGGAAAATGCTCCGGCTGTTGGTTTCAAAATCAAACAGGAAATTTTCAAAGTATTTGGTCATGAAGTACCTATCGTTGTCATTGGAAAATCCGATTTAGAAAAAAGTCTCAAAAACAATCCTTTTTTGAAAGAGAAAGAAGTTGACACTAAAAAATTATACGTGGCTTTTATTTCCATAGCCTTGCGAAGCGACAGTATCAATGATTTAAAAATGAGCCAAGTGAAACCAGATGAAGCGCATATAGACGAAAGCAGGATCTATATTAAATATGCAGTTGGAGCTGGAAAAACGCGTTTTGATCAAAAATACATTGAAAAAAAACTGAATGTAATTTCAACAATACGAAATTGGAATACGGTAACACAATTACTAAAAATGTATGAGGAAAGATAAATTTATCTTTTCTCAAAAATAATTAATAATCTGACGCAACCATCTGCTATTTGAAGCATCTTATTAAGTAACTCTAAAAACTTAAAGATGATTCGGCTTACCATTATTGTTATTTTCCTTACTGTTTTTTCTTCCTGTACTAAAGACACTGAAGAAAACACAACTGCAGCCGATTATAATGGAAAATGGACATTAGTCAAAATGTCTGGGAGCACGTTCAGCTCAGTAACTACTGGGGCTTCAATGGACTGGCAGGAATTCTATTTATTCAACAATAACGGAACATTTACAAAATCCCGAACGCGAAATGCTGTCAAAACAACAGTTTCGGGAACATATACTGCTCAAAATAATTCTGACGGATTATATCTAGAATTGACATATTCCAAAGACAGCGAACTTATAGGAAGCTGTTATGGAAACCTAAAAGAAGAACTTTATTTTTCAGTTCCTGCAACTTTATCCAGTACTTGGAGAAACTGTGATGGGCCTGGATTAGATTACGAAAAGGTAAATTGATTTGGATTGTTTACCGTATTGTTAATAATTTGAATGTTTGGTTAATTTTCAATTATTGCAATTTTTTGAAAAGAGGACTCTAAAGTGCAATGCTTTATTGTTCTCTTTTTCTTTTAAGCCAAATTCCTCCTTTTAGCCCCGATTGCTTCGCCAGTTCGCTGTCGCTCGTGTGAAGTGAAAATCCTTGTAAGCTGGGGTTCAGCTTACAAGATTGCAACGGAAAGCGGGAACAATATTTCCTGAAAAAGCCCAATCTTTCTGCTCCAAAAAATACTAATCGAGTTCCGTTTTTTATTGAAATCACCCTGAAGAAAATATACACCAACTGCAAAAAATATTTATATTTACTTTCAAATTATCAAAAAAACTAACCGGCATTAAATCTTTAAACTAAAACAAATGAAATTCAAACTCTCTATCATTCTCACTCTAATATTGATTTGTACTGCAATTGCTCAGGATGGCACGCCAAATGATTATTTATCGGCGCAATTTCACAAGGAGCGCAGAGAGGCTTTACGCAAAAAAATGCCAAAGAATAGTGTAGCGGTTTTTTTTGGAAATGCTGTTCGAAATCGTGCTAACGATGTTGATTTTATTTATCATCAGGATCCAAATTTTTATTATCTGACAGGATATAGAGAGCCTAATTGTGTTTTGGTGATTTTTTCGGATGACCAAACCAATAAAGAAGGCAAAACATATAATGAACTGATTTATGTTCAGGAAAAAAATCCAAGAGCAGAGCAGTGGACCGGTGTACGTTTGGGAGTTGATGGAACCAAAAAAAGTTTAGGCTTTGAGAATGCTTTTAACGGAAAGGATTTTCTAAAGTCTGGCATTGATTTTTACAGTTTTAGCAACGTATTTTTTACGGATTTCAAAGACGATTACCGCGATGCAAAAAGAGAAGAAGCCGATTTATACAAACTGATTGGTTCTTTTAAAAGCCAGATTGGTTATAACGCAAAAGCAGATACCAAAGCCAATTCTAATATTCAAAACGAAGTTAATGCAAGCAAAAGCATTTCTGGCAAAAAAGCAAAAACGGATACTAAAACTCTTGACACTTACATGGCTAGTTTGCGAGAAGTTAAGTCCAAAGAAGAATTGGCTTTGCTGACCAAAGCAGTCCGAATTTCGGCAATGGGACAGCGCGAAACCATGAAAGCCATGCATCCCGGAATGTCCGAAACTGAGATCCAAGGAATTCATGAATTTGTCTATAAAAAATACGGAAGCGAATACGAAGGCTATCCTTCCATCGTAGGTGCCGGAAACAACGGCTGTGTTTTACACTATATCGAAAACAGCAAAATGAAGGTCGAAAATGATTTGGTTTTAATGGATTTAGGAGCTGAATATCATGGTTATACTGCCGATGTTACCCGTACAATTCCTGCCAACGGTAAATTTTCCCCTGAACAAAAAATAATTTATGATTTGGTTTACGAAGCCCAAGAAGCCGGTATTGCAACTGTAAAAATTGGTAATAGCTTTTCAGCTCCAGACCAAGCTGCACGTGAGATTATCACAAACGGTTTATTAAAATTAGGAATTATCAAAACGGCCGAAGAGTCCAGAAAATATTTCCCTCACGGAACTTCCCATCACATTGGGCTGGACGTTCACGATCCCGGTATGTACAATACATTCGAAAAAGATATGGTACTCACAGTTGAGCCTGGAATTTATATTCCAAACGGAAGTAATTGCGATAAAAAATGGTGGGGAATTGCGGTGCGAATCGAAGATGATATTCTAGTTACTGCAAACGAGCCCGTAAATTTATCTGCCGATGCTCCTAGAAAATCCAGCGAAATAGAAACCCTTATGGCTGAAAAAAGTGCTTTGGATACATTCAATCTGCCAAAGCTGGACTAGAACATTTATTTTAAATATACTAAAAAGCTCAGTTGTGATTAGCAACTGAGCTTTTATTATATACTTATTTTTGACTGCAGATCACAATACCAAAATCCGTAGTCAAACGCATCCGAAGCTGATGTATCACAAGCAGTATCTGATGAACTTTCATCTTTTGGCTTTTCATATTTACGATATACGACTTCACCAACTTCAAATGAAATTGGTTTGCTGAAAATAGGCCCGTCAAAAGTAAAAGTGTGAAATTCTCCGTTTTCACCGCAAACATCCACATTTTCGGGTAAATCATTTATAAAATCCTGATCGATCACACGACCTACAAAACTTTTATCTAGAAATCGCTCATTAACACAAACTACAATCGTCTTGAATCCCAACGCAATAAACTCCTGAATCAAATCAGAAGTGGGAACTTTCCAAAGCGGAAAAACACCTTCAAAACCTATATCGGCCAATTTATCTTCTCTGTACTTTCGTAAATCTTCCAGAAAAATATCTCCAAAAATAGAATGGGTAATACCTTGATCTTTCAACTTAGAAAGCGTTGTCTGCATAACTGCTTCATACACTTCCATTGTTGGCATTTCGGGAATCTGCATAATTTCGAGAGGTAAACCAATACTTTTTGCCTGCTGTTTTAATAATTCAACTCGAACGCCATGCATCGAAATACGCTGAAACTGCTGATTGACACTGGTCAACAGACAGCAAATTTCATATTCATCATTTTGCAGGATTTTGTATAACGCTAAAGCAGAATCTTTTCCGCTGCTCCAATTAAATAGGGCTTTCTTTTTCAATGGTTTTGTGTTTATTGATTTATTTACCGCAAAGTGCATATTGTTTTCATATCGATAGAACCTAAAATTCACAATAGGAATATCACAATTTATTTTTGAAACGAAAATTAGCCACAGATGTCACGGATTCTACTGATTCTCACAGACTTTTTGAATAGCCCGTTTAAATTCGTTTGATCTGTAAAATCCGTGGCCTATCACGCAATCTAGGTTAAAATTACCATTTTCTTGAAATATGTAACAAATTAGTCTAAAAATAGTGATGCAAGTTTAGTACGAATTGTTCGTTAAACCTTTGTAACTTTGGAGAACTTAGTTTCAAATTTAATTTTAATGAAGTATTTTTTCCTGTTTATATCCGCATTTACATTCGCACAGCAAACCAAATCAGTTGATTTTAAAACCGTTAATGGGCATATTGCCATTGATCCAAACAGCAAAAGTGTTAATGGTGATGTTACCTATACTTTTGAAGTGCTAAAACCCATTGATACCATCAAAATTGACGCACAAAATATGACTTTTTCGAAAGTGGAACTGAATCATAAAAACATCTCATTTGCCACCAACGGAAAAGAATTGCTTTTGATTTATCCATTCCAAAAAGGTAAAAATTCAGTTCAGTTTTCATACGAAGCAAAACCCAAACAAACCATCTATTTTGTGGGTTCTGAAGCCACAGATAATTTACAGATCTGGACACAAGGGCAGGGAAAATATACCAGTCATTGGTTTCCGAGTTTTGATGATGTTAATGAAAAAGTGATTTTCAATATGGAAATTACTTTTGATTCTAACTATCAGGTTATATCAAACGGAGTATTAAAAAGCAAATCGGAAGATAAAAACAATACACATTGGAAATATCAAATGCAAAAGCCAATGAGTTCCTATTTACTAATGCTAGCCATTGGTAAATATGATAAAACTATACTGAAAGCAAAATCAGGAATTCCGTTAGAATTGTATTTGGATCCTAAAGATGTAAGCAGACACGAACCGACCTACCGCTATTCAAAAGAAATATTTGATTATCTGGAAAAGGAAATAGGAGTGAAGTATCCTTGGAAAATCTACCGTCAAGTTCCCGTTTCGGAATTTCTGTATGCTGGTATGGAAAATACAAGTTCAACATTATTTGCCAACCGCTATGTAGTCGATAACATTGGATTTGAAGACAGAAGCTATACCAATGTCAATGCTCATGAACTGGCTCACCAGTGGTTTGGTGATTTGGTTACGGCAAAAAGCGGTAAAGATCATTGGCTTCAGGAAGGATTTGCGACTTATTATGCTTTGCTTGCAGAGCGTTCTATTTATGGTGATGATTATTTTTATTCCAAATTATACGAATCGTCATTACAGCTAAAGCAAGCCTCAAAAACGGATACAATTCCGGTGCTGAATGCAAAAGCAAGTTCCTTGTCATTTTATCAAAAAGGCGCTTGGGCATTACACGTTTTACGCGAAGGAATAGGAGAGGAGCCCTTCATAAAAGCAGTGCGGAATTATCTAAAGAAATATTCTTATCAAAACGTCACTACTCAAAATTTCTTTGACGAAATCAAAAAAGTATCGGATTATGACTTAGTCAATTTTAGTAAAATATGGCTTGAATCACCTGAATTTAACAGTAACATTGCTAACGAATTACTAGCAAAAAACAACACTATGAAAGTGCAGCTTGAAGTAGTAAAACTTAGAAACAAACCATTAGTAGAAAAATATAATTTATTCGAAAAAACATTACAGTCTGAGGTTTATTTTACTGCAAAAGAAGCAATTGTCGGACAGCTTTTCAAAGAAAAATTTGAAGATAAAAAACATTTACTTCTCTTAGGAATGCAAACACAAAATATTCAGGTTCGACAAGCTGTAGCCAGTACACTCCAAAAAATACCTGAAGAATTCAGAGCCGAATACGAAACATTGCTTGATGATAAATCTTATCAGACTCAAGAGTTGGCATTGTATAATTTATGGAATAATTTTCCAAATAAAAGAAATGATTATTTAACAAAAACAAAAGACTGGATAGGATTCAATGATTTCAATTTGCGGATTCTGTGGCTGTCTTTGGCAGTTTCAACACCAGAATATGCTTCCAATAAAGAAACCTATATTCAAGAATTAGTAGATTATTCTTCTACTAAATATGAAGCCACAACAAGACAGAATGCTTTAGAATACTTATTGAATTTCAACATTATTAACGAAGCTATTTTAAAGAATTTAGTCAATGCTACAACGCATCACATGTGGCAGTTTTCTAAATTTGGGAGAGACAATATCCGTATTTTATTAAAAAATCCTGAAATCAGAAGTACTTTTCAAACCATCTTGCCTAATTTGAATGAAAAAGAACAATTTCAATTGGATAGATTACTTAAGGAATAGATTCTAAGATTCTGAGAGACTAAGACTCTAAGAAAAAAAACTCAAAAACTTAGTATCTCAGCAACTTAGCGACTTTAAAAAAAACTACCACATCTGACTAACTTCCTTCTTGATGTAACCCAAAGCCGCATTACTTGGTGTTTGTTTTTCCAATAAATCATTCAATAAAGCTTCTCGCAATTGATCAGCATTATTCACTGTAGGACTCATAGCACCTTTGCGAATCATTTGGATTGTAGCGTTTTTGGCAGTCGTAATGATAGTCCAACACTCATCGGTCATATAAATTTGCTGTGCCAAATTATGTTCAAATTCTTGGTCAATTTGTGCAATAACAAAATTTGCATAATCATTTTTATTCGTCGAAATAGGTGAAATTCTTGTCATTAAATTAGCAAGACTGATACGTTCCAAAAACAGCGTCATACGCTCGTATGCCTGTAAACGTAAGGGCATCGAATTTTTCTGCCCATCTTTCATCAATAAATAGCGACGTCTTCCTTCCTCGTTTTTAGTGTGTAAATTAAAAAAGTAATAAGCAACCATACCAGTGATAATGGCTGGCAAAGTATAACTCAGTAATTCAATCATTTTTGATAAATCCATTTTGTTTTCGTTTTAAAAAAGCAAAAATAATCTTTTTGAAACTAAAACAAAGGCAAATTTTTAGCAATAATTTAGAGCCAAATAGTATTTTTACCAGTTCAATATTCAGCCTCCAAATAAAGTATCCCAATGGAAACCTACATAATAATATTACTTTGTTTAGCCGCATTTTTTGCAGGATTTATCGACGCCATTGTAGGTGGAGGCGGACTCATACAAACGCCTATAGGCCTTATTCTATTGCCTAGTCTTCCCGTATCGACTGTTATAGGAACTTTAAAGATCCCTGCTTTTAGCGGTACAGCATTTGCGGCTCGTCAATACTTGAAGGAAGTCAATATCAATTGGAAAATCCTAACCCTCATGATGGTATTAGCCTTGCCCTCAGCTTTTTTGGGTTCGACATTATTGACCTATGTCAGTAATGATTTCATGAAACCTTTATTATTGATAGTACTATCATTATTAGCAATTTACACTTATGCTAAGAAAAATTTCGGGCAACATCAAGTCAGAGATATTTCTGCTAGAACTCAAATCCTTAATGCCATGGGAATCAGTTTTGTGGTGGGATTTTACGATGGATTCATAGGACCCGGCACTGGAAGTTTCTTAGTTGTTGCTTTCATCGCAATAATGGGATTTGATTTCCTGCATGCCTCTGCCAATGCCAAGATGGTCAATCTAGCGACCAATTTTGGTTCTATCTGTCTATTTATGCTCAAAGGCAAAATTATTTGGGCAATTGCTATACCCATGGCGATCAGTAACGCAATAGGAGGGTGGTTGGGTGCTAAACTTGCCATTAATCGAGGCAATAAATTTATCAGAATCTTCTTTTTGGTGGTCGTTGTAGGCACACTGATTCGTTTTGCTTATGATGTGTTTTTTTAATAATTTCATCAGATTGCTAAAATTTCTTTGAATGTGATTTTGAAAAAAAAGTGTCTACCACTTCTGCAATCAAATTTGCTTTTTTTCTTTCTGAAAGGCATTAGTTTATAGCCTTTACACGGTCACAACAAAACCATAATCCTCTGTTAATTTTTATATAAATACCAAACATTCAATTTAATACTGTACTATTTGGCATCATACTTGATAAAATAGAAAAATAAGAGGGTCAGCACTATATGAATTGTCCAATAGTCTTACAAATAACAGTAATCATGAAAAACAAAATAGATTTTCTAAGAAATGAAGCAATTCCAAAAAGAGATACATCAACTTGTAATCATTATGAAAAAGCAGAAGAATTGGTTAAAAAAACACCAACTAAACTAATCAAAGGAAAAGTCAAAACTTATAAAAAAAACGTTAGCCCCAAAAGATCAGATAATGAATATTTTGAAGATAATTTAGAACTAACTATAATTTCAAAGAGAATGTTGCTTTTCCTAAAAGTTTCTTCTATTT
>NZ_MUNX01000128.1 GCF_002001005.1 Flavobacterium sp. A45
TTCCCGGTACTGTTTTCTTATCCAATTATGATGAAAAATACACAAAAATTTATCTTAATGATGAAATAGAAAAACTGACTGGGTATCCAAAATCCGATTTTTTAGAGAACAATATTTATTTCGTTGATTTAATACTTCCCGAAGATTTGGATAATGTTTTATCAAAAAACAAGATTGCGTTGGAACAAAAAAAACCATTGCATGTTATTTATCGAATTATTCATAAAAATGGTTCAATAGTTTGGGTTGAAGAGTTTGGAGATTCTATCATAAAGAATGGTGAAATTGCTTTCATGGAAGGTATTTTAATTGATATTACCGAAAAGAAAAATAACGAATCCATTGTTAAAGAAAAAGAATTGGCAGAAGCGGCGAATAAAGCCAAGTCTGAATTTCTTGCCAACATGAGCCATGAAATACGAACTCCCTTAAACGGAATCATTGGCTATACCGATCTTTTAATGAATTCCAAACTGGAAAGCACACAAAAACAGTACATGAATACCATTAATCAATCGGCTAATATTTTATTGGAGGTGGTAAATGATATTCTGGATTTTTCAAAAATTGAGTCGGGAAAACTAGAACTTAATATTGAAAAATATCGTATCGATGATATTATTCTTCAAATTAAAGAGCTGATTAATTATCAAGCTCATTCCAAAAATTTAGAAATAAACTACATTATCAATGAAGATGTCCCAAAATACATTTGGGTCGATTACATCCGTTTAAAACAAGTACTCATCAATCTATTGACAAATGCGGTTAAATTTACCCATAAAGGGAAAATTGAGCTAAGCATTTCAGCATTAGAAATTCAAAAAAGTCAATCTATATTACGTTTTTCAGTAAAAGATACCGGAATTGGAATTCGGAAAAACAACCAGAAAATAATTTTTCAGGCCTTTTCACAAGAAGACAGTTCTACGACCAAAAAATTCGGAGGAACAGGATTAGGATTAACCATTTCCAATCAACTATTGGGCTTAATGAACAGTAAACTGCAAATTAACAGTCAGTTCAATGTGGGGAGTACCTTTTTCTTTGACATAAAGCTAAAAAGCAGCAATAAATCAAAACAAAGAAAACAAGTCGATACAGAAAAAAACATCTCGGAAAATCGTATATTGACCTTAGAAAATGAGGAACCAAGAATATTGATTGTTGAGGACAACAAAATCAATATGCTTTTGACCAAAACATTAGTGAAACAGATTATTCCAAAATGTAAAATTTATGAATCTGTTGATGGGGAAAAAGCACTTGTAAAAGCCTTGGAAGTTATTCCGGATATTGTTTTAATGGACATTCAAATGCCTTTGATTAACGGTTATGAAGCAACGAAACAAATTCGAGAAATCGAACAATTCAAAGACATCATTATCATCGCTCTTACTGCAGGAACCGTGATGGGGGAAAAAGAAAAATGTATCGAAGTAGGTATGAATGATTATGTACCCAAACCGATTGTTAAGAAAACGCTTGAAGATATTTTGGAAAAATGGCTAAAAGCCAAAAATAATGTGGCCTAAAACCTTTAAACAAATTATAGACACAAGAAAAATAAAAACGATTCCTTATAGACTACTAACAACTAAATTTACCAGCTATGAAATGGATTGGAAGAAGACAAAGTGATAACGTAGAAGATCGTAGAGGTATGTCCTCTGGTGGAAAAACCATTGTCGGCGGTGGAATAATTGGAATTATTATTTTACTTGTAAATGCTTTTGGTGGCGAAAATGCTCAAATGATAACACCTATCTTAGAGCAATTCAACCAACAGCAAACGACACAAACTGAATCAAGACCTTTAACCGAAGCAGAAAAAGTTGAAGGTGAATTCGTCAAAACCCTTATGGCAGACAATGAAGATGTTTGGACTAAAATTTTTGAAGAAAACGGTCTGACATTTGAAGCTCCAAAACTTATTCTTTTTAGTGGTCAGGTTCAAACTGCCTGCGGTGGAGCCAGTTCGGCATCTGGTCCTTTTTATTGTCCTGGCGACAAAACCATTTATATGGATATGACCTTTTTTGATGAACTACGAACCAAATTTGGAGCTGAAGGCGGAGATTTTGCAGTCGCATATGTAATGGCACATGAATTTGGACACCATATTCAAACCTTATTAGGAACTTCTGGAAAAGTACGTCAACTGCAAGAAAATAAAAGTGAAACCGAAGGTAATAAACTCTCTGTAGCTTTAGAATTGCAAGCTGACTTTTATGCAGGTCTTTGGACACATTATAACGAAAATAAAAATGCGATGCTTGAACCCGGAGACATTGAAGAAGCATTGAGCGCCGCAAATGCAGTTGGTGATGATGCCATTCAGAAAAAAATGCAAGGTCAAGTAGTTCCCGACTCCTTTACCCACGGCACTTCCGAGCAAAGAATGTATTGGTTCAACCGCGGTTTTGAAAGTGGAGACATCAAAAAAGGAGATACTTTTTCGGAGATGAATTGAAATAATTTCGATGGCAATATCAATCCATAAATGAGATCTAAAAACAACATACTATCTGTCTTTAAGCAAACAAAGTAAAGCAATCAAGCCACATCTAAAAATTAGCAGTACCTTTGCGCCAACTTAAAGAAGTAAACTAAATAAATAGTGTTTGCTTCATAAATACTATTTATGTCATTCAATTCATTAGGATTATCTGATGCTTTATTAAAAGCCATCAGCAAAAAAGGATATACAACTCCTTCCCCAATACAACAAAAAGCAATTCCACCTATTTTAGAAGGTAAAGATGTATTAGCATCTGCACAGACAGGCACTGGAAAAACAGCAGGATTTACATTGCCCATATTACAATTATTATCGCAGGGAAAACACCTAAGCCACAGACCCGTTCGTGCTTTAATTTTAACCCCAACAAGAGAACTAGCTGCACAAATATTAGCCAATATAAAAGAATATAGTACATTTTTAGATTTACGTAGTACCGTAATTTTTGGTGGCGTAAACCAAAATCCACAAGTAAGTCAATTGCGCCAAGGGGTTGATATTCTTGTAGCAACTCCAGGTCGATTAATCGATTTGCAAAATCAAGGTTTGATTTCACTTTCCAAAGTAGAAATTTTGGTTTTGGATGAAGCAGACCGCATGCTGGACATGGGTTTTTTAAGAGACATTGAGCGCGTTATGAAAGTGTTGCCTCCAAAAAGACAAAACTTACTATTTTCGGCCACTTTTTCAAAAGACATTAAGAAATTGGCAATGGGCATTCTGAACCATCCGGTTCAAGTTGAAGCCACTCCCGAAAACACAACTGTGGATGCCATTATTCAAAAAATATATCCTGTTGCAAAAGAGAAAAAAACAGAATTAATCATTAAATTGATTACCGAAGGCAACTGGAAACAGATTTTGGTGTTTACACGTACCAAACAAGGCGCCAACAAACTGACTGAAAGCATGATTAGTTCTGGCATCAAAGCAGCAGCTATTCATGGAAATAAAGGTCAAGGCGCACGTACTAAAGCCCTAGCTGGTTTCAAAAATGGAAGCCTAACCGCTTTGGTCGCCACAGATATTGCCGCACGTGGTTTGGATATTCCTTTATTACCACACGTTATTAATTTTGAATTGCCAAATATTCCAGAAGATTACGTTCACCGTATTGGCCGAACAGGAAGAGCTGGCGCGAGTGGAGAAGCTATTTCGCTATTTAGTCCAGATGAAACTGTCTTTTTACGCGATATAGAGAAATTGGTCGGCCTAAAATTACCTAAAGAAAACATTAAAGGTTTTGAACCAGACCCTAACGCATCCACCGAACCAATCAAACAAGGTCAAGGGAGACAACAACGCAATTCAACTCCTAAGAAACCAAAAACTGATAATCCAAACAGAAGCACTAGTAATAGTTTTGGTCAAAGACGTCCAAGTCAAAATAACGACAGACGTTCAAATCGATAAAATTATCTAAAAACGGGAGTTATTTTTTAGGAGCAGAATATTTTCGTTTCTTTTGAAGATAACTCCCGCTTTACGTTGCAATCTTTTCCTTTTTAAAGAAAAAAGAAAAAGGATTTCCACTTCAATCGGGGCTAAATCAAACATTTTCATTTCTAAAGATCTTTGCATTCAATAATACCAAAGTTCTCCACAGCGCTACCAATACCTTTTTTTACATCCCAACTATCCGTAAACTTGTCATTTCGACGGAGGAGAAATCTCAACAAGTAGCTCCGCAATCAAAAGCACCAATCTTTGCTAATCTAGTTTCTATCACATTTTAATTTTTGATAAGGATTTGATGATAAAAATATTATATTTGATAATTAAACTATTAGAAATATAATCTATGACAACCACTATAATCCCTAAACAAGCAATTTCACAATTAAAAAAGGTACTAGATAACTTCAAATTAAATGAAGCCATTGAATTATGTTCTAATGAGGCACAAACCAGAAAATTTTTAATTGAACCTTTTTTCTTTATGCTAAATTATATTTCAACAGATTTAATACCGGAATATAATGCTGATTTCGGGGATAGAGTTAGTCAAAAGATCGATTATGCGATTGTGCTAAATAAAAAAGACACAATTCTAATCGAAGCTAAAAAGCAAACTAGTAAATTAAGTGACAAAGAGGCAGGTCAACTAAACGGTTATTTCAACAATACCAAAAATTCTAAACTTGCAATTCTAACAAATGGAATCGAATACCGATTTTATTCTGACATATCAGAACCAAATATTATTGATACCAAACCTTTCTTTCAATTCAATTTGAGTAACTATTCTGAAAAAGATATTGAATCATTAATAAGATTTGACAAGCGTTTTATCAAAATAAATGAAATTATTAAATCAGCACAAGAAATTGTTTTTGCTGAAAGTTTTGAAGATTCAATATTGAAAGAATTAAATATTCCTTCGAAAGACTTTTTAAAAATTATACATAGAAATATGTCATTTAAAACAAAATTCAATGATGAAACACAAGGTAAAATGATTAGTCTTATTAATTCATCTTTGCTTAAATCATTATATGATAAAAAAGTATTAAATGAAGCCAGTTCAAATTCACAAGGTGTTATCACAACTGAATTAGAGATACAAGCATATCACATTATTAGAACAATACTTATTCACAATAAAAAAATTCCAAACGAACGAATCACTTATAAAGATTTTAAAAGTTTTTTCAATATCAGTGTTGACGATAATTCAAAAAAAGTAATTTGTAAACTCGTATTCAATGAAAAATCAATGAAAATCACAATCGAAAACAATGAATACATACTCCAACATACTGACGATTTGCTAAAATATAAAAACGAATTAATCAATCGAACACTATTATTACTTGAATAAGAAAACTGAAGTTGATCTGAAAACATCAAGACTAATTAAAATACTAATTATTAAACACTAGTCTCTAACCCAACCATCCATCTCGATCCAAACTTCTATATTGAATGGCTTCAGCAATATGTCCAGAACCAACCACGGCTACTCCTTCTAAATCGGCTATAGTTCTAGAAACTTTGAGAATTCTATCAAAAGCGCGGGCAGAAAGATTCAATCTTTCCATGGCGGTTTTCAACAGTTGTAACGAATCGTCATCAAGTGCGCAATGCTCCCGAATTTGTTTAGAACTCATTTGCGCATTGTAATGAATATGGTCTATTTCTTCGAATCTTTTGGATTGGATTTCACGTGCCGAAGTCACACGTTTTCGTATTTCTACACTACTTTCCCCATTTCTTTTTTCGGTTAATTTATCAAAAGGAACAGGCGTTACTTCAATGTGAATATCAATTCTATCCAATAATGGACCGGAAATTTTACTCAAATAGCGGGTCATTTCATGAGGCGATGAAGTGTTGGGTGAATCCGGGTCATTGAAAAATCCACTCGGGCTCGGGTTCATACTTGCCACCAGCATAAATGACGAAGGATACGTTATCGTAAATTTTGCCCTCGAAATGGTTACTTCCCTGTCTTCCAATGGTTGTCGCATTACTTCCAGCACTTCGCGCTTAAATTCGGGCAATTCATCCAAAAACAAAACTCCATTGTGTGCCAACGAAATTTCGCCGGGTTGCGGATAACTCCCTCCGCCCACAAGCGCCACACTCGATGCTGTATGATGCGGACTGCGAAACGGTCGCTGATTCATTAATCCCACATCCTTTACTTTTCCGGCGACACTGTGAATTTTGGTAGTTTCCAACGCTTCTTTCAAAGTCATTGGAGGCAAAATACTCGGTAATCGTTTGGCAATCATTGTTTTTCCGGAACCAGGAGGACCTATGAGAATTATATTATGACCTCCGGCAGCCGCAATTTCCATACAGCGTTTAATAGATTCTTGTCCGCGTACTTCGGCAAAATCAAATTCTGGAAAATCTAAAGTTTTATAAAACTCGGCTCTAGTGTCAATAGTGGTAGGTTGTAATGTTCCTTTGCCTTCAAAAAAATCAATGACTTCCAATACATTTTCAACACCATAAACATCAAGACCAGCGACAATAGCCGCTTCTTTTACGTTTTGTTTGGGCAGAAAAAAACCTTTAAAACCTTCTTCTTTGGCTTTAATGGCAATAGGGAGTCCCCCTTTTATAGGCTGTAAACTTCCGTCGAGTGAAAGTTCTCCCATGATGATGTATTTATCCACCACATCGGATTTGATTTGTCCCGATGCGGCAAGAATCCCTATGGCAAGTGTCAAATCATAGGCAGAACCTTCCTTGCGTAAATCGGCGGGAGCCATATTGATGGTTATTTTTTTTACCGGAAGACTGTAACCATTATTTTTCAAGGCAGCAGCAATGCGGTAACTACTCTCTTTGATGGCATTATCCGGCAAACCTACCAAGTGGTAGCCTACGCCTTTATCTATATTCACTTCGACAGTAATTGTCGTTGCATCTACCCCAAAAACAGCACTTCCGTAAACTTTGACTAACATAAAAATAGTTTTGCTTAAATGTAAATACTATTTTACTTTAAACCAAAAATATTTAACTAAATTCTTACTTAATGCAATATAAATCACAAAATTAATGGTTCAGATACAATTGAAACGCAAACTAAGGATAAACCAAACCTATTTGATTTTTGACTTCTTCTATTATTTCAGCAAGTTCTAAGCTATTTTGATGTGACCAAAGTTCACTTTCCGTTTTGTTGGCTTTAAGGCAGGCATGACATTCTTCTATTTCATAGGTGTAGCCTTTACCCAATGTTGGCTTTTCAAATTTTGTCTTTTTCGCCCCTTCTACTAAAGTGCCATAAGTCAAGCTATAGGATTCGGTCATGAACCAAAGCGGATCCAGATTAATTCGGCCTTTGGTACCGCTTATTGTTGCTTCTACACTGCAAGTATATAAAAAACTGCAGTGCAGTACGGCTTGTGCATTTTCATACTGTAAAATAATAGACGTTTGTGTATCTACTCCAGTAGAATAAAAATTAGATTTTGCTAAAATTTCTTTAGGAATACCCAATATTAAATAAGCTAAAAATAATGGATATACGCCAATGTCCATCAATGCCCCGCCACCTAATTTAATATCAGTCATTCGGGTATTATCAGGATTTTCGAATTTAATGGAAAAATCCGCATTAACATATTTTACCTCTCCTATCGAACCGTTTTGAATATGCTCTAAAGTTTCACGTATCGAAGGATTGAAACGTGTCCAAAAGGCCTCCATAAAAAATTTATTCTGCTTTTTGGCTGTAGCAATCATTTGTTCTACATCAGCATAATGCAAGGCTAATGGTTTTTCGCACAATACATTTTTGTCATTTTGCAACGCTTTGATGGTTAACTCTGCATGCGAATCATGCGGCGTTGCTATATAAAGAATATCAATGTTTTCGTCTTGAAAAAGCTCATCGTAAGAGCCATAAGCTTTTGGACATTGAAACTGATTGGCAAAATCTTTGGCTTTCTCAATATTTCTGGAAGCTACGGCACAAAGTTCAGCTGATTCAATCAACTGCAGCTCACTGGCAAACTGCTGGGCAATATTTCCCAAACCTACAATTCCCCATTTTATTTTTATATTATTTTCCATTAAAGTATCTTTTTTAATAAGTAAATATAAGTGTTTTAAAGAAAATCCAAAACTGTATTTGATAATGAATACCTTAAAATTAACCGCAAGGTTCGCATAGAATTACGTAAAGTCCGCAAAGCTTTCCGAACCTTGTAGTTAATTTTTTTTTTTATCATTGAGGCTTATTCCGCCCTATGAATCTTTCTTTTACAAATAAAAATTTATGGCTCGAAAAACATTTTTTATCAATACATTCTTCTGTTTTCAAAAAAGAAATATTTAAAACAATTTCCAATTAAATCAAAGATTAAAACCAGATGTTATTTAAACTTAAACCAAACAAAAATCACCCTTGAAAGTTTACATCTGTTATTTCGTAACTTTGAAAGTTACAAACAATTTAGTGACAAAGAGGAGAAAGATTAAACGCCATTGCTATGATAAAAATAGGTTTAGAAAGTAGCTAAACCATTTTTTTTCGTATAATCCTCTAGTATTAGACACCGGTAATTAATAGAAACTCATCAATAACCTTGAGGTTGTTGAACAAAAAATATAGCAAAATAGACTACCCCAAATTCCTCAACCTATCAAATACTGGCAATTTGGCAACAAACACATGATAAACTAATTACTGACAAAATGAAACTACCTCCATACAGTATTTTCCCAATTATTTCTGGCGACAAAATTTCGTTGCGGGAAATTAGAACTGATGACATTGAAGACCTTATTGAAATTTCTTTTTACAACGCTATTCAGGCAACAACTTTTCAACAAGCTACAGAAATGCAAACCAAAATAAACAAAGACTACCTTGAAGGTAATTCAATTCATTGGGGTATTGCAGACAATTTGACCAATAAAATTGTCGGGACATGTGGTTACTACCGTGGACTTAACCATGGAGATGGAGAACTGGGTTGCGTTTTATTACCTCAATACCGCGGGAAAGGTTTTATGACTTCGGCTATGTTATTGGCCATAGACTTCGGAATAAGTACTATTGGACTAAAACGAGTTTGGGCAGTAACCAATAAACAAAACGAGAAAGCAATAAAACTTCTTGAGAACCTTAAGTTTATTAAAATTGCAGATTTGGGAGATGACGAAATTGAATATGAGTTAAGACAGATTACTTAAAACTCTCCATATTCTATAAAGTTCTAGTAAACTCGTGTAAGGGATAGCAGCTAGCTACCGAAGTAGCGCGAATAGCCCGACCGCATTCCAGTAAAAGGGCATATAACCGCAAAGAAAAATAGCCCTTTTATTGGAATGGGGTTACACCCAAACTAACTTTTGAGAATTGATGAAGCAAATGATTTTTATGATTTAGCAATAAATTATAATGCCGAGACAAGTAAATTCTTTAAATTTGGTTTTCACAATTTAAAGAGAAAATCATGGGACTATTTAATGCCATTCTGGGCAATGCATCGGAAGTAAATATTGAAAATCTTTCGAAGGAATTTGAACCTTTATTAATTGAAGGCGAAAGAATCGAAAAGGGATACAAAGTGATAAAAGATATGTTTGTTTTTACCAATAAAAGATTGATTTTGGTCGAAAAACAATTGGTGGGCAGTAAAGTAGATTATCTTTCGATTCCATATACTTCTATTAAAAAATTCTCTAAGGAAAGTGCAGGAATCCTTGATATGGACGCCGAATTGAAGATTTGGCTAACTGGCGAACCAAGTCCAATTTCAAAACAATTTGGTAAAGGCGGGAATAACATCAACGAAGTGTATCAAATTCTGAGTCAGCATATTTTGAAATAAGTATTAAGATTTTAGAAAAAAGAATATAGAATATAGATTTTTTTGATTGCGAAAAAGTAATTATTATTCTTTGTTCTATTTTCTCTTCTCTATTTTCTAAAAAACCTACACCATGAAAATAATCATCCGCACTTTTAAGCTCCAGTTAAAGCACACTTTTACGATTTCGAGAGAGTCACACGATGTACAGCCTACGTTGATTGTAGAACTGCAGAGTGACGGTTTTTCGGGGTTTGGTGAAGCTACTTCCAATCCGTATTACAATATTACGGTGGACAGTATGAGAGCTAATCTTGAAGCTATTACTCCGTTTATAGAAGCGCATAATGACGAAACTCCGGAGGAATTCTGGGACAGCGCATCGGCTTTATTGAAGAATGATATGTTTGCGTTATGCGCTTTGGATATGGCTTACAATGATTTATATGCCAAGAAAAAAGGCAAAAAATTATATGAGCTTTGGGGAAATTCTCCTTTGCACAATCCCAAAACCGACTACACTATTGGGATTGACAAAATCGATAAAATGGTCATGAAGCTGAAAGAAATGCCATGGCCTATTTATAAAATTAAACTAGGAACCAAAGACGACATTGCGATTGTAACTGAATTGCGCAAGCATACCGATGCTCGTTTTAGAATCGATGCCAATTGTGGCTGGACTGTTTCTGAAACAATCAATAACGCAATCGCACTGAAAAAACTTGGAGTAGAATTCTTGGAACAGCCCATGAAAGCCGATCAATGGGCGGCACACAAAGAGGTTTTTAAACACTCTTTACTTCCGATTATTGCTGACGAAAGCTGTATTATTGAAGAAGATGTGGCTAAATGTCATAACCATTTTCACGGCGTAAATGTAAAATTAGTAAAATGCGGTGGTCTTACTCCAGCCCGAAGAATGATTGCCGAAGCCAAACACTTTGGTATGAAAACCATGGTAGGCTGTATGACGGAATCTACTATTGGGATTTCGGCTATTGCACATTTATTGCCTGAACTCGATTATGTGGATATGGACGGAGCTTTGTTATTATCTGAAGATATTGCCACTGGCGTTACCATCACAGATGGAATAGTTCATTATGCCGATTCGAATGGGATTGGGGCTGTTTTAATTAAACAATAAACCAAATGCAGGTAAGCGAGATTCCAAATAGAGTATTTCACAAAGACGGCGAAGAGTTTCTATACTTTGGCGGAACCAATTATTTGGGAGTTACTACCCTGCCCCAGTTTCAAAATATGCTGTTGGCTAGTTTCCAAAAATGGGGAACAAGTTACGGCAGTTCGCGCTCCGCAAACATTCAATTAGAGGTTTATAAAACTGCCGAAGATTTATTGGCTCAACAAATAGGAACCGAAGCAGTCGTTACAGTTTCTTCCGGAATGCTTGCAGGAAAATTAGCACTGGAACAGTTACAGCATACAACAGACTTACTTTTTCATTTTCCTAATACACATCCTGCTTTAATGCATCCCTTTTCGCTTCCGCTAATTCAAAACGGGAAGCTGAATCCATTTCTGTTAGATCCAACAGTTTCAAGAATTGGAATTGTTGCCGATGCCATTCCATCGCTGGAGGTCACTCCTATTGATTTAAGTATCTTGAAAGATATTCCAAGCTCCAAAATCATCACTTTATTACTAGACGAATCACATAGTTTTGGCTTACTTGGAGACCAAGGACAGGGAGTTTTAAATCAATATCATCTTTCGAACATACATCAAAAAATAGTTATTGCATCGCTGGGAAAAGCTATTGGACTTACTGGGGGTTTTATTGCTGGCGATTCTCATTTTATAGATGAAATAAAAAAACAACAAAACTTTATTGGTGCTTCCGGGATGAATCCTGCTTTTTTGGAAACTTTTGTGAATGCACAAAAAGTTTATCAAATGCAAAGACAACAGCTAAAAGACAATCTTAATTATGTTGCCGAACATTTATTACCTGATACCGCTTTGACTTTTACCAAAGACTATCCGGTCATTTATTTTGACCAAGACGAGTTACTTCAATTGCTTTTGGAGAACAACATTATTCCAACCTCTTTTCCTTATCCAACAGCATCGGGGAAATTGAGCCGGATTGTAATTAGTGCGCATCACACCAAAACCGATTTGGACAAAATGATACAACAGCTGAATATTTATACTCAAATGAATTCAGGCTTTGAAAGTGACATACGATTTGTTTTATAGTCGATTGTATTTCCTATAATAGAATTTATGTTAATTGCGATCGCCTCTAATTTTTATAACAATATAAAACTCAATTATTAAATCTATAACTTCATACTGATAATCTCTAATAAATTGAAAGAAACAGCTACATTTTATATAATTACACTTCTGATTTGGTGGTAAAAAAACAACCAAAATTAAATTATTATTATTT
>NZ_MUNX01000134.1 GCF_002001005.1 Flavobacterium sp. A45
TATCTATATTCTATAATGTTCAAATCAAATATTTTACTTCATCCTTTTATTCTATTTTATTTTCTATTCTTATTTTAAATTTAACTTCTAATTTAGGTAAGATCAAAAGTTTAGAGAATAAAATCTTTATTTATTTAGGAAAAATTTCATACGGTTTGTATATGTATCACCAAATGATGATTGTATTATGTATTCACTTTCTCCAAAAATGGAGTGTTGTTAATGATTTTTTAATATATGTATTTTCAATTCTTGCTACAATATTAGTTTCTGGTCTGTCATATCAATTTATAGAAAAACCTTTTCTTAACTATAAGGAACAATTTTTGACTAGTCATAACTCACAACGTATAACCAATACTCCAAAACACATTTTATGAACCCATATATAGAAATTGCAGGACGAAAAATAGGTCTTGATTATCCGCCATTAGTTATTGCCGAAATTGGTATCAATCACGAAGGTTCTTTGCAAGTAGCTAAAGAAATGGTAGATGCTGCATATAGATCGTGTGTTACCGTTGTTAAACATCAAACCCATATTGTGGAGGATGAAATGAGTGGAGCTGCCAAAAAAGTAATTCCAGGTAATGCTGATGTGTCTATTTATGAAATTATGGAGCGTTGTTCCTTGAACGAAGCCGATGAATTGGAATTGAAAAAGTATGTTGAGAGTAAAGGGATGATATTTATTTCGACTCCTTTTTCGAGAGCAGCAGCCGAGCGATTGAAAAAGTTTGATATTCCAGCTTATAAAATAGGTTCTGGGGAGTGCAATAATTATCCTTTATTGGAACATATTGCATCTTTCGGAAAACCAGTTATTTTGAGCACGGGAATGAATACGATTGAAAGTATTCGCAAAGCAGTAGCTATTTTTGATAAGCATAAAGTTCCGGTAGCACTATTGCATACCACTAATTTATATCCGACACCAGTTCATTTGGTTCGTTTAGGAGCCATGACTCAAATGCATGAAGCTTTCCCCGATAAAGTATTTGGTTTGAGTGATCATACGTTGAATAACAATGCTTGTTTGGGGGCTGTGGCTTTGGGAGCTAGTATTTTGGAGCGCCATTTTACGGATCATAAGGAACGCACAGGGCCGGATATTGTATGCAGTATGGACGAACGAGCCACTAAAGAATTGATTGTAAATTCGAATGAAATTTGGCAAATGCGAGGTGGTGTAAAAGAACCAGCGCAAGAGGAACAAGTGACTATTGATTTTGCTTTTGCCACTGTTTGTGCTATTTCGGATATAAAGAAAGGAGAATTATTTACCAAAGAAAATATTTGGGTGAAACGTCCTGGGACTGGGAAGATTTTAGCGGAGCATTTTGATTCTATTTTAGGTAAAAAAGCTACTCGAAATATTGGTAATGATGAGCAATTGAGTTGGGAGGATGTTGATTGAGTTAAACACACCCCTAACCCCTCTCGAGAGGGGAACTAGAAGTGCAAGTAAGACGCATTTGTAAATAAAATTTTAAACAAGAAATTTAACAGGAGCATATTTCTCTCCCAAGTCGAGGTTATGAGTGTGAACAATCAAATTTTGTAAAAGTAAAATTTCAATTAAAAACCTTCATATGAAACTTTGCAATAAGGTATTCCCCTCTCGAGAGGGGTTAGGGGTGTGTTTTTATATAATCAAAAACATCTATTAAACAATGGTTAAAAGAAAAATCATTCCCTATAATCCAAAACTGAAAGAGTTTGCAAGACAATTGCGAAATGATTCTACAAAAACTGAAATTTTTCTTTGGTTAAAATTAAAAGGGAAACAGATGTATGGATACGATTTTCATCGTCAAAAACCGATTGATAATTATATTTTAGATTTTTTTTGTTATGAATTGATGTTGGGTATTGAAGTAGATGGATATTCTCATGAGTTATTAGAAGTCTATAATAAAGACACTGTAAAAGAAAAACGAATGAATGAATTGGGTATTTCGGTTTTACGATTTAGTGATGAACAAGTTTTAAGAGATATGGAAAATGTGTTGCGGGCTATTGAGCTTTTTATAGTTGAATATGAGAAACACACCCCCAGCCCCTCTCAAGAGGGGAGCGAGAAGTGCAAATAACGGGTATTTGAATATAGAAAATTTGTTTTAAACTCTAAAGAATGTTAGCAAAGAGATTTTTGTTTTTGAGAAAGGGGCTAGGAGTGCAAATAATCGAAATCTAGGAATAAAGGACATACTTAAAACTCTCTAAAGGTGATACTTTTCAAAGAAGTATTCCCCTTTCAAGAGCGGAGTTAAAAGTGCAAATAATAAAAGTTCATTAAAAATCTTAAATATAAATGTTAGCAGGTACATATTCCCCTCTTGAGAGGGTTGGGGTGTGTAATATTAAATATATAAATGAAAAAAATACTATTCCTGACAGGAACGCGTGCTGATTTTGGCAAAATAAAATCACTGATTTCAATTTTGGAACAACAATCCGAATTTGAAGTTTTTGTAGCGGTTACCGGCATGCATTTACAGGAAGAATACGGATATACCCTGTTGGAAATACAACGTTGTGGTTATAAAAATATACATACGTTTCAGAATCATACCCATGAAACCACTATGGATTTGACTCTGGCTAAAACAATTGAAGGACTTTCTGAATATGTAAAAAATGTGGAACCAGATTTAATTTTGGTGCATGGTGATCGAGTAGAGACTTTAGCAGGGGCTATTGTGGGTTCTCTGAATAATATTTTGGTAGGCCACATCGAAGGTGGCGAAATATCTGGAACTGTAGATGAGCTGATTCGTCATAGTGTAAGTAAGCTGAGTCATATTCATTTTGTTTCCAATGCAGAAGCAGCCAAAAGATTACGGCAGATGGGCGAGATAAAAGAATCTATTTTTACCATTGGCTCACCCGATATTGATGTTATGTTCTCCGAACACTTGCCGAGTTTAGAATTGGCCAAAGAATACTATCAATTGTTTTTTGATAACTACGCAATTGTAATGTTTCATCCTGTCACAACAGAGATAAAAGAAATGGATCAGTATGCCTCAGATTTTGTTAATTCATTATTGGCAGATACTCATAATTATATTGTTGTTTTTCCTAATAATGATTTGGGAAGCAAAACTATTTTGGAAGCCTATGAACGATTAAAAGGGAATCAGCGATTTCGGATTTTTCCCTCGTTACGATTTGAATATTTTTTGACATTATTGAAGAATTCTCAATTTATTATAGGAAATAGCAGTGCCGGAATACGGGAAGCGCCTTATTATGGAATTCCAATAATCAATATTGGCACTCGTCAGCAAAATAGAGCGGTGCATGCTGAAATTATAAATGTGGATTATTCTGGAAAGAATATTTCGGAGGCCTTAAGGAAGATTGATTCTCATAAGGTAAAACCAACCGTTGCTGATTTTGGTGAAGGAAATAGTGCCGAGTTATTTTTGGAATGTCTTCAAAAAAAAGAGTTTTGGCAAATGAATCATCAAAAACAGTTTAGAGACAGATAATGCAAAATAATAAAATATTCATCCTCTTGCCAGATGGTATAGGTCTACGCAATTTTGCGTATTCAGATTTTCAGGCTATAGGGTTACAAGAAAATTTCGATGTTGTTTTTTGGAATAATACTCCATTTGATTTGACTAAATTAGGTTTTAAAGAGATAAAGATTCAAAACTCCAAATCACATCCACTTACGGAAATCTACAAAAATGCCCGCAAGCAAATAGAGTTGAATCTTAATATTCGAAGAACCAGAGACACTGTTTATGATACGTATCGATTTCCTTTTTCGTATGCGACAACTGTAAAAGCTGTAAAAAGTAGTATAACAGAGTTGTTGTCTTTTACCCATTCTTCTTCTTTCGGATTAAAGCGCATTCGAAAAAAAATTAAGCAAGAAGAACGAAAAACACTTTATTACCATCAAAGTTTAGAAACTTTGCAAAAAGAACAACCAGCTATGGTTTTTTGCACCAATCAGAGACCTATGACGGCAATTGCACCGTTATTGGCGGCTCAAGATTTAGGAATTCCCACTGTAACTTTTATTTTTTCCTGGGATAATTTGCCAAAAGCCACAATGGTAGTAGAAACGGACTATTATTTTGTATGGAGTGATTTAATGAAAAAGCAGTTACTGTTTTATTATCCTTATATCGAAGAAGAAGAAGTCTTTGTTACGGGAACTCCACAATTTGAATCTCATTTTGAGAAAAGTAAGATACTTTCAAGAGAAGTTTTTTTTGAACAAAATAATTTAGATGTCAATAAAAAATACATTTGCTATTCAGGTGACGATGTTACTACATGTCCAGATGATCCAAAATACTTGGAAGATGTTGCCATCTCCATTAGAGAATTGAACCAAAAAGGAAATGCATTGGGAATTGTTTTTCGACGCTGCCCTGTTGACTTTTCGGATCGATATGACAAAGTACTTGATGATTACCGAGACGTAATCACTCCGATTGCTCCTATTTGGAGTAAAATAGGTGAGGGTTGGAATACGGTTTTGCCAACTCACGCAGACATTGATTTGCAAATGAATACGATAGCTCATACGGAACTGGTTGTAAATTTGGGGTCATCCATGGTTTTTGATTATGCCGCCCATGATAAAGCTTGTGCTTTTATTAATTATGATGTAAAAAATAAAACACTTAAAGATTGGTCCGTCAAAAAAATATACAATTACGTGCATTTCCGTTCGATGCCTAATAAAGAAACGGTTTTGTGGATAAATAGCCCAGATGCCATTGCTTCAATAATCGAGAAAGGATTAGTTAAAGATTCTTCAGTTATCAAGGGTGCTCAGGAGTGGTTCAAAATCATCAACCAGCATCCTCCGCAAGAAGCTTCCAAACGCATTTGGGAAGGAATAAAAACCATAATTTCTAAAGATTAATCCCTTTCTTTGCACTTCAAAATAAGATACAATTTTTTACAATAAATTATGTTTTTCAATTCCTTGGCTTTTGCCATTTTTTTGCCCATAGTGTTTTTCCTGTATTGGTTTGTTTTTAATAAAACTAAGAGTACTCAAAATGCACTCCTCATCGTGGCCAGTTACTATTTCTATTCCTGTTGGGATTGGCGTTTTTTGTTTCTTTTGGTTTTTTCAACGTTTTTAGATTATTATACTGGAATTAGGATTGAAAAGAGCAGCAATGATAAAGGGAGAAAGTTCTGGTTTTGGCTGAGTATTATTATCAATTTAGGTTTTCTGGGGATTTTTAAATACTATAATTTTTTCTCAGCTTCGTTTGCACAAATGTTGACTACAGTTGGTTTTAAAGCGAGTCCTATTTTATTGGATGTGATTTTACCAGTTGGGATTTCTTTTTATACATTTCATGGGTTATCTTATGTAATCGATATTTATTTTAAAAGGATAAAAGCCGAGTATAATTTTGTGGATTATTCGCTTTTCGTGAGTTATTTTCCACTTCTGGTGGCAGGCCCAATTGAACGGGCTACCCATTTATTGCCCGAAGTAAAAGTCAAAAGAACTTTTGATTTTAATCAAGCCAAAGAAGGTGTTTGTCAAATTATTTGGGGACTGGTCAAGAAAGTCGTTATTGCCGACACTTGTGCTACCTATGCCAATGCTATTTTTGATAATTATTCTTCAATGAATTCTTTGTCGCTTATTTTGGGTGGAATTTATTTTGCATTCCAAATTTATGGTGATTTCTCAGGATATTCCGATATGGCGTTGGGGATGTCAAAATTGTTTGGATTGGAATTGTTGCGTAATTTTAATTACCCTTATTTTTCAAGGGATATAGCCGAATTTTGGCGCCGTTGGCACATTTCACTTTCTTCTTGGTTTCGTGATTATCTCTACATACCGTTGGGAGGTAGCAAAGGCTCCAAAGTGATGCAGGTTCGGAACGTCTTTATCATCTTTGTGGTAAGTGGTTTTTGGCATGGTGCCAATTGGACTTATCTGGCCTGGGGGTTTCTCAATGCGGTATATTTTTTACCTCTTTTGTTATTGAATAGAAATCGAAGCAATATAGATGAAATTCAACTGAGCTGGAATTTGGATTCGCTAAGGATAATAGCCAGTATTGTAATGACTTTTTGTCTAAGTACAATTGCCTGGATATTTTTTAGAGCCAAAACCATAACCGATGCTTTTTTGTATTTGAAACGAATGGTTGTAAACGGTCAATTTGCCTCTCAGTATCTTACAAACGAGCGTTACAATTATGAACTATTGTTGATGGTTGGCCTGTTTGTATTGGTTGAATGGAATAATAGAACCAAAGTGGAGCCTATTTCGGGTAAATACAACACATTGAAATTGGCTTTGGCTATAACTGCCATTATCGCTTTTGGAACCTATTCTGATTATAAAGAATTTATATATTTTCAATTCTAATGCAAAAGTTTTTACAATTTACTTTAAAAATACTGGTCTTAACAATAGTAATTGCTGTTGTTTTAGATTTTTTATACACTGTTGTTTATCTGCAATCGAGTAATAGAGGCAAAATAGATCACGTTTATAATACAAAAAACGAAAACTTTGATGTAGTTATTTTAGGTTCTTCCAGAGCCAATAATCATTTTGTTGCCCAAATGTTTGAAGATAAAGGATTGAAAACCTTTAATTATGGAATGAGCGGCGGTCATTTATTTGAAGCTTCTCTACTTTTGAAATTAATGATGGAGCGGCATTATAATATAAAAAATGTAATTCTAGAAGCCGATTTAAATTTATCGAATAAGCATAGAGATAATGGAATTTCAAGTAAATTTTTGCCCTATTTACATCAGTCGGAAACTGTAAAAAAGCATTTTTCAAGCGAAGATGATTTTTTAGAATTGTATTATATTCCTTTTTATAGGTATATAAAATTTGATGGGCGTATCGGTTTTCGGGAATTTTACAATACGAGTTTGAAAAAACCAACGAATATTTTAGATAACAAAGGTTATTATCCTTTAATCAATCGAAAAGGGAATATGAAGAATAATATTGTCAATCTAAAGCCTTTAGAGCACAATAAATATTTCGAAGAAATCAAAAAAATTTGCAAAGACAATAATATCAATTTTATTGCGGTGATGACCCCAATGTGTGAAAACACCAAAGGAATTAATTATTTTGAAAAGGTAAAGAAACTATACCCCGAAATTCATAACTATGAAAATGTAGTAGTGGAGGATAAATATTTTTCATCCTGTGGACATATGAATGATACTGGAGCGAGAGTATTTACCGCAAGAATTTTGAAAGACTTTTTTAGTAAATAAAAATATGCATATAGCCTTTTTAACTCCCGAATATCCACATGAGCGTGTACTTCATGCTGCAGGAATAGGTACAAGTATTAAGAACTTGGTAATGGCTTTGGTTAAAAAAGGGGGTACCGTTTCCGTTTTTGTTTATGGGCAATCCGAAACCGCTGTTTTTGAGGAAGAAGGAGTTAAAATTCATTTGATAAAAACTCAAAAATATAAAGCGTTTGGTTGGTTTTTTCATCGAAAATACATTCAAAACTATCTGAATAGATATATCGTTTCGGAAGGAATTGATTTGGTTGAAGCTCCCGATTGGACTGGAATTACTGCTTTTATGAATTTAAAAGCTCCTTTAGTCATTCGTTTTCACGGAAGCGACACCTATTTTTGTCATTTGGAACAAAGAAAACAAAAAGTTAAAAATTTTTGGTTCGAAAAATTAGCGATTGATAGCGCTCAGGCCTATATTGCGCCAACCCATTTTGCAGGAGAACTGTCAAAAAAGCTTTTTGATATCAAAAATAAAACAATTCAAACCATCCATAATGGATTGTATTTGGATCATTTTCAAAATATGGATCCTTTAGGATATGAGAATGGTTTGATATTATACATTGGAACGATTATTCGAAAAAAAGGAGTGCTGGAATTACCTACTATTTTCAATAAAGTAAGAAAACAATATCCTAACGCACGTTTGGTTTTAATAGGTAGTGATTCTTATGATATTCAAACGAATTCTATATCGACTTGGGAATTAGTGGAGCAAGAGTTTGAAAGTGAAGATCTAAAATGCGTTTCTTATTTGGGTGAAATTCCGTATCAAGAAGTACAGGATTACATAAAAAAAGCAAATGTTTGTGTTTTTCCAACTTTTGCAGAAACTTTAGGAATGGTAACAATCGAATCCATGGCGTTGCAAAAACCAGTTGTTAACAGTAACATCGGTTGGGCACAAGAATTACTTGTTGATGGGGAAAGCGGGTATTTAGTGCATCCTAAAGATTACGATGAGTTTTCCAATAAAATAGTTGGATTATTGCAAGGCGATATTTTATGTTATACCATAGGAAAAGCAGCCCGAATAAGAATAGAATCTGTTTTTGATATTGAAAAAATAGCTGAACAAAATGTAGATTTTTATAAATCAATAATAGGTTAATTTTGATTATAGTATATCATAAAGAGAGTAAGATTACCAAAGTAATTTCGGTAGATAAAAGTGAAATATCTTTTGCCAAAAATAAATCTATTGCTTTTGGTTTATTGCAATTGGCAGAACAATTTCCAGAATCAAAGCTGATATGGTGTCATGAAGAGTATCAAGAGGCGCTTAATTTGGAAGAGATTGATGAAATAATGCATCACAATAGAATGATGCTATCTTACAATCCAAGTAGCAGCAATTATATAGGTTCCAAAATTGGCTATGTGGAGGAATCTTTATTTATCAAAATAAATAAAAAAGTAACGTATCCTACTTGGCAAATGAGTAGTTTGGTTGGTGTTATTCATGCTTCGATACTTTTGGCGACTAAAGAAACCATAAAAAGGGACTCTAGTTTTGATTATTATTTAAATTCAATTGCCAAAGTTTGTAAACCACAGGGTTTGTTGTGTTATTCTGAACCTAGATTATTAAAAAAACACTTTTTAATTTCTTATCCCAAAGCCTCGATTTTTACACTTTTCAAATTCATAAAACAACATTATAAAAAACGATGGATCGTAATGTTGTTCCTAAATTTAATTATTTATGAACGTCAATTTCATTTAGTAGCTTTTTTATATGCTTATTTTTTCAAGAATAGGAAAAAGAAAAAAACGAGTATTGATGCTGTTAAAGTCAACTCATCTCTCACAGTTATAAATAATGCTACTATAGATGTTATTATCCCAACTATTGGGCGAAAAGATTTTTTGTATGATGTGCTGAAGGATTTAGCCCAGCAAACTCATTTACCAATTCATGTAATTATAGTAGAGCAAAATCCACAAGAGGGGAGTGTTTCAGAATTGGATTACCTACACAATGAGGCTTGGCCTTTTGTTATAAAACATACCTTTACCCATCAAGCAGGTGCCTGTAATGCAAGAAATTTGGCATTGAGTCAAGTAGAAAGTGAATGGGTATTCTTAAGTGATGATGACATTAGATTTGAATCAGATTTGATAGAAAAGGTGTTTAAAGAGGTAAAACAATATGGTGTTTTATGCTTAACGACAGCTTGCTTGAAAGTTAATGAGCATATCCATAATTTAAATGTCCATCAGTCTGGTATTTTTGGATCAGGGAATAGTTTTTTGAAAGCAGATTTAATAAAAAAAGTATCTTTTGATAAATGCTTGGAATTTGGATATGGAGAGGATACGGATTTTGGATTACAATTACGAAATTTAGGAGTCGATGTCATTTCTTTTCCGGAAATAAGTATTTTGCATCTAAAAGCTCCAATGGGTGGATTTAGAATAAAGCCAACTTTTGAATGGAGTAATGAAGAGATACAGCCCAAACCTTCCCCTACTGTTATGTATGTGAAAGGCAAGTATAATTGTAGGGAACAAACAAACAAGTACAAAACCACTTTGTTTTTTAAGTATTATAAACATCAAAGTATTAAAAATCCAATTCGTTATTTAAATCATTTTAATAATAGGTGGGATAAAAGTTTGTTTTGGGCAAATGAATTAAAAAAGCGAAAGTAAAAACTTCCGAGATTATAGCTTGAGTGAGAATTATATTTGCTGCCGATTGAGCACTTTATATTACAACAATAAATTTAATAACAAACAATTATTTTGATAGAGTCTATTTCAATTTGTACACCATCAGGGAAAAGCGTAATCCCTTTTGATAAAAGTCAAAAGAATAAAGTTGAAATGGATATTTCAAATTTTTTGATTCCAAAAATCAATTCATTTTATATTGAAATACGATTTTATCAGCCCATAATCGAATTTAGAAACCACGATTATCAATGGGTAAATTGTAATAGTGATAGAATAGCCAATGAGTTTTGTCCTAAGATTATTAAATTAAAAGATGGAACACTAGTACAGGGCAATAGGAATATCGGGATTTGGGAGGTTAATAAAAAGCAGAAAAAGGTATTGTTGTGGCGTTTTAATCCCGAGTACGCCTCTTCGTTAACAAATTACATTAAAGATCAGAACGAAGTTACAATTCAATCAGCAAATCAAAATTTTAATTGGAAGCAAAATCTAGCAATTTTGTTTTCTAAGAAGAATGCAATAGAATTTAGCCGTTCAAAAATCCCATTTACTGCAATAGCTTGTTTTACGGATCATTGTGATTTTGACACGTCAGAAAATTTAAAAATTCAGAGGGCATTTTTTAAACAAAATAATATAAAGATTACAAAAGGTTTTTTTTTAAATCATTTTTCAAAGCGTACCGATAATGCATCGTATGAAAACGATACTATTGAGTTGAAACAATGGGAAGATGATGGTCACGAACTGTGTTATCATTCGCTTTCTCAATCAATAAAATCGGAGAGTGAAAGCAATAGTGATTTTTTTAACTATATTCCGCCAAATTTTGATATTCCTACTTGGATAGATCATGGCTATCAGCCTTATAATTTGTCGTTGTTTAAAAATAAAAAAATAACGGAGGCAGATTATGAATCTAACTTAATAAATAAAAACATTAAAATTCTGTGGAATTATATTGACTCTGGTAAAGCAACAGTTGGGGTGATCAATCAATTGAATACGAAACAATTTACACTGTTAAGTTTCTTAAAAGGAAATAAAGGATTACGTTTTTCGAAACAGTTGCAATTGATGACTAAAAATATGATGTTTCATTTCTATGGTGATCAAGAGTTAATTTTGAAATACAAAAGTATTGCTGGGAATTTTAAAAAAGTAATTTATCAAAGGGATAAAAGTAAATTTTATGCCTTATTAAAGGATGGTTTAAGTTTAGTGTTTAGTATTTTATCTGTTTTTGTTTTTTGGAATACTAATAAAAATAAAGTTTATAAATTGGCAAAATACAGCCCTATTTTATTCAAGCATACCATTTTTGAGAAAGAATTTTATATTTTCCAGACGTTAAAAATGGTTAATTTTGAAAAAGCACTATGCAAAAAGAACATTGAATCGCTTATAAAAGAAAAAGGGGTTTTTATTGCTCATACTTATTTTTCGGTACCTATGAAGTATCACAAAGGAAGGTTGTTTTATAGTGCGAATGAGATTAATTATATAGTTGAGGAAAATTTTAATTTTTTAGGTTCTAAAATTCTAAATCAAGAAATTTGGAATCCTACTTTAAAAGAATTGGTTGGTTATTGGTCTGGTTTTGAGAGTGTATTGCTTGATGTTGATAAACTTGGAGCCATAGTTGTACAACACGAAAAGGATATTATTTATAGAGAAGTACTGTAATTCTTCTGAATAAAGTTCTGAAAAAAAATAATTTTAATTTAACAATAAAAGATGAATCATAAATTTAAAACAATCCTGTTTAAATCACTGACTTTATTGCCAAACAAAGTGGATGATTTTTTTTACCATAAAATTCAAATGTTCTTTGATAAAACGACATTAGACAATAGGTTAAAAAGTGTCGAATCTACTTATTTAAGATTGAATGCTATTTTGAATAAATTAGAAATAGACTTAAAAGATAAAACTGTTTTTGAGTTTGGATCTGGATGGTTCCCTAGTATGCCTTATTTTTTTAAATATAATCTTGAGGTTAAAAAAGTAGTGACTTTTGATATTAATGAACACTTTCAAAGAAAAACTATTTTAGAGTTGAATGAGATATTTTCAAAAAAGTATGATTGTAATATAGA
>NZ_MUNX01000136.1 GCF_002001005.1 Flavobacterium sp. A45
GGGAAAGGCAAGTTTAGAATAATACTTGAAAAACATTTAGTCTCTTGTATTAATGAATATAGACTCCTTCTGGTTTTATATTACCAAAAAGCTTTTTTATGTATGAAAGTTATGTCTTTGATAGTGAAGTCATTTGGATAAATAGTAGAAAAATATTAAAAAAAAGTGCTGAAATAGTTGTGAGAAACGTAAACATGTCTTAAATTTGCAACCGCAAAACAGGACACGTTCCTTGAGCTTGGAGAGTTGCCTGAGTGGCCGAAAGGACTTGTTTGCTAAACAAGCGTATGGGTAACTGTACCAAGGGTTCGAATCCCTTACTCTCCGCTTAATTTTGCTTTCGGGGTGTAGCGTAGCTCGGTTATCGCGCCTGCTTTGGGAGCAGGAGGCCGCAGGTTCGAATCCTGCCACCCCGACTAAAACTTTCCATAAAGTTTTAAAACAAATGGACGCATAGCTCAGCTGGATAGAGCACCTGCCTTCTAAGCAGGCGGTCGAAGGTTCGAATCCTTCTGCGTTCACTTAAACCAATTTTTAATTCGATTAAAAATTGGTTAAAACATTGAAAACCCGCATCTTTACTAAGATGCGGGTTTTTTTATTCTTCATATTTAAGTTCAAAAATTTCCATTCTTTCACTAAATTTTATGGCAAATTCGTGGCAATTTATTTAGAGAAAAAAACTGCCACAAAAAATGATTTAATTTATTATTTATCAACATGTTAATCTCATTAACGACTTGATTTTAAGATATTATAATTCGACCTTTATTAACTTCTTAAATTGTTGAATTATGTTAGAAAGCAGTTTTGGAATTATCTTCTTTTTGAAGAGTTCCGCAAAAATTACTAATGAAAGATATGTATATCTAAGAATTACTGTAGATGGTATTCCCAAAGAAACCTCCACTAAACGTAAGTGGGATATTAACCGCTGGGACCAAAAGACAGGGAGAGCAACAGGAAATAAAGAAGATGCTAAGGCGTTAAATTTCTTTTTAAATTCATTCGAAATGAAAATAAAGAAATATAGGGACGAACTTTCTGAAAATCGTGCGACTGTCAGTAGTATTAAACTAATTGATTATACTTTAGGTAAAACTACTTTAAAAAGTACTGTAATGCAGGAATTTCAATATCACAATGATCAAATGCTGGCACTAGTACATAAGAAAGAATATGCTATTGGTACCCATGTGCGTTACGAGATATCTAAAAAACATGTGAAAGAATTCATGCTTTTTAAGTATGGTATAGTAGATATGGAATTTAAAGAGCTAAATTTCGAATTTGTAAAAGATTATGAATTCTATCTTAAGACAGTAAAGAACATTAGTAATAATGCGGCGCTTAAATATATTTCTAATTTTAAGAAAATTGTTCTCATTGCAGTTGATAAGGAAATAATTTCAGCGGATCCTTTTAAACGTTTTAAATCTAAAAAAGTTAAAATTCCAAAAAAGCCTTTAACGAATCATGAATTGTCATTATTGGAAAAGCATAAATTTTCGACAGCTCGTCTAAGTGTGGTTAGAGATGTTTTTGTTTTTCAATGTTATACCGGTCTTGCCTATATTGATGTTTTTAATTTAAAACAGTCTGACTTAAAGGTTGGGGTCGATGGAGAGAATTGGATTATGTCGGAGAGACAGAAAACGGGTAGTGCTATTAATATTCCACTACTGCCTAAAGCAATTGAAATTATTGAGAGATATAAAAGCCATCCTCTTTGTATTGAAAGAGATTCAGTACTACCTGTGAGTTCCAACCAGAAAATGAATGAGTATCTTAAAGAAATAGCTGACCTGTGCGGTATTTTGAGTGCTTTGAATACCCATAAAGCCAGACGAACTTTCGGTAGCACTGTGACACTTAATAATAATGTACCAATTCATGTAGTAAAGGAAATGCTTGGGCATCAATCCATCAGTCAGACTGAGCAATACGCAATAACTGAACAGGTTTCCATAGGCCGTGAGATGCAGGGGTTGAAACAAAGACTGGCAGATAAGGAAAATAAGTCTGCTACAATAACCTTAGATGTAATTGAAAAAATGGAGAAGGAGTTACTTGAAATGAAAAGAAAACTAGCTAACTATAATGTCTAGTTATGTCAAGCACAATTAGAATCTGTTATAATTGTGCCTCATTAGTTATTTAAACAGTATTTCAACTTCACTTTTATAGCCAGGATTATATGATGGGGTGTATTTTATATATCCCATTGTTTGTAACTCTTTAAAATACTTATGATAGGTAGGTATGGTTTTTATATGTGATATTGACATAATTCTGCTTCTGCTGACTTCTATGATTTTGGATTGACCTTGTCTATATCCTAAATATAAAATTGCAGTTAGTAATGAAAAGTGCCATACATTTAATCTGATATCTTTTTCAAATATTTTTAAATATTTCAAAAGATTTTGCAGCTCCATAACCAATTAGTCTTTAAAAAGATTTGCCAGATCAGTTTTACTATAGTAGTACGAACCGAGTATTTTTCGGCATCGTACTTTTCCGGTTACCCGAAGACTTTGAAGAGACGCTGAAGAAATGCTTAATGATTTTTTTACAATACGACTTTTCAGCCAGTCAGGAATAAAATCTTCTTCTCTTTTACGATCATTTCGTATTTCGTTTATAATCATTTGGCTAAACTGTCTTAAATCGTCTTTTGTTATTTGCTCGTTCATAATCTTTCTCATTTATATTTTGACATCTCTCTACTAGTTGCTGTATAATTTTGATAATCTTCAAAATAAATTAGCTCATTATTTAAATAGTAAAGTTAACTAGTGTAATTGATAATTTCCTAATTAAAAAATGTTTAGGGTGTTTATGAAAACAAAACGGTCAGGTAAAAGCTTTGAATTTTCTCTTTTAAGCAGACCCAGAGATACAAATTTCAAACCATTTTCTCCAAGATTTGAAGAAATTAGTGTACTTTTTAAGGCTTTTTTGTAGGTTAAATATGAAAATAAAATTGAAAGCTGTTTAATGTCCTGTTGGGGTTAAAGTATTAAAAAAGTCCAAATTCTGTTAAATTATATTTATTGCAAGATTCTCTTAATAGATAAATTTATCATGAAATGGGATTAAAATTAGACGAAAAGTTCTATTATGATTAGTAATAAAAGTAAAAAAATATTTTTTGTTACAGTGTTTTTTAGTTGTGCTAAAAAAGAAGCAAGCGTAGTGACATAAACAACCAGTCTTATTGACCCTAAAAATCCGTTAAACAAAATGAAATACGATAAGAAAATTGATTTCTATTGAAAAATGGACATTATCAAATATGGTGTTAGCGATACAACACAGTACGAAGGCAAATTGCATGGCTTTTGTTCTACGATGTGCAAACATGAATTCTTAATGAAACCGGAAGAGTATTTGGCGAAATAGTAAACGAATACTCCATTTATCTATCTTATCAAATGCCTAAAGATTTTTTAGGGATTTTTATTTAGTAACTCTGCAGATAGGACATAAGCCAGACAATGAAAAATTTACTTGCTTGACCAAATAATTTTCAGGCATTACAAAAGTCGGCTTAACCGAATCCAGACAAGTTATGGAAAGGCAGTTTTCGCAGCTAGAATGTACGTGATTATGAGTATGCTTTTTATCGTGATGGTGATGACAACTGGTATATTTCACAATTCCATCAGGCGTAGCAATTTTATGAATCACATCCTCATTGACCAAGCAATCAAGAGTTCTGTAAATAGTAACCTTGTCGCGTAAATCTTCCGTTAGTTTTAGAGTTTTAGAATTGGATAATGCCGCATCAGAATGCATAATCAGTTCTAAAGCATCCTTTTTGGCAATGGTGTAGCTGGTTTTCTTCATTTCTTGCAAAATAACAATGCAAAAACCTTGCATTTTAAAATAGAATTTATAATCTTGCACCATATTTGGATTAAGAAAAGACAATAATAAATCAACTGTCTTTTAGATTTCACTTATTTGTGGAGCAATTATCAGGAATGAAAAAGAAATTTATCATAATCAATGTTCTCCTGTCCTTGGCAGTATTGTTTTCAATACTGTTGCAGTCGGTACATGCTTATGGACACCATTCCGAACAATTTATAGACAAACATTGCTCTCACGACCATTCGAAGAATAAAACGGAAGTAACCCACGGTCATCATATTTCTGAAAAATGTTTTACTTGTGATTTTAGCTTTAGCTCATTTACTTCCACTGATTTTTGTGTGTTTCAATTTCATAAAAACAGTACGTTTACTACTTTCCCTTCATTCTTCTCACACCAACATTCTTCCTTTTTTAAAGGAAGTCTTTTCTCGCTTCGTGCACCTCCATTGTTTTAAAATAGCTAAATAACATATCATTTTAAGATTTAAAATGATTCGCTTTTATGTATTTTAAAATAGAATAATGTCGAAAAAAAATCTCGTTTTTTTCTGGCTTATTGTGTTTGGCAATAGTATTTATTCGCAAAACACAGTAAGTGGAAAAATACTTTGCCAAGAGCCTATTAGCTTCTCGGACATCCATATACATATTGGTAAAAAAAATAGTAGCAGTGATGCTTTAGGCAATTACCGTGCTTATGATCTGCCTAATGGAAAAACTACTATAAACATTTCTCACATTGGGTACCAATCCATCGATACCGTTATTGACCTAAAAAGCAATTTAAAAATCGATTTTAGATTGAAGCTGAACACGACCAATCTTAACGAAGTCGTTATCCCGCAAAAATCGAATAGTACCAATAAATCGGTTGTGGAACAGCAAATCAAAGTAGAAACTATTGAAAAATACAGCAATCAATCCTTGGGCGATGTATTGAAAGAAGTAGCCGGAATATCGAGTCTAAAAACGGGAAATACAGTTGTAAAACCAATTATAAATGGCTTGTACGGAAGTCGGGTTCCAATCATTAACAGTAATGTAAAACTCGAAGATCAGCAATGGGGAACGGAACACGCTCCTAATTTTGACATTAATTCGGCAAACAAAATTACAGTAATAAAAGGGGCTTCGGGCTTGGAATACGGTGGTGATGCTATCGGTGGATTAGTAATTATTGAACCTTTGAATGTAAAAAAAGACACCTTATTTGGAAAAACGATGCTCAATCTGGATTCAAATGGAAAAGGCGGCTCCATAAGTTCGAGCATTCATAAAGGAAATGATCTGGGTTGGAGTTGGAATGCTTTGGCTACCTTTAAATATATGGGCGATAAACAAGCTCCCGATTATGTTTTGTCGAATACCGGAAATCGAGAGATTAATTTTTTGGGCGATCTTAAACACACTTCCAAAAAATACGATGCCATTGCTTTTTACAGTTATTACAAATCGGTAATTGGAATTTTGAGCGCTTCGCATACCGGAAATGTGAATGATTTATACCAATCGATTAACAATAAAATACCATCTGTTATTAATGATTTTACTTATACTATTAATAATCCGAAACAAGATGTAGCGCATCAAATTGCCAAATTCAATTTCAATTATTACTTCAACGAATCGGCATTTATATCGTTTCAATATGCTTTTCAATTTAATAAAAGATTAGAATTTGATCTGCGAAGAGGCGATTATAAAAATACCGCAGCTTTAGATTTGGATTTAAAAACCAACACTTTAAACATTGATTACAAGAAAACAGGTCACGACTGGATTTTAAAATCAGGAATAACTGCGAGTACCCAAAAAAATTTTGCCAATCCTGCAACTGGAATCCGGCCATTGATTCCTAATTATGATAAAATTGATTTTGGTGCTTACGGAATTGCGAGCTACAATTTTTTGGATAGTTTTTCTGTCGATTGCGGATTGCGTTATGATTTTTCGAAAATTGATGCGACCAAATTCTACCAAAAATCAAGATGGGACGAAAGAGGCTATAATGAAACTTTTCCTGAATTTATCGTTGGCGATTATGGAACGCAATGGCTTACCAAACCTAATTTTACTTTCCATAACCTCTCGGCAAGTACTGGTTTTCATAAAAAACTGGAAAGCAATTGGAACATTTTTACCAATGTAAGTTTTGCATCCAGAAACCCAAATCCTTCGGAGTTTTTCAGTGACGGACTTCATCATTCTACAGGCGTGATTGAGTTGGGCGATTTGAATCTGGACAAAGAACAATCGACTAAATTATCGGTAACTATCCAGAAAAAGTTCAATCAATTTTCTTTCGAAATCAACCCTTACATCAATCAGATTCATGATTATATCTTTTTGAAACCCGTTGGTTTTGAAACGACAATTCGTGGCGCTTTTCCCGTATGGGAATACCAGCAAACCAATGCTCGCCTTTTAGGAATCGATGTTCAAACGCATTGGAATATTAACAATCAATGGCAACATTCGTTTTCGCTGGGGTATGTAAATGGGAAAGACAGTAGCCGAAACGAACCTTTAATTGATATTCCGCCATTGAATCTAAACAACAAAATTCGATTTTCTAAAAAAGAATGGCATGAACTTATTCTAGAACTGAAAAGTGAAATCATACTGAAACAAAAGCAATATCCTGACAACAATTTTTATACGAATATTATCGAAAATGGAGAATTTGTATCGGTTTTAGTAGACATCAGTACGCCACCGCCAGCCTATCATTTGCTGCATTTTTATTCGGAAATGAAATTCAATACTTTCAAAAAATCGACCACCACGGTATCCTTTGCTGTTCAAAATATTTTCAATGTTTCGTATCGGGATTATTTAAACCGTCAACGATTTTTTGCTGATGAAATCGGGCGAAGCTTTCAAATTCAACTCAAATTCAATTATTAAACCTTTATAACTATTAATTTAAATTCAAACAAAATGAAAACACCAATTTTAAAAATCAAAAATTTCAAACTTTATGTGCTTGCCATTGCAACAGCATTGACTTTTTCATCCTGTAACAACGACAATGATGATCCAATTCCAGTAAATGAGGAAGAGTTAATCACAACTGTTACAGCAGTTTTTACTCCTGAAGGTGGCGGGACGGCTGTTACTTTGCAATACAAAGATTTAGATGGCGAAGGCGCAAATGCTCCTGTGGTTACTGTTTCAAGCGCTTTTGCAAAAAACAAAACTTACAATGGAACTGTAACTTTTAAAAATGATTTGGCCAATCCTGCTGAAGACATTACATCCGAAATTTTGGAAGAAGGCGAAGAGCACCAAATTTTTTATCAAAAAACAGGTACATTAAATGCTTTAACATACGGAACATCGAGCAGTAATTTTGATAAAAACGGAAAACCAATTGGCTTGCAATCCGTTTTTACAACTACCGAAGCCGCTTCAGGTACTTTAACCATTACTTTGAGACATGAGCCAAACAAATCGGCTACAAATGTTGCTTCCGGAGACATCACTAACGCAGGCGGTTCAACCGATGCCGAAGTTACTTTTTCCATTTCAGTTTTATAATAAATAACTGATTCCGATTATTGCCTACAAGGTTTCTTTTGAGGTCTTGAGTGTTTCTTATGCCCAATTTTTAACACTCAAAAAAAATGAAAATTCTTGATAATCAACAACTTAAATTGCAACTTTTAAAATAAGTAATTACTTTTAAACCATTAACTATGAAAAACAAATTTCACAAACTGCTATTTTTATTCGCTTTATCTGCTTTTGCAGTCTCTTGCAGCAATGATGAAGATCACGACCACGATGACCATCTAGAAGAAACAAATCAAGAATACAAATACTTGAGAGTATTGGTTTCGGATGAAAAAACGACCGAACTTTCTCTTGTAAATCCGGTTGACGCAACGGCAAGTTTTTTTAATGCTAAATTTCCAAAATCGGCACTTTACACGACAGAATCAGGAAGATTTGCTGGAATTATTCACAGAGAAGACAACACGGTTGAAACTTTCGACAGCGGATTTGAATTCCACGGAGATCACGTGGACACAAAAGGAACGCCAAAATTTGGTGCTTTAACAGGAAGTTCGCTTTTACCAACCCATTTTAAAAGTAAAAAAGGAGAGTTATTAACTTTTAATGATGGCGACGGTACTTTATCAGTAGCTAAAGAATCTGATGTACATACTCCAGGCTCAAAATTCACCACTATAAATGCCGGACTTACAGCACATCACGGTGCGATGGCTACTTTTTCAAATGGAACTTATGCCATTACCGAAAAAGACAATTCACTTTCAGGAACACTTCCTCAAAAAGTTAGAATTATAGATAATACTGGAAAAACACTATTTGATGCAAAATTAGTGACCACTGGACTCCATGGAAATGCAACCGATGGAACTTATGCGGTTTTTGGTTCTGGAAGTGGTATTCTTGTGGTTGAAAGCAATGGCAATCAAAAGTATGTTGCACATCCTGCCGATTTCGGAACGGCCTGGTTTGGTACTATTTTAGAAACGGCTTATGCGGAGAAATTTGTTGGTTACACCGCTGCAAAAGGCGCTTATTTGATTGATGTGGTTAATAACACGGTTAAACCGATTATCGAAAACACGACAATTATGCAGTGCAAAGTGAGTTATAATCACAAAAAACTAGGCATATTATTGCATTCAGGTGAATTCAGATTGTTTGATTTAAACAGTTTATCATTAGACAAAACTGCCACAATAATTGCCGCAACTGATACAAAATCAACACAAAAACCGCAATTGGAGTTGACTGAAAAATTCGCTTACATCACTTCGCCAACTACTGGAGAATTGCTTCAAGTGAACCTTTTGACTTTGGCTATTACGAAAATAAAAACTTCTGCAACGCCATACCGAATTACCATTTTTGGATACGAGAATAGTGTAGCGCACTAATTTTAAGTAAGTCATAAATATTAAAGGCGTACAGTAAATTGTATGCCTTTTTTTAATCTAAATTTTAAATGAAAAAATTACCCGTAACCGTACTATCAGGATTTCTTGGAGCTGGAAAAACTACTTTGCTTAATCACATTCTGCACAACAAAGAAGGACTGAAAGTTGCTGTAATAGTAAATGATATGAGCGAAGTCAATATTGACGCCAATTTGGTAAAAGCTGAAAATACGCTTTCCCTCACCGAAGAAAAATTGGTCGAAATGAGCAATGGCTGTATTTGCTGCACGCTTCGGGAAGATTTGATGATTGAGGTAGAAAAACTCGCCAAAGAAAACCGTTTTGATTATTTATTAATCGAAAGTACAGGCATCAGCGAACCGATTCCGGTAGCACAAACTTTTACGTTTGTAAACGAAGACAAAAACATTGATTTATCCCGTTTTATTTATATAGATACTATGGGGCTCTGTCGCATCTAAAGTTAAGTTTTACCTTTGCCTTTTTTAAATTCTTAAACTAATGAATACAAAAGGTCATTGTTATCCGAAGTTTATTATTCTGAAGGCAGTATATTTTAAACTTAGGTTTACGTTAAGTTATTGGGATGTTGAAGAGATAATGAAAATGCGTGGAATTCAGGTTGACCATGCAACAATTCAACGCTGGTTATATAAGTTTGCACCATTATTGGAGACGGAAATGAAGAAACGTAAATTTAGAGTTGGAATTAGTTGGAGGATGGACGAGATCTATATTAAGATTAAAGGGCAGTGGTGTTATTTGTTCGGAGCAGTTGATAAATTTGGTAATACGGTTGATTTTCTATTAACTAAAAGAAGACAAAGGACCTGTGCCCAGTCATTTCTAATCAAGTCGATATAAAACAACTGCAAACCCAGATTAGTAAATATTGACAAGAGTGGCTCAAATATTAATGCGATTAAAGTTTATAACAATCGTTCATTTTCTAAAATAGCAACCCGACAATGTAAATACCTTTTTTAAATTATCCGGGACAATTGCCTCAGGAGTGCCTTCAAAAAAAACGCATCGCATTTTCTACTGAAGTGACAAAATCTTCCTTTTGCTGGCTCATGGAAGCTTCGGCATACATGTATTGACTGGCTCCCAATATGGTCATAAAAAATTGTACTTTTTTGATTTCCCCAGTGTCGTTATCTATTATGGAGAGTGTCTTTCCAGCATAATCCACATACATTTTATCACCGGCTTTGTGATTCATATGCATTACTGTATTGACTCGTTTACTCCATGCTTTGTAGTGATGAGCAAATTGTGAGCTCCTGTAACCATCAGGATTTATGTCAATATATTGTTCCCACGTATGCTGTATGGTAATGCCAACTTTTTTTAGTTCACGCTCCATTTTAGGGAAAAAATTATGGAGTGTCTGCAATTTGGAACTAATTGATTCCACATTAGTCTGTGAAAACAAAAGTTCTAATTCTGGGTCTGTTTTTTCATCAATTAATTCAAAGCTTAATCCGAGGACTTCAAATAAAGAAATATACTTTTTTACCTTATTCCTGGAAAGGGATAAGTAGCTACTTATAAATAACTTACTCTTTCCATCACAATATAATTTAATTACTTTTCTAATTTCACTCATGTCTGTTATTTTGCTTGCCATAATCCGTATTTTTTTAACGAATTTATGGTTCTAGCAACATGAAAAAGGCAGTAGTTTTAATAATCAATTTACCCCGAAATTAGGTGGTCAATTTGAACTGGAAAGTGGTGGTCAATTTGATCGGTTTTTCTAATTAAGAAGTAAAATGCTACCAATCAATAACTGCTGGTTGAATTATTTGAAAATTGGATATTTCTGTGCTTTGTTATTTAGACAGAGGAGCATTTGTATAAAAAAAACAAATTATGAAATTTTTTATCCTTACAATTATTTATATTAGAAGTGGTAGATGATCAAATTGTCAATTTATAGTTAATACAATTATTTTCAATTGATTCTAATTATACTATTTTATTTAGTAAAAGTATTTCTTAGATTTTTTTTATCTAATCTTAAATTTAATAATTACTGTAGTTCCTAAAGATTGATCTTCCTTTTTTCTATCTTCAATTATTAGAATAACCTTTGGTATGTCAGATGAAGCATTTATTACATCTATTCTGTTTTTAACAATTGTTGTTGACCAAGATTTATAGACATACTCCCTGTTTTTTTTCAACTTTTCGGCAGCTTCCCTTCCTATACCATTATCTTCAACCTTAACAACACAAAAATCATCTTCAATAAAACACCTTATCTCTATCACTTTTTCACCCGTTTCTTTTGGAGTTATACCATGAATAATTGCATTTTCTACAAATGGCTGAATTAGCATCCCTGGAATAAATATTTCTTCTTTATTCCCTATGGAATCTTCCGTAAAGATCGAAAAATTGAATTCTCCGTTTAGCTGAAGACTATTAAGTAGTAAATAGTTATTGATGTAATCTAATTCATCTTTTAAAGAAACTAATTCTTGCGTAGACATGTCTAAGGTAAGGCGTAGAAGGCGCGAAAATGCACCAAAGTATTTATTTGCTTCTTTTTCTCCTTTCAAAATCATAACGCTCTGCATATTATTTAAAATATTAAACAGGAAATGAGGATTCATTTTTGCCTTTAGTGCATTTGATTTTAAAATAATTATTTCCTTTTCTCTTTCAAAAATCCTTTTCTGCTTTTTAATTCTTCTTTTAAATTCATAAATTACAAATGCAATTGACAATAGAATTATAAAACCTACAAAATAAGGTGTCTTGAAGAAAAATTGTTCAACATTTATATTTATTTGTTTGTATATTTCAGATCCGTAAAAATCTTTAATTTTAAGTTCTATAATAAATTTGCCCGCTTGCAGATTATATAATTTAAGTAATCCTTTTTCACCAAGATTTATCCATCCATTTGTTATTCCTTTAATGCGATAGTAATGAATATTTCTTCTGTTATTGAACATATCATTTGTAGTGAATTCAACTGAAAAATAATTTTTATTATAAGGTAGATCAATAGTATTCCACTTATTTATAT
>NZ_MUNX01000079.1 GCF_002001005.1 Flavobacterium sp. A45
AAAAAACAGCTCCCAAAATTCTTTTTAATTTTATAAACCCTATATTTGTGAAAAATTGAAAATTGTCATTTAAAACATGGAAAAATACTATAAAAAAGAAGGCAAATATGGATATTACGAAGCAGGCGAAGGAATTCCGATTGTCATCTTACATGGTTTAATGGGGGGACTTAGCAATTTTGATGCTGTAGCGAGTTACTTTTCTAACAAAGGATACAGAATCATCATCCCTGATTTACCTATTTACACTCAAAATATATTAAAAACAAATGTGAAGAGTTTTGCTGTCTATGTAAAGAACTTCATTACTTACAAAAAATTAGACAGAGTCATTCTTTTAGGAAATTCACTTGGAGGACATATTGCATTATACCATACCAAAATGTTCCCCGAAAAAGTATCAGGACTTGTAATTACCGGAAGTTCAGGATTATATGAAAGCGCTATGGGAGACAGTTACCCAAAAAGAGGCGACTACGAATACATCAAGAAAAAAGCCGAAGATGTATTTTACGACCCAAAAATAGCAACACCAGAACTTATTGACGAAGTATATGCCACAGTAAATGATCGTATAAAATTAATCAAGACCTTGACTATTGCCAAAAGTGCCATTCGTCATAATATGGCGAAAGATTTACCAAAAATGCATGTACAAACCTGTATTATTTGGGGGAAAAATGATCAAGTTACCCCTCCAGATGTAGCTGATGAATTCCATAGGTTATTACCTAATTCCACTTTGTACTGGATTGACAAATGTGGTCATGCCGCCATGATGGAACAACCCGAAGAATTTAACAAGCATCTAGAAGATTGGCTTACCCACACGCATCTTAGAGAACACTAATCGAAAAGGAGAATTTTATACTCAAAAAACATGAAAATTAATACTGCCGAATTCGTAATAAGTAATTCAGATGTAAGCAAATGTCCTAAAGACTTTTTGCCCGAATATGCTTTTATTGGCCGTTCCAATGTTGGAAAGTCGTCATTAATAAATATGCTGACTAACCACAAAAAACTAGCAAAAACATCTGGAAGACCCGGAAAAACACAGCTAATCAATCACTTTTTGATTAACAATAATTGGTTTCTTGTCGATTTGCCAGGTTATGGTTATGCCAAAGTTTCAAAAAAGACAAAATCAGTTTTTCAGGAATTTATCACTGATTATTTCGAAAACAGAGAACAGCTGGTTTGTGCTTTTGTTCTCATTGACATTCGCCATGAAGCGCAGACAATCGACATCGAGTTCATGTCGTACATGGGAGAAAGTGAAATTCCGTTTTGTATTATTTTCACTAAAGCAGACAAAATCAGCAAAGTAAAAATTGACTCTCATATTGCAGCTTACAAAAAACAAATGTTTGCCAACAACTGGGCCGAAATGCCACAGTACTTTGTCACGTCGGCAACAGAATCTACGGGAAAAGAAGAATTACTAAATTATATAGACGAAGTAAACCAAGAGGTTTTCAAAAATAATTCTGAATTTTAAAACCTTTGTCATTAAAAAAATCCCAAAACTGATTTTTAATTTCAGATTTGGGATTTTTACATTCTAGTACATAAATCACTTCAAATCATTGAAAGCAGTTAGGCTTCCAAGATCATTTATCTTCAAATCTCCCTGAACTTTCAAGAGTACTATCTCGGAATCATTTTCAATTTCGATAAGTAGCTCTTTCAAGTCTTCTCCTTTTTCGAAAGAATAAATACGAACTTTATCTTTAACATTATTCACCTGAAAAATTTCTTCAAAATCATTCTCTTTCAAAAAAACTTTAAAATTCTCTTTTAAAAGTTCCGGATTTGGTTTTGAAACCAAAATATGAAACTTTTTAATACCCGAAACTTGGCTGTTTAAGCTTTCAAACTCTTTCTTACCAACAATTGTTTTGACCAAAAAGCGTGAAGCTCCAAAAGAAACGGCTACTTGCTCTTTATTCTCTTTCTTGAATGCTGCATATGGTGTTTTGACTCCACAAGAAACCAAAAACAACGCTAGCGATAATGCGATTATATTCTTCATAATTTCTGTTTTAAAATAAAGACGACTAACGTTTTCATTTGTAACAGAGCCTTATCAAAAATTATTTCTTCAGCTCCAATTTCTCGGCAAAATAATCACAGAAGTCTAACATTGTATCCGACATTTTTTCATCATTAGTAGCTCTTTTAAAGGTATCAGCCATAGCCACTAAGGTTTGATGGAAAAAAATCTTCATTTCATCAACAGGCATTTCTTTAGTCCACAAATCGATACGCATACTTTCTTTGGCTTTACTGTCCCAAACATTAAGCATAATTGCTTTTGATTCTGAAAGTTCCACACCGCCGTCTTGTGCAGTCCAAAAAAGTTTTTCTGGAACACGATTTTCGTCTAATTCGACTAAAAATTTAATTTCTGAGGTATTTTTATTTGACATTATTTCTTGGGTTTGTATTTTGATTGTTCGAAAATTTCTTTGGCATCCATTTTTAACATCTGATCCAACTTAGTATCATTATTTTCCATAAAGGACCTTACTATTTGCCAGCCTATCCAAGAACCAACTTGTCCTGGAGAATCATTATCTATTTCCAGATAAAATTTTGAAAACGGCGAGGGATCGATAAATCTGGAAACCAATTTTTGCTCGTCACTATAAAGCATTTCTTTTTCAATAAAATAGCGCCATATATAACTCTCATTTTCTTGGCACCAAACAATTTGCTCTGGAGTGTATCCCATTTTTTCAGCATCAGTATACTCTGGAAGCAAAATATCTTTTAAATAAAGTTCTTTCCCAAAATAAATCATTTGGGACAACAAATTCTTCTCGGTTGGAGGAGCAATTTTTCCTGATGAAAAACTCTTCACAACATCGGGCATCATTTGTCTTTCTTCAAAATTTTGTTTCAAGTATTTAGGAAAAGTATAAAACTTATGATCCCTTCCTAAATACAATTCTAATGAAATTATAATTAACGAATCGGCATAAATTGCTTTATTGTTATAGTCCATATCCGAAATTAGCGTAATAACCTTAGGAGTTTTGGTCTTTGGAAAATAATATTTCATGTGCTGGACCAAAGTCTCCACACTATTTTGAATTCCTTCTGATGAAGGATACTTTTTTTCAACTTCAGTGTACACTTCTCTCCAGATAGGAGCAGTCATTTTGTTTGTCCAAACGGTGTCATGAATATTTGGTGAGAAAAAATAAGGATACTGTCTTTTTAATTTAGCCAAATCCTTTGGCGGTGTTTCAAAAAACTGCTTGTCAAAACGTTCTACCTTAATTTCATCTACTGGTGTTTCTTCAATAGCTTTTTCAACTTTGCTTTTTTGCTCACAGGACAACAAAAGCAAACTGCAAACTATCGTTAAGAGAAATAATTTCATATTTATTTTATTTATTTATCAGTTTCCTAATACTTTTACAGAATAATTCACAAATCTTCATAGGATTTTTCAACCTAAACCAAACATCCTCTATTCAATTGTATAATTTTATTTAAATTTGTTACCAATGGAATTCTAAAAACCTTGCATTCATTTTTTTTGCAAATATACATTCCTACTTTTTAAAACTTAAACTATTATGACTAAAAAAAGAACCCTAGAAATCGAAAAAGTAAATACACATATTGTCGAATGGCTAAAAAGTTATGCTGAAAATTCTAAAGTTAATGGTTTTGTAATAGGAATATCCGGTGGAGTAGATTCTGCAGTAACCTCAACACTATGCGCACAAACAGGTTTGAAAGTATTATGTGTCGAAATGCCAATTCACCAAGCACATAGCCATGTTACTCGCGGACGTGAACACATTGAACAGCTAAAAAAACGATTCCCAAACGTCAGTAATGTTGAAGCAGACTTAACTTCGGTTTTTGAAGATTTCAAAAAGCAGGTTCCAGAAACAACTGATTTACACAAACTGCATTTATCACTTGCAAACACCCGTTCCCGACTAAGAATGACTACCTTATATTATTTTGCTGGAATACATGGATTATTGGTTGCTGGAACCGGAAATAAAGTAGAAGATTTTGGAGTGGGATTTTACACTAAATATGGAGATGGAGGAGTCGATTTGAGCCCGATTGCTGACTTAATGAAATCGGAAGTCTATGAACTAGGTGCTTATCTGAAAATTCCAAATTCAATTTTGACAGCTGCCCCAACCGACGGATTATTTGGAGATGAACGAACAGATGAAGATCAAATAGGAGCAAGTTACGACGAATTAGAATGGGCAATGTACGCAGATGACTCAAAAACAGACCCAAATACATTCACGGAACGTCAAAAAACTGTTTACGAAATTTATAAAAAACTTAACAAAAACAACCAACATAAAATGAATCCTATACCAGTTTGCATAATGAACTGTTAAAAAAAAATAATTTGTCCGAAAAATTAGACTTATATGAAAATATTTTTTTAATTTTATATCTTCAAAAACAATCCTAAAACTAAATACCATGATTAAAGTTTGTTTAGCAGATAACTATCCTGTAGTACATTTTGGAATAAAATCGTACTTCAAAGACCATTCGGACATTTCTATTGTTGCCAATGTTGGTAACTTCGCAATGGTAAAAGACATCCTTCTTACAAAAGAAATAGATGTTCTTGTATTGGACTTGGAGCTTGAAGGGCTTTCAAGTATTTTCGAAATCAAATCGGTTTTGAAAAATTTCCCAAAAACAAAAATTATTTTTTACAGCGGACTTTCAGAACAAATTTACGCTCCAAATGCCATCAAAGCTGGAGTTTCTGGATTTGTTCACAAAACTGAAAAGCTGGAAACTTTGGGTCAGTCGATCATCAAAGTAAACCAAGGCAAAATCATCATGAATGAAGCTGTAATGAAAAACATTGCTTTGATTGCAAAACAAAGCAAAAGCGAGCGTTTGTACAGAAAACTTTCCAATCGTGAAGTAGAAGTACTGCGTTATTTGAGCGACGGTAAGAAAAACCACGAAATCGCTGAAATCTTATCACTTAACGAGAAAACAATCAGTACTTACAAACTACGATTATTGACTAAATTAAACGTTACAAATCTAGTAGATTTAGTAAACAAAGCTAAAACTTTAGAGATCGTTTAACTGTAGCGAGACATTACTCTTCCTAATTTTTTTGAAAAAGAATTAATCAGTTTGTAGTAATCCATCGCCAAAGACATTGACTCTGTATTATCTGAACCTGGTTCATTTGATACAGAGTTTTTTAATTCATCTATAATTCTATCTACCAAATACCAGCGCATTGTTAGAATGGTTTCCGATACATATTGGCTGATTGTTTCATTTTTAGTTTTTGGGATGATATTTTGACCTATCCAATTATGCAATACCAGCCTTTCGTCTTCCATTAAAATATCAGTTACCTCTTGAGCAAAATCGGAATTTAACTGCATTAAATACCTCTCAATTTCTACATTTTCATTCTGCAGAAAATACTGAATTAAGTCATTAAAAATATCACGGAACAAAGGATTAGCAAGTTCCACCTCATCTTCCTGCAAACTCAGATAAATCCTTTGGTAAACCTTATATTCTTTCTTTTCAGTTACCGTTTCAATTTCACCGGATTCATTTGTTTTCATGAAATCATCTTCAAACTCCTCCGTTTTATTGCCATATAATAAAAGAATCTCAATTATTTTTCGCTCCAAACGATACAATACATCAACTTTTGCAGTTTGAACAGGATTTTCATTTTTTACAATTTCAAAAGCTTTTTGCTCTTGTTTTGCTTTTTTCCCTACTTCGCTAACATCTTTTTGAACTAATTGCGCCAAAGTGCTTGTCAAAACCTGCTCGGAAATATCCATTATTCTGGAACATTCCTGTATGTAAATTTCACGTTGGATTCTGTCCGGAATTTTCGAAATACTCTGTACCATATCCCGAATCAAATCGGCTTTCTTAACAGGATCGTTCTTAGCATCATTCATCAAAAGAGACGCTTTGAACTGAATAAAATCCTTGGCATTGTTATCTAAATAGGCAACTAAATCTTCATAAGGAGTTTTCTTGGCAAAACTATCAGGATCTTCTCCATCAGGGAAAGCACAAACTTTTACGTTCATTCCTTCTTCAAGAATCAAATCAATTCCACGAATAGAAGCGCGAAGTCCAGCAGCATCACCATCAAAAAGAACAGTAATATTTTTAGTCAGCCTATTGATTAAACGAATTTGATCCGGTGTAAGAGCCGTTCCAGATGAAGCCACGACATTCTCAATACCCGCTTGATTGAACTGAATAACATCAGTATAACCTTCGACCAAAAAACAATTATTTAATTTTGCTATTGATTGTTTCGCTTGAAAAATACCATACAGCACTTTACTTTTATGGTAAATTTCACTCTCTGGCGAGTTTAAATATTTGGCTGCTTTTTTATCATTGGTCAAAATTCGCCCTCCAAAACCAAGCACTCTTCCTGACATGCTTTGAATAGGAAACATAACCCTGCTTTTGAAGCGGTCAAAAGGACGGTCTTCTCTAGCAATCGTAAGTCCAGTGCTTTCAAGGAATTCCATTTTATAGCCTTTTCCTAATGCTTCTTTTGTAAAAGCATCCCAAGTTTCTGGTGAATATCCCAAAGCAAATTTCTTGATAGTCTCATTGGTAAAACCACGCTCTTTGAAATAAGAAAGTCCAATAGCTTTTCCTTCTTCAGTATTTAAAAGTGTAGTATGAAAATAGGTTTTGGCAAATTCAGAAACCAAATACATACTTTCACGAACATCGGTATTTGCTTTTTCTTCATCAGATTGTTCTGTCTCTTCAATCTCAATATTATATTTTTTGGCCAAATACCGAATGGCTTCCGGATAGGTGAAATGTGAATGTTCCATCAAAAAAGCAACTGAATTTCCTCCTTTTCCGGAACTGAAATCTTTCCAAATTCCTTTTGCTGGCGAAACCATAAAAGATGGAGAACGCTCATCCGAAAACGGGCTCAGCCCTTTGAAATTACTTCCTGCTCTTTTTAACTGTACAAAGTCTCCAATAACCTCCTCTACTCGAGCGGTTTCAAAAACTGTATCTATAGTTGCTTGTGATATCAAACTTATGAAAATATTTAATTGTAATTCTTTCGAAAATTCGAAGAGTTACAAAAATACACAAATCAAACTTTATAATTAAAAATAAAAAAAGTGCTTCATCGCTGAAACACTTTTAAACTAAAACAACTTAACTAATTACTAATTAAAATCGAAACGAAGTCCCAATGAAATATTATTTTGATCAACAGGATTGTTTTCGAACAAAGGCTGTAAATCGTATTTTAAATACAAACTTGTTGATTTGTAACCCACATATGTACTTAGACCGTAATTAAAATCATTTACATTATAATTCCCTTTGGTTTTTTGCTCCACATCATTACCGCTGGCATCATCAAAGCAAAGAATTTGTTTGGATTTCACCCTAAACCCTGCATACCCTCCCAAGCCAACTCTCCAACTTTTATGGGTTCTAAAATAATCCGCATCATCCCGTATTTCTTTCTTAGTAAAATCAAACTCTAAATGCAATGGCACCATGATATACACATTTCTAAATCGGGATTCGTCTAAATGTACTGTACTGGTAACCAAATCGGTTTGCGCACCATTTTTTTCGAAATATCTGTTATCGGTAGCTCTTAAATTATTATACATCAATGATAAACCGTATTTGAAATGCAACAGATTATCCTCTTTCAAAAGTCGGGTATTAGACGTAAAACCCCATTCATAAAAATGAGAATTCCAATATTTAAAATCCGAATTGGCAACTTGTTTATCTGTGACTAAATTATTGGCTCCAAAAGCAAAAACAAACTGAGAAGTAGTTCTTTTCTCTCCTTTACGCTCTCTCCTTTCGAAGTAATCTTTTGAAAAATGAATACTGATAGAAGCTGATGAATCTTTAGCATTGCTTTTTAACTTTCCATCCACTTTATCCTGCACTATTAAATGCAATTCTTCTTCAAGTTTTGCAATTTGATTTTCAATAGCAATAGCGGAAGCTTCGGCTAATTCTTTCTTCTTTTTATCAGCATCTTCTATTGTAATTTTATTTTCGGACAATTCGACATTCACCTTCTCTACCTTTGTTTTCAATTTCTCCTTTTCTTCCTTTACTACCGTTTCCATCTTGGATGCAACTACTTTTGTTCTGCTTTCGAATGATTCTTGAGCCAGCATTTTGCTTCCGAAAAGGCATACGAATACTACTAAGTAAATTTTAAAATTTCTCATGTTTGTTTGTTTTTTAAATGTGATTGATGATTTATTCTGAATTTCGATTGCTCAAAGCTAATTTGGCGGCTTTAAAATTTTGATTTACAGTTTTAATTGCTTTCTCTCTAAAAGTAAGTTCTAGCTCACCATCGACTTGACTAAGCAATTCATTCGAATTAACTTTAACATTCGATTTGGTTACCACAAAACTCTTTTTTGGAGAGGCATTATCTACCGATGCTAATAGCTCGTCAGCATTAACATACTTTCGTTTAATTGGAACTATTTTCTGTTCCGCTTTTTGATTGATGATTGGTATTATTGGTTCCTGGATAATTTCTTTCTCGGCAAGTTGATTTTCTTTATTGGATAAAATGCTACCGGAATCAATCTCTGATTTTATTTCATTTGATGCTAATTGTTCCTTAACAGCTCTAATCACTTCCTTTTTTTTAGTAGAAATTAATTGTGTTGGTTTTGTATTTGCTTTGGGAATAGCTTTTACATCATTGGTCACAACCGCATTTTCAAGAGTTTCATTATCTTTTTGATTTTGGTTGAAATACAAATTTCCTATTAGCAAAAAACCTAAAACACTCGCAGCAATATACATCCACCTAAAGTTGCGTTTTGGTTTTTCGGCAACAGTAAGCATAGCATCCAATCTGTCCCAAGAAGCAGTTGAAGGGGCAATCTCCCTTGCATTAATCTTTTCTTTAAATTGATTTTCTATGACACTTTTTTTCATGATATTATTTTTTTCTCAAGAATACTTTTCCTTATTTTTCAGAATGTTTATCTGTTCTTTCAAAATTCTACGGGCATGCGCAAATTGTGATTTGGATGTACCTTCCGAAATACCAAGCATACTTGCAATTTCTTTGTGTTTATAACCTTCCATAACAAATAAATTGAACACAATATTGTAACCATCTGGCAAACTGTCAATTAAATTTTGAATATCTTCTATAGAAAACTGAATATCGGTTTTATTCTCCGTTTCTTCAAAACCAGCGGAATCTTCTATAAAATGTACCTTTTTTTGAACCCTGATAAATGAAATACATTCATTAATCATCGTTCGCCTAATCCAGCCTTCAAAACTTCCTTTATTTTCAAACCGTCCGATGTTGACAAACACTTTCATGAAAGCGGTAATCATAACATCTTCTGCCAATTGCAAGTCTTTTATGTACTGTCGACAAACACTTAACATCTTTGGCGAATATTTGGAATAAATACATTGTTGAGCCTGTCGGCTGTTTTTGACAGCCAATGCTATTATTTCATTTTCTTCCTGATGTAAATTAATTACTTTCAAAATCTTTAAAAAGAGGTTCTATTACTATAGACGAGAATTAAACCAAAAAGGTTGTATGGATTTAAAAAAAAGTTAAAATAAAAATACAATTTATTTTAACAAATAACACAAATGGCTATTTATCAAATACTTAAAGCTAAAATAAAAATATTTTTTCAACTTAAAATTTACTTCTTTCTTTCGATAACGTAGTTCACCATTAAAATTAGTGCTGCTTTATAGTCCGATTCGGGGTAATCGTTCAACAGTTGTAATGCTTCTTGCTGAAATTCGACCATTTTATTTTCGGCATAAGTCAAACCGTGATTGTCTTTTACAAAAGCAATCACCTCTTTAACTCTTTTTTTATTCTTGTTGTGGTTTTTTATCGAATTGATAAGCCAGCTTTTTTCTTTTGAAGTACAATTATTAAGAACATGGATTAATGGCAAAGTCATTTTTTGTTCTTTAATATCTATTCCTGTTGGTTTTCCAATAGCTTCCTCTGAATAATCGAACAAATCATCTTTGATTTGAAATGCCATTCCGATGAGTTCTCCAAACTTTCTCATGTTCTCTACCTGAACCTCATCCTCCACAACCGATCTAGCACCAAGGGCACAACAGGCTGCAATAAGTGTAGCAGTCTTTTTTCGGATGATTTCGTAATAAATGGCTTCGGTAATATCAAGTCTTCTGGCTTTTTCTATTTGAAGTAATTCACCTTCGCTCATTTCACGAACAGCAACAGAAATAATTTTGAGTAAATCAAAATCGCCATGATCAATAGAAAGTAACAATCCTTTGGACAACAAATAATCCCCTACCAGAACGGCAATTTTATTTTTCCAAAGTGCATTAATGGAGAAAAAACCTCTACGTCTATTACTGTCATCCACCACATCGTCATGAACCAATGTTGCCGTATGAATTAATTCAATAACGCAAGCCCCTCTATAAGTTCGTTCGTTCACTTCGCCTTTGGATACCATTTTGGCCATCAAGAAAACAAACATAGGTCGCATTTGTTTTCCTTTTCTGTTGACGATATAATACGTGATACGATTTAAAAGCGCCACTTTGGAAGTCATTGATTCGTAGAACTTTTTTTCAAAAAGTTCCATTTCGTAAACTATTGGCTGCTTTATTTGTGTAGTAATATTCATTTAGATGTCAAATATACTATTTTAAATAAAAAAACGTTAATCATAATATGTTAAGTGTAAATAATTATTTTGTGCTTTTAAATCCTAAATAATTATATTCATTGATTCTTATACGTTATAAGTTTCTTGCAAAATGGTTTTAAGTATGATTATAAC
>NZ_MUNX01000138.1 GCF_002001005.1 Flavobacterium sp. A45
ATGTAAATGTATAACTTTTTATTTTTAGTTTAAACAAAGGCTTTATTTTGGATTTTTGAGTAGTAATTTGCACTTTAACGGCTTGTTAACATAAGTTTGTTGATAAAGTTGTATTTTTATGAGTAGTAATCTTTAAATTTAATTAAAATGTCAAATAATACTGGAAATACAATTGTTGCTATTTTGGTTGGTGCAGCTATAGGCGCAGGTGTTGGAATTTTGTTTGCACCAGATAAAGGATCCAAAACTAGAGAAAAGCTTAAAGATGGTTTTGATGATGCCAAACACAATCTTCAGGATAAATATCATGAGGTATCGGAAAAATTAGTTGGAAAGGCAAAGGAATTAATAGGTAAAGATGATATTGATGGTAATTATCAAAATATAGTTTCTTCATTAAGTCATAAGACTGAGGATGTTATTTCCTTTTTAGAAAATAAATTAGCAGAACTTAAATTAAAAAATGCTAAATTTCAGAAATAAATTAAGCATCTATGGCTTTTGATAAAATAAAAGAAAACACAGAGAATATTCAGGAACAAGCACAAGCTTATTTTGAGAGTACAGCTTCATATTATAAATTGTGGGGTTTTAAGGTTGCAATGAAATCTACCACAATGATTTTGAAGTTTACTTTGATTTTATTGTGTTTTAGTATGGTCTTGTTATTTGGCTCTTTAGCTGCCGCACTTGCAATTGGCACTTATTTTGATAGTTATGCTATAGGGTTTCTGGTTGTTGGAGGATTTTATTTAATTATAACTTTCCTTTTATTTTTAGTTAAGGAAAAAGTTATTGAAGGACCAATTTTAGAAAAATTTTCAGAAATCTTTTTTAACGATTAATCATGGAGACTAAAAAATATTCATCCTATGCAGCAATTGATCGAGATCTTGAAATCTTAAAATTGGAAAAAGAGATTAGTTATCAAAAATTAGTTTTAAGTATTCAAAGAACTAAAGATGAAATAACTCCTGAAAATATTGTTAGTGGTTTTTTGGCTCCCTATAAAGAAGCTATTCCAAATCAATTACTTTCAATTATTAAATCAGTGGTTCCGTATATTATAAGTTATTTTATTAATAGAAAAAGAGGCGATTAAGCCTCTTTTTTTATATAAATTTTATGTAGTTATAATTCTGTTTCAGGTTCTTCTAGTTGATTTGGTAATTGGGGTGTTTCATCTGATTGCGATGGTTTTGCTTTCGATTTTGGTTTGTTTTTCTTCATCATTTCGGCAACTTGGTTTGATGCCGCGAAAGAAGCAACCATATTATTCAACATATCACTTCCAGCTTGCGGAGAATTTGGTAGTAAAATTAGATTCGAATTGGTATCTGCTCCAATAGATTGTAACGTATCATAATGTTGTGTTACAACTATCAAAGCTGATGCTTCCTGTGAATTGATACCCACTTTATTCAATACATCAACACTTTCCACAAGTCCCCTAGCGATTTCTCTACGTTGATCAGCAATACCTTGACCTTGTAAACGTTTACTTTCTGCTTCTGCTTTTGCTTTTGCTACGATTCTGATTCTTGATGCTTCAGCTTCATATTCGGCCACTGTTTTTTCTCTATCTGCCGCATTGATTCTGTTCATTGCATTTTTTACTTGGATATCTGGATCAATATCTGTCACTAAAGTGTTGATTATGGTATATCCATAAGTAGTCATTGCTTCATTCAATTCTCTTTTGACAGCAATTGCAATATCATCTTTTCTCTCAAAAACATCATCCAAAATCAGTTTTGGAACTTCGGCACGTACGACATCAAACACATAAGAAGTGATTTGATCGTGTGGATATTCTAATTTGTAAAAAGCATCGTAAACCGTTTCTTTAACTACCATAAATTGTACTGAAACTTTTAGTTTTACAAATACATTGTCTTTGGTTTTGGTTTCAATGATAACATCCAATTGTTGAATTTTTAAATTCACGCGTCCAGCAATTCTATCAATCATCGGAATTTTGAGTTGTAATCCAGATTGTCTGATACTGTGGAATTTACCAAAGCGTTCCACGATGATACTCGTTTGTTGTTTTACTGTAAAAAAGGAGGAAAGAAAAATTATCAATCCGAAAAAAATTAGAATAGCTAAAGGAATGTTCATGGTTAATGTTTTAAGTTAATGTATGTTATACGTAAGAATAAGTTTAAAGTTACATAGTGAGATTCACTTTGTTTATATCTTTTAATATAATGCTAATTTTTAATCATTGGTTTATAATTTGTTAACAATCATAAGTTTCTATAAGGTTATTTTTGATAAAAATTGCAAACTCCCCAAAATGAAACATTTTTACCTATTAATTCTATTTCTTAGTATGAATTCTTTTGCGATTGAACCATTTCAAAATTTTATTCTTACTAATTCTGGTTCAAAAATTACTATTAAGCCCAATTTCTTTAGAATTGATTCCTCCGAAAAAGTTATTTATTACAAAGTATCAACCTCTGAAGTTGAAAGCAGGATGAGTTTTAAAGATTTTGATTATATTCTGATTGGGAAGAATAAATTTAAGACTTATAAACTAAATAATTCAAAGGAGATAAATGGTTATTTTGTTCTTTCTGATACAGATTCAAAATCACTTATACTTTCTTCTAGATCTGAAGAAGAAAGTAATGTTGTTCATTATGTTTTTTATGTTATAGATTCAAAAGGCAGTATCCTTGATAGTCTTGAATTTGATAATCAGAAAAAGGCTAAATCAGTTTTGATAAGAGCCGATATTTTTTCTAAAATTCAATTCTATTTTCGAGACTGTAATATGTTAATGAATCGCATTTCTACATATGACAATACTTCTTTAGAAAATCTTAATCTAAATATTTTAGGTTTTTTTAATTCACCTCTTTATATCGAATGTCTTTAAAAAAAAAGCTCCCAAATTATTGGGAGCTTTTGGTTTTATAATGTTGATATTGCTCTTTGCAATCTTGAAATTGTTTCTTGTTTTCCAATGACTTCAACAATATCGAATAGGTGAGGGCCTTTGAGTGCACCAACCAAACTCAAACGAAACGGCTGCATTACCTTGCCCATTCCAATTTCGTTTTTGGTCATCCAATCTTTCACGATGGTTTCAATATTTAGAGAAGTAAAATCGCTTATTTCTTCGATTACCGATATTAATTCTTGCATCAAAGCAGGAGTTTCAGCTTTCCAATTTTTACTTGCTTTTTCGTCATAACTTGTTGGTGCAATAAAAAAGAAATCACTCATTTCCCAAAACTCTGAAATAAAGTGTGCTCTATCTTTAATCAAAGAAACAATTTTAGTCATTTCAGCCAATGAGTAATATCTGTTAAGATGTTTTAATTCAATAATCTTAGAGAATTCTTCTGCTAAAACGAGATCATCTTTTTTCATTAAATACTGATGATTGAACCATTTGTTTTTCTCAGGATCAAATTTAGCCCCCGATTTATGAACTCTATTTAAATCAAATTTTTCAATTAATTCTTCTAAAGAAAATAACTCTTGTTCAGTTCCATCATTCCAGCCTAATAAAGCCAAGAAATTAACAACTGTTTCGGGAAAAAAACCTTTTTCTCTGTATCCGGATGAAATACCTTCTTCGGTTTTCCATTCCAATGGAAATACTGGGAATCCCATTTTATCTCCATCACGTTTTGATAATTTACCGTTTCCAATTGGTTTTAAAATCAAAGGTAAATGTGCAAATTCTGGGGCATCCCAACCAAATGCACGATATAACATTACGTGTAATGGCATAGATGGCAACCATTCTTCTCCACGAATAACGTGTGATGTTTCCATTAAATGATCATCAACGATATTAGCCAAATGATAGGTTGGCATTCCATCACTTTTGAATAATACTTTATCATCCAAAAGATTGGTTTCAAATTTCACATCTCCACGAATGATATCTTGCAAATGCAACGTTTCATTTATTGGAGTTTTAAAACGAATAACGTAATCTTCATTATTAGCAATTCTTTTAGCTGTTTCTTCTTTAGAAACCACTAATGAAGTGTCTAACTTTTCACGATTATGATGATTGTAGATGAATGTTTTTCCTTCTGCTTCGTGTTGTTTTCTATGAGCGTCTAATGCTTCAGCTGTATCAAAAGCATAATAAGCATTACCTGATTCTATTAATTGATCAGCATATTGTTTGTAAAGAGGCTTTCTTTCACTTTGTCTGTATGGTCCAAATTTTTCATTTTTTCCAACAGTTTCTGATGGTGCTATTCCTAACCATTCTAAGGCTTCCATTATATATTCTTCTGCACCTGGAACAAATCTATTTTGGTCGGTATCTTCTATTCTTAAATAAAAAGTTCCTCCATTTTTTTTAGCAAACAAATAATTAAATAAAGCGGTACGTACTCCGCCAATATGTAAAGGTCCTGTCGGACTTGGTGCAAAACGCACACGAACTGGTTTAGACATTATTGTAAATTTTTTGCAAATATACAATTTCAATTTGTCGTTTGGTATTTGTAAATAGTGTTTCTTCAACACTTTAATATTATGTTTTATTTACCTTTTAGTAAGCATTAAAATTATTACTTTTATTGGTTATTATATTAATTCAGTAATTTTGGAAAAGTCATATTCGATACATCAAAAGTTAGAAGCTTTTATAAAGAAGTATTATACAAATGAATTAATTCGAGGCATTATTTTTTTTATAGGCCTTGGGTTAATCTATTTCCTTTTTACGCTCTTTATTGAGTATTTCCTTTGGCTAAAACCTAAGGGAAGGATATTGTTGTTTTGGTTTTTTATTACTGTTGAATTATTCTTGTTACTTCGTTTTATATTATTTCCAATTTTTAAAATATTAAAATTCAAAAAGGGAATTGATTATACTCAGGCCTCTGTTATTATTGGAAGTCATTTTTCGGAAGTGAATGATACTTTGACTAATTATTTGCAGCTTTCAAAGTCGGATGTTTCAGCTTATAATTCTGAATTATTATTAGCTTCTATCGAACAAAAAGCAAATTCTTTACGACTAATTCCTTTTGGAAAAGCTATAGATTTTAATACTAATAGAAAATATTTGCCATTGGCCATTTTACCTATTCTTTTTTTATTGTTCTTTTTTCTATCAGGTAATAGTCGAATTATTTCTCAAAGTTTGAATAGGGTAGTGCATTTTAATTCAACATTTTCTCCACCAGCTCCATTTAGATTCACAGTTTTAAATTCTAATTTGGTTACAGAACAGGGTAAAGATTTTGTTTTACAAATCAAATCAGTTGGAGCTGTAGTTCCTGAAAATGTTATGATTTTTATAGGTGATGAAAGTTATTATCTTGAAACTATTCAGCCAGGAGAATTTCAGTTTAAAATAGTTAAACCAATTTCTAATGTTTCTTTTCATTTAGAAGCTAATTCTGTTGTTTCACCAGATTATGTATTGAAAGTGATTGCTGTTCCTACTATTTCAAATTTTGAAATGAAGTTTGTTTACCCTAGTTATCTGAATTTGAAAAGCACAGTTGTAAAAGGAACAGGTAATGGTATAATTCCAGAAGGAACTCAAGTTACTTGGGTTTTGAATACTTATGCTACCCAAAATGTAGTTTGGAAAAATGATTTACAGTCTTTTCCGTTCGTTAAGTCTGATAATGCTTTTAATTTGACTAAAAATATTATTCAAAATACAGAATATCAAATAATTACATCAAATAATGAGGTAAAAAACTTTGAAAAACTGAATTATCAGCTGAATGTTGTGAAAGATCAGTTTCCAACTATCAATATTGCTAAGGCTCCTGATAGTTTGAGTGTAGAAAGTTCTTATTTTGTTGGCCAAGTTGGTGATGATTATGGGTTGTCTCGATTGCAGATTGTTTATTACGAATCTGGAAAACCTCTTAGTGCTAAACGTGGAACAATTGCTGTTAAGCACGATACTTTCGACCAAATTGTTTTCAACTTCCCAAGTAATCTTGATGTTGAGAAAGGGGTGAATTATGATTTTTATTTTGAGGTTTTTGATAATGATGCTATCCATCATTTTAAAAGCTCTCGTTCAACTGTGTTTTCAAACCGAATTTTATCTGATGAAGAGAAGCAAAACAATGCACTGCAAGAACAAAATAATGCGATAAACAGTCTACAGAAGACATTATCTAAACAAGACAAGCAGTTTTCTGAAATGGAAAAACTCCAACAGACAAATAAAGAAAAAGAAGGTTTAAATTTTAATGATCGTCAAAAGATTCAAGATTTCATCAAGCAACAACAAAAGCAAAATGAATTGATGAAAGAGTTTTCAAATAAAATGAAGGATAATTTAGATAAATCTAATCCTCAACAGAAAGATGAAACGAAGGAATTATTACAAAAGCGTTTAGAGAATACAGACAAGGAATTAGATAAAAACAAGAAATTATTGGATGAACTTAATGATCTAAATAATAAAATTAAAGATGAAGATTTTGTTCAAAAATTGGAAAAATTCAAACAAAACAGTAAGAGCCAAAACAAGAATTTAGCTCAATTAGTTGAACTGACCAAACGTTATTATGTCGAAAAAAAGGCAGAACAGTTAGCTGACAAACTTGATAAATTATCTCAAAAGGAAGATAAATTATCAGAGAATGATAAAGAAAATTCTGCTCAAGAGCAAAAGAAATTAACTGATGAGTTTGAAAAAATTCAAGAAGAATTAAAACAGTTAGATAAAGACAATGAAGATTTAAAATCTCCTATTGATATTCCGTCAGATTCGGTTAAAGAAAAAAGTATCAAAGAAGATCTTAATAAAGCAAATTTTGATTTACAAAACAACAATAAATCTAAAGCGAAACCGAGTCAAAAAAGCGCTTCTAAAAAGATGAAAGAAATGTCCAAAGCCATGGAGATGGCAATGGAAGAATCGAAAAAAGATCAGATAGAAGAAGATGTAAAGATGTTACGTCAAATATTAGATAATCTTTTGGCTTATTCTTTTTCTCAGGAAGATGTTATGAACCAATTCAAAGCAACTAAGTTGGGTTCTCCGTCGTTCAGCAAGTATATTAGAAACCAACAGAACTTAAAAACTCAGTTCAAGCATATTGACGACAGTCTGTTTGCCTTGTCTTTGCGCCAGCCAAAGATTGCAGAATCTGTTACCAAGGAGGTTGCCAATGTTCAATATAATATTGATAAATCGCTTGAAAGTTTGACAGAAACACAATTGCAACGAGGTTTGTCGCAACAGCAATATGCTATTTCTTCAGCAAATAAACTAGCTGATTTATTGAGCGATTCTTTAAATAGTATGCAAATGCAAATGTCAGGAAGTAGCGGAGGTAAACCTAAACCGGGTCAAGGTTCGGGTATGCAATTGCCAGACATTATTAAAAAGCAAGGAGAGTTAAGTGAGAAAATGAAGCAAGGAATGAAACCTGGTAATAAGCCCGGTGAAGGAAATAAACCTGGTGATGGCCAAAAAAGTGGTTCTCATTCTGGAAAAGGACAAGGGCAAAATGGGGACTCTGATGGTGATGGAGAAGGTGATGCAAAAGCAACTATGGATATTTATAAAGAACAAAAACAGTTACGTGAAGCTTTACAAGATGAGTTAAATAAAAAGGGTTTAGGCAACAATGGACAAAATGCTTTAGAGCAGATGAAGCAGTTAGAAAAGCAGTTATTAAACAAAGGTTTTAATAATGAAACACTTCAAAGAACTAACAATATTAAACAGGAACTTTTAAAATTAGACACTGCAATTCGCTTGCAAGGTGAGGATCCAAAGCGTCAGTCAGAAACGAATACAAAGAACTTTACTAATCAAGCAAGTCCGTTACCAAAGTCACTTTCAGATTATTTAAATAGCATCGAAATATTAAATAGACAATCGTTACCTTTGCGCTCGAATTTTAATCAAAAAGTTCAAGTTTATTTCAATAACAAATGATCGAATTTAATTACGAATCTGAATTTATTTTAGACAACGAAGAAGCTATTGCTGCTTGGTTAAGTGCTGTAATAGTATCGGAGAACAAGACACTAGGTGAAATCAATTATATTTTTTGTGATGATGAATATCTTCACAAGATTAATTTAGAATATCTGAATCACGACACATTAACCGATATTATAAGTTTTGATTACACAATGGGTAATGAAGTCGGTGGTGATATTTTTGTTTCCGTCGAAAGGGTTTTAGACAATTCCAAGGATTACAACACAAGTTTCGAAGACGAATTAAAGCGCGTGTTGGTTCACGGTGTTTTACACTATTGCGGATATAAAGATAAATCCGAAGAAGATGAAGCACTAATGCGTAGTAAAGAAAACGAAAAACTTGCAATGTTTCACGTGGAACAATAGATATAAATCTTTCAAAATTATATAAAAAAGCGATACGTTCCACGTGAAACATCGTTAAAAATTTTTATTTTTTTTCGAATAGAATGTTTCTTTCGGTTTGTTTTTTTTAAAACAAAACGATGTGTTTCACGTGGAACATTGTTTTTTTTAAGTTTTGATTTTTTATAAAGTTGGAATGTTTCACGTGGAACGAAATTTTAAAATTTCATAATTCCTTTAAAAAGGATTAATATTTAAGAAAATGTTTTTAGAAGAGTATGATGTAATTGTGGTGGGGGCAGGTCACGCAGGTTCAGAGGCCGCGGCAGCGGCAGCAAATTTGGGATCCAAAACTTTGTTGGTTACTATGAGTTTGCAGAACATTGCGCAGATGTCTTGTAATCCTGCAATGGGCGGAATAGCCAAGGGACAAATAGTTCGTGAGATTGACGCGCTTGGTGGATACTCTGGAATTGTTTCGGATAGAACTGCGATTCAGTTTAAGATGTTGAATAAATCAAAAGGCCCTGCGATGTGGTCTCCAAGAGTTCAGAGCGACCGTATGCGTTTTGCCGAAGAATGGAGAATGATGTTGGAAGGAACTCCAAATCTTGATTTTTACCAAGAGATGGTGAAAGGATTGATAATTGAAAATGGAAAGATAAAAGGAATTAAAACTTCGTTGGGAGTGGAGATTCGTTCCAAGTCGGTTGTTTTGACGAACGGTACTTTTTTGAATGGTTTGATTCATATTGGAGAAAAACAATTTGGAGGAGGACGTGCAGGAGAAAGTGCAGCGTTTGGAATAACTGAAGATTTGGTCAACGCGGGTTTTGAAGCTGGAAGAATGAAAACCGGAACACCTCCAAGAGTAGATGGAAGGTCTTTGGATTATTCTAAAATGAACGAGGAAAAAGGAGATGCGAAACCGGATAAGTTTTCATATTCTGATTTGACAAAACCATTAGAGTTTCAAAAATCTTGTCACATGACGTACACCTCGAATGAGGTGCATAATATTTTGAGGGAAGGTTTTGATCGTTCTCCAATGTTTAATGGAAGAATAAAAAGTATAGGGCCGAGATATTGTCCTTCTATTGAAGATAAAATAAATCGATTTGCAGATAAAGAACGTCACCAATTATTTGTTGAGCCAGAAGGTTGGAATACTTGTGAGGTTTATGTAAATGGTTTTTCAACTTCTTTACCAGAGGATATTCAATTTAAAGCCTTGCGTACAGTTGTTGGTTTTGAGAATGTGAAATTTTTTCGTCCCGGTTACGCTATCGAATATGATTATTTCCCACCGACGCAATTGAAACATACGTTGGAAACTAAATTGGTTGAAGGTTTGTATTTTGCAGGACAGATAAATGGAACTACAGGATATGAAGAAGCGGCTTCTCAAGGTTTGATGGCTGGAATTAATGCGCATTTAAAAGTTCACGAACAAGCGCCGTTAATTTTAAAAAGAGATGAGGCATATATTGGTGTTTTGATAGATGACCTGATTACAAAAGGAACAGAAGAACCATACCGTATGTTTACTTCAAGAGCGGAGTATAGAACTTTGTTGCGTCAGGATAATGCCGATTTTAGGTTAACACCACTTTCGTATGAAATTGGTTTGGCTTCTGAGGCTCGCTTGCGAAGAATGGAAATCAAATTAAAGGAATCTGAAAAGATGGTTGCTTTTTTCAAAGAAACAAGTGTTTCTGTTGCGGAGACAAATCCTATTTTGGAAGCAAAGGAAACTGCGTTGATTACTCAAGGAGATAAAATGTTTAAAGTTTTTTCCAGACCTCAAATCGATTTGGAAGATATTATGAAGTTTGAGAAAGTAAAGGAATATATTGCTGAAAACAATTTGGATCAAGAAATTTTAGAGCAAGCCGAGATTCAAGTTAAATATTCTGGATATATCGAAAAGGAGAGAAATAATGCTGATAAGCTTACTCGTTTGGAAGATGTCAAGATCCCAGAAAATTTTGATTACAATAAGATAAAATCGATGTCGATTGAGGCAAAACAAAAATTGAGCAAAATTCGTCCTGTAACTATTTCACAAGCTTCAAGAATAAGCGGTGTTTCTCCAAGTGATGTTTCGGTGCTTTTGATTTATATGGGAAGATAAAATTTTTTAATTCAGGTTTTAGAGTAATAGGGATTTTATCCTTTTGTTCTAAAACCTTTATTTTTTTATAAAAGAATAATTTTTATAGAAATTAAAT
>NZ_MUNX01000132.1 GCF_002001005.1 Flavobacterium sp. A45
GATTGTTATTAAATTAATTATTTTTTATAAAATTTGTAAAAACATAAAAAATAATTTTTTTGATTGAAATTATGAATTTGATATTTTAAATATTAATAAATAGGAATTCATTAAAAAAGAATAATAAATAGTATGAATCAAAAGTGGAATATTGTGAAGTTTTATTCTGTTTTTTTATTTTTTATTTTTTTGAATTTGAATAGCATTTTTGAATTGGATGCTATGAATAAAAACCTGTCAAGGAACTTAATAATTTTTTGTTAATAGTACAGTGGAAACTTGTTTAATGCATTCGAATTGTTATTTTTGTTCGGTTTAAATTCCGATAATTGTAAGTATTTTGATGAATTAATGTGTTTTAATTCTTAAAAACTCAAACCGAATGAATTTTATTTGTTCTAAAGCGTTCTCTTTAAGTGGAATGTGTTTTGTGGAAGCAAAATCTGTTTTAAAATAATAATAATATAAAATATAAAAAATGCCTTTAAAATTTGTACAAATGAAATCCATAACCAACAAAGTTATGTTGACTCTTTTTCTTTTGTTTTCTACTTTAACCATTGTTAATGCCCAAGAAATTATAAAAGATAGTGTTGTTGCTGTTGCTAATACAGCTGCTCCTTCTGGAAAGAAACTAAAGATTGACGGAGTAGTAGCAACTGTTGGGGATTATATTGTTTTGGATTCTGATATTGATAAAGGATTTTTGGAGATTACTGCTCAAGGAGGTTCTACTAAAGATATAACTAGATGTCAAATATTAGGTAAGCTGTTGGAGGACAAATTGTATGCGCATCAAGCGGTTCAAGATAGTGTTGTTGTAAGCGATGCCGAAGTAAAAGGATTGATGGATGAAAGGTTGAGCTATATGTTGGAGCAAATCGGGTCTATGGATAAGTTAGTTAAGTACTATCAAAAGGATTCAGAAGAAGAATTTAGAACCTATTTCTTTGATGTTTTGAAAGAACAGAAACTTACTGGGGAGATGCAAAAGAAAATCGTTGAAAAAGTAGAAATAACTCCTGAGGAAGTTCGTGAGTTTTTCAAGAAAATACCTGTTGCAGATTTGCCTGTTTTTGGTGCGGAACTAGAAGTCGCACAAATAGTAATTAAGCCTAAAGTTACCGATGAGGATAAGAAAAAGGTAATTGATAAACTGAATGGTTTTAGAAAAGAATGTATGGAAGGTTCGAGTTTTGCAACCAAAGCGGTTCTGTACTCAGAGGATCCAGGTTCCAGTAAAAATGGAGGTTATTATAAAATGACACGTAAAACTCCTTTTGTGAAAGAGTTTAAAGATGTTGCATTTAGTCTTGCTGAGGGAGAAATATCAGAACCTTTTGAAACTATTTATGGATATCATATAATTTATGTAGAAAAAATAAAAGGCCAAGAAATTGAATTGAGACATATATTGATATCTCCAGTTGTTTCCCAAGAATCTTTGAAAGAGGCTAAAGAGAAAATTACTTTGATTAGAAAGAAGATTGAGGATAAAGAAATCACTTTTGCGGAAGCGGCAAGAACAATGTCGGATGAAAAAGAAACAAGAGCTAATGGAGGGACTTTGGTGAATCCAAAAACACAAGATACACGTTTTGAATTGACCAAAATGGATCCGTCTATATATAGTCAGGTTTCTAATTTGAAAGACAATGAAATATCTATGCCATTCCTAGAAGATGTTCAAGGGAAAAAAAATTATAAAATTATGATTGTAACCAATAGGATAGATTCTCATACTGCTGATTATGCTAAAGATTATATCAAAATTAAAGATTTGGCTTTAAAAGAAAAGCAGTTTAGAGCTATTGGGAAATGGTTTGATGCAAAAATTAAGGATACCTATATTAAAATTGTTGATGAGTATAAAGAATGTTCTTTTACAAATAATTGGCTTAAAAAATAATTTTCATTAAATAGATAAAAAGAGTTAGTTTTATGTTTTCATAGAATTAACTCTTTTTAATTTTAAAAAAAAATATATAAGATGTCGGATGTAACTGCGATACAAAACTTAGTTGAAAAGCGTAACGAATTAAAAAAAGAAATTGCCAAAATCATTGTTGGTCAAGATGCGGTTGTCGATCAGATTTTGCTATGTATTTTTTCAGGAGGTCATGCCTTGCTGGTGGGAGTTCCGGGATTGGCCAAAACTTTATTGGTAAATACTTTGGCGCAAGCTTTAGGATTGGATTTTAAAAGAATTCAATTTACGCCAGATTTAATGCCATCGGATATATTAGGAAGTGAAATATTAGATGAAAATAGACAGTTTAAATTTATAAAAGGACCTATTTTTTCTAATATTATTTTGGCTGACGAAATTAATAGAACTCCGCCAAAAACTCAAGCCGCTTTATTGGAGGCCATGCAGGAACGTTCGGTTACTATTGCAGGGGCAAATCATAAGTTAAGCTTGCCTTATTTTGTATTAGCTACTCAAAACCCAATTGAACAAGAAGGAACTTATCCTTTGCCAGAAGCGCAATTAGATCGTTTTATGTTTGCTATAAAATTGGAATATCCTTCTTTTGAGGAAGAAGTTCAGGTGGTGAAACGTACAACTGCAGATTCTGATACAAAAGTTAATGCATTGTTTACAGCTCAAGAAATTATAGATTTCCAGCATTTGATTCGTCGAATTCCTGTAGCGGATAATGTAGTTGAATATGCTGTAACACTAGTCAGTAAAACGCGTCCTGATAATGCACTTTCCAATGGGTTTGTGAAAAACTATCTAGATTGGGGTGCTGGGCCAAGAGCGTCACAGAATTTAATTTTGGCTGCCAAAGCTAATGCCGCTTTTCATGGCAAGTTTTCTCCAGATATTGAAGATGTAAAAGCAGTTGCGACCGGAATATTAAGGCACAGAATCATTAAAAACTACAAAGCTGATGCTGAAGGAATTTCTGAGGAAATGATAATTGATAAGCTGATTTAAAAGAGAAAAATAAGAAATTATTGAAAAGTGTTATGTTCCAATAGGAATGTAGCACTTTTTGTTTTAACAATAGTTTTTAGTTTTGTTAAAATCCGAATTTCAAATTACGAATTTTGTAAATTTGATAGCCTAAATATGCTTATTTCTCATTTTAACGTATCGAAATCTTTTATTTTGCAATAATAATTTTTAAAAATGGCACATCCATTAAATTTTTTTTAATTATCAGCTTTAATTCCTAAATTTGCGTACAAAAAAATAAAAATACCTATAAAAGACTTCTGTTATGACTTATAAGGATTACATTCAAGAGATTGAAGAAAGAAAAAACCAAGGGCTTAACCCGAAGCCAATTGATGGTGCCGAATTGCTAAGCGAAATCATTGAACAAATTAAAGATTTGAATAACGAGTACAGAGAGGATTCTCTTAAATTCTTTATTTATAATGTTGTACCAGGAACTACACCTGCTGCTAATGTTAAAGCTAATTTTTTAAAAGAAATCGTTCTAGGTCAATCAGTTGTTGCTGAAATCACGCCTGCTTTTGCTTTAGAGTTGTTATCACACATGAAAGGTGGAACTTCTATAAAGGTATTACTTGATTTAGCTTTAGGTAATGATGTTGCTATTGCTAAACAAGCTGCTGAAGTTTTAAAAACACAAGTTTTTCTTTATGAGGCCGATACAGATCGTTTAGAAGCAGCTTTCAAAAGTGGTAACGAGATTGCTAAGGATATTCTAGAGAGCTACGCTAAGGCTGAGTTTTTTACTAAATTACCTGAAATAGCAGAAGAAATTAAGGTTGTTACTTTTATTGCTGGTGAAGGAGATATTTCAACCGATTTACTTTCTCCAGGAAACCAAGCGCACTCCCGTTCAGATCGTGAACTTCATGGAAAATGTTTAATTTCTCCAGAAGCACAAGCTGAAATTAAAGCATTAGCAGAAGCGAATCCTGATAAGAGTGTAATGTTAATCGCTGAAAAAGGGACTATGGGAGTTGGTTCTTCAAGAATGTCAGGTGTAAACAACGTGGCACTTTGGACAGGAAAACAAGCAAGTCCTTATGTTCCATTTATTAATATTGCTCCAATCGTTGCAGGAACAAACGGTATTTCTCCAATTTTCCTAACAACTGTTGATGTTACTGGCGGTATTGGTCTTGATCTTAAAAACTGGGTAAAAAAGCTTGACGAAAATGGAAAACCTCTTCTTAATGAAAGCGGTGATCCTATTCTAGAAGAAGTTTACTCTGTTGCTACTGGAACAGTTCTTACGATCAATACAAAAACAAAAAAACTTTATAACGGCGATAAAGAATTAATAGATATTTCTAAGGCATTTACTCCTCAGAAAATTGAATTTATTAAAGCTGGCGGATCTTACGCTATCGTGTTTGGAAAAAAACTTCAAACATTTGCATCAAAGACTCTAGGTATTCCTATTGTTCCAGTTTATGCTCCATCAAAAGAAGTTTCTATTGAAGGACAAGGTCTTACAGCTGTAGAGAAGATATTTAATAAAAATGCGGTTGGAACAACTCCAGGTAAAATTTTACATGCTGGTTCAGATGTTCGTGTTACCGTAAATATTGTTGGTTCACAAGATACAACTGGTTTGATGACTTCACAAGAGTTAGAGTCTATGGCTGCTACTGTGATTTCTCCAATTGTTGATGGTGCTTACCAATCGGGTTGTCATACTGCTTCAGTTTGGGATAATAAATCTAAAGCAAATATTCCAAGATTGATGAAATTTATGAACGATTTCGGATTGATCACGGCCCGTGATCCGAAAGGAGTTTATCATTCAATGACGGATGTAATTCATAAAGTACTTAATGATATTACTGTAAACGAGTGGGCTATCATCATTGGTGGTGACTCTCATACAAGAATGTCTAAAGGTGTTGCTTTTGGTGCTGACTCAGGAACTGTTGCTCTTGCACTTGCTACTGGTGAGGCTTCAATGCCAATACCAGAATCTGTGAAGGTAACATTCAAAGGAGATATGAAAGGGTATATGGATTTCCGTGATGTGGTTCATGCTACACAAGCTCAGATGCTTAAAACATTTGGTGGAGAGAATGTATTTCAGGGAAGAATTATTGAGGTTCACTTAGGGACTCTTAATGCGGATCAAGCCTTTACGTTTACGGACTGGACTGCAGAAATGAAAGCGAAAGCTTCTATCTGTATTTCTGAGGATTATACTTTGATCGAATCTCTAGAGATGGCGAAAGGCAGAATTCAGATCATGATCGACAAAGGAATGGACAACAAAAATGAAGTTCTTAAAGGATTGATCGCTATAGCGGATAAGAGAATCGCTGAGATTATATCAGGTGAGAAACCAGCCTTAAGACCAGATGCAAACGCTAAGTATTATGCAGAAGTTGTTGTAGATCTTGATGTGATTGCTGAACCAATGATTGCTGATCCAGATGTTAATAATGCTGATGTTTCTAAAAGATATACTCACGATACCATCAGACCTTTATCTTTCTACGGAGGGGTTAAAAAAGTAGATCTTGGATTTATCGGTTCTTGTATGGTTCACAAGGGAGATATGAAAATTCTAGCTCACATGCTTAAAAATATTGATGAGCAAGAAGGTAAAGTAGAGTTCAAAGCGCCACTAGTTGTAGCTCCTCCTACTTATAATATTGTTGATGAATTAAAAGCTGAAGGTGACTGGGAAATTTTACAAAAATATTCTGGTTTCGAATTCGACGATAATGTTCCTAAAGCTGCGGCACGTACATCATACGAAAACATGCTGTATTTAGAGCGTCCGGGTTGTAACCTTTGTATGGGTAACCAAGAAAAAGCTGCCAAAGGAGATACAGTAATGGCAACATCTACTCGTCTTTTCCAAGGAAGAGTTGTTGAAGATACAGAGGGTAAAAAAGGAGAGTCATTACTTTCTTCTACACCGGTTGTGGTATTATCTACAATCCTTGGTAGAACTCCAACTATTGAAGAATACAAAACTGCTGTAGATGGTATCAACCTAACTAAGTTTGCGCCTTCTCATAAGTTATTAGTTAAATAATTTACATAATTAGTTAATAATACTTTAAAAGCCTGAGTCTTATGACTCAGGCTTTTTTTTATGACTATCCGCAATTCACAGCATTAAATTTCGAGTATAAAAGTTTGGAGCAGAAAGATTAGGCATTTTTGGAAAACATGGGGCCCGCTATCCGTTGCAATCTTGTGAGCCGAACTCCGGCTCACAAGGATTTCCACTACTATCGGGGCTAAATGGAGATATTTTGTTTTATCCGATAAAGTAAAAAAAGTTAAATTTCGAACTCATGATACAAGAAATGGCGCTAACTACTGATAGTCACAGGGCAAACGCATGAGTTGTTTTTACCGCAGATTCGCAGATTTTAATTGAAATTTCTATACCGAATTAACCGCTTTCAGCGGAATTAGCGCAAATTGATTTCTTTAAAATCAAAAAAATCAGCTTTCCAATAAATTAATCAGCGAATCTGCGGCCATTATTTATACTCATGTGTTTGCCCTGCGGACAGTCATATTTTTTTATAACTACTTAATTTTTTTCGTAACTTGTAATGTTTAAATTATTAATAACAAAAACAATTATATACTATGGCTTTTGATATTGAAATGATTAAAAAAGTGTACGACAACATGAAAGTTCGTGTTGATGCAGCACGTGAGATAGTTGGTCGTCCGCTTACTTTAACGGAGAAGATTTTGTACAGTCACCTTTGGGATGGAGCTGCTAAGCAAGCTTACGGAAGAGGAGTAGATTATGTTGACTTTGCTCCGGACAGAGTTGCTTGTCAAGATGCAACGGCTCAAATGGCATTGCTGCAATTTATGCATGCAGGAAAGAAAACAGTTGCAGTACCAACTACGGTTCACTGTGATCACTTGATTTTAGCAAAAAACGGTGCTAAATCTGATTTAGCGGTAGCAAATACTCAATCTAAAGAAGTTTTTGATTTTCTATCATCAGTTTCAAATAAATATGGAATTGGTTTCTGGAAACCGGGATCTGGAATTATTCATCAAATTGTTTTAGAAAACTACGCTTTCCCAGGCGGAATGATGATAGGTACTGATTCCCATACTGTAAATGCAGGCGGATTGGGAATGTTGGCTATCGGTGTTGGTGGTGCCGATGCTGTGGACGTAATGTCTGGAATGTCTTGGGAATTGAAATTTCCTAAATTAATTGGAGTAAAACTGACTGGAAAATTATCGGGTTGGACAGCTCCAAAAGATGTTATCCTAAAAGTGGCTGATATTCTTACTGTAAAAGGTGGAACTGGTGCTATTGTAGAATATTTTGGGGAAGGAGCAACTTCAATGTCTTGTACAGGAAAAGGAACTATTTGTAATATGGGTGCCGAAATTGGAGCTACAACATCTACATTTGGCTATGATGATTCTATGCGCAGGTATTTAACAGCTACAGATCGTCAGGATGTGGTTGATGCTGCCGATAAAGTAGCTTCTTACTTGACTGCCGATCCAGAAGTATATGCTAATCCGGAAAAATATTTTGACCAACTTATCGAAATCAATTTATCAGAATTAGAACCACATATCAATGGGCCTTTCACGCCAGACCGCGGAACTCCAGTTTCCAAAATGAAAGCAGAAGCAGCGGCAAATGGATGGCCAATAAAAATTGAATGGGGATTAATCGGTTCATGTACAAACTCTTCTTACGAAGACATGGCTCGTGCCGCTTCAATCGTAAATCAGGCTGTTGAGCACGGAATTACCCCAAAAGCTGAATTCGGAATCAATCCAGGATCGGAACAAATTCGTTACACTATCGAAAGAGATGGTATCATAGCCACTTTCGAAAAAATGGGAACTAAAGTATTTACCAATGCTTGTGGACCATGTATCGGACAATGGGATAGAGCAGGAGCAGATAAAGAAGAGAAAAATACTATCGTGCATTCATTCAACCGTAATTTCTCCAAAAGAGCAGACGGTAACCCAAATACGCACGCTTTTGTAACTTCCCCAGAAATGGTCGCTGCATTAGCTATTTCAGGAAGATTGGATTTCAATCCATTGACAGATACTTTAATGAATGATAATGGAGAAGCTGTAAAATTAACCGCTCCGTTTGGTGACGAATTGCCAAAAAGAGGTTTTGATGTTGAAGATGCAGGTTTTCAAGCACCGGCCGAAGACGGATCAAGCGTTAAGATTGTTGTAAGTGAAACTTCAGATCGTTTACAGTTATTGGCTCCATTTGATCCATGGGACGGTAAAAACATTACGGGAGCTAAATTATTGATCAAAGCTTTCGGAAAATGTACTACAGACCACATTTCTATGGCAGGACCATGGCTGCGTTATCGAGGACATTTAGATAATATTTCAAACAATATGCTGATTGGTGCCATTAATGCATTCAATCAAACTGCAAATTCGGTTAAAAATCAATTGACAGGTGCTTATGATGTAGTTCCTGCTGTGGCTCGTGCCTACAAAGCAGCTGGAATACCTTCTATTGTTGTGGGAGATCACAACTATGGTGAAGGATCTTCTCGCGAGCATGCCGCTATGGAGCCTCGTTTCTTGGGCGTAAAAGCAGTATTGGTTAAATCATTTGCCCGTATCCACGAAACAAACCTTAAAAAACAAGGTCTGTTGGGATTGACATTTGCCAACGAAGCCGATTATGACAAAATCCAGGAAGATGATACTATCAACTTCATTGATTTGGTTGATTTTGCTCCTGGAAAGCCATTAACATTAGAATTTGTCCACGCTGATGGAAGCAAAGATTTCATCATGGCTAACCATACTTATAACGCAAGTCAAATTGGTTGGTTCGTTGCTGGTTCGGCTTTAAACTTAATTGCGGCTGAAGCTAATTCATAAGCTTTTGAAAATTTATATATCAAAAACTCTCAAGGAAACTTGGGAGTTTTTTGTTTATATAGCGATTGACTTATAAAGTTTTTATTCTGTTTGGTTTTGTGTTTTCAAATTCATCGATGTCAATTCTGAGGAGATTTGCCGAGGGATATTGAGAGTAATAGTTTTCGAGATAACCGCCAAGTAAGTATAATTTGTCCTCACAATAATATAGTTTTGAGGCTTTCAAAGGTAAATTAATCAGGTATTCTTTTAGCGTTTTTGTATTGATGTCATAAGAGTACATTTTTTCATTTTCAAAAATGTATATCATATTGTCTTTGCAGGTAATAGCAGGATAATTCAGACTGTTGAAAAATTCTCCTTCGGTTTTCCAAGTTCCAGTGATTAAATCAAAACTTTCTATTGAAGATAACTCTTTTCCGTTGAAGCCTCCAATCAAATATATTTTATCTTTAATCAGGATTCCATTTGCTTCTTTTGCAGTGGGCATATTCGATAATTCGTACCAATAACCTGAATTGATATCGTATGAATGTACTTTATCAGTATATATTTTTGATCCATTTTCACTCATTTTTATGGAGCCTCCCATAGTTATTATTGCTCCGTTATAAGTGAAGGAGGCAAAATTTGCTGCCTGATGCGGATTGGTATTATCGATGGCTACAGTTGCTTTTTTTGTGTCAAAAACTTCAATTTTATCGTCCAAATATTCAAATTTACCATTAACGGAAACTCTTTTACCGCCTAGGACATAAATAGTATTGTTATAAATATTTAAATTATGATACGCTCTTTTTCTGAATTTTATTTCTGAAGTTTCCCAAAGATTAGTTTTTATATCATAAACCAAAAGATTGCCTTTGTAATATTGACCGGAAAATTGAAATTTGAGTTCTTTGTAATAATCATCCATCTCAAAGCCCGGTTTTTCATATTGCAGTTTTTTCCAAGCATCTGCCGAGAACGAACCGTCACCTCCAATTACATATATTTTGTTATTGTTCAAAACAGAACCAAAAGAGGAAATTGGAAATTGTAATGTTGCTAATTTTGTAAAGTTTAGTTTTGATTTTAATTCTTTTTTTTCAGAAGAAAGTGTCAGTCCGTTTAAATTTTCCATCTTCTCATCCAGAAAAATCAAATAATTATTTTTTTTTAAATCAAAGAAACTAATCTTTTTTGGAGTGTAGCCAATGTGTGATACATACAAGGAATCACTTTCTTCCAGTTTTGTGGAAAGTTTTAGAGTAAATAAGCCTCTTTCGTCTGTTGTGGTATTTACATCCATTTGTTTCAGCGCGATATTTACGTCTTGAATAGGGAGATTGTTCGAACTATTTAAGATACTTCCTTTTATGTTTTGTCCTAATGTAAATAAAGGAGACAGTAATATAAATAAAATTAATTTTTTCAAAATGCAATTTATTAAATAATAATTGTCATAAAATTAGTATATTTTTTAGTTTAAAAATCAGTTTTGGTATTATTATTTTGTGAAATTTAAATCGGTTACATAAGATTTTTTAATTCATCCGCAAATGCATTGAATTATATAATGATGATTGTTTTTTTTAATATCACTTTAATTTTTTTTCTTCTAATTAAATTAATTGATTTTATGAATACACAACTGAATTAGAATATGAATTCGTAACTTTAGAG
>NZ_MUNX01000141.1 GCF_002001005.1 Flavobacterium sp. A45
TTATAAAACAATCTATTATAACAATTTCAGATAATGATAATTATATTACATACCCTTTCCATCAATATGGGATCGCCATTGAATTAATGAAATCAACATTGAAAGATCTTAAAAAAAACAATTTAAGAACATTCAAAAAAGAAAATGTGGAAAGCAAGCTTTATTATCATCCCACTTTTACTGGGTATTTGTATAATAGACTATTTAGGGGAATAAAGTAATATTGAGACAAAATGAATCAAAAAATATTAGAAAGAAATCACAAACTCATCCGCATCACTACCGTTCCTATTTCTCTTGAAAAACTGTTAAACAATCAATTGCTTTTCATGAAGGATTATTATGAAGTTACAGCAATTTCATCGGATAAAGAAAACTTAGAAAGAGTGGGAAAATCACAAAACATTCCCGTTTATGCAGTAGAAATGACCCGAAAAATAACACCTTGGCAAGACTTAAAAGCGTTGTGGCAACTGTATCGCTATCTCAAAAAAGAGCAACCTTTAATAGTTCATACACATACTCCAAAAGCTGGAACCATTGGAATGATTGCTTCAAAAATGGCGGGTATTCCACATCGTTTACATACTGTTGCTGGTTTGCCTCTATTGGAAACAAATGGCAGTAAACGAAAACTGCTGAATTTTGTTGAAAAAATCACATACTCTTGTGCTTCAAAAATTTATTCTAATTCCAAAGGATTGAAAAATATTATTATCCAAGAGGGTTTCTGTAAACCAGAAAAATTAAAAATCATCGCAAATGGCAGTACCAATGGAATTGATACTCAATTTTTCAATCCAGAAAAAATAGCGACTGAAGATATATTAGATTTAAAAAAATCTCTAGGAATAAAACCAGAAGAATTTGTTTTTGTATACGTTGGTCGATTGACAGGCGATAAAGGCATAAATGAGTTGCTTGTTGCTTTCCAAAAAATTACAACACAATTTAATCAGGCCAAACTGTTGTTAGTTGGTTTTTTTGAATCAGAATTAGACCCTCTTCGCAAAGAAAGCTTGTTAGAAATCGAAAAGAATTCCCAAGTTATTTTTGTACCATTTCAAAAAGACGTTCGTCCCTATTATGCAGTTTCGGATGTTTTGGTCTTTCCCAGTTATCGTGAGGGTTTCCCAAATGCCGTTTTAGAAGCGGGTGCTATGCGATTGCCGAGCATTGTGACAAATATAAATGGTTGCAATGAAATCATAGAGCATCAAAAAAATGGAATTCTGATTCCTCCCAAAGATTGCAATGCCTTATTTACTGCAATGAAAGAAATAATCACAGACACTAATCTGCGAAATTATTTGCAACAAAATGCAAGACCAATGGTTGTTTCTCGATTTGAACAAATTGTAGTTTGGGAAGCACTTTTAGCCGAATATCAAAAACTGGAAAGTCATGTATGATACCTTTTTCAAAAGATTAATTGATATAATTCTGGCAAGCATAAACTTAGTGCTACTGACTCCATTATTTGTAATTATAACAATAGTACTATTTTTTGCAAATGAAGGAGAACCTTTTTTTGTCCAAAAAAGACCTGGAAAAAATGGTCAAATCTTTAATATGTTTAAGTTTAAGACCATGACCAATAAAAAAGATTCTGATGGCAACTTACTCCCTGATTCAAAAAGAATGACCCGATTAGGCAATTTTGCCCGAAGAATATCTCTGGACGAAATCCCGCAACTCATCAATGTAATTCGGGGTGACATGAGCCTTGTGGGACCAAGACCTTTATTACCTGAATATTTACCTTTATATAATGAAACCCAAAAAAAACGCCACGAAGTTAAGCCGGGCATCACTGGATGGGCACAAGTGAACAAAGAAAACATCACTTCTTGGCAAACAAAATTTGAATATGATTTATGGTATATTGAACATAAAAGCTTTTTTTTGGATTTAAAAATTGTATTTTTAACTCTAAAAAAAGTTCTTATACCACTGAAAACCAACCCAACAAATACAGAATCGTTTAACGGTAAAAATTAACCTATGAGTAACATCTTAATCACTTGTGCAGGAAAAAGAGTCTCCCTTGTTCGCTCGTTTAAAACCGAACTGAAACTTATTTTTTCGGATTCAAAAGTATATACCACTGATTCCTCACCTGAAAAATCTGCTGGTTGTAGGGTTTCTGATGGCTATTTTAAAACACCATCTGTAACCCAATATAACTATATTGCAGAATTGTTACAAATTGCAATTGACAATAACATCAAACTTATCGTACCAACGATTGACACTGAGTTACTCGTTTTGTCTCAAAATATGGACTTGTTCAAAAAACACCAGATTGAAATCCTCGTTTCCGATTATGACAACATTAAAACATTAATAAACAAAAGGCTAACCAATCGCTTTTTTGAAAAACTAAAAATTGATTATGCCAAAGAATTCGATAAAAATAATTTCACTTTACCGCTTTATATAAAACCAATCGACGGAAGCAGAAGTGTTGATAATTATATTGTAAAAAAAGAATCAGAATTGACTGCTTATCATTTTTCTAATGAAAAATTATTGTTTTTTGAGTATTTGGAACATAACGATTTTACAGAATATACTATCGATATGTATTTTGACAAAACAAGTAATCTAAAATGTCTCATTCCAAGGGAGAGATTAGAAATACGTGCAGGTGAAGTCAATAAGGCCATAACAAGAAGGACATGGTTTATAGATATAATTGCCTCAAAGTTTAAGCACATTTCCGGATTAAGAGGCTGTATATCTTTACAATTATTTGTCAATAATGATACAGAAGTAATTTATGGTATCGAAATTAATCCTAGATTTAGCGGTGGGTTTCCATTAAGTTATCTTGCCGGAGGAAACTATCCAAAATGGATTATACAAGAATACATACTAGGAGATACCAAAATACCCTTCTATGAAGATTGGGAGGAAAACCTAATGATGCTGCGTTATGATGATGAAATTTTGATTAGGAATTATAATTCTGAAAGTGAGAAAAAAATCAGTGTCAATAAACCCGAAAAAATAACAATCGATAAGAAGCTCCTTTAGTATTAACAAATAAAATATTGTTCATTTTAGAATTTTTTAACTAATAAAGTAACAAAAAAATGGATAAAATTAGAAAGCTATTTCTAAAAATACTGAAGGCTACCGCTATAAATACAATTATTACCCATCACTTTACAAATAAAAAATTTCTAATAAATACATACCATCATAAAGGCTATTGGTACTTTGGAAAAAAAAGAGAAGAAAACACCATCCGAATATTTCAAAAATGGATTAGAAAGGGTGATTATGTTTTGGAAATTGGCGGACATATTGGCTATTTCACTACTTTATATTCTATTTTAGTTGGAGAAACAGGGAAAATTGATGTTTTTGAGCCTAGTGAACTTAATTTATTTTATTTAAAAAAAAATATTGCGTATTTACCTCAAAAAATCGAACAAATCATAACTGTTGAAAATGCGGGAGCCGGAGATATTAATGGAACTCTTGATTTTTACATCGACCCCATATCTGGCCAAAACAATTCATTCATTAAAAACTTTGATGGCTATTTATCCAGTCGAAAATTATCTGCCGAAACTTCTTCGGAGATGATTGTCACTCAAGCAAAAGTAATTACTTTAGACAGTTATTATGAAAAAGCTTCTCATTTACCCGATTTTGTGAAAATTGATGTTGAAGGATATGAATGGAATGTATTACAAGGATTTAAAAAAATTATTGCCAAGTATCACCCAAAATTAATGGTAGAGATACAAAACGATGCAGAAAATATTTTAACTTTTTTCAAAAACTATGATTATACTATCTACAACGACAAGTTAGAAGAGATTATTGACTATAATGATTATCTAAATAAAAAAACCCCGAATATATTCTTCCAATATTACAATTAAATGAACAATCAAAAAATATGGTTATCCTCCCCTCACATGGGAGGGACTGAGCTGAACTATATACACGAGGCCTTTGACACTAATTGGATTGCGCCATTGGGGACAAATATTACCGAGTTTGAGCATGATTTAGAAAAATATCTCTCTCAGGATCTTTTTGTAACAGCACTCAGCTCAGCAACTGCCGCTATTCATTTGGGATTAATCCTCTTGGGTGTAAAAACCGGTGATGTCGTTATTTGCCAATCACTGACCTTTTCAGCTTCGGCAAATCCAATTCTCTACCAAGGTGCAACTCCCGTATTTATCGATAGTGAACTCGAAACCTGGAATCTTTGTCCCGTTGCTTTAGAAACAGCAATTGTAGATTGTATATACAAAGGCCAAATACCAAAAGCAATCATCACAGTCCATTTATATGGAGTCCCTTATCAAATTGAGGAAGTAAGAGCAGTAGCCAATAAATACAACATCCCCATTCTTGAAGACAGTGCCGAAGCTTTAGGCAGCAGCTACAAAGGTCAAAAATGTGGCACTTTTGGAGATATTAGCGTTTTTTCATTCAATGGCAACAAGATCATAACTACTTCAGGAGGCGGAGCAATTGTAACTTCCAATCAAACGTTAAAGAAAAAAGCACAGTTTCTTGCCTCACAATCAAAAGACGAAGCTCCTCATTATCAACACAGTGAAATCGGATACAATTATCAAATGAGCAATATTTGTGCGGGAATTGGACGCGGGCAGATGAAAGTATTGGATGAACATATAAGTTTAAGAAGATCGATGCATGATTTTTATGTAGCCCTTTTTGAAAATATTCCTGGAATTACAGTTTATTCTACAAAAAACCCAGACTATTTTGCGAATTATTGGTTGACTTCCATACAGGTTAATCCTAAAGAAACCCAAAATGGCATCGACCGAGAAACCATCCGATTGACCTTATTAGATTCCAATATAGAATGCAGACCCTTATGGAAACCCATGCACCTACAACCACTCTATGAAAGCTGCCCTTTTTATGGAAATAAAATTGCCGAAACCCTTTTTGAAAATGGGCTGAGTTTACCCTCTGGTTCAAATTTAACAGATTTGGATCGAAATCGAATAAGGGCTGTTTTATTAAATTTATTGGGTTAATTGAATTTGAATTATCAAATATTGATTCTAAAATAAACCAACATATGTATTTAACTTTATTGTTTAAAAGACCAGTATCGCTATTGTTACTAACTCTAATCCTTTTTTCGTGTGCTTCTCGGAAAGATATAGTTTACTATCAAGATATTGATAAAACTTCTTTACAAGAAAAAACCAATTCATATGAAATAAAAATACAGCCAGATGATTTGTTAATGATTATCGTTTCTGCAGAAGATGCTGAAATTGCAGCCCCTTTCAATTTAAAAACTTACACAACCGTAAATCCAACCAAACAAGATGTTGCTGGTGCACAAACTACCCAACTGTATTTAGTCGATTCGAATGGGTTAATTGATTTCCCAATTTTAGGACGATTAAAAGTAAGTGGAATGGCAAGATCTCAAGTTGTTCAACTTTTACAAGAAAAAATTTCAGCCTATATCAAGAATCCTATTATCAATCTTCGTATCATGAATTTTAAAATTTCAGTTCAGGGAGAGGTAACATTGCCAGGATCTTATACGATCACATCAGAAAGGGTGACCCTCATCGAAGCTCTATCTATGGCTAAGGATCTGACCATCTATGGCAAACGAGACAATATATTAATTATAAGAGAAATAGACGGAGTAAAAAGTTTCAACAGAGTCGATATTACGAAATCCGAATTTATGAATTCCCCATTTTATTATTTGGCACAAAACGATATTGTTTATGTCGAGCCCAATAAAAATAAGGTTAACGGATCGGCAGTGGGACCAAACACAGGAGTCATAATCTCAATCACTTCATTATTGATTACATTAATAACTTTAATAGTAACGACAGCAAAATAATTCTTCTATGGAAAGAAATCCTTCAAATGAAAATCAGAATAGAGAATTTCTATTACGTAACTTCATAGATCACTATTTAGTTCACTGGAGATGGTTTTTAATTGGAACGCTTATAAGTATCATTATAGCCACTATTTACTTGCGCTATACGACACCTCAATTCAAGGCAACAGCCATAATTTTGGTCAAAGACGAAAAAAAGGGGGGAATGCTATCCGAACTTTCGGCATTTTCGGATATGGGAATTGAAAGCGGTTTAAAAAATAATCTCGATAATGAAATTGAAATTTTAAAATCGAGAACTTTAATAGAAAACACAGTAAAAAAACTGAATCTAAACATTTCAACTTACATTAAAGGAAATATTATTAACTCTGAAATGTTTGAAAAAAAGCCCATTAACATTCATTTTACCCCAAAATCAGTTGAATTTTATGAGTCAAAAACAACGCTTCAATTTGTAGAAATTTCACCAACAACTTTTCAATTGGAGAACCAACCTGAAAGCGAATCATCAAAAAAAGGCTTCTTAAATAAAAAGGAATTTCAATATGGCGAACTTATAACAACCCAAAACTGGAATTTGGTCATAACTAAAAACCCAAGCAAATTATCCAAAATTAACAATCGAGAAATTACTATACAGGTAAGTCCAATGGATGATATTGTGGATGGCTTTAGAAATCGTCTCAATATAAATCCACTAAGTAAGACCAGTAGTGTTGTTGAATTATCATTGGTTGATCCCGTATATGAAAAAGCCGAAATTTTCTTGGATAATTTAATACAAATTTACAACCAAGATGCCATTACCGATAAAAACCAAATTTCCGAAAACACATCCAAATTCATAGCTGAAAGACTGTCCTTAATCACTAGGGAATTGGATGGAGTGGAACAGGATGTTGAGAGTTTCAAAAAAACAAATAACTTGACCGACATCGATTCGGAAGCCAAACTTTTTATAGAAGGATCCAATACGTATGACAAAAAAGGAGTAGAAACAGAAATCCAACTTAATGTTGTAAATTCCATGTTCGACTACATTAAAAAAAGCAACAACACCGATTTGCTTCCCACCAATCTTATTGCCGGAGAAGAAGATGCTGCAGGAATTATCACTATGTATAATGAGCTCGTTTTGGATCGTAATAGAATCCTAAAATCTGCAACCACTGCCAATCCAACGGTCTTGAAAATGGATCAGCAAATTGCATCTTTAAAACAAAACCTCCTTTCTAGTTTAGACCGTTTAAAATCCACTCTAATAATACAGAAAAGAGATCTGGACAGCCATAAAGGATTTATGGATTCTAAGATTGAAAAAATTCCAATTCAAGAACGTCAATTTAAAGTCATTGCTAGGCAACAAAAAATAAAAGAAGAGCTCTATTTGTATCTACTCCAAAAAAGAGAAGAAACAGCAATTTCTTTGTCGGCAACAGAACCTAACGCCAGAGTGATCGACGCAGCAAAAGCAAGCCATACTCCTGTAGCTCCCAAGAAAAAGATCATCTATTTAGTCGCTTTTATAATTGGTATACTAATCCCTTTTGGAATTATATACCTCATGGATTTGTTGGATACGAAAATAAAAAGCCGCCTTGATCTGGAAGGAAAAACAACAATTCCATACCTTGGAGACATTCCCACATCCGATGCGAATACCCAAATTATCAAATCCGAAAGTAGAACCAGTTCTGCCGAAGCCTTACGAATCATTAGAACCAATTTGGAATTCATGCTCAGTAAAGTTCCAGAAAACCAAGCCAAAACCTTATTCCTAACCTCTACTTTTTCAAAGGAAGGCAAAACGTTTGTATCGGTAAACCTAGCGGCAACCTTTGCATTATCTGGTAAAAAGGTATTACTTATAGGAATGGATATTCGAAATCCAAAACTTGACGATTATGTATCCTTACCAGATCAAGGACTCACTAACTACCTTTCAAATAAAGACATTGCACTGGAAGATTTAATCATAAAACAAAAAGGATACGAAAACTTTTATATCTTACCAGCAGGTATCATTCCCCCCAATCCAGCCGAATTATTATTGAGCCAAAAAGTCGATACCTTATTCAAAACAATCAAAGCCCAATACGATTACATCATAGTTGATACTGCTCCGATAAGTCTCGTTACCGATACGCTTTTAATCGCAAAACACGCCGATTGCTTCCTATTTGTCATTCGAGCCAATTTCCTGGAAAAAAGAATGTTGCATATTGCCAATAACTTATATCTGGAGCAAAAGTTACCCAATATGTGTCTGCTTCTTAATGATACAGATTCTACAAAAGGATATGGCTACGGCTATGGCTACGGTATAAAAAACAAAAAAAAACCTTGGCACAAAAAATTATGGACTAAATAAACTAGAATCAAAAGTTCTATAAAAATACCCACAAATAGTTTCCAACTTTTTGGGGGCAGTTCCATAATTGTTTGTTGCCCATTTTTTTATCGCCATGGAGTTACTCAATTCTAAAGAACTGATTGTTCCCTATCACTTCTTTGAGAGCCGTCACATCCTTCAGCTTTACTTTTTCTTCAAAAAAAGCAATATGCTTACTGTGATGTACATCCGATCCCACAAAATCATACATTCCCTTTTGCAATAATTGCTCGGCTTTCTTAGCGATTGGCTCCCCATAATATCCCACAACTGCCAATAAATTCAATTGAAAAAGACAGCCTACCCGCTTCAATTTTAGATATTCATCAAAATTATTGTGATAAAATGCATAACGCTCCGGGTGTGCCAAAACAGGGATATAGCCTGCCACCTGCAAATCAAAAAGTATATTATACAATTGCATCGGAGCATTCAAATAAGACATCTCTACCAATACATAATTATCCTTCAAAGTCAACAACTTCCCCGTTTGAAAAAGCTTTACAAAGTGTTCATCCATCAAATACTCTGAAGCAGCGCGAAAAGGAACCTTTTTGTCATTTTTTTCAAGCTCAAGAATTGCTTGATCTTTAAGCAAAAGAATACTTTCACTTGTATTATCCCAAACTTGATGCATAATATGTGGAGTAGTCACAAATTGTGAAACTCCAAAACCTTGAAGCGCTTGAACCAAATCAAGTGTTTGCTCAAAAGTTTGAGCGCCATCATCAATACCTGGCAATAAATGGGAATGAATATCCACATGATCCGATGGAATCAAATCTCTTAGTACAGGTCTATTTTTGAAAAATAAAAACAATGGCTTCTATTTAAAATGAACTACAAAGGAAGTGAAAATTAAATAAACCATAACTAGTCTGGCCTAAACAAAAAAAGCTGCCAAAATCACTAAGGATCTTGACAGCAAAAAAAAAATATCTTTTAAATATTACATTTTAAATCTCAAATAAAAACTTCTAAAATTAGAATCCGTAAACTACGGCTAAAAGAACTTGAGAAGCAGAACTAGTAGGATTCATATCCGAATTAACAAACATAACATCATCTGAATTACTATCAATTCTAAACTCTGGAATAATAGTTAATCCACTAACTTTATAGTTACCTGATAATGTAAAAGCTGTTACATCAGTATCTCCTGAACCTTCTTTGTACTTAAAATATTCAGCACGTACTCCCAAAGCAAAAGCATCGCTAATCGCATAAGATGGGTATATCGCAGCTCCTGAATAACCCACGTCGCCTTCGTTTGAAAAATCAGCTCCGTTTACACCTAATTTGAATTTTTCAGTAAGTTGGAATGTCGCTGTTAAATCAAAAATAGTACCACTTACAGAACCGTCCATAAAATTAAGGTAAGCACTTGTTCCTCCAGAAACATAGGACAATTGACCTCCTACAGCATTCAATCCTTTAATAGGGTCGGCTTTGTATGAATTCCAAGAGTCATTAAACACTCCTAACATTGCACCAAATTTTTCCGATATTTTATAATTGACTTTAACACCTGCATTCTGGAATGGCCCGTTGGTGAACAAATAAGAAGTAGAGTAGCTAAAATTCCCTAAAGGCGAAATCACTTCGTATCCTATAAAAGTCCCCATGTAACCTGCAGTAAAACTAAATTTATCTGAAACTGCATAAGTTGCATATAAATTTTGAATGTGGAAGGAATTCAAATCTGTTCCATCGCCATTTGGAATGGATTGATATTGTCCTCTTGGTCCAAAAGAAACTTCACCCACGAAAGACACTTTCTTTATGGTTTTCTTAAAAGCAATATCAAGCATCCCTAAAGACACTGAATTTTGATCTGTTCCAAAACTTGTTTTAATGTTTTGATTTTTTGAAAAATCATACTTGTAATATAAATCTCCAGAACCAGAAATTTGTAATGGTGTGGTCTCTGGAGCATCTTGCGCAAATGCAATACTTGTAGTCAAGGCTAACACTAAAATGGTAATTACTTTTTTCATATTTAATCTGTTTTTTAGTTAGTAATTCAATTAGGGTAATTGAATCAATTTTGGTTATTTTTTCTTTTTTCTTCGACGAAATTATTAACTTTTCGTTAACAGAAAAATTTTTTTGAAAGTTTCAGAGAAGAATTATCGATATCCGAAAATCATCGAAAAATAATGTGTATTTCCT
>NZ_MUNX01000071.1 GCF_002001005.1 Flavobacterium sp. A45
CTTTAAAAAAAATCATCTAGGGGCAAGAAGAATTTTAAAGAAAACCACATTTTTAATTAAATTCTAAATTTTAACACAAAAAATGAAATTTCTCCTTATTAACACTTAAAAAAGAGGATTCCATTTGTTGTATTTGTGTTTTTTTAATAAAATCGACATTATAAAATATTTCTTAAAAAGTCGATTAAGATTACAAAACATCGATTAACGCGCTAAAAATAAACATTCTATAAGAATAATAAGCATTTTTTAGAAAAATTTTTAAATCTATAATTCCATCAAAATTATATTATTTCTGAATTTTTACAATAACCATTTTTCCATTATAAGGCTTCTTCCCTTTCTCGCCTAAAGCCTGTGTAGCTTCATCCAAATTATCGAACATCGCTTCATAAATAAAATACTTACTAGAACTTGCATCATAGAAGAAATTCACTTCTTTTTGACCGGCAGCCACTGTTTTAGTAACGAATGCATCTCGTTTTTGAGCATCAGTATGTACCGCCAAAATTACGTAATACCCACTTTCAACATTTTTATTGTTTTTAATAATCTGCATGTTGGACTGACTTTCACCAAAATCAAAATCTTCTGGTTTCAATGGGGTAGTGCTAACTTTTGTTGTTTCTTTTATACGTTTCAGAGTTGCCAAATCTTGCGTATAACGATCTTGGTCATTCAAGGAAGCTGCACGCTTGATTCTACGTTTCTTCTCAATCTCGGTTTCCACTTTAATTTGTTCAAGTTTGGCAGCCATCATAGCATTAGATTGCTCCGCTTTTGCCTGTTCTGCTTTTAAATTCTCAATAGTTTTTAAATAATTCTGATTGATTAAGTCATTTTTCGGAGTCTTTTTAAGTCTTTCAGCATAAAGTCTATTAAACTCATCCAAAGATTCAGCCTGAGCTCTATTTACCTCGGCAATTTGTGCCTTAATAGATTCCAACTCGGCATTTTCACCAGATGTACTTTTGAATTCTACTGTAGTTTTTACAATACCTTTATCACTTAAATCATTTTCTTCCCTCATTTCTCTCAATGCTTTTTGCTTATTGGCAACAGAAGCATCCAGACGACTTAACAATTGTTGTTGTTTACGCTTAGAATCTTCAAGTGTTTTGGTCAAATTATCCATTGATTTACCATACTCGTCTTTAGGCATAGCATCGGCCTTGGCTTTGGCAAGTGCCTCAACAGCCAATTTAGCGGCGGCGGCGGCTTCAATTTTATCTTGCTCAGCCTGAGCTGCGGCAGCGGCTTCAGCATCAGCTTTCGCTTTAGCATCTGCGGCAAGTTTCGCAGCGGCAGCATCCGCTTTGGCTTTATTCTCAGCAGCTAATTTAGCAGCAGCCTCGGCATCTGCTTTTGCTTTAGCATCAGCTGCAAGTTTTGCAGCGGCTGCATCAGCTTTAGCTTTGTTATCAGCAGCCAATTTAGCGGCGGCAGCATCGGCATCAGCTTTAGCTTTGGCATCAGCAGCCAATTTAGCTGTGGCTGCATCGGCAGCAGCTTTTGCTTTAGCATCAGCAATTAACTTAGCAGCAGCTTCAGCATCAGCCTTGGCTTTATTCTCTGCGGCCAACTTAGCAGCTTCAGCATCGGCTTTGGCTTTATTCTCAGCAGCCAACTTAAGAGCAGCAGCTTCGGCATCAGCCTTGGCTTTATTCTCAGCAGCCAACTTAGCAGTAGCAGCTTCAGCATCGGCTTTAGCTTTATTCTCAGCGGCCAACTTAGCAGCAGCAGCTTCAGCATCGGATTTAGCTTTATTCTCAGCAGCCAACTTAAGAGCAGAAGCTTCAGCATCGGCTTTGGATTTATTCTCAGCAGCTAATTTAAGAGCAGCAGCTTCGGCATCAGCCTTAGCTTTATTCTCTGCGGCCAACTTAGCAGCTTCAGCATCGGCTTTAGCTTTATTCTCAGCAGCTAATTTAGCAGTGGTAGATTCGGCATCGGCTTTGGCTTTATTCTCAGCAGCCAACTTAAGTGCAGCAGCTTCAGCATCGGCTTTAGCTTTATTTTCAGCAGCTAATTTAGCAGCGGTAGATTCGGCATCGGCTTTGGCTTTATTCTCAGCAGCCAACTTAAGAGCAGAAGCTTCAGCATCAGCCTTAGCTTTATTATCAGCGGCCAACTTAGCAGCAGCAGCTTCAGCATCGGCTTTAGCTTTATTATCAGCAGCCAACTTAAGAGCGTCGGCTTTGGCTTTGTTTTCGGCAGCAAGTTTTGCAGCAGCAGCATCAGCTTTGGCTTTATTGTCAGCAGCTAATTTAGCTTGAGCAGCTTCTTTTGCTTTCATTTCAGCAAGTACTTTTGCTGAAGCATCAGCATCAGCTTTCGCTTTAGCATCGGCAGCTAATTTAGCTTTGGAAACTGGCTCTGGCTTTTTATTTGCTAAAGCTAATGCAGCTGCATCAGCTTTAGCTTTCGCATCAGCAGCAATTTTCACCTTTTTAGCCTCTTCAACAGCATCTGCTTTCGCTTTAGCATCTGCAGCTAATTTCGCTCTGTTTTCGGCTATTTTTTGTTGTTGAGCTGCCTTAGCATCAGCAGTAACTTTGGCATCTGCCTTTGGTTTAGTCGTCGAAGTTTTTTGTATTGGTGCTGGCTCAATAAGAGCTCCTTCTTCTTCATCATCCCCATAATCAAAATTACTATTTTTGAACTTATAGGCTAACACAATTATATGTGAGCCACCTAGATCTGAGATATCACCCAATCCCATTCCATAAGAATATTCAAGAGCAATCTTTGGAGTAATATTAAGTCCTAAACCGGCGGTCATTCCTAAAACAGAATGATACCCCCCTTGCACCCAAATTCCTTTTGGAATGGTAAACATGGCCGAACCCGAGAAAATAGTTTCTTCTTTATTTATTTCAGTTTTGATTAAACCGGAGAATTTACTTTTGTCGAAAAACCCATAGGAATCAACGAAGCCAGTATACATGACATGCCCAACTATCCCTTTATTAGGATCATCTTTTAAAATCCCAGAACTAAAATTATAGGTAACCAGGTTATTGAAAGCTAAACCGAAATCAAAAAAAGCGGTTCCGTAGTTAATACCAGGATTAATAGTCATTACAGTATTTGAAGGTATATTATCCAAGGATGGATCAGGAAAATTTGAAACCACTTTTCCACTATTCACCCCACTTTTATAAGCACTCAAATTGATTCCAAAGGTTAAATTGCTATCTTCCTGCAATAAAATATTATGAGCAAAATTGGCAACCAATCCAGTCGTTTGAAGTACCCCTTGCGTTTGTTGAAAAACACCTAACGCTAAACCTTCATTCTCTTTGAAACGTCCGGAATAGCTTAACAAATAAGTTGTAGGAGCATTTTCAAAACCAGCCCATTGTGTCTTGTTAAACAAAGTGACATAGGCACTTTGCTGCCTTACAAAACTAAATGTTGGGTTAATTACAAACGAATTAAATTTCAAAGAATTTCCAGGTGGGATAACATAAGATACGACACCGTCTTCTTGTTGAGCATAGAAAACATGCAGAGAGCAGCAAAAAAAGAAAACGCTTAATAAAAATTTTTTCATACTATTTCACAAGAGTTATCGAACCCTTTTTGGCAGATCCGCCAGTTGGAGTAATTATATAATAATAAACGGGATTGAAATTATTAAACTCTATAGCTGTTTGTGGCCAGCCATTATAATTATCATAACTATCAGTTTCAAAAACAATTTCCCCCAATGAACTCAAAATCACAATATGGGTATTTGTTCCCGCTAAATAATTGTCAGGTATAACCCATGTATCATTTGCACCATCACCATTTGGCGTAACAATATTTGGAATTTTCGGAACATTAAAATTCACTTTAAAAGAAACTTCGAAAGGAAACTCATCGGAAATATTACATCCCGTATTTTGTGTGACAACCCCCTTATACTTTCCTTGAGCAGTAATATCTATAAAATTTTTATCCGCACCAGGTATAGCTACACCCTCCAGAAACCATTGATAAGAAGGAGCTGTTGCATTAGAAGTAATGGTTGCATTTATTGTTTCTCCCTCGACAATATTATTAACTTTATCAAGATCTACACCAGATATTGTACTGTTTGTTGTTAACACCTTTAAGTCTATTGTACCTGTTGACTTACATCCACCAAAATCAACATCACAAGTATACACCCCTGGCAAACTCGTTTGATAATTTTGAGTGATTGCACCCGCAATTACTGTATTATCTTTTTTCCAAACATAGGAATTACCGGCAGTTACTGATAAAGTTGTGTTCCCTAAACTGGAACAAAAAGGATTTCCTGCACTGGAAACAATTGCTGCAGAAGCCCCACTTGAACTAGTGACAGTTACACCTTGTGAACGAAAATTATCATCAGAACAAAGACCATAATCTAATTTGGCATAATAAACCCCTGGTGTACTTACAACCAAAGAACTTGAAGTTTGCCCAGAAATTAAAGCATCATCTTTGTACCAATTATATTGCAATTGAGGATAATTCGCAGGAGAAGAATTTGGTATGGAAGGTGTTGGATTATATATAGTAAGAGTAACACTCCCTCCAATACAAAAACTAACAGAAGGCAGGTTGTTATTGATTGCAAAAGAATCATTATAGGCTTTATAATAAGCCGAGAATGATTTGGTACTGACAGTACCCTTAATAGTAAAAGGTGTACTGGAGACACCAGTAGAACTTGTCACTCTCAATCTGTAGGCGTTAGATCCAACCAAATTTGTTGGGATGCCAAAAACCAATGTTTTATCTGTTGCACTATCAGGAGGCGTTGTCGTAAGAGGAGGTAAATTCGTCGTAGAAATTGGTGTTGTAAACGAACCCGTTGCATCCGAAAGTTCAACTTTGAATGTGACATCTGAAGCAAAACCCGAAATGGAAAATGAAGCTTGATATTCATTAAAAACTTCACCTGGTTTAGTAGGATGCGGCCCGCCAGCACAAATCTGATTGAATTCTAATATTTTAGGATTTATTTGCTGAGAAAATAAGCTCTGGGTAGAAGATACTACAACAAACAACATCCAAAAAAACATAAATGCGCTAGAAGAAAAAAAGGGAGTAGGTTTGCTTTTCATATGTTGATATTTATTGCTATTCATAGGGGCATATGCAATTCGCAAATAATCATTTTACTCTCAACCAATCCAAGGTTAAGGACATTCTTATTAAACTGAATGTAAAACTACTTTAATTAATAAAATGAAAGCTAAACCTTCTTATTATTAGGTCCAACTTTCATTTTATAAATTTAAAATATAGTTATAAATTTTATTTAGTAGCTGCTGTAAATTTTGAAAGTGCCAACCTAAAATCTGGTCGTCTTGGATTTGCAAAATCATTAAAGGTTTCTAAATTTGTTGTTTTAGAATACAAATTAAAGAATACACTATTACCGTAATAACTCTCTAAATCTTCATTTTCAGTAGAACCTTCGGTAAAAATATTTCCATTACAGAAATTCAAATACATTTCTTCGATTCTAATTTTCTTAAGATTCTTGTCGTTGATTTCAATTTTATTATCAAATACAACTGCTGGACTAAATCCAGAAATCACACTTTTTCTTAAAACCAAAGAGCAATTCTCAGCCACATAGACACCTTCTTTAACTAAACCTGCTTTAATATCCTGATCTATATTATCACTATCATTTGCAAGAGTTAAATTAGTGGCAGTAACAAGAGTTTGTTTTTTGGTAAAATCTACGTCATCTTTCTTAATATAAGAAGAAACGTCCAAACAGCGTGATCCACTTACACTTGATAAATAAGATGATCTAACTGCTAATGAATTATCAATTTTAGCTTGTGCACCTAAAGTAAATTTAAAATCAATTCCGCTAGATTTATAAGAAACCATTTTAGTCATTACTGGCTCACCTCCTAGAACTTCAAAAGAGTCTCCTAAGGCATAACTTACCATAATATTTTCTAAGATAGTTTTGTTTCCAATTCCTCCAAGTAAAAGAGCATTAAAACTTTCCGAAGAACCTCTCTCTTTTTTACCCGCATATTCAATTCGAACAAACTTCAAAACACCAGAAGAGCTTGCTGGATTTAAACCTCCATATGTTGTCAAGCTTGGGTCTAAATCAAAATTCACTGAAGAATAATTTCCAAACTTATTAATTGGGGCATCACCAAGAATAACAATACCTCCCCAATCACCAGCTTTTTTAGTAGATTTATTAGATGTGAAAACGATTGGATCAGTTTCTAAACCTTCTGCAATTATTTGTGCACCTTTAGTAATAATCAAAGTCCCTTTTGATTCACCATCTCCAATAATCACTGTACCTGGTTCAATGGTAAGAACTGCATTATTAGTTACATATACATTACCTTGGATAATATACACATCCTTTTTTACAAGTTTAGTATTCTCTGTAATATTACCAGCCAGAATTTGTGTTGGTTCACCGTATTCAGCTTTACCAGGTTTAAATTCAGTCCAGTTATTCAACCAATTGCTTGATCCAATTATTCCTTTCTCTTGTTGTGCATTTACATTGCAAACAGTCAAAAGGAAAACCCATATAATAAATATATTTTTCATAGGTTTGGGGTATTAAATTATTATTCGTAATCTCTGTAGGTCAAGAGTTTATTATCTCATAAAGAGTAAAAGATCAAACTTAGCTTAAGATTGTAACATCTTTTCTAAAAAACATTTTTTATTGATGCTCAACTTCATGAAGTGATTTCAAAGTTTGCTCATAGAACAAAACCATAGTCACAAGTTGATTTTTATCTGCATAAGGAAGCATTTTTCTTAAGAAATTTACAGTAATTTCTAAATAGGTTGTTGTTGCTTCAGTTTCTAAATCCAATGCTTTTCTGTTATCAGCATCGTCTGGAATACCTAAATCTGTCATAGTTACTCCTGGTTTAGTAGCCAACGCAATATTTGGTAATATTTTGACAATTACTTTCATACGCTCAATGTACAATTCTACCAACTCCCCTTTAGACATTGCTCTAAGTTGCTTGTCATCATAGTAAGTACGGATTGCAGCACTAGTGCTAATAATACTTTTTGGCATATTTGGTTTTGCTTGCGCGAAGCCTTTCGATGTTAAAGCTAACATAACAATACTGAAAAAAATAATTTTCCCTTTCATATCTTGGATTTATTAATTAATAAAACAAAAATATACAATTAAATTGAATTTGCAAGTCCTGCACAAAAAATTAAAGACATTTTAAATTACACTTAACTTAAAAAAACTGTCTTACACCGAGTAAACACATCATTTTATCGAGATAAATTGGATTTAAAAAAAATAAATGTTAATTAATATTTGGTAATATAAATGCGTTTTTTCTTGTAAATTTTTGTAATAATAAACTTCATAAAACAAAAAGCAGAAAAATAATACAGAAGTTATTAACAGTCGTTGGTTAAAAAGAATTCTAATAGTACATCAATTCGTGTTTCATATTACAACTCAAAAAAATTGCAAGAAACAAACTTTCTAAAGGAAAATTTTTGAAACTATCATTTTCTCCTATCTTTGCTTCATGGAATTTTCAAAAATTTTAGGGCAAGAATATATTAAAAATCACTTAATCCAAAGCGCTAATTTAGGCAGAATACCCCATGCTCAATTGTTCGTCGGACCTGAAGGCAGTGGAACTCTAGCCATGGCAATTGCTTATACTCATCATATTCTATGCAACAGTAATGGAATTTTAAACGAATCCTGCAGTCTTAAATTCCAAAAATTATCCCATCCCGATTTACATTTTATCTACCCAACAGTAACTACCGAGGAAGTCAAAGCAAAACCAAAAAGTATCGATTTTATTGCAGATTGGAGACAGTTTGTTTTAGAAAATCCTTATGGCGGATTATTTGATTGGTATGCCAAATTGGGTGTGCAAAATAAACAAGGTGAGATTCGTGTAGATGATGCTCAAGAAATTTTAAAATCACTTTCCTTAAAATCATATGAAGGCGGATACAAAATAATGATTATTTGGATGGCCGACAAAATGAACATTGCCGCTTCCAATAAACTACTCAAATTACTTGAAGAACCACCCGAAAAAACAGTTTTCATTCTCATCTCCGAAAATGAAGAAGATATCATCCAAACCATTCGCTCACGTTGTCAAATCACCCATTTCAGTAGTTTGAGCGAACAAGTTATTGCTGACGGACTCATTGAAAGGGAAAAGATTGAACTTAAAGAGGCTTTAAAAATTGCTCATCAATCGCAAGGGAATTATAACAAAGCCTTACATCTATTATATGACGACCACGAATCCTTGCCATTTGAACAATGGTTTGTCACATGGGTACGTGCAGCATTTAAAGCTAAAGGAAACGCAGCGGCCATACAAGATTTAATTGAATGGAGTGAACAAATTGCAACATTAGGAAGAGAAACTCAAAAAAAATTCCTTCAGTTTTGTATCGAAATGTTCCGTCAGGCCATGTTGCTTAATTATGAAACCAAAACTCTTGTTTACATAGAACCCAAAGTTGAGAAATTCAAACTGGAAAATTTTGCCCCTTTTGTAAACGGAAACAACATTACTGAAATATTTAAAGAATTATCAGATGCGATGTATCATATCGAACGCAATGGTAACGCAAAAATTATCTTAACCGATTTATCCATAAAATTGACCCGTTTAATTCATAAAAAATAAAACCCCATGAATAATATTGCCTCCATCTTAATCTTAGTTTTTTTAGCAATTACCTTTTTACAATCATCTCAGGATAAATTATTTCACTGGAAAGACAATATCGATTGGCTTAAAGAACACTTTGCCGAAACCCCTTTGCGTAATCAAGTGCCATTGGCTCTGGTAAATGTATTAATCCTAGAATTAATTTCAGGGATCTTGTGCGTGGTTGGTGCCATTGAAATAGCGGTAAACAGTGGCAGAATCTACGGTTTATATGGCGCTATTTTTTCTTGCATAACGCTTATCATGCTATTATTTGGACAACGTTTGGCCAAAGACTATGACGGAGCCAGAACCATTGTATTGTATTTCATTCCTTCGGTGATGGCTGTATATTGGCTTAACTAAAGAGTCAAATTCAACTTAAATTAAAATTAATAATTCTCATATAAAAAGTATGACACCTAAACATCCTTCTGAATCCTTAACTATATTGACCGATTTGGTTTTACCGAGCGAAACCAACCCTTTGAATAACTTATTTGGAGGTGAATTGTTGGCCAGAATGGATCGTGCGGCAAGTATTGCCGCTGGAAGACATTCACGCCGAATTGGTGTTACAGCATCAGTAAATCATGTGGCTTTCAACAAATCAATTCCACTAGGTAGTGTTGTAATTATAGAAGCCAAAGTATCCAGGGCATTTAAAAGTTCTATGGAAATTTATCTGGACGTTTGGGTAGAAGACCGTCAGTCCGGAAACAGAACCAAGGCCAACGAAGCAATTTACACTTTTGTGGCTGTTGATGATACTGGAAGACCAGTAGATGTTCCACCACTCGAACCCGAAACTGAATTGGAAAAACAACGCTACGACGCCGCTCTAAGAAGAAAACAATTAAGCTTGGTTCTAGCTGGTAAAATGAATCCACATGAAGCTACCGAATTGAAAGCTTTGTTTGCCTAAAAGACAAAAATACCTTAATACCCCTTTAAGATGTGGTGTTCCGCGTAAAGGATGGAAGCAAGTTACCGAAGTAACGCGGACAGCCTGACAGCATAAAGGAAAGGGATCGAATCACCGTAATAGTGAGTTGATCCCTTTTCTTTATGGTGGCACGCCCAAGAGATTTTTATCCCTTAATTTGTTTCAGAGAGGTTTTAATTCCTTTGATTAAAGAAGAACTGAAACCGTGTAATTCCATTTCGTTTAATCCTGCAATCGTGCAGCCTTGCGGCGTAGTTACACGATCGATCAATTGTTCTGGATGTGCTTTTTCCTCAAGAAGCATTTCGGCGGCGCCTTTGACGGTTTGTGCTGATATCGCCAAGGCAGTCTGCCAGTCAAATCCAATTTCGATTCCAGCCTGCATCGATGCACGGATGTAGCGCAAAGCAAAGGCAGTTCCGCTTGCAGCAAGAACTGTCGCTGCATCCATCAGTTTTTCATCAATAATAGGAGCGGTTCCCAATCCTTGAAAAAGAGTTACGGTTGGCTGGGCTTTTTCTTTGTTTTTTTCGTGATAGGCAATACAAGTAGCCGATGCGCCAAATTGTGCAGCAATATTTGGCATAATACGCACAGCGCTGTGGGTGTCGCCTATCTTATTCTGTAGATTCTCGATAGAAAGTCCACTTACCGCCGAAGCGATTACTTTGTTTGAAATAGTAGGCAGTATCTCAGCCAAAACGGTATCTACCTGATACGGTTTTATGGTCAGAATAATAACATCTGCTTCTTGAATGTTGCTCGTATTGTCTGTATCAACAGTAATTCCCAATTCTTTTAAATGTGAAATAGGCGCTAGATTGCGTCTGGTTACGGTGACTTGATTATTTTTAGTAAACTTTGCTATTCCTATTGCGACAGAAGCGCCAAGGTTTCCTCCACCTATGATGTGTACTTTCATTCTGGTATATTTTATCTTTGGTTAATATGTTGAATCCTGAAAAAATTGAACCACAAAGTACACGAATTATCCCGAATTTATTATTTTTAAATTTAAATAAATTCGGGTAATTTGTTATTTTATAATTATGGGTTTAAGTTAAAATCCTAAGATTAATTTGGCAATAGAAAAATAAATAAGAATGCCGCAAATATCATTACTTGTTGTAATAAACGGGCCTGTTGCCAATGCAGGATCTATACCAAATTTATGGAGCAATAAAGGCACAAAAGTACCAATAAGCGAAGCTATAATAATTACCGAAACCAAAGCAATGGTTACAATAACCCCTATAATTATCTCAACATTGAGCAGAAAATGACTGCCCAGAAATAAAATCAAGGCTAATATGAGTCCGTTTAATAAGCTTAGTGAAACTTCTTTTATCAATCGGTTAAAAAGAGACCCGCTCAAGGTATCGTTAGCCAAACCCTGAACAATAATTGCCGATGACTGTACCCCAACATTACCTGCCATTGCAGCAATAAGCGGGGTAAAGAAAAACAATTTCCCGTGTTCAAGCATTGCACCTTCAAATAAACCAAGAACTTTTACGGTGATGAACCCACCCAAAAGTGCCAAAACCAACCAAGGCAAACGCGCTTTTGTTAAATCTAAAATACTATCATCCGCTTCTACGTCTTGGGAAATACCAGCTGCTAATTGGTAATCTTGATCCGCTTCATCTTTAATTACATCAATAATATCATCAATGGTGATTCTGCCGACCAAACGTCCCAATTCATCTACAACAGGGATCGCTTCCAAATCGTACTTTTGCATAATTCTGGCCACCTCAACATCCTCAGTATCGACATTTACAGAATTAAGTTTCCGTATGTAGACATCATTAATATTAGTTCGGGTCGAAGTTGTCAATAAGTCTTTGAGAGACAGTCTCCCCTTTAATCTGTCTTCATCATCAACCACATATATAGAATGTACTCTGGAGATATTTTCGGCCTGAATACGCATTTCTTTTACACAAGTAAGAACATTCCAATTTTCGTTGACTTTAACCAACTCCTTGTGCATGATTCCACCTGCTGTATCCTCGGCATATCGAAGCAGCTCAACAATGTCTTTGGCGTGCTCTACGTCCTGAAGCTCGGAGATAACCTCAGCTTTCTTCTCTTTGGAAAGTTCCCCGATAATATCGGCAGCATCATTGGTTTCTAATTCATCAAGCTCTTCGGCAATCTCTTTTGGCGAAAGCCTGCTTAAAATATTTTCTCTTAAATCGTCTTCAAGTTCTAATAATATTTCGGCCGTTTTTTCACTGTCTAAAACCTTGAAAATATAGGTAGCCTCATCAAAGTCCAGTTCATCCAAGACTTCGGCAATATCAGCATGGTGCATATCATTCAATAAAACTTCCAGTTGCTGGTCGTCCTTATTTAGAATGAGCTGCTCTAATTCTTTTATTAATTCTTTGCTGATTTTAAACTCCATCGGCTTCTATTTTTTGGGTCAATGCAATAAATTCTTTGTAATCCAATTGTTCAGGACGAAGATTAAAAACGGTATCTTCTCTCAAACTATCGGACAAATTTAAGGTTTTTAAACTGTTACGCAACGTCTTTCTGCGTTGCTGAAAAGCCGTTTTCACTACAGTAAAAAACAATTTTTCACCACAAGGCAGACTGAAGTCTTCTTTCCTGCGCAAACGCAAAACGCCCGACTTCACTTTGGGCGGCGGATTGAACACATTTTCATCTACGGTAAACAGATACTCTGCATCATAAAAAGCCTGGGCCAAAACCGAAAGGATTCCATAAGCCTTGGTTCCCTTTTTTTCACAAATGCGTTCTGCCACTTCTTTCTGAAACATTCCTGCAAATTCAGGAATCTGATTACGGTATTCCAATGTTTTGAAAACAATCTGCGTCGAAATATTATACGGGAAATTACCAATTATCGCGAATTGCTTTCCTGCAAAAACTTCGTTGATATCGTATTTCAGGAAATCCTTTGAAATGATTCGATCTTTCAATTTATCATAATGAACACCCAAATATGCAACCGATTCGGTATCAATTTCGATAACGTAGGTATTGATTGGTTTGTCCAATAAGTATTTGGTCAGCACTCCCATTCCTGGACCTATTTCCAATACATCTTCATACCCTTCTAAATTCAAAGTATCTGCGATGTCTTTCGCTACGCTTTCGTCTTTTAAGAAATGCTGTCCGAGGTGTTTTTTTGCTGTTACTTTTTCCATATTGTCATTGCGAGGCACGAAGCACTCTCGCCGTATTTTGGGTTTATTTTCTCGCAGTGACGCAAAGGCGCAAAGCAATCTTTTTAATCATTAATGCTCTGAAATGACTTGTAATTCGGTTCTAAAAGTCAGCATTTTATCGCCAAACAATTTCAAGCCTTCTTCTCTTAATCCAGGAGCATCTTCTTGGTAATATCTTTCTAATGTTTCCTTGCTGTCTGTCGTATATTGAACCGAATAGGTAACTCCTCCCATTTCTTCTTCTACCAAAACACGAACTAAACGCGCTGAAATAAATTTCCCGCAAGCCAACATTTCAGGAATGTGTTTGTGTTGCATCCAGATCATCCATTTGTCGTGAACACTTTCGTGTATGTTTGTAGTAACGTTGTATATTATCATTGTTTTAAGTATTAAGATTGGAGAATTAAGTATTAAGACTTTAAAAGAATTTATCAACTCTCATTATTCTCTTTATTCTCTATGCTTCTGCAATCTGTTTTCTATATTCTATTCTCTATATTCTGCCTTCTGAAATCTAAAATCACAAATTCGTGTCTCCTCGCAATTCTCTGAATTTCCTTCTTGCATCTACAAAATAAATACTATCCTGATGGCTGAAGATGATTTTCTCGTACAATGCCTTGGCCTTATCGGGTTGTTGCAATTGCTTATTGTAAATATCTGCCGAAAAATACAGAGCCTCATCTATGTAAATCCCATCATTATGATGGTCAATTATGTCTTGATATTGTGCCAAAGCTAAAGTAGTATCTCCTAACTTTTCATATATTCTTCCCAATCGCAATAAAGTTACTGACTCAATTTCCTGTCCTTTGAAACTTTTTAGAATAGACTGAAACTGAACAATAGCTTCTTGATTTCTATTTTGGTACAAAAGATAATCTCCTTTGGCAAATTGCTTCAACGCCGTTTGGGTCGAATCGGCAACGGTATTGTCATTAATCAGCAAAAAATACTCCAAAGCATCATTAGCAATCAACTGCGTACTGGCCGTTTTTAACTCCTTAAATTGTTTCAAAGCCCATTCAAAATCAGCTTTAAAATAACTTGTTTTAGCCGATTTCAAACTTGCTTCATGCGACAGCACATTGTTTTGCAGATTTTCTTGAATCTGCGAATAATAGAGCAATGCCTGATTGAATTTTTCTTCGGAAAGTAAAATGTCAGCCAATTCCATTTTACATTGTGCCTGATCAAACTGATTCAATTGCATTTCCATGGCACGCTTTATAATGGCTTTACCTCCAACAGGATTCTTCATTATAAAACTAACAAAATGCGCTTGTTTCAGCTGCAAAGATAAAGTAACCGGACTTATGCCGTACTGTTTTAACAAAAGATCAAATTGGGTCTTGATAGCAACAAAGTCCTTTTCTTGTGCTTTTTCCATTTTCATTTTCAACAAATAAGAATGAGCTTGCACAATCAAATCTACATCGGTAGTATTCTCTAACACATAATTCATAACCTCTATAGCGACTTCATTATCTCCCTCTTCGATAGACATTTGTCCTAAATTAAGGATGCCAAATAGTGATTCCGGATTGCGTTTATAGATAGCTTTTTCCTGAATAAAGGCTTTTCCAAACTCTTTTTGTTGCATATAAAACCAACTCAAAAACTGATTCCAGAAAATATCTTGGGTTTTTTGAACTCTAATAATCAAGGCTTTCCGGAGACTGTCATTAAATTTAGATTCTCCATCGGTGGACATATAACGAGTCAACTGGTTTTGAATCACCATAGCCGACTGTGGATTTTCGAACGCTTCATCCAAAAAATTGGCAATCATCTGGTCTGTATTTCCCAATTGCCCATACAACAGAGCGGTTTGATATTTAAAATCAAAAGTTGGCACCAATTCACTGGCAACCAAATAGGATTTTAAAGCATATTCCAGCAGTACTTTCTTCTCAAAAGTATTGGCAACACCATAAACATCATTTGGATTTTTTCGGATATTGTCTATCGCATCATCGTAATACTTTTTGGCTTTAGTTTCATTTTTCTGTAATTGAAAATTATAACCTAATTCGACCAAAAGTGTAGCTTGCTTGTATCTGTCCAATCGTTCCTGAATTGCTTTTTCAGCTGGTGCAAATTGGAGTAATTGTTGCATACAGTCAATTTTCCGTTGAAAATAAAAAGGATTGGTAGGCAATCCATCTGATAATTCCTGATAACTGACCAATGCTTTATCAAAATCACCTTTGTCATAATAATACTGCGCCAATTGCTCGTTTTGCGAAAAACAAACCAATGAAAAAAACAGGACAATATATAGAAAGAGTTTTTTCATTTTTAAGTGCAATTCGTTTCGTAAAACATCAATTTTTATGAACCATATAAGTCATCTAAGATTTGTAACAAACTTAAATAACTTATATGGTAACTTTTTAGTCTATAATATCAAACCCACAGTAAGAACGCAATACTTCTGGAATTACGATTCCTTCGGGAGTTTGGTAATTTTCTAAAATTCCGGCCAGCACTCTTGGCAAAGCCAATGAACTTCCGTTAAGTGTATGTGCCAATTGGTTTTTACCGTCTTTATCTTTGAAACGCAATTTCAAACGATTCGCTTGAAAAGTCTCAAAATTAGAAACAGATGAAATTTCCAACCAACGCTCCTGAGCAGTAGAATATACTTCAAAATCATAAGTCAAAGCCGATGTGAAACCCATATCTCCTCCGCAAAGGCGTAAAATTCGGTATGGCAATTTCAATTCTTGAAGAATTCCTTTTACGTGTTCAACCATATTATCAAGTGCTGCATACGAATTATCCGGATGCTCCACACGAACAATCTCCACTTTATCAAATTGGTGCAAACGGTTCAAACCACGTACATGCGCTCCATAAGAACCCGCTTCACGACGAAAACAAGGCGTATAACCCGTATATTTAACTGGTAATTCACTTTCATTTAAAATGACGTCTCTAAATATATTGGTTACCGGAACCTCAGCAGTTGGAATCAAATACAAGTCATCTGTAGCATCATGGTACATTTGACCTTCTTTGTCTGGCAATTGTCCCGTTCCATAAGCAGATGCTTCGTTTACCAAATGTGGCACTTGCATTTCTTTATACCCAGCTTCTGTGTTTTTATCCAAGAAATAATTGATCAAAGCGCGTTGCAAACGAGCTCCTTTTCCTTTATAAACAGGGAATCCTGCGCCGGTTATCTTTACTCCCAATTCAAAATCGATTATATCATATTTCTTAACCAATTCCCAGTGTGGTTGCGCACCTTCGTGTAATACGGGGATTTCACCTTCCTCAAACACGTTTAGATTATCTTCTGGTGTTTTTCCAACAGGAACAATATCGGCAGGAAGATTGGGTAAAGTATATAATTTCTCTGTTAATTCATTTGCCAAAACATCAGCGGTTTCGGCCAATGCTTTGCTTTTTTCTTTTAACAGAACCGTTTTTTCTTTAAGAATTGCCGCTTTAGATTTTTCGCCGGCTTTCATCAATTCGCCTATGTCTTTGGATAATTTATTAGATTCGGATAAAGTATTGTCCAACTCCACTTGTGTCGCGCGACGTTTTTCATCCAGTTGTACCACTTCTTCAACAATCCCTTTGGCATCCATATTTCTTTTGGCCAAAGCATTGATTACTTTCTCTTGATTCTCTCTAATAAATGCGATTTGTAACATATTTTGATTTTTATAACTAAATAATGACAGCAAATTTAAGGAAATGTTTGCTAACAATCAGACAAAGTTTCGGGCGGTTTTATTTTAGTTTTTGGGCTACTATTTGGAGTCAATCATCTGTTTGAATGACTTTTTACTATTATGTACTAACATTTTAAAGATTCTAAATTAAACCCAACTGTTTCTTTTTAGGAACAAAACGAACAACATTCAACAATTTTTTTTCTAATTTTACTAAAAACTAAAAATCATGTTACTAAAAAATATTGAATCAGCGCTGAACAAACAAATTCGTATAGAAGCAGAATCTTCTCAAACCTATCTATCCATGGCTTGTTGGGCAGAAGTAAATGGTCTTGAGGGAATCGCAAAATTTATGTACGCACAATCGGATGAGGAGCGTTTACACATGCTCAAATTAATCAAGTATGTGAACGAACGAGGCGGTCATGCTAAAGTTACCGACTTGAAAGCCCCAAAAACCACTTATGAAACTTTCAAAGGGATGTTTGAAGAGCTTTACAAACACGAAGTTTTTGTTTCGGAATCTATCAATGAGTTGGTGCATATTACATTTGAAGAAAAAGATTATGCTACCCATAATTTCTTGCAATGGTATGTAGCTGAACAAATTGAAGAAGAAGCAACAGCCAAATCAATTCTCGACAAAATCAACTTGATTGGTGATGACAAAGGCGGACTGTATCTTTTTGATCGTGACATTCAGCAAGTGGCCGCTGCCAATGCTGCCGCTCCAGTCAAATAATTAAGATACCTCTTACTAAATACTATTCCCAAAATGTTTGAATTGCATTTTGGGATTTTTTTTGCTTGAAAAAATGTTAAAATTTATTTAGAACAGATAAAAATAATATACTTTTGCTTCAGTTTTAATTCTTTACACATTGAGCAAGAAAGAAAAAGAGAAGAAAAAGAAAAAGGATAAAAAAACGGATATCCTTAAAAAGATAAAAGTGGCCGAAAACTGCAAGTCTAGTTGTTGCGAAAAATACATGAAAAGTGAGAAAAAACGTTGCAGCCGTTGCCCTATGTTTGACTTGCTAAAAAAAACAGCTTAGTTCTATATAGCAGATAGAATTGCATAAATAAACATTTTTTAATTGCCTGTTGGTTTAAAATGAACCCTCGTAATAGTTAATTTATATGTATTGAAAAAGAGTTCCGTTTTCACGGAGCTCTTTTTTTTTTGTGGTAACCGATAGCTCAAAGACAGCATTTGGTATTTAAGAAATTATCTGCTATCTCAATTCTGAAACCTACTTCCCAAGTAACATAATTTCGCTTACGACCACTTCGGTGATATATCGTTTTTCTCCGTTCTTGTCGTCGTAACTTCTGTGTGTTAATTTGCCGTCTATGGCAATTTGTTTGCCTTTGGTTACGAATTTTTCTATGATTTCTGCTGTTTTACCCCAGGCTACTACGGTATGCCATTCGGTTTGGTCTACTCGTTCTCCTTTGTCGTTTTTGTAGCTGTCATTGGTAGCGATGGTCAAATTGGCTAATTTTTTTCCTCCTTCAAAAGATTTGATGATTGGGTCATTTCCTGCGTTTCCGATTAATTGAACTCTGTTTTTCATGGCGTGTAAAATTTAAATGTTAGTGTGTATATGATTTTTTATTGAAATTGACATTTGCTATTGTTATTGATATTGCATTTGTTTCATTTCGACATGGCAAAGATGCGATGACTTCCAAAAGTTATTCGGTTGCTAACTACTTACTTTCGGTTGTAATTATTTGTAACCGTTTGTAAATGGGATTTTTTGATTATATTTGAGAATCGGCAAATAATAAAGATTGTATTGCTCCTGATTCAGCAACTGATATTAGGCCACGGATGACACAGATTAAACGGATTCTACACGGATAAAAATTAGTGCACATATTAAGATTTATCTTTTGATAGTTTGAAATTAAAAAATCTGTGACAATCAGTTTAATCCGTGTCATCTGTGGCCAATTTTAAAAGTGTTAATCACAAACAAACACAAAACCATAAATCCTAATTAGCCCTGATAGAGCCGATATCCTCGTAACGCAGTGAAGAGATAAAGGCGAAAGCAGGAATCCATGCCAAAAAATAAAACCTATTCTTTCGCTCCAAAAAATTGAAATAATGTTTCTTTAAAATAACTATTCATATAAAATTCTCCATTATGCAGGCCAAAATAAAAAAAGTAGAATTGCGGAATTTAGCTTTTGAGGATTACAAACAGCTCAAAAACTCGATGGTGGAATCGTATCCTGAAATGGCGGATTCCTATTGGCGTGCCGATGATATAGAGAGATTATTAGGTATTTTCCCCGAGGGACAATTGGTTATTCTCGTCGATGGAAAAGTGGTGGGCTCTGCCCTATCCTTGATCGTAGACGAAAGACTTGTTGACAAAAAGCATAATTACCTGCAAATAATAGGTGATTATACGTTTTCGACCCACAATCCAAATGGGGAAATATTGTACGGAATCGATGTTTTTATTCATCCTAATTATCGCGGTCTGCGTTTAGGCAGGCGTTTGTATGATGCCCGAAAAGAATTGTGCGAAAAATTAAACCTCAAGTCAATTGTTTTCGCGGGGCGCATTCCGAGTTATGGCCAGTATTCCGATAAAATGACTCCCAAAAAATACATTGAAAAAGTAAAAAGCAAACAATTGCACGACCCTGTGCTTTCGTTTCAGCTGAGTAATGACTTTCACGTACTACGAATCATAAAGAACTATTTGGCGGGCGATGAAGATTCCAAAGAATTTGCAGTTTTACTGGAATGGAACAACATCTATTTTGACGAAAGTCCGAGATTAATAAACACGGAGAAAAATGTAATTCGGCTAGGCTTAATTCAATGGCAAATGCGATCACTGGGTAATCTCGAAGCTTTATTCGAGCAATCAGAGTTTTTTATCGATGTGGTTTCGGGCTACAGTTGCGATTTTGCGGTTTTCCCCGAATTGTTCATAGCGCCCTTAATGGCCGATTACAATCACATGACCGAGGCCGAAGCGATTCGAGAACTGGCTAAGCATTCTGAACCTATTCGGAAACGGTTTCAAGAATTGGCCATTTCGTATAATATCAATATCATTTCGGGCAGTATGCCGTATCTGGAAAATGGCAATTTGTACAATGTGGGATTTCTGTGCAAAAGAGACGGAACTTCGGAGATGTATACCAAAATTCATATAACGCCCAATGAAAAGCAACATTGGGGAATGAAAGGCGGATCGGAAATTAAGACTTTTGATACCGATTGCGGCAAAATTGGAATTATGATTTGTTATGATGTGGAGTTTCCGGAAGTCTCGAGAATCATGGCGGATGAAGGAATGAATATACTATTTGTTCCCTTCCTGACCGATACTCAAAACGCCTACATCAGAGTAAAACACTGTGCCCAAGCTAGAGCGATTGAAAACGAGTGCTATGTTGCCATTGCGGGTTGTGTGGGGAATTTACCAAAAGTAAATAATATGGACATTCAATATGCGCAAGCGGCAGTTTTTACGCCTTCGGATTTTGCTTTTCCAAGTAATGGTATCAAAGCCGAAGCCACTCCGAATACAGAAATGACTTTGATTGTCGATGTCGATTTGCGCTTGCTAAAAGAATTACACGAACATGGAAGTGTGCGAATTTTGAAAGACAGACGAACCGATTTGTATGAAATAAAAAAGATTGAAAATTGAGATTATATTCGAAATCGATTATAACCATATAAGTCATATAAGCTCTTAATTTATGTATAAACAAAGTAAAATTAAAAGTTCATTTAAGGATAAGAACGGAACCTAACAGAGATGGTTTTCTACTTATATTCTCTTTTCCCAATCTATTAACGAGCTTATTTTTTATTCAAACTTATATGACTTATATGGTAAGCATTTTTTCCGGATTGATTTAAAAATAACAGCCTTAAAAAAGTAAAAATATGAAAACCTGCCTTGAATGTGGAGATCCCATTGTAGGTCGCGAAGACAAGAAATTCTGCAGCGATGGTTGCCGAAATGCCTACAACAACAAAATAAATAAGGATAGCACGAATTATATGCGCAATATCAATAACAAATTGCGCAAAAATTACCGAATTTTGTCGGAGCTGAATGTGAATGCCGATGGAAAATCCAAAACAACTCGAGCCAAATTGATGAGCAAGGGTTTTGATTTTGAGTTTTTTACCAATGTTTTGAATACCAAATCGGGTAATACCTACTATTTCCTGTACGACCAAGGCTATATGGTTTTGGATAATGATTTTTATATGCTAGTTAAAAAAGATATTTAATACCCCCAATTATGAAAAAGAATTACTCATCCATAATAACTGTTGTCATCATCCTCGGGATTTTGGGTTTTTTATTTGGATTCCTAATGCCTTCGTGGTCACCTAATGAAGAGAATAAAGTAACGGAGTTTTCTACTAGCCGAGCTTTGGAACATGTTAGTGCGATTGCCAAACAACCGCATTATGTGGGCACCAAAAACCACGAAGTAGTGGCCAATTATATCATAAAAGAACTGCAAAAACTGGGCTTGGAAACTACTGTTCAGGAAGGTTTTACGCTGAGTGATTGGGGGAATCTTGTAAAATCCAAAAATATCATGTGCCGTATTGAAGGAAGTGCAAACGGTAAAGCTTTACTCCTACTATCACACTATGATAGTGCACCACATTCGTTTTCTCATGGTGCGAGTGATGATGCATCAGGTGTGGCGACAATTCTAGAGGGAGTTCGGGCTTTTTTGAATGCTAAAACAAAAAACAAAAACGACATCATAATTTTGTTTACCGATGCGGAAGAATTGGGATTGAACGGTGCTGCACTTTTTGTAACCGAACATCAATGGGCTAAGGAAGTAGGATTGGTATTGAATTTTGAGGCACGCGGTTCTTCTGGACCAAGTTATATGTTGATGGAAACCAACAAAGGAAATGGTGGCTTGGTAAAGGAATTTGCCAAAGCGGGCGCAACTTATCCAGTATCAAATTCACTGATGTACAGTATTTACAAAATGCTGCCGAATGATACTGACTTAACAGTCTTTAGAGAACAAGGCGATATTCAGGGGTTTAATTTTGCTTTTATCGACGATCATTTTAATTACCATACCCAACAGGATGATGTGGCTCATTTGGACAAAAATACTTTGAAACATCAGGGTTCTTATTTGATGCCACTGTTGAATTATTTCTCAAATGCCGATTTGAATGCTACGGTTTCTACAACCGATGATGTTTATTTCACGATTCCGTTTACGTTTATCAGTTATCCTTTTGACTGGGTATTTCCGATGACACTGATTGCGGCTGGTCTTCTCATTATACTAGTGTTTTTGGGTAAAGTCAAAAGAATGCTGAAACTGAATGATATCATGAAAGGCTTTTTCCCTTTTTTGGGCGCTTTGATTTTCACTGGATTGATTACATATTACGGCTGGAAAGGATTACTGCTATTGAATCCGCAGTACAATGATTTGCTCAACGGATTTACATACAATGGACACGATTATATTACTGCCTTCATATTACTGAGTCTTTCGATTTGTTTTTTCTTTTATCAGATAGCCTCAAAGCCAAAAGTGACGATGAACCATTATGTGATTCCGCTTATATTTTGGATTGTACTGAATGGGTTCCTTGCCAATAGTTTGCGTGGTGCAGGATTCTTGATTATCCCAGTATATTTTGGACTGATATCTTTTGCCGTTTTTATATTTAGTCAAAGATCCAATTGGATTGTCAACCTTATTTGCGGTATTCCGGCCCTGTTGATTATTGCTCCGTTTATCCAAATGTTCCCTGTAGGTTTGGGATTAAAAGTATTATTCGGAAGTGCAATTTTAACTGTTTTGGCATTTGCATTACTATTGCCGGTTTTTGGGGCTTTCACCAAAAAAGGCAGCTGGTCATTATTCTTCTTTTTAACGGCTGTACTATTTTTAGCGAAAGCGCAATATCACTCAGGTTATGAATTGGGCGAAGCCAAATCCAACAGTTTAATTTATCTCTACAATGCTGATAACCAAAAAGCCTATTGGTTAACATACGACACCAACCTAGATTCTTGGACGAAAGGTTATCTAGGCGAAAAACCAAAAGGCGCAAAAATATTCAATGATTTAAAGCTGTTCAGCAAATACGATTCGGAGTTCACTCATGCCGCCGAAGCACCAAACAAAGGAATTGCAAAACCAACAATTACTTTTCTTAAAGACAGCACAGTAGGCTTTAAAAGATATCTAAAAATACAAATCACTCCAAATCGAAAAGTCAATCGCTATGATGTTTTTGCAAATGAAATCATGACTTTTTACAATTTCAAAGCCAATGGAGTTAGTACATTGGGGCAAAAAGGAACAGAGTTAGAACGAAAAGGTAAAAAACTGTTGAGTTATTATGTGGTCAATAACGAACCTTTGGTATTGCAATTTAGCATCAACAGAGCCACTGTTCTTGATATGAATGTGATGGAAAGTTCATTTGATTTGATGGTCAATCCAATGTTTGGGATGACTCCAAGAGAAAACTGGATGATGCCGATGCCTTTTGTGTTGAATGATGCAATAATCATTACCCAAAAAATAAAACGAACTCCAAAATTCATTGCGCCTGTTGTAAATCCTAGATTAGTACAACCGGAATTAACAGATAGTTTGAAGGTGGCGAAAGATAGTCTGCGATAGTCGTTATAATAAAAAAAGCAAAAGAGGCTTTTCACTAGTTGAAAAGCCTCTTTTCTGTAAATGAAATTGACGTGTTATTAGTTTGGTAAATCAGAGGTGCTCATGTCTCTAAGGCAAACATACTTACCATCTCTTTTTACAAATAAACTCATGTAGTTTCCTGAATTCACAACTGCTTCCGTAGAATCAACCACTTTATAAGTGCCAACTTCCACAACCTGGTTTGCGTCATTTGAAACAAACACCTCTTCGGTTTTAAAGGAGATTTTTCTACCTTTCGAAATGGTATCCCTGTGTGTTTTTAAAAACTCAACTATTGCAGTTTTACCTACTATTGGTTCACTATTTTGCGGATACGTTATGGCATCATCAGCATGATATCCAATGTCTTTGACTATTCCAGCATTATAAGTATCTGCAAATTCATTTTCCTTGGCTTGGATTTCTTCTTTGATTTGGTTCGTGTCAATTACAGCTGCAACTGGTTCTTCTTTTTTACAGGAAATTAATAATAACAATGCACTTGATACAACTAATCCTTTAATAAACGTTTTTTTCATAATAGTAAGTTTTTTTAAATAAATGCATTAAGCAATTGATAATTAATGACATAAATTTAAGATAAAAAATGATATGAAATGCTTTTTATATCAGAAATTCGGGCGTTTTTACATTGTTTTGCTTTAGAATACATACTACTCATATCTTTTTTTAACAAAAAAAGTAGTTTAAATATAGCATGAAGTAAATGCTTCTAAGATTTGTATAAAAGTATTTGATTGACAAGGAATACGTTCCTTTTGCAAAAAATTGAAAGTTTTTTATGAATTTAAAATTCAGTTAACTGCAGCCACAATCGCCATTCCCGCAATTTTTATTCGATTTTTTTTTGAAGAAAAATTTTCGAATCAAAAAAGCAAGTGCGATTCCAAGTACGGCAAAAGCTATTATTTCCTGAATCATAATGCTTTATTTTAGGATTTGAAAAGCGATTAATGCAACGACATATGCCAAAGCACTCATAAAAATAAGCTGACCTGCAGGCCATTTCCAGGAGTTAGTTTCTTTTTTGGTTATCGCAAGTGTGCTGGCACATTGCATGGCAAAAGCATAAAACATTAGCAGCGATATCCCAGAGGCAAAATTAAATACTTTTTCGCCATTTACCGGATTCACTTCTGCGGCCATTTTGTTTTTTATAGTGTTTTCGTTATCACTTCCGCCAACACTATAAATAGTTGCCAAAGTACCCACAAACACTTCTCTGGCTGCAAATGAACTGATGATGGCAATACCTATTTTCCAATCATAACCCAAAGGAGAAATGACAGGCTCAATGGTTTTTCCCATTAATCCAATATAAGAATTTTCCAGTTTTTGCGAAGCGACAGCATTGTTGAATTCAGCTTCAGATAATGGCTGTGTTTTGGTATTCTCCATTATTATCTTTTCGGCATTTTTAAACTCTTTTCCCGGGCCGTAAGAAGCCAAAAACCACAAGATGATCGATATTGCCAAAATGATTTTTCCCGCGCCAAAAACAAACGCTTTTGTTTTCTCGATTACATTGATGGCTACATTTTTGAACATAGGCAATTTATAATTGGGCATTTCTACCACAAAGAAGGTTTTGCCTTTTACCTTTAGAATACTATTCAAGATATAAGCTGATAAGATCGCCATTCCAAAACCAATAACATACAAAAGCATTAGAGTCAATCCTTGCACATTCAACACGCCCAAAACATAAGTATCCGGAATAACCAAGCCAATGATAATGGCGTAAACAGGAAGCCGGGCCGAACAAGTGGTAAAAGGAGTTACCAGAATTGTAATTAAACGTTCCTTCCAATTTTCGATGTTTCGGGTTGCCATAATTGCTGGAATAGCACAAGCCGTTCCTGAAATCAGTGGCACTACGCTTTTACCGGATAATCCAAATCGGCGCATGATTTTATCCATCAGGAAAACCACGCGACTCATATAGCCACTTTCCTCAAGTATGGAGATAAATAAAAACAAAAAGGCTATCTGGGGAATAAAAATTAATATCCCGCCAATTCCAGGGATTATTCCTTGCGAAATCAAATCGGTCAGCATTCCCGAAGGCAAATGTTCGCTAGCCAATGCACTTAAAGTGGCAAAAGTACTGTCAATAAAATCCATCGGAATTTCGGACCATTGAAAAATAGACTGAAAAATCACAAACAAAATGATGAAAAATATTGCGTAGCCCCATATTTTGTGAGTAAGTACGCGGTCGAGCTTGCTTCGAAAATCTTTAGCAACGCTGGAATCAACTTTTAAGCCTTCTTTCAAAACATCATTGATGAACTGATATCTCTTGATGGTTTCTTTTTGCTGCAGTCGTTTCAAATCCGAATGTGATTTTGTAAAAGAGCTACGAATTTCATTTCGCTCCAAATTCAAAAAGTTGACATCCTGCGTAATCACCAGCCACAATTTATACAACAATTGATTTGGAAAAGCTTGGCGAAGGCTGTTGAAGTATTCCACGTCAATTACCGATGCATTCAAGCAAGGTTCCGAAGAAATGGTTTTGTAACTTACGATTAAGTTCTTTAATTCCTCGATTCCATGTCCTTTTCTGGAGCTAATCAGTGCAATTTTTGTCTTTAAGTGCTCTTCGAGATAAGGTATGTCAAGAGTAATGCCTTTGTGTTCCATTCTGTCGGCCATGTTAATGACCAAAATGGTTGGAATTTCGAGGTCTTTTATTTGGGTATAAAGAAGTAAATTTCGTTTTAGATTCTCAACATCGGTAACCACAAGAGCTACGTCTGGATAGAGACGGTCGTTTTTGTTAAGCAAAAGTTCAATAACGACGCTTTCATCAATGGAACTGGCATTTAAACTATAGGTTCCTGGTAAATCAAGAATATTGGCTTTGATATTGTTGGGTAGTTTGCAAAAACCCATTTTTTTCTCGACAGTAATTCCTGGATAGTTTCCCACCTGTTGGTTCAAGCCTGTAAGCTGATTGAAAACTGAAGTTTTCCCTACGTTTGGGTTTCCAATTAAAGCGACGTTGATATTTTTTAAACTCATTTGTCAGTGTTGTTAATGAGTTCTACTTCAATAAGTTTGGCGGTTTCAACACGAATGGCAAGGTGTGAGCCATTTATATCCAAATACAAAGGATCTCCAAACGGAGCTACTTGGAGCAATTCGACATCATTACCAGGCAAACAGCCCATTTCCAGAAGTTTTAACGGGATTAAATCGATATCAAAATCTAGGATAGTGGCTTTTTGGCCTTTTTTGAGAGAATGTATCGTTGTTTGCAAAGCTTATTTAGATTGAATTTAGATTGCAAAAATACATTTTTTATTATAATTACAGTTGATAATTATCAGTTTTACTCGTTTTTTTCATTGGCGCAAAGCCAATTAATATCCTCTATTAATTTTTGTATCTCTTCTTTCTTTGTACCGTCATAAAAACCGCGAACCCTTCTTTTTTGATCTACCAGAACAAAATTTTCAGTATGCACCATATCATACAATTGTTCGGGTTTTCCAATTTTTACGGCCAAATAGGATTTTCTGGCCATCGTATAAATTTCTTTTTTGTCGCCAGTAACCAGATTCCACTTTCCGTCAATGACACCATACTTTTTGGCATAAGCCTTTAATGCGGGAACACTGTCAGTTTCTGGGAAAACAGTATGGGAAAGCAACATTACATTTGGATTGTTCTTAATGGCCTTTTGCACATCGACCATATTACTAGTCATTTTTGGACAAATTGAACCACAAGTTGTAAAGAAAAAATCGGCTACATATACTTTTCCTTCATACTCTTTCTGGGTAATAGTTTTTCCGTTTTGATTGGTAAAGGAAAAATCAGCAATTGTGTGGTATTTACTGATGTATTGTACGGTACTGTCCACCAATTCAGGATTTACATCCGAAGGATTATAGATTGGTAATGATTTACCAGGCTTCAAAGCGCCATAAAACAAGTAAAGTGTTACGATGGAGAAAATCAATACGACTCCAATATAGATTCTGTACTTTTTTAGAATAGATAGCATAAAAATAATTTGGTGCAAAAATAAAGAAAAATACAACTATTTAAGTAATATGAGATTTAGTTATTCTAAATGAGTTTAGACCGCATTAAAACCTTACAATTGTTTGATTTTTAATCTTTCTGTTTAATTGACCTAGATTATGGCTTCATTACTGTTTTTCTTTTTCCGCATTGCATAGTTTATCAGATACAATCCTATTAAAGTTATGCTTCCGCCAAAGATGATTGCCGTTGTTAACGGTTCTCCAAAAATAAAGGCTCCCAATATCACCGCAACTATTGGATTTACATAAGCATAGACACTGCTTAATTCGGTTGGAAGCTTTTGCAAAGCATAAATAAAAGCGACAAAGGTCAAAACGGAACCAATAATCACCAAATAGGCAATTGAAAACCATGAATTAATATGAATTTCAGAAAGTGGAATACTAGCTCCTGTAGCCCCTACAAAGGCAAACAGCAAAATACTCGAAATAAACATCTGCAATCCTAAGCTAAAATAGGGATTGAAACTGGCGGCTTTTTTCTTGGTATACAAAGTTCCAAAAGCCCAAGTAATCGTTGCAGCTATCGAAAGAATGATTCCAAATTGAAAATCAGGCTGTAAAAAATCAAGCAAATGTTCATAAAAAATAACACAAACTCCGCCGAAACAAACCAAAATCCCCAAAATAGCCAGTCTGGTAACTCTTTCACCTTTAAAAATACTGATGAACACAATCCATAAAGGAACCATTGCACCAATGATAGCACCCAATCCACTACTGATATATTTCACACCCCAAGTGCTGAGTCCGTTGCTTAAAACAAAATTGAGCAGACTCAGAATTATGATGGTTTTCCATTGTTTTCCTTTTGGCCAGGGCGTTTTCTTGAACAAAAAAAAGGCAAGATATAAAGAACCCGCTATAAATTGTCGAATGCCGGCGAGTTGCAAAGCGGGCATGTATTTGACTCCTTCTTTTGAAGCCAACCAAGTAGTTCCCCAAAAAAAACTCACCCAACACAATGCCAAAATGGGCAACCCAATAGCATTGATTCTAGACTTAAAAGCCGCTTGTATTTTTGTTCTCAACTTATAAATTGTTTTTGATGAAAGAATAACCCAAAACTTTTTCCACTTTCTCACTCAAGACAACTTTTCCTTTAGAAGGTTTGGAGTGGTCAAAATGAGGCAAAGGCAAAGCTAATTCGACTGCTCTTTGAGTATAATAGGCTTCTCTTGTGGGATGAAACGGACTAACACCATTGTAAATTTTACCCCAAGAGTCTATAAATATTATTTTTAAGATAATTCCAATACAATCCATTTGATGAATAAAATTGATGGGAGTTTCTGGATTTTCTAGATTAAATTTTCCTGCCAAAAACCGAACTGGATTTCGGTCTTCACCAATGAGGCCACCAAAACGCAGGATCGTGGTTTTGAAGTTGGGGTTATTCTGCAGAAGAATTTCAACTTCCAGTAATTGTTTACCACTTTCGGTATCTGGTTTTGGGATGGTTTCTTCTGTTATCGATCCATCGACTTCGCCATAAACGGAAGTTGAACTTACAAAAAGCACATTCTCTACAGTCGATTTTTCCAGATACGGAATCAAGTTTTTTATTTTTTCGACAAATATCTTTTCACCCGCAGCTGAAGAATCGCTGTTTTTTCCTCTTAACTGGGGCGGAATATCAATAACCAAAGTCTGACTTCCGCTAAGAAAATCTTCAATAGAACCTGTTCCATTTTTGCTATCAAGCGCACTTTCAACGGCACTTAGGGTGATTAAAAAGGGATTAATACCAAATGCTTCTAATGTAGAAAATTTGCTTTGGGTTGTAGTTGAGCCTTTCACGGAAAATCCATTTACTTTCAAGGCTTTCGCCAAAGGCAAACCTAACCAACCACAGCCCAAAATGCTTATTTGTTTCATTTATAAAAATCCTTAGTCAAACTTATATCTCCGATTCCCGTTTTTTTTTTGAGAATTTCATTTACAAAGGAACAAAATTTATACTTGGATTTAGACGAAAAAAAAACCTGATAAAAATATCAGGTTTCTTTGTATTCATAGTATTTTGAAACAATAAATTAACGTCTTCTTCCGCCGCCGCCGCTAAATCCGCCGCCGCCTCTGTAACCGCCGCCGCCGCCGCCGGATCTATAGCCACCACCACTACTTCCTCTGTTTAAACTTGAATTACTTGAACGAGAACTCATGGAGTTGCTAGCCGATGGTCTAGATGATGACGATCTATTTGAAGCAGAAGCCTTGCTTTTGTCACGGGTGGAAGCCGATGCCTTATTGCCGTCACGTGTAGTAGCAGAATTTCTACCAGACTCTCTGGTTGAAGCAGAATTTCTGTTACCATTATTTATATTGTTTCTGTTATTGCTGTTTATATTATTATGAGAAATCCTATTCGAAGTGTTTCTACTATTATTATTATAATTATTAAAACTATTATGATTAACATAAACATTCGTATTGTGATATCCATAACCTCCGCCATGATAATGATAATGATTTGAACGATAAATCCCCACAGCCATAACAGTTGCGAATCCAAACCATGGAGGGTAATAACCATAATAATACGGAGGATAATAAGGCACATAAGCAGGTGAATACACATACTGTACAATTGGCGCCTGTTCCACAACAACCGTAGTCGTAGATGCAGGAACATTCACAGTTACTGGATTCGTACCCGTATAAGCTGGATTAGCGGTAACTCCCGCATTTCCAGATGCACTTGGCTCAACAATATAATCCTTACCATACAAATCTTTGTCGCCAACAATTTGAAGTGATATTTTTTTATTTTTGTCTTTTGACACCATAATAACAGCCACGTCTTGAGTTTCTGTTTTGCTTATAGGGTCACGAAGTATAAATGTAAAATCTTCTCCGTCTTTCTTGGTTTCCACTTTGATAAAATCGATTTTTTTATCATCGTTTAAATCCAAATTATTGATTTTGTTTTTTTCATCATTCAATGATTTTTCAAAGTCTTCAATGGTCTTTGATTTTTGAAAAAGATCCAAAACCGCATATAGATCTAAGTTATCTCCAGGCAAACCCAATTCTCCTGTATCACTTGTTTGTGAAAAAGCTGTCAAACCTGACAAACTCATTGCTATTACTAAAATTGATAAAAATCTTATTTTCATATCTATATGATTTTAAAATAAACAATTTGATGTGTGCAAAAAAAATTAAGCTAAAAATTTTTATTGCTTCGTAATGTAAATATAGCAAACAAACCTAAATAATTCATAGCTCTGCTAAAATACTTACAGTTAACAATTCAAAAATTATGCCCAAAATTCTAAATTAAATAAAGATTAACAGCTCTTTAAGTTAAAACAAAGAATAAATTAAAACTATTTGGGACAATTAAACCCGTATACAATTGAAAACCAACAAAAAAACAAACAACAAATCTAAAGTACTTTTACAAATAAATTACTTGCAATTTTATTGGAAATAGTAAATTCTGTTCCATTTACTTTTATTTTTAGCGATAAGTCAAAGGTTTCTTTTGTCACCACTTCGATTTTTGTTCCCAACCCGATTTGCTGTTTATCAAGATATTTCAGGAAATCCGAAGAATTGTCTTTTACCCCAACACATATCCCAAATTGATTTGCCGATAACTCAGCCAATAATTGCTTTTCTACAGTAATCATTCTCCCTTGCGCATCTGGTATGGGGTCGCCATGAGGATCCTCAGTAGGATTCCCAAGAAAATCATCGAGTTTATTGATAAGTTTTTCAGATTTGATATGCTCAAGTTGTTCGGCAATATCGTGAACTTCATCCCAAGAAAAATCAAGTTTTTCCACTAAAAACACTTCCCATAAACGATGCTTTCTCACAATCATTTTGGCAGCATGTTTTCCGTTTTCAGTTAATGAAACTCCTTGGTATTTTTTATAATGAACCAAATCTTTATCGGCCAGTTTTTTCAGCATATCCGTTACAGAGGAAGCTTTGGTTTCCATCATTTCGGCAATAGCATTGGTACTTACTTCACTATCGAGACTAGCTGTAAGGTGATATATAGATTTAAGGTAATTTTCTTCAGAGAAAGTCATTTGATTGCAGATTTTAGATTGCAGATTAACGATTTTTGATTGTAGCTTTTAAAAACTTATCATTCAAAATCTTAATACTTGATACTTTTTACTTAATACTTTTTTAATTTTTCACAATCAGCAAAGGTATGGAAATCTTGTGTCTCAAACGATCGACGGTAGTACCAAAGAGCAAATCTTTCATACCTGTATGGCCATGAGTTCCCATAATTAAAATATCAAAATCACCTTTGTTCACTAATTTCGGGATAACTTTATTTGGTTTGCCAAATCCTAACAATGTATTGACTTGAAATCCTTTTTCCTGAAACATCGTTTTATATTCCAGTAACAAGGTCTCATCAATTGTCGTTTCATGATCGTCAATCTGCTTCCCGTATATCATGGCTCCAACCGATTCAACCACATGAATTAAAGTATATTTTGCATCCTTACCTCCCATTTTAAAGGCGTAGTTAATTGCATTTTCGTCTGCAAATGAAAAATCGACAGTAATGGCAATGTTCTTGTTATCCTGAACGGAAGTTTCTGCAAATTTCAAATTCATATCATGTGGAGAGTGATTCTCAATATTCAATCTTGCTTTAGAAAAGAAAGGTTTTATAACAATATAGAGCAATAAAACCAAAAAGCTGATAGCCAGTGGCACAACCGTTAACCAAAGAATCATTGGATTTTCTGAAGTTTCGAGCCAACCTTGAATTTCTGAATAAACCAGTTTGGCATTTAGCGAAACAATTATCACAGCAATTAACCACGCTGCGATTTGAGTCACTTTACCAATATGATAACCCTTCATTTTGGATTTATCACTTACAAAATGAATCAGCGGTATAATTGCAAAACCCAACTGCAAACTCAAAACAACTTGGCTAAGCACCAAAAGTTTCCCAGTAACACTTTCGCCATAAATAAGTATGACTATGACGGCTGGCACTATGGCAATCAAACGGGTAACTATACGACGCACCCATGGCTGAATACGTAAATTCAAATATCCCTCCATTACAATTTGACCCGCCAATGTTCCCGTTATAGTAGAGCTTTGTCCAGCGGCAATCAAAGCCACCGCAAATAAAATAGAAGCCCATTTGGTACCCAGCAAAGGCTGCAGAAAACGATAAGCATCTTGGATTTCGGCAACTTCATGCATCCCGTTTTTATAAAATGTAGCTGCCGCCAAAATTAAAATAGCTGCATTTACAAAAAAAGCCAGATTTAAAGCTATTGTAGAATCAATGAAATTATATTTTAAAGCCTGTTTAATTCCTGCATCGCTACGGCTGAATTTTCGGGTTTGTACCAATGACGAATGCAAATACAAATTATGAGGCATTACGGTAGCTCCAATAATTCCGATTGCAATATAAAGAGCAGATTCAGTAGGCAAAGATGGAATTAAACCATAAAGGACTTTATCCATTTCAGGCTGGGCAAATATCATTTCAAAAACAAAGGACAGACCAACAATCATTACCAAAACGATAATAAAAGCTTCCATCTTTCGTATTCCTTTGTTAATCAAAAAGAGTAATAGAAAAGTATCCAAAACAGTAATCATAACAGCTTCAATCAACGGAATTCCAAACAATAAATTGATTCCTATGGCCATCCCTAAAACTTCGGCAAGATCACAAGCCGCAATGGCAATTTCGGCAAGAAAATAAAGGATATAATTAATGAACTTCGAATAAGTCTCTCGTGAAGCTTGCGCCAAATCGCGCTGAGTAACGATTCCAAGTCTTGCGCTCAAACTTTGCAACAACAAGGCCATTAAATTGCTCATTAATAATACCCACAACAAGGCATATCCAAACTGGCTTCCGCCCGCAATATCTGTCGCCCAATTACCTGGATCCATATACCCGACACTAACTAAATAAGCTGGGCCAAAAAAGGCTAATATTCTTTTGAAAACTGTTTTTTTATTTTGGGTTGCCACCGATTGGTGAACTTCTTCAAGCGATTTGGACATTTTTAATAGTTTAAAAAACAAATATATAAAATAACTTTATGTTAATGAAATTATTTTTTTAGCTTTGTCTAAAATTTTATTTATAAAAATGAAACATTTATTTTCAGTAATTACACTATTTACAATTCTGCTGACGTACGCACAAGAAAACATAGCTATAAGAGGAACTATTATGCACAAATCAACCCCCATTGAAAATGCAACAGTTGAGATAATAGGCACCAATTATAGCACACAAACGGACAGCAAAGGAATTTACTCCTTTCAAAATATTCCTAAAGGCAATTATAAAATACTAGTAACCGCCGTTGGTTACAAAACCCAACGAAAAAATATAGCTATACAGACATCAGCACAAACCCAATTGGACTATGAACTACAAACAGACGAAAATGAACTTAATGAAGTGGTGGTTTCTGGAACTTTAAAAGCAGTAAAACGTCTGGAAAGCGCAGTCCCTGTTGAAGTATATACACCTGTATTTTTCAAGAAAAACCCAACACCAAGTATTTATGAAGCGTTACAAAATGTAAATGGAGTAAGGCCACAGCTCAACTGTGGAGTTTGCAATACTGGAGACATTCATATCAATGGGCTGGAAGGTCCGTATACATCTGTAATGATTGACGGAATGCCAATTGTCAGTAGTCTATCGACCGTTTATGGATTGTCCGGGATTCCGAACTCATTGGTAGAACGAATCGAAATTGTAAAAGGTCCAGCCTCCTCTTTATATGGAAGTGAAGCCGTAGGTGGCTTAATCAACATTATTACAAAAAATCCAATTAATGCACCAATATTTTCAGCTGATGTATTTACAACCACTTGGCTTGAAACCAATGTCGATTTGGGCATGAAATTTAACATCAATAAAAAAGCATCTTCACTATTAGGACTAAATTATTACCTCTACGATCAAACAATTGACAATGACAATGATGCATTTACGGATGTTACGGCACAAAACAGGATTTCTCTTTTTAATAAATGGAATTTCAATCGTGCTCAAAACCGATTATTCACTGTGGCAGTCCGAGGCATGTACGAAGACCGTTGGGGTGGTGATATCCGTTGGGAGAAAAAATACCGTGGAGGGGATGAAATCTACGGAGAGAGCATTTATACCAAAAGAGCGGAACTTATAGGAAGCTATCAATTGCCAACAACCGAGAAACTTATGCTTTCCTTCTCTGGAACAATGCATTTTCAAGACAGCCGTTATGGAACAACCTCTTATATAGCCAATCAAAAAATTGGATTCCTGCAACTAACTTGGGACAAAAAAATTGGAAAAAACGATTTGCTTACAGGAATTGCGTCTCGTTACACGTATTATGATGACAACACAACATCTACTGCTATTTTAAACGAAAACAATCCCGAAAAAACATGGCTTCCAGGGATTTTTGCTCAAGATGAAATTTCTTTTAGCGAAAAGCACAAAATGTTATTCGGCTTACGCTACGATTACAATTCCATCCACGGGAATATTTTTACGCCAAGATTTGCCTATAAATTAAAAATCAATGACGATAACATTCTCCGCTTTAATGCCGGAACCGGCTTTAGAGTTGTCAATTTATTCACAGAAGATCATGCGGCTTTAACAGGATCACGCCAAGTAGAGATTACCGAGAATTTAGACCCAGAAAAATCTGTAAATGCCAATTTGAATTATATCAAAAAAATCTATTTCTCAAATGGAACCTTTTTAGGCATTGAAACCACGGCTTTTTATACTCGTTTCAGCAACAAAATTGTATCAGATTATGAAACCGATCCTAACAAAATCATTTATAACAACATTAATGGTTATGCATTGAGCCAAGGGATAAGTTGTAATACAGACATCAATTTTACAAATGGTTTAAAATTCATACTAGGTGCAACTTATATGGATGTCTCCAATGTAGAAAACGGCATAAAAACAAGACCGTATTTAACCGAGAATTTCACTGGAACTTGGAGTGCTTCCTATAAAATTAATTCGATAGATTTAGCAATTGACTACACCGGAAATGTTTACAGTCCAATGAAATTGCCATTGTTGAGCGAGACAGATCCCCGCAATCCTTACTCTCCTTGGTACAGTTTGCAAAACATACAATTTACTTATACAGGCTGGAAAAATTTTGAATTGTATGCCGGTATCAAAAACCTGCTTAACTTTACTCCAAAACAAAATAATCCTTTCTTGATTTCCAGAATCGAAGATCCGTTTGACAAAAATGTACAATATGATACAAATGGAAAAGTGTTGGTAACTCCAGACAATCCTTATGGCTTGACTTTTGACACCACTTATGTTTATGGCCCAAATCAGGGAATCAGGGGATTCTTTGGACTGCGTTATAATTTATTTTAAAATGAAAAAAAGGCTTTACATACTATTGATTTTCTTTTGGGTGATTCCATCTGGTTTTGCCCAATTGAAAACCTATTCTTTTGTAGAAGCAGAAAAATTATCCAAAGAAAATCCGAAACCATTTGTCGTTTTTATACATACGACTTGGTGCAATTACTGCAAAATGATGGAGAATTCGACTTTCAAAAACCCTGAAATCATTACCCTTTTAAACGATAATTACTACTTCATTTCATTGGATGCCGAAAACAAAGAAGACATTTATTTCAATAATCATAAGTTCTCATTTAAGCCAAATGGGCAAAACACTGGAATTCATGAACTGGCAACGGCATTGGCAACCATTAATTCCCAAGTGGTTTATCCAACGATTACTATTCTACAATCTGATCTTTCAATCGTATTCCAAAAGCATTCTTTTCTAAACAGCAAGCAGTTACTAACTATTCTTGAAAAGAGAAAATAAGTCAGTTAGTTGTTGAAACATTCCCCTAAAACAACAATCAAACTATAACAAAACTTTATAATTCAAATTAAGTTCTTGCAACTAAACTTTGTAACTTTGCAGTTCTAAAAGTTGAACTTAAAATAAAAAATATGTATCCAGAAGAAATGGTAAAACCAATGCAAGCTGAATTAACATCTGCTGGTTTTCAAGAATTACATACTGCCGATGCTGTAGAAAGCGCAATAAAATCTGCAGGAACAACACTTGTAGTAGTAAACTCTGTTTGTGGTTGCGCTGCAAGAAATGCACGGCCGGGAGCCAAAATGAGTTTGGACAATGCAAAAAAACCATCTAATCTAGTAACTGTTTTTGCAGGTGTAGATCGCGAAGCGGTAGAAGCTGCAAGAGGATTTATGTTTCCATTCCCTCCATCTTCTCCAAGTATTGCCTTGTTCAAAGACGGTGAATTGGTTCACATGTTAGAGCGTCACCACATTGAAGGACGTCCAGCAGAAACTATTGCAGAAAACTTAAAAGATGCTTTCAACGAGTATTGTTAAGCTTTAAAACGCATTAAAAATAGAAAACCATTCGCCTAGTGAATGGTTTTCTGTTTTTAATTCAGATTCAACAATAGGAATAAATTACACGAAGATTCCCAAAGAAGACGCTAAGGTTCGCAAAGAAGAAAATCTTTTATTTGAGCTTAAAAATCTTCGTGAACCTTAGCGTCTTCTTCGCGTTTCTCTGTGAAATAAAGACTAAAGCTTATGCCAAAAAAGCTGTCTTGTTCAACTTCATTTTTCGTGGAATTGTTTATAAAGCGTAATTATCGGTGTTTGATTCAATCGAATAAAGCCTTGTTCCGGTCGGTCAAGAGCCAGAATCAGCCACATCAGTGAGGCAAATATTATCGAAATGATAACTGCGATAATGTTATTTTTTTTGCCCGAAATTCCAAACTGATAGCCCAATAAAAACATTGAAAATAAAGTAATAATGCCCAAAATACATAAAATTGCGAATGGAATACGGTACTCAAAAGTATAAGTAATCCTTTGATTGTATATTTCATTCAAATCGTTTGTTGATCCTGTATAAAGCGAGAATGCTTCAGAACTTCGATCCATCTCTGCCAATGCTTCCGAATAATGCCAAAGCGAATCCAAAATTGCTTGAGAACGAATTTTTAAATGTTCAATTTTTTTGGGTGATAAATCATTAACGATAGCCGCACGCAAATCAGTATATTCGATCAAAAGCTTTCTCGTGCTCGTTTTATAAGGTTCCGGAATCAATCCGGCGCGTAAATAAGTAGTGCGGATAGTTGTTACCTCATCCAGTAAAAGTTTCTTGCGTTCGTTATAACGGTTGTCAACAATTTGGAAGGTAAAAGCCAACATAAAAGCCAACAAACCAAGCGCTGCACCTACAACAGATCCCACTGGAGCATCGCTGACTTTAACTGCCTTTTTCTTTAGATAAAAGCCATACTGCTGTCCCAAAAGTATTGGAACCAAAACACACAAAAACGGAATTAAATACATTGTCAAATTTAGAAGCACACTATTTCCCATCATACAAATAATTAAATTCAAAACCCCTTAAATAAAATTTTCACAACATATTGTTTGACATAAAGTTACAACTATATTTTATTCAAAAGCACACTAAGTATATTCTATTTCGGCACAACTACAACTAAACATAATAGCACTATAAACAAAAAACCACGCAAATTGCGTGGTTTTTTGTTTATAAAGAGAATGACTAATTCCAGCCACCACCCAAAGCCCTGTATAATTGGATAGTTGAACTCAATTGGTTTTGTGTCAACTCTGAAAGGCTTAATTCTGCATCAAACAAAGCTATTTCTACTTGTATAACTTCCAAGTAAGAAACGTAACCATTATAATACCTTGCATTCGATAATTCCAAGTTTTTTCTGGCTGCAATAACTTGCTTGTTTCTAGCTGCCCATTCTTCTTTATACGTTTTCACGTTTTGCAAAGATTGTTCTACTTCGGCAACGGCAACAAGACAAGTTTTTTGGTAATTAAGTCTCGATTCTTCAGCAATTTGACGGTATATTTCTACTCTCCTTCTATTTTTTCCAAAATTAAAAATTGGCCCAACAACAGAAGCGCTTGCGTTTTGCAGATACGAAGATCCATCAAACAAAGCACTCACATCATTGTTTGCAAATCCTGCCAATGCTGCAATATTAAACGAAGGAAAACGCATCGCTTGTGCAACACCGATTCTTTCATTAGCTGCCATATAATTCCTTTCGGCTTGATTCACATCGGGTCTATTTCTCAATAAAATAGAAGGAATAGAAACAGGTAAATTATTTGCAACTTGAAGCTCTGTATTGGTCTTCCCACGTTCTATTGGAGTTGGAGCTTGGCCTATCAATATTGAAATAATATTTTCTTGAATGGTAATCTGCCTTTTAAAAGCAGGAATAGCTGCTTCTGCAATTGCTACTTGTTGTTCGATTTGAACCTTATCAACTTCGGAAACGTAACCAGCCAAAAACCTTTGATTTATAATATCAAAACCTTTTTGTCTAGATTCCAAAGTCTTTTGTGCCACAAGTAATCGATTGTCAAAATCACGTAACTGAAAATAAGCAACTGCAATATCACTCACCAAGTTAGAAAGAATCACTTTTCGTCCTTCTTCACTAGCAATTAATTCATTTTGAACGGCTCTGTTTTCGTGTCGAACTTTACCCCAGAAATCCAATTCCCAAGATAAAGTAGCCGCTGCATTAGAAGGCAAAAAGGTTTTCTCATTACTGTTTACCGTTCCACTGTATCCAATTGCAGGCAATAAGTCTGCTTTGGTATATCCTAATTCTGCTCTGGTGCGCTCAATACGAGCCATTGCAATTCTCAAATCATAATTATTTTCAAGTCCCTTAGTGATAAGCCCTTTTAAGACATCATCATTAAAAAGGTCAAACCATTTAACATTGACTACAGATGCTAATGTATCAGCATTAGCAGGACCATAATGAAAACTTTCTTTATTTTGATCTTCTGGTTTTTCATATTTAGGACCAACCAAACAACCTACTGGAAGTACTGCAAGAACTACAATAACAACAATTATTTTAAATCTATTCTTCATGATCTGTAGTTTTTGAATCCGTACTAATTTCAGTTGCTACAACCTCATCTTTCTTTTTACCAATGTTTTCAATCATTACAAATAAACCTGGAACAATTAATACCCCAAGAATTGTAGCAATAAGCATCCCACTGAATACCGCCATTCCCATTACGATACGAGCCTGTGAACCTGCCCCTGTAGCAGTAAGCAAAGGCACAACACCAAGTATAAAGGCAAAAGCAGTCATCAAAATCGGACGGAAACGAAGCTTAGCCGAAACCATTGCCGCTTCATATAATGGTGTCCCTTTTTCATATTCTTCTTTGGCAAATTCTACAATAAGAATCGCGTTTTTGGCTACCAGTCCAATTAATAAAACCAGTCCAATTTGAGCAAATACATTATTCACATAAGCATCACTTCCAATTCTTGCCAAAAACAACCCTAGAAACGCTCCAAATACTGCTAGAGGCGCTCCTAACAATACACTAAACGGTAATTTCCAACTTTCGTATTGTGCTGCCAAAATTAAAAACACAAATATCAATGCCATCAAAAACACTGTTCCTCCGCCTGGCGAATGCTTCTCTTGATAAGATAAATTTATATAATCATAACTCATATCAGCAGGCAAAGTTTCTGCAGCTACTTCTTCCAAAGCAGTCAAAGCTTGTGCACTACTATACCCATCATTTGGACTACCACCGATTTCTGCCGATCTAAATAAATTCAAACGATTGGTAAAATCAGGCCCTGTCACTTTTGAAGCTGTAACGATAGTCGATATTGGCAACATATCGCCTTTGTTATTTTTTACATAAATCAGATTTAAGTTTTCTGGTTTCACACGATCAACAGCTTCTCCTTGCAGATACACTTTATACTGACGACCAAAACGGTTAAAGTCATTTACATAAGTCCCTCCTAAAAAGGCTCCTAATGCTTCGGTAACTTTTGAAACTGGCACTCCCAATTTCATCGCTTTATCGTTATCAATTTCTAATTTAACCTGAGGTGTTCCCGCGTTGAAAGTGGTATAAATCCTTTTTATCTCAGGACGTTTCTGTGCCGCAGCAATAAAGTTCTGCGTTTGTTGTGCCAAATATTGTGGTGTATTTCCACCTCTGTCTTGCAACATCAAGCTAAAACCTGCTGACGCTCCTAAACCTTGAATCGCTGGAGGACCAAATGAAAAAGCAGTAGCATTAGTAATTTGAGTTGCCAATTTTTTATTCAATCGATCCACGAATTGTTTAGCCGTTTCTGTTCTTTCTTCCCAAGGTTTTAAAGAGATGAAAACAAAAGCATTGTTCGGTTGATACGAATTGGTAAGCATACTAAATCCGTTAATTACGGTATAAGACAAGATAGATTCTTCTTCTTTCAAAAAGCCATCTACTTTTTTAGAGATTTCATCGGTACGCTGAAGAGAGGAGGCTGGAGGTAATGCGATATTCACCAGCACATATCCTTGATCTTCTTCAGGAATAAATCCAGATGGAATTTTTTTCCCTAAAAACACAACTGCTAATAAAATCACCGCTAATAAAGCGACAATACGCATTGATTTTTTAGCAAAATAAGTAGCTCCTTTTAGATAACCGCCTGTTACTTTTTCAAAAATACGGTTGAAACCAGTGAAAAATTTAGCCAACCATCCTGTTTGTTCACTAACGGGTTTTGTGGGTTTTAACAGCATGGCACACAATGCAGGACTTAATGACAAAGCACTAAAAGCCGAGAAAGCCACCGAGACCGCAATGGTTATGGCAAACTGCTGATAAAAACGACCTGTTATACCTGGAGTCATTGCCACAGGAATAAATACAGCACACAGAATCAATGCAATTGCAATTACTGGCCCAGAAACTTCTTTCATTGCTTGAATAGTAGCTTCTTTTGGTGTTTTTCCGTGCTCAATATGGTGAATTACGGCTTCTACCACCACAATGGCATCATCTACGACAATACCAATGGCTAGCACCAATCCTAAAAGTGAAAGTGTATTTATGGAGAATCCTAACATTGGAAAAACAGCAATTGTACCAATTAAAGATACAGGAACTGTAATCAATGGGATTAATGTCGCTCTCCAGTTTTGAAGAAAGATAAATACCACAAGGATAACCAAAATGATTGCTTCAATAAGGGTGTGAACAATGTCATCAACCCCAGCGGTGATAGCAAGTGTAGTATCTAATGATTCTTGATAAACAATGTCCTGAGGAAACTTTTCAGACATTTCTTTCATTGCTTTCTTTGCTGTTTCAGCCACCTCAAGTGCATTACTTCCAGGCATTTGATACAAAGCAATTACAGCACTTGGAGAACCATTTCTTCGGGCTGTAGAACTATAGTTTTCTGTTCCTAATTCAATACGAGAGATGTCGCTAAGCAAAACTTGTGCACCATCATCTTTACTTCTAACAACGATTTTACCAAATTGTTCTTCTGTAACTAAACGATCTTGTAGTGTAACTCCGTAGGTAAACTCGGTTCCCATTGGCGCAGGTTCCGCTCCAAATTTACCACCGGGACTAATCATGTTTTGGGCGTTCAGTGCATTTTTCACTTCATCAACTGTAACCCCCAATTTAGTCATTACATCGGCCTTCAACCAAATACGCATAGAGTAATCGCTACCTCCAAAAAGGGCAACTTCTCCAACTCCTTTAATACGTGCCAATTGATCAACAATATTGATACTGGCATAATTATTTAAAAATTTAGCATCATATTTTGGATTAGTTGATGTCACTGTAAATAACATCATTGGAAACGATAGTGATTTTTTTACCACTACCCCTTGTTGTTTTACACTTGAAGGCATAAAAGGGGCTGCTTGATTCTGCCTGTTTTGGGTAAGCATATTGGCGTTATCCAAATTAGTCCCTACGTCAAAAGTTACTTCAATAGTCATTGCACCGTCAGAAGTATTGGTAGACTTCATGTACAACATATTTTCTACCCCATTTACTTTTTGCTCAATAGGAGTAGCAACAGCTTGTTCCACATTTAAAGCATTTGCCCCAGTAAAACTAGTCGTGATTTTTACAACTGGCGGGTTAATATCTGGGTATTGAGATACAGGTGTTTTTTGTAATGCCAATAATCCAAGTATCACCGTAATGATACTGATTACGATAGCCACAATAGGTCTTCGAACGAAAAATTCTCCCATAATACTTTATGTTATCTAAATTTATTTAGTTGGTACAATTTCTTCTTGACCTGGTGTCCATTCGATTTCTTTTGGAGTAATAACACTTCCGTTTTTCAATAATGAAGTGCCCCCCATAACAACTTTATCACCAGACTTTAAACCTTCTTCAACAACATAACCATTTTTATAAGCTGGTCCTGTTTTGATAATTTGCATTTTTACCTTACTACTGTCTCCTAAAACAAAAACTTGATAAATTCCTTGCATTTCAATTACAGAACGTTGCGGAATAACTAATGAATTTTTACGAATATCGGTAACAACACCAACCTTTACATATTGACCTGGGCGTAGTAATTTATCTGGATTTGTGAATGCAGCTTCAAATGTTATAGCTCCTGTTGATGGATCTATTTGTCTGTCTGCAAAACTTATTTTCCCTGTTTGAGGATAAACCGAACCATCTGATAATTTTAAAGTAATGTTTTGTCCCGTTCCTTTAAGTGAAGAATCTTCTTTATTTATTTCTCTGAACAAACGTAAAAATTCTTGCTCGCTAATTGTAAAACGCACTCTTATATCTCCCATATCCGAAATAGTATTCAAAACTGAAGCTGTACCCGGACGTACATAATCACCAACTCTTACTTTTGAAATTCCAATCAAACCTGATATTGGAGCGACAATTCTGCAATATCCTAATTCTATTTTAGCGTTTTCTAGCTTAGCTGTAGCTGCTTTTATGGCGGCTGAAGCTGCATTATATGATGATTTTGCTGCTATTAACTCTCTTTGGCTGACTGCATTCATCTTGGCTAAAGGGACCATCATATCGTAATCTGATTTAGTTTTGGCTAATCTGGCCTCTACTTCTGCCAAATCCGCTTGCGCTTGATTCACTTTTTCCTGAAAAGGCATCGGATCAATGGTATATAACAATTGTCCTTTGGATATGACACTTCCTTCTCTGAAATTAAGACTTTCGATAACTCCATCAACACGAGGATTAATTTGTATATCCGATTGCCCGAAAGTTTGCCCAGTATATTCTGACTCTAAACTTACATCTTGCTCTAACACTTTTGTAACAGCAACTTCTAAGGGTTTTGCTTGTGGCGCGACTTCTTTTTTGCAAGAAATCCAAAAAGCAGAAACAGTTATAAGAAAAAATAATATTTTAATCTTTTTCGGCGCATTCATAAAATGATTATTAAAATTAGTTAAAACAAAAATACAGATTTATATTTATTGATAAGATTAAATTACAAAAAACAAACGAATAATTCGCAATGATTAATAAAAAAATCAATTGTTGAGTATTGTTTTATATTATATATCCGAATTCCATAATCATTCTTCGTTAAAAAAATGTCAGTAATTGTTTTTTTACTAAATTAGTAGATTGTATCCTGTAATTCCCCCTATAGGAAAAACATTAATTGTTTTTTAATCTGCGTCACCTTTTACTAACATTAAATTTCAAGATTATGTCTAAGTCAAATAAAAAAGACCTAAATGAATTTGAGGAAAAACTAATTGACCTTACTTCTTTAAGCAAAAAAGAACTGGTACAACGTGCCAAAAAATTCTCAAAACAATATTGTGTAGGAGATGGCGATGGTTTTAAGCTTAAAGATTACGAGACCAAAGCCAGTTTCAATTTGGGTGATGAAGGAAAACCATTGGTGAATCAAACCCTGCAAATGGGTGTCGATGCCTTGGCAACTATGCAAGATGTATTATATGCACAGGACAAATGGTCACTGCTTCTTGTTTTTCAGGCGATGGATGCTGCCGGCAAAGATGGTGCTATCAAGCATGTGATGTCGGGTGTAAACCCACAAGGATGTCAGGTTTCTTCTTTCAAAGCCCCCAGTTCCGAGGACTTGGATCATGATTTTTTATGGCGATGTCAAAAGCATTTACCCGAGCGTGGACGCATTGGCATATTCAACCGTTCCTATTATGAAGAAGTTTTAGTTGTTCGTGTTCATGAAGCTATTTTAAAAAGCCAAAAACTTCCGAAAGAATTAATTACCAAAGACATTTGGGAAGAACGTTTTCAAGACATTCGAAACTTCGAAAAATACCTGAACAGAAACGGAACTATAGTAATCAAATTTTTCCTAAACGTTTCCAAAAAAGAACAAAAAAAACGATTCATTGAGCGCGTAGACGATCCGGACAAAAACTGGAAATTCAGCGCTACTGACGCCAAAGAAAGAGGCTATTGGGACGACTACATGCATGCCTATCAGGAATTGATAAAAAACACCTCAACCAAAAAATCCCCTTGGTATGTGATTCCCGCCGACAATAAATCCTATGCCCGTATTGCCATTGCATCGGCAATCATAACCGCACTAGATGAAATGGATTTGGAATACCCAAAAGTAAGCGCAGAAAAAATTGCAGAATTAAACGCTGTCAAACAAGCTTTATTGGACGAGGAAGACTAATGCACTTTATTTAAATTTGAACTATGATTTCCAAACTTTTTCCACCTGCGGAATGGATTGCAACATACAACACTAAAATCTTAAAAAGCGACTTTGTAGCTGGAATAACTTTGGCTGCCTACGGGATTCCTGTTTCGTTGGCCTATGCCACACTTGCTGGATTACCTCCGGAATACGGAATCTATGGTTATCTCATTGGCGGGTTATTTTATGCCCTGTTAGGAACCAGCAAGCAACTTGCCATAGGTCCAACATCAGCAATTTCTTTATTGATTGGAACCACAATAGCTGATATGGCAAACGGCGATGTTCAACGCTGGGCAGATATTGCCTCACTCACAGCCCTTGTATTTGCAGGAATGGCAATACTCGCCTATCTCTTACGATTGAGTAGCATCATCAATTTTATCAGCGAAACCGTTTTGGTAGGATTCAAGGCCGGTGCTGCCATAACCATCGGTTTAACCCAACTACCCAAATTATTTGGCGTAAAAGGTGGAGGTAATAACTTTTTGGAACGCATCATTACCCTTTTTCAACAACTGCCCGAGATGAATACCACAGTGTTTGTTTTTGGCATAGTCGCCATTATCATCCTGATTGTTGGCGAAAAAAAAGCGCCGGGACGACCTGTTGCAATCTTTATAGTGATTTTATCAATTGTCCTTATTTCGGCAACATCATTGGGACTTCATGGTTTCAACACAGTTGGTGTCATACCGACAGGCTTGCCAGAATTTCATTTGCCCTCACTGCGAATTAGTGATGTCGATGGAGTGCTCCCACTGGCTATGGCCTGTTTTTTATTATCTTATATCGAAAGTGTTTCGGCGGGAAGAACATTGGCACAAAAAAACGGATACCTCATTGACCCGCGTCAGGAACTGCTGGCACTTGGAGTGGCCAATGCAGCTGTTGCGCTTGGACAGGGCTATCCCGTTGCAGGCGGCTTGTCGCAGTCTGCTGTAAATGATACCGCTGGGGCAAAAACACCGTTATCCTTGGTATTTGCCTCGGTTACAATTGCGGTCTGTCTATTGTTTTTAACAGGACATCTTCAAAATTTGCCTACGGTAATTTTGGCATCCATTGTGCTGGTTGCCATCAGAGGACTTTTTGACCTAAAGGAACTCAAGCATCTCTATAAAATAAACAAACAGGAATTTGGAGTTGCCATGATTGCGCTTGTCTCAGTACTTATCTGGGGAATACTGACTGGCGTTTTGCTCGCCGCCATAGTAACTTTGCTTTTATTGATAAAAGCAACCTCAACCCCAAATGTCGCTTTCTTGGGAAGAATTCCAGGAACCAATCGCTATACGGACATAGAAAGGCATCCTGACAATGAAAGGATTGAAGGACTATTAATCGTTCGTATAGAATCGGCTATTTTGTATTTCAATGTTGAATACATCAAAGAACAGCTTTGGGAAAAAATCAACAACGAACCCGATCCCATAAAAACAGTAATATTTGATTTAAATTCCTCTCCCCGCATCGATATTGCAGGAGCGCGTTTTTTAAAACAACTTTTCAACGATTTGGAAGCCAAAAACATCTCCCTAAAAATTGCCGAAGCGCGTGCTGAAGTTCGTGACAGTCTCCGTGCCGAAGGGCTCGAAATGCTTTTGGGTCACATCAGCCGATCAGTATCGGTCGATGATTTGGTGGTTGAAGCGACTAAGAGATTTATGAATGCGGAATAGCAATATTTGATTTCAAAATCAAAAATCGTTAACCCTAAATCTTACATCATTATTTTTAAATCACAAAATTCCGCTAATTATCCTCTGAAAAACTGTAAAAATTCACTACTTTTGCGCCCGATTTCAAATACGTTAATTGTACGTAAATAAAAAATCAACATATATTTTTCTCAACTTAAACTGTTTATAGCATGCAACTGTACAACACCTTAAGCGCAGAAGAAAGAGCCATCATGATTGATGATGCCGGTAAACAACGTCTTACGTTGTCTTTCTATGCGTATGCCAAAATTCAAGATCCCAAACAATTTCGCGACGATTTATTTATTGCCTGGAATAAGCTCGATGCTTTAGGCCGAATTTATGTTGCAACCGAAGGAATTAATGCTCAAATGAGTATTCCAGAAGAAAATTTGGAAGCTTTTAGAACAACTCTTGAAGTTTATGATTTCATGAAAGGCATCCGTTTAAATGAAGCGGTAGAACATGATGACCATTCATTTTTGAAACTTACTATCAAAGTGCGTCACAAAATTGTTGCTGACGGTCTGAACGACGAAACATTTGATGTAACCAATATAGGTGTCCACTTGAAAGCCAAGGAATTCAATGAAATTCTGGATGATCCAAACACGATTGTAGTCGATTTTAGAAACCACTACGAAAGTGAAGTCGGCTATTTTAAAGACGCTATCACTCCGGATGTCGAAACTTTCAGAGAAAGTTTACCGATAATCAATAAACAGCTTCAAAACCATAAGGAAGATAAAAATCTGGTTATGTATTGCACCGGAGGAATTCGTTGTGAAAAAGCAAGTGCTTATTTTAAGCATCAGGGTTTTAAAAATGTTTTTCAATTGGAAGGTGGAATCATCAATTACGCGAAGCAAATCAAGGAAGAAGGCTTGGAAAGCAAGTTTATCGGAAAGAATTTTGTTTTCGATAATCGTCTTGGCGAAAGAATTACGGATGATATAGTTTCGCAATGCCACCAATGCGGAAAACCCTGTGACAACCATACCAATTGTGAGAATGACGGATGCCATTTATTATTCATTCAATGTGATGAATGTAAAAGCGCAATGGAAAACTGCTGTTCTACTGAATGTCTTGACATTATTCACCTGCCTTTGGTGGATCAGGTGCGATTAAGAACGGGACAACAAGTTGGGAACAAAGTTTTTAGAAAAGGAAAATCTGAAAACTTGAAATTCAAACATTCCGGTGACCTGAGCGTAAACGAACATGCGAAACAAAAACCTGCCGATATTCGCCAAAAAGTAAAAGTAAAAAAAGTACTTCTTGGAAAAGCGGAACATTATTATGTAAAAGCTCAAGTGGGACAATTTACTGTTGAAAATCAAGAAATAAATAGTGGTGATAAAATCTTAATTTCTGGACCAACAACGGGTAATCAGGAATTGGTTTTAGAAAAAATGATTGTTGACGGAGCCGAAACTGCAACAGCTAAGATTGGTGATAAAGTTACTTTTGAAGTTCCCTTTAGAATCAGATTGTCTGATAAAATATATAAGATTTTAGAATAATTTATCATGACAAAAAACAACAAAATCGAACTTATGGCTCCCGCAGGGAACTTTGAGTCGCTTCAGGCTGGGCTTGATAATGGTGCCGATTCAGTATATTTTGGCGTAGAGCAATTGAATATGCGCGCCCGTGCCACGGTAAATTTCACGATGGATGATTTACCGGAAATCGCCCGTCGCTGCGAAGCCAAAAACGTTAGAAGTTATTTGACATTAAACACCATCATTTACGACCACGACTTATCGGTTGTAAAAACATTGTTGAACAAAGCCAAAGAAGCCAACATCACCGCAGTTATCGCTTCCGATCAAGCTGTAATTTCGATGGCGAGAGGAATTGGAATGGAAGTTCATATTTCGACCCAGCTTAACGTTACCAATATCGAAACCATCAAATTCTACAGTTTATTTGCGGACACTATGGTTTTGAGCCGTGAATTGAGCTTACGTCAAGTAAAAAAAATCACCGAACAGATTGAAAAAGAACAAATCAAGGGGCCAAACGGTAAATTGGTAGAAATCGAAATCTTTGGTCACGGCGCATTGTGCATGGCGGTTTCGGGAAAATGCTATTTGAGTCTGCATTCGAATAATTCCTCGGCTAATCGTGGTGCGTGCAAACAAAATTGTCGCAAAAAATACACCGTTATCGACCAAGAAACTGGTTTTGAAATCGAATTAGACAACGAATACATGATGTCCCCAAAAGATTTATGCACGCTTGATTTTCTGGATCAAGTGATTGATTCTGGTATTCAAGTTTTGAAAATTGAAGGCCGAGGACGCGCACCGGAATATGTTGCCACTGTAATAAAAACGTATCGTGAAGCGATTGACAGTTATTACGAAGGCACTTTCACCAAAGAAAAAATCACCGTTTGGATGGAAACCTTAAATACCGTTTACAACCGCGGGTTTTGGTCAGGTTATTATCTTGGTCAGGAATTGGGAGAATGGAGCGATGTTTCGGGATCGATGGCGACGCAGAAAAAAGTCTATGTGGGGAAAGGAACCCATTTTTTCCCAAAAGCCGAAATTGGTCAATTCAAAATCGAAGCTTACGACATTAAAGTTGGTGACAAAATATTAGTGACCGGACCAAGCACAGGAGCGCAGGAAATGATTATCGAACAAATGTACGTGAATGATGTAGCCTCTGAAAAAGCCACAAAAGGTGACGATTGCACTTTGAAACTGCCTTTCAGAATTCGCATGTCCGACAAATTATATAAAATAGTGGAAACCTGATGGTTATTGTAACGCTGCAGAGAGACAAATGCATTGGCTGCAACTATTGTGTGGAAATGGCACCCGTTCATTTTCAGATGTCCAAAAAAGACGGAAAATCGGTATTGATCAAAAGTGTAAACGCCAAAGGTTTTTACACTTTGAAATCACCCGACCACACCATAGCCGAAAGCTGTGAACTGGCGGCAAAAGCCTGTCCGGTGAAAATTATTACGGTGAAGGAAACTTAGAAATTGTTTCATTTCACTTTATAAACAAAAAACCTATCCAGCATTGCAACTGAATAGGTTTTTTAAATTATAAAAGATTTACTTTATTCCTTACTGAAAGCTCTAGCAGCTTCTCTTTCCAAATCAAGATATTGTTCTTTTCCTGTATTCACCGTCACAAAAGAAATAGTTCCTCCTTCGAATTCACTTGTTGATGATGTATATTGTTTACTTACTGGATCTCCACTATCATAACCTACACAAAGACCATCTCCCACAAGAGTAAATTTACCTACCTGAGCTTTCATTGAACCTGTTGAAATCTGCTTGTCATTGATATACAATTTTGCAGTTCCAATTGATTCGTGGTGTTCACCGGCTTTTTCTTTGGTAAATTCCATTCCAAAAATATATTTTCCTGGTTTTAAAGGCTCAGCAGAAACCAATTGTTGTTCTGAAATACCAAGAAAATTATAAACATAATACAATTTATGATCTTTGATAAATAAACTGTGACCTCCAAAACGGGAACCATGAGCAAAAATTACTCCCGCAGCATTGGTATCAGTTATTTCGACATTAGCTACAATTTTATATGATTTCCCTCTAATATTAACAGCTACTGCTTCTGGAACCTGACTTGTATGAGGATAATAGGTGTAACTATCTTTTTTGGCTTCTTCCTCAGGGCGCTCAATAGTCAAAATTTGTGTTGCAGTACGGTCATCTAATGGGTAAGCATTATTTTTCTTAGCTTCTTCATCATATAATTTCTTTAAAGATTCTAATTTTTCAGGATTTTTCTTTGCCAAATCCACAGATTCCGAACGATCTGCATCTACGTGATACAATTCCCATCTATCTTGATCAAATTTTCCTTTGTCTGTAAGTGGGGCGTGTACAGCAACTGCTTTCCAACCATCCTGCCAAATGGCTCGGGTTCCTAACATGGTAAAATACTGTACATGTTTTTGAGTAGGGTCATTTGGTTTTGCATCAAATGAATATTTCATAGAAACTCCAGATAAAGGATATTGTTCAACTCCTTTGTAAACCTTTGGCATTTCAAGTCCACAAATTTCAAGAATAGTTGGAACAATATCTACCGCATGGTGGTACTGATTACGAACTTCTCCACGAGCTTTAATTCCTTTCGGCCAAGTGATGGTCAATGGACAATCCGTACCACCCGCATAATTTGAATAACGCTTGAACATTTTAAAAGGGGTAGAAAGAGCTGCAGCCCATCCTGTTGGATAATGCTCATAAGTATTTGGACCACCCAACTCATCTATCAACTTCATGTTTTCGGCTAAATCATCAGGGAAACCATTGAAGAATTTATTTTCATTTACCGAACCGTTTGGCGTTCCTTCTCCTGAAGCCCCGTTATCGGAAGCGTACATAATTACGGTATTTTCATATTGGCCTGTTTTTTTCAGATAATCAACTACACGTCCAATTTCAACATCGGTATATTCAGAGAATGCGGCATATACTTCGCACAAACGGGAGAATAATTTCTTTTCGTCGGCACTGAGTGATTCCCAAGGGCGCACTGCATCTGCTGGGTTTGCCTGATCTGCAGGCATTGGGTTCCATTCTGTAAGTTTTGTACCTTTTGGCATAATGCCTTTTTCAATCATACGAGGCAACACCCATTTGCGATACGCATCATACCCATCATCAAATTTACCTTTGTATTTAGCAATATACTCTTTTGGTGCTTGATGCGGTGCGTGATTGGCTCCAGGACAATACCACATAAACCAAGGTTTAGACGGATTAGCCGATTTTTGATCACCAATCATTTTGATGGCTTGATCCGCCAAATCTTTAGACAAATGGTATCCTTTTTCTGGACCATAAGGCGCTTCAATCGCGTGATTGTCTTCGGTTAAATCAGGGTAAAACTGGTTGGTTTCACCACCAATAAAACCATAAAAACGGTCATAACCCTGTTGCAGCGGCCATTGGCTTTTATTCGCTCCTGCCGAAAGATCGGTTTCTGGAACATTATGGTCTTTTCCTAACCAAAAGGTACTCCAACCGTTATCATTTAATATTTGGGCCATAGTAGCAGCTTGTGCAGGCAACTGACAACTGTAACCCGGAAATCCATTCGCCCCTTCTGTAATTGCTCCCATACCGTTAAGGTTATGATTACGTCCAGTATTAATACAAGAACGAGTTGGCGAACAAAGCGCAACAGTTTGCCATTGGGTATAGGTCAATCCGTCCGCGGCTAGTTTGTCCATTGTAGGCATATTTATTCTTCCTCCATAGGGAGACCAAGCAGCCAGACCCGTATCATCATAAAGAATGAATAGGATATTGGGTGAACCTTCAGGCGCTTTTTTACGAATGTAAGGAGCCCAATCTGCTTTGGAGTCCCGAACATCCAATTTGACATCGCCTTTAAAAGTGGGTTGCTGTCCATAACCATAGTATGAAAGTAACACTGTCACCAGAGATGATAAAACGATTTTTTTAATCATAACTAAATTTATTAATTTATAAAAGAGGATAACCACCTCGAAAAGAATACTATAAAGATAATTTTTTAAGTGTTAAATTATAAAATACATTGTGCTTTTTATCGTCATAAATAGCTTATTATCGGTTATTTAGAATATAAATGAACAACTTATCCTTCAAAAATCAAAAACTAAACTTTTATAACTAATTATTACAAATTCTTTCAATTTTGACCCATCAACCTTATAAAAACATCTACATAAAAACCGTATTTTTTTTCATATTATAATCATTGCATAGCTTTAGTATAACTTTATGATTTTTTGCCTTTTTTACCCCTTGTAACATAAACCAAAAAAATAGTATCTTTACCCATTAAACGTAATACGAACTTAAATTGCTTTTATAGCAATACTACATATAGCATTATGGCATGTACAAGTTGTTCAACTTCAGACGGTGGTGCACCAAAGGGTTGTAAAAATAATGGGACTTGCGGCACCGATAGCTGCAATAAATTAACGGTTTTTGATTGGCTTTCAAACATGAGTTTGCCCAATGGTGAAGCTCCTTTTGACTGTGTGGAAGTCCGTTTTAAAAACGGTAGAAAAGAATTTTACCGCAATACCGAGAATTTAACTTTGAGTATGGGTGATATAGTGGCTACTGTCGCTTCGCCAGGACATGATATTGGAATTGTGACACTTACAGGAGAATTGGTAAAAATTCAAATGAAGAAAAAAGGGGTCAATCCAACAAGCAATGAAGTGCCAAAAGTGTACAGAAAAGCTACCCAAAAAGATATCGATATTTGGACTACAGCCCGAAACAAAGAAGAACCTATGAAAGTTCGTGCACGTGAATTGGCGATTGCACAAAAACTGGAAATGAAAATTTCGGACATTGAATTTCAAGGTGACGGTTCCAAAGCCACTTTCTATTACACAGCCAATGACAGAGTCGATTTTAGACTTTTAATCAAAGACTTTGCTAAAGAATTTAGCACAAGAGTTGAGATGAAACAAGTTGGTTTCCGTCAAGAAGCTGCTCGTTTGGGAGGAATTGGATCTTGCGGTAGAGAATTGTGTTGTTCTACTTGGCTAACGGATTTTAGAAGTGTAAACACTTCGGCAGCTCGTTACCAACAACTGTCTTTAAATCCACAAAAACTGGCTGGTCAATGCGGAAAACTAAAGTGCTGTTTGAATTACGAACTGGACACTTACATGGATGCCTTAAAAGATTTTCCTGAGTTTGACACCAAGTTGGTTACAGAAAAAGGAGATGCTATTTGTCAAAAACAAGATATTTTCAAAGGATTGATGTGGTTTGCCTACACCAATAATTTTGCCAACTGGCATATCCTAAAAATTGACCAGGTCAAAGAAATTATTGCCGAAAACAAACTAAAAAATAAAGTTTCTTCATTGGAAGATTATGCTGTTGAAGTAGTTGCAGAACCAGAACAAAATTTCAACAATGCAATGGGGCAAGAAAGTTTAACGCGATTTGACCAACCTAAAAGAAAGAAAAAACCAAACAAAAAACCTAGAGTTGCCGGTGAAAATGTGATTGTACCTAACAATGCCAACAAACCAGCAGCTATTCAAAAAAATAATCCGCCAAGTAACGCAAACCCAAACGTTGCTAACAAAGAAAATCCAACTAAGGAAAACCCTAACGGAAATAGAAATCGCAAGAAAAACAATCGTAAGAAACCCAACACCAATCGACCTGCTTCTGCCGAAAACACCCCAGAACAGCCGAGAAAACCAATAATTATTAAAAAAAATGAGAATAAAGAATAGTCTTTTACTGTTTTTTGCAGCAGTACTCTTTTTTTCATGTGATAAAAAAAGGGTTTTTGATGAGTATAAATCCGTGGGAAGCGCTTGGCACAAAGACAGCATCGTCACTTTTGACTTACCTGTTTTGGATTCCACAAAAAGATATAATTTGTTCGTAAATTTAAGAGACAACGACAATTACAAATACAATAATCTCTTTCTGATTGTGTCTTTGGAAAGCCCAAATGGCTATACCAAAGTTGATACTTTGGAATACCAGATGGCGGAACCTGACGGAACATTATTGGGTGATGGCTTTACGGATATCAAAGAAAGTAAACTCTATTACAAGGAAAATGTCCGTTTTAGAGGAAAATACAAAGTACATATCAAACAAGCAGTAAGAGAAAACGGAAAAGTACCTGGCGTTACTTTTTTGGATGGAATTACCGAAGTGGGTTTTAGAATAGAAAACAAAGAATAGAATACGATTATGGCTATTAAAAAAAGTAACACTCAGGCAAAAGGCGTCGTTAAAGATGTTAAATATTATTCCAAACAATTTTGGAAATTTTACTTTTATGGATTGGGAATCATTGCTTTATTTTTCCTGTTTGCCTCATGGGGTTTATTTGGATCCATGCCTTCCTTTGAAGATCTTGAAAATCCGGACTCCAATCTCGCGACCGAAATTATCTCCTCTGACGGCGTAGTTATAGGTAAATATTTTAAAGAAAACCGATCTGCATTAAAATATTCAGATTTGCCAAAGAATCTTGTACAAGCCTTGATAGCTACCGAAGATGCCCGTTTTTACGAGCATTCCGGAATCGACGGTAGAGGAACCCTGAGAGCCATTGCCAGTTTGGGAACCAGCGGAGGAGCCAGTACATTGACCCAACAACTTGCCAAACAATTATTTCACGGAGAAGGTTCGAAATTTTTGCCTTTCCGTATAGTGCAAAAAATGAAAGAATGGATTATCGCCATTCGTTTGGAAAGACAATATACCAAAAACGAAATCATTGCAATGTACTGCAATGTGTATGACTTTGGTAATTATTCTGTGGGGGTTAGTTCTGCTGCAAAAACTTATTTCTCTAAAGAACCAAAAGATTTAACCATTGACGAGTCTGCTATTTTAGTAGGGATGTTCAAAAACTCCGGACTTTATAATCCTGTTAAAAATCCAGTTGGAGTAAAAAATCGAAGAAATGTGGTGCTTTTGCAAATGGAAAAAGCAAATCTCATTACTGAAGACCAAAAAACACACTTACAAAGTTTGCCTATTACTCTTAATTTCAAATTGGAAAGTCATAGAGAAGGAACTGCCACTTATTTTAGAGAATACCTCCGTGATTACATGAAGAAATGGGTGGAAGAAAACAAAAAGCCCGATGGTTCCGATTATGACATTTACAAAGATGGTCTTAAAATCTACACCACAATTGATTCAAGAATGCAGGCTTATGCCGAGGAAGCTGTAGCTGCCCACATGGCCAATATGCAAGAAGAGTTTTTTATTCAAAACAAAGACAATAAAAATGCTCCTTTCATAAACATTTCAGAAGCAGAAACGCAACGTATTATCAATCAGGCCATGAAATCGTCCAGTAGATGGGCTATTTTGAAAGATCAGGACAAAAGTGACGAAGAGATCATAAAATCCTTTAATGAAAAAACAAAAATGACGGTTTTCACCTGGAAAGGAGAAAGAGACACCATCATGACACCAATGGATTCCATCCGTTATTACAAACACTTTTTACAAGCGGGAGTGATGTCCATGGAACCTCAAACGGGTAATATAAAAGTTTGGGTTGGTGGTATCAATTACAAATATTTCCAGTACGATCACGTAGGACAAGGAGCCAGACAGGTCGGTTCTACCTTCAAGCCTTTTGTGTATGCAACAGCGATAGAACAATTAAATATGTCTCCTTGTGATTCCATATTAGACGGCCCGTTTATTATTCGCAAAGGACGTCATCACGTAACCGAAGATTGGGAACCTAGAAATTCAGACAATAACTACCGCGGAATGGTAACTTTAAAACAGGCATTGGCCTATTCCATCAATACGGTATCAGCTAAATTAATCGACAAGGTAAGCCCGGAAGCAGTAATTGAACTGACTCATAAATTGGGTGTAAAATCCGAAATCGTTACTCAACCTTCCATCGCTTTGGGAGCTGTGGAAATTACCGTAGAAGATATGGTAGCTGCTTTCAGCACATTTGCTAATCAAGGCGTATATACCAAACCACAGTTCTTGTCCAAAATCGAAAACAAAAGTGGTGAAGTAATCTACGAACCGATTCCGGAGTCCCATGATGTTTTGAACAAAGACATCGCATTTGCCATCATTAAATTGTTGGAAGGAGTAACCGAAAGTGGTTCTGGAGCCAGATTGAGAACTCAAGGTGGCGGTAATGGAGACAAGCGCTGGACAGGATATCCATATATGTTTACCAATCCGATTGCCGGAAAAACGGGAACTTCACAAAATCAATCCGATGGTTGGTTTATGGGAATGGTACCCAACCTAGTAACGGGTGTTTGGGTAGGATGCGAGGATCGTTCGGCGCATTTCAAAAGCCTTACGTATGGACAGGGAGCTGCAATGGCATTACCTATCTGGGGGTATTTTATGAATAAATGTTATGACGACAAAGCCTTAACCATATCCAAAGAATCCTTCGAAAGACCAAAAAACCTTTCCATCAAAGTGGATTGTTATGTTCCAAGGGCAGCAGTTGTACAAGACACCACTGCAACTCCGGAACAAGATACCGAAGAATTTTCATTGTAAAAAGAAGCATAACAGACACATAATACTGTTCAAAGAACCATTTTAGACAATCTAAAATGGTTCTTTTTGTTTATCCATATTATATAAAATTTTTGAAACCAAATTAATGCGATTATTTTATTAGATTTGCTTTATAAATTCGTTTTCTTCAATTGAGGTTCATTTTTTAATCCATTAAATAATAATACTTCACAGAAAACCGAAATGTTGTAATTTTAAAAAATAAAAAACGAAATCGATATAGTTATAAAAGAATTATTATGATTAACAAAAAAGTAAATACCGTTCAAGAAGCACTGCAAGGAATAGAAAACGGAATGACCCTTATGCTTGGTGGTTTCGGATTGTGTGGCATACCCGAAAACTCTATTGCCGAATTGGTTCAAAAAGAAACAACAAACCTAACCTGCATTTCGAATAATGCGGGAGTAGATGATTTTGGACTTGGTTTGCTTTTGCAAAAAAAACAAATCAAAAAGATGATTTCTTCCTACGTGGGTGAAAATGCCGAATTCGAGCGTCAAATGCTTTCCGGTGAATTGGAGGTAGACCTCATCCCACAAGGAACTTTGGCAGAAAGATGTCGCGCGGCACAAGCTGGTATTCCAGCCTTTTTTACACCCGCCGGTTATGGAACCGAAGTAGCCGAAGGAAAAGAAGTTCGTGAATTCAATGGTAAAATGCACATTATGGAACACGCCTTCAAAGCCGATTTTGCGATCGTTAAAGCTTGGAAAGGCGATACTGCTGGAAACCTAATCTTCAAAGGAACAGCCAGAAACTTCAACCCGTGCATGTGCGGTGCTGCCAAAATCACCGTAGCCGAAGTAGAAGAATTGGTCGAAGCCGGAACATTAGACCCCAACCAAATTCATATTTCAGGGATTTTAGTGCAACGAATTTTTCAAGGAGAAAAGTACGAGAAAAGAATTGAGCAACGTACAACCAGAAAAAGAGAATAGATCTTAGATTGCAAAACGCAGATTGCAGAAATTAGAAAATAGAGTAAAGAATATAGAATCTTTAGAGAGCAGATAATACTTGAATATTAATTTTTTAGATTATTTCGCTTTTTAGATTTTAAAACATAAAAAACACATGGCATTAGATAAAATAGGAATTGCAAAACGAATTGCACAAGAATTAAAAGACCGTTATTTCGTCAATCTAGGCATCGGAATTCCCACTTTGGTGGCCAACTATATTCCAAAAGGAATTGACGTCGAATTTCAAAGCGAAAATGGCGTTCTAGGCATGGGTCCCTTCCCTTTTGAAGGCGATGAAGATGCCGATATCATCAATGCGGGAAAACAAACCATCACCACTTTGCCGGGAGCCTCATTTTTTGACTCCGCCACCAGCTTCGGAATGATTCGCGGACAGCATGTCGATTTGACCATTCTGGGCGCGATGGAAGTTTCGGAAAATGGAGATATTGCCAACTGGAAAATCCCCGGAAAAATGGTCAAAGGTATGGGTGGCGCGATGGATCTTGTGGCATCTGCCGAGAATATTATCGTGGCAATGATGCACGTCAATAAGGCTGGAGAATCCAAAATATTAAAAAAATGCACCTTGCCATTAACTGGTGTCGGTTGCGTGAAAAAAGTAGTCACTGAATTGGCAGTCTTAGAAATCACACCAAAAGGTTTTAAACTGCTGGAAAGAGCACCTGGAGTTACGGTAGAACACATCATAGCCTCCACAGAAGCCAATTTAATCATCGACGGTGAAATTCCAGAAATGATAATCGATTAATTATTCATCTGATTAAAAAAATTCTTACGAGTTATTTTTTATTCCTAAAATTTAAAAACTTCAAATCGATTATAACTATCTACCAGATGAAAGAATTTCTTTATTTAGTTACAATTGATTTAACACTTAATTTGTAATATTTTTGATTTTTTATTTATATTTGTTAAAAACAAACAAAACAAAAAATTATGAAAAATTACAGATTATTATTAATAGCTCTTTTATTTTCAGCAGGTATGATGGCTCAAGATAGAGGAGATATTGTACTAGATGTTCACGGAAGTTATACATTTTCAAACAACGTTAACTTTGATTATGGAGACATTAAAATTGGAGATGGTATTACGTATGGTGCCGGCTTGGAATTTTTTCCTCAAAAATCATCGTCTATAGAACTTAAATATCTAAGGCTTGACACTTCAATGAAAATTGATGTTCCTCTTGCTGGAGGTGATGTAGATGGAGATGGTGCATTCAATTATATCTTAATTGGGGGTAATCATTATTTTGACAATGGTAATAATGCAGTTCCTTATTTAGGAGGAGGTCTTGGTATGGCTATTACCGAAGGTCCTTCTGGCGGAAGCGACACCAACTTCGCATGGGAAATCAAAGGAGGTGTAAAAATCAAAACAGCTTCTATACTTTCTATTAGTCTTCAAGCAAATCTTATATCAACGGTTGCTCCTGCTGGAACAGATACATATTGGGGATATTGGGGACCAGTTGCCGTACAGGATTATGCCTATTCTTATCAATTTGGTCTAGGTGCTATCTTTGGTTTCAATTTTAAATAAAAGAATGAAACATATTTATAAAAGCAACTCAATCGAGTTGCTTTTTTTATGCCAAAAAAACACAAATCAGAAGTAAAAGACTACGTTAATTTACGTAAATAACTAATATTTAATGAAATAACTAAAAACATTCCTTCAAATTTCAAAAATATAGTTAAATTTGATTACCCCATTTTTCACAACGGATTATTCATTATTTAATAATAAATTCCATGAAAAATACATTACTTCAAAAGGCTTTCTGCTTAATCATTTTTTCTTTTTCAACATTCACATTATTAGCTCAAGAAGGAGATAAAAATGTATTAAAAAAAATCACAAACGAAAAAGGAATTCCCACCTTGATAACATTTACGAGTAAATCAACTTATAAAATAAGTGATTACCAACAACTCTTCAAAGATCAATTGGGAATAAAAGGCAATTCAAATTTTGCAAAAATCAAAACTGAAATTGACAAATTAGGTATTTCCCATGAAAAATTTCAATTATTCCATAACGGTATCAAAGTAGAATTTGCCACTTACACGTTGCATTCTTCTGCAGGAAAACTGAACTCAATGAACGGAGAATTCTACAAAACCGATATGTTGAATTCCATTCCCACTTTATCGCAAGATCAAGCTTTCGCAAAAGCATTACAGCAAATAGGAGCTCAAAAATACCTTTGGGAAGTACCGGAAGATGCCAAAATGTTTAGCTATAAAAAACCAATTGGTGAGTTAGTTTGGCTTCCAATTTTGGATGGGGACAATTCTAATACAAAGGACACTCCTTTGCGTTTAGCTTATAAATTTGATATTTATGCCACAAAACCAGTAAGTCGAGGCGACATTTACATAGATGCCATTACAGGAGAAACGCTGTTTTATAACGCTACTATTAAACATCTTGGGGAATACAGCCATGGGAAAGGAGAAGCAACTTCCAGAAACCAAAACAGAATGGTCGTTGCAGCCAATGCCGATACTCGTTATACTGGTTCACAAACCATACAAACAACCTTAAGCGGAGCCAACTATATATTGGCCGATGCCACAAGAGGAAACGGAATAAACACTTTCAATATGAAAAAAGGCACCAATTACAGCAACGCCGTAAACTTCACTGATGCCGATAACAACTGGACCGCAACCGAATATAACAATACCAACAAAGACAACGGAGCTCTAGATGCGCATTGGGGAGCCGAAAAGACTTATGATTATTGGTCAACTGTACATGGGCGAAATAGTTACGATAATGCCGGAGCGACTATCAAAAGTTATGTGCATTATGATAATGCCTATGATAATGCATTTTGGGATGGATCCGTAATGACGTACGGAGACGGAAGCGGAACCAATTTTGATATCTTAACCTCATTGGATGTGGCAGCACATGAAATTGGTCATGCTATTTGCGAAAAAACAGCCAATTTAGCTTATCAAAAAGAATCTGGCGCCATGAACGAAGCTTTATCGGATATTTGGGGTGCCTGTATAGAATACTATGCTGCTCCTTCCAAATCAACATGGTTAATAGGTGAAGATATCGAAAGAAGAGCTGGGCATTTATCATTACGATCCATGAGTAATCCAAAAGCAGAAGGCCAACCCGATACTTATGGTGGAACCAATTGGAAAAATCCCAATTGTGGTTTCCCTTTCAGCTTCAATGATTATTGTGGTGTTCACACCAATAGTGGAGTCTTGAATCACTGGTTTTACATCTTGTCAGTGGGAAAATCAGGAACAAATGACAAAGGCAATAGCTATGCTGTAACTGGAATTACTATCGAAAAAGCAGCAAAAATAACCTATCGGTTGGAAAGCATTTATCTAACGGCCAATTCAACTTATGCCAATGCCAGAACCTACGGGATTCAAGCAGCAACCGATTTATATGGAGCAGGATCAGCAGAGGTAATTGCTACAACAAATGCTTTTTATGCAGTGGGTGTTGGCGATGCTTATACTGGCCCAACAGACACTACCGCACCTACGACACCACTAAATTTAGTGGCATCGGGAACTACAGATACCACCACTAATTTGTCATGGACTGCTTCAACCGATAATGTAGCCGTAACAGGTTACAATGTGTACAATGGAGCTAACTTAATAACCACTGTTGCAGGAACGACTTACAATGTTACAGGTTTAATCGCATCAACTGCCTACACTTTTACAGTAAAAACAAAAGATGCTGCTGGCAATTTATCTGCTGTTAGCAATGATGCATCCATAACCACCTTACCAACTCCAGTAGACACAACAGCTCCAACTGCACCAACCAGTTTAACAGCTTCTGGAACTACGGACATTTCCACCAATTTATCTTGGACTGCTTCCACCGATAATGTAGGAGTTACGGGTTACAATGTGTATAATGGAGCTACCCTTGTTACGACCGTTTCTGGAACAACTTATGCAGTAACCGGACTAAATCCAAGTACATCCTACACCTTCACGGTTAGAGCCAAAGATGCAGCGACTAATTTATCGGATTCAAGTAATGAAGCCAATATTACCACATTAGCAACCGACACAACTCCTCCATCCGCACCAACGGCATTGACTGCCAGTGGCACTACAGCCACAAGCACCAATTTGTCTTGGACCGCATCAACCGATAATGTTTCCGTAACAGGTTATAATGTTTATAATGGTGCTATTTTGGTAAACACCGTAACTGGCACTACCTATACTGTAACTGGATTAAGCCCAAATACAGCCTATACCTTTACGATCAAAGCAAAGGATGCGAAAGACAACTTATCAGGTGACAGCAATTCAGTTACAGTAACCACTTCAGCAAATAATCTTACATATTGCACTTCCAAAGCAACAAATTCTACTTATGAATACATTGATTATGTGGGCATAGGAGGAATTGTCAACACAACAGCTGCCAACAGCGGTTATGGTAATTTCACCAACCTAACAGGGAATCTGCCTTATGGGTCGAATACAATTGTTTTGAGTATCGGTTATAGATCAGCTTCATATAAAGAATTTTGGGGAGTATGGATCGATTTTAATCAAAATGGCACTTTTGAAAATTCAGAAAAAGTAGTTTCGACATCAATAAAAAGCAGTACCAATAATTCATACTCCTTTACTGTTCCAGCAACGGCTTTAACCGGCACTACAAGAATGAGAGTAGCGATGAAGAGAAATTCAGCATCAACTGCTTGTGAATCTTTTTATTTTGGAGAAGTAGAAGATTACACCGTGAACATTGGGGCAAGCAACCTAATTACTTTTGCGTCTCCAATTGAAAATACTTCCGAAAGTAATACCAATACCAATTTTTATTCTATTTTTCCGAACCCGACCAATTCAATCTTAAACATTACCAATCCCGAAAACAAAGGATTATCGTTTAGAATTATAACATCATCCGGAATACAAATTGCTACAGGAAAAACAGTTGAAAACAGTATCAATACGGGCAATTTGAACCCAGGAGTTTATATTTTGGAACTAAATGACGGCAATCAAAAAATCACCAAAACCTTCATTAAAAAGTAAAAGTTAACATTAAATCAAGAAAGCCACAATTTCAATCCAAATGAAATTGTGGCTTTATAACATAATAAAAATTGTGTTTATCTAAAGATTCTCAAAGAAATCATTCCCTTTATCATCAGTGATAATAAAAGCAGGGAAATCCTTGATAGTGATTTTACGAACGGCTTCCATGCCTAACTCTTCAAAATCAACTACCTCAACCGAAAGGATATTTTCTTTAGCTAAGATTGCTGCTGGCCCTCCGATAGAACCCAAATAGAATCCGCCGTAAGTTTTACATGCATTCATCACATCTTTGGTTCTGTTTCCTTTGGCAAGCATTACCATGCTTCCGCCATTCTTTTGGAACTCTTCTACATAAACGTCCATTCTTCCTGCTGTTGTTGGTCCAAAACTTCCTGAAGCCATTCCTTCCGGAGTTTTTGCAGGACCAGCGTAATAGATTGGGTGATTTTTAAAGTATTCCGGCATTGGTTTGCCTGCATCCAATAATTCTTTGATTTTAGCGTGAGCAATATCACGAGCCACAATCAAGGTTCCGTTTAATTTCAAACGCGTTTTGATTGGATATTGAGACAATTTTTTAAGAATATCAGCCATTGGTTGATTCAAATCAATCTCAACTGCTGCTTCCAAATGTGGTGGTGTTTCAGGCAATAAACGTTTTGGATTTACTTCCAATTGTTCTACAAAAATACCGTCTTTGGTAATTTTACCTTTTATGTTTCTATCGGCAGAACAGGAAACTCCCAATCCAACAGGACAAGAAGCAGCATGACGTGGCAACCGAATCACACGAACATCATGAGTGAAATATTTACCTCCAAATTGCGCTCCAATAGCACTCTGCTGACAAATTAACTGCACTCTTTTTTCCCACTCTAAGTCTCGAAATGCTTGACCTGCCATGTTTCCAGTTGTTGGCAAATGGTCAAAATATCCTGCAGACGCTTTTTTAACGGCGGCTAAATTCGCTTCAGCTGAAGTTCCTCCAATCACTAAAGCCAAGTGATACGGCGGACAAGCAGAAGTTCCTAAGTCCATTATTTTGGCACGAATGAAAGCATCCAAAGATTTTTCATTCAGCAATGATTTTGTTTGTTGGTATAAATAGGTTTTGTTCGCAGAACCTCCTCCTTTTGCTAAAAACAAAAACTCATACGAAGCTCCTTTTTTGGCATAAATATCTATTTGGGCTGGAAGATTTGATCCCGAGTTTTTCTCCTCAAACATACTGATTGGCACAATTTGGGAATAACGAAGGTTTCTTTCCTGATAGGTGTTAAAAATCCCTTTTGAAAGCCATTCGGCATCATCAACTCCCGTATATACATTTTCGCCTTTTTTGGCCATTACAATCGCTGTTCCGGTGTCTTGACATGAAGGTAATTCCCCGTCGATAGCTACAACTGCATTTTGTAATAAATTATATGCTACAAATCTGTCATTGTCGGTCGCTTCAGGATCATCAAGAATAGCTCTTAGTTTCTCCAAATGCGAAGTACGCAACATAAAAGAAACATCTTTCAAAGCTTCCTGTGCCAAAAGTTCCAAACCTTTTGGGTCAACAGTCAAGATTTCTCTATCACCAAGTTTTTCAACTTTTACAAAATCGGAAGTGATTTTACGGTATTGGGTATCGTCTTTTAAAATAGGATAAGGATCCTGGTATATGAAGTCCATAGTTTGTTTTTTTTAAGAATGCCAAATATAAGAATTGTTCAAGGAATCATAACTGATTTATATCACGTTCCTTAAAGAAATTATTAAAAAATTTAAGTTTGATTGCCTGTTTTTAGAAGCAGAGGCATCGGCATTTTTGGTTATATGGTTCCTGCTCTCCACTATATCTTTGCTTTTTTAAAGAAAAAAAGCAAAGGATGCCGTTTCGATCAGGGCTAAAGGTGATTATTTGGTGATTTTATTGGTATAATTTGCATTTATAAAAACAAAAAACCTCGCTAAAAACAAGGCTTTTATATCATTTATCGGTCTTGGCTTAAACTCCAATTTAATTAACCGAAAGTAGTTTTACATCAAAAATCAAAACAGAACCACCGGGAATACGGCTAGTACTATAACTGCCATAACCCAAATGTGCTGGTATCAAAAGAATACCGCTTCCGCCTTCTTTAAAATACGGAATTCCTTCTGTCCATCCTTTTATTACTTGCTGCAGATTGAATGAAATTCCGGTCGTATTTTGGTCAAAAACACTTTTGTTCGTAAAGTAACCTTTGTAAGTCACCGTCACGTTTGAAGTTGCCGTGGGCTGTTTACCAGTACCTGCTTCATTAATTACATAATACAAACCCGAGTCTGTTCTTTTAGCATCTAATTGGTTTGCGACAACATATGCTTTAATTTCAGCTTCATTTTGAGCTGTATAATCTACCGCTACGGGCTGTTCCGAATCGCTATTACTGCATGACATAAAAAATACAGCTATAATGGCAAGGAATGAATATTTCATAAATAAATTTTAATAGTTATTGGCGACAAATATACTTTTTTGAAAGTATACAGGTTAATAGGATTGTCTTAAAAATTTCTAAACAGATGATTTTGTAGGCTCATCATTAAAACAAAAAAGCTGCAGGACTTAAATAAGTCCTGCAGCTTTTAGTTTTTATTAACTGTTATTTTGCAGTGAAAAAAAAATCCTTTTTCATCAATCGGATCAAAGATTTAACTTAATAAACTAGTAACCAAGAATAAAATAAGCAAACCTATGGCGATGTATTTAGTGTATTTTGACATTTTTTAATTTATTTAAAGATTTGTAAAGCGTTCAAAAGAATGAAAAATAAATTAATATTCCTAATTAGGCGATTCATATTTTATTCTAAAAAAACCAGCTTGCTACAAAAATTGCCGTAATCACACAAATTACATCAACTAGAAGCATTGTCCCTAATGCGTAACGGGTATTTTTGATATTTACAGAACCAAAATAAACCGCAATCACATAAAAAGTACTCTCGGCACTGCATTGAAAAATACTGCTCAATCTTCCCGTCATGGAATCGGCGCCAAATGTGTTCATCGAATCGATCAAAAATCCTCTTGATCCCGCAGAACTAAAAGGTCTAAGCAGCGCTACTGGCAAAGCATCGGTAATTTCTTTACTTACTCCCATATTCGAGAAAGCAAAAGCAATCCAGTTACTTATAATTTCAAACAGTCCACTGTTTCTAAACAAAGAAATGGCCACTAACATCCCTAAAACATAAGGAAAAATAACAACTCCTGTTTTTATTCCATTATTAGCTCCTGTTACAAAGGCTTCAAAAACCGTGGTTTTAGCCTCGGTAAATTTTTTCTCTTTTATAAATGAAAATATCAAAGTAAAAGCAATAATTCCAACCAATATCAATGCCGAAAGATTTGAAGTAAAATAGTTTTTCCCGATTAAATCCAAGTGGTTTACGTACATCAATAAGCCAATAATTGCAGCTATCAATCCCATCAGTACAACAACTAATGAAGCACTCTTGAAATTAATTTTTTGCTTTATTCCAACAATTAAAAACGCGGCAATTGTACCAATGAAAGAAGTAATAATACAAGGCAGCATTACATCGGCTGGATTTGTTGCGCCTGCAGCAGCACGATAACCAATAATCGAAGTTGCAATCAATGTCAGACCCGAAGCATGCAGACACATGAACATAATTTGTGCATCACTCGCTTTGTCTTTCTCGGGATTTATTTCCTGCAAACTTTCCATGGCTTTTAATCCAAATGGCGTCGCAGCAGAATCCAATCCTAAGAAATTGGCAGCAAAATTTAAAGTCATGTAGGAGATCGACGGATGATCTTTTGGGATACTTGGGAACACCTTAACAAATACGGGACTCAATAATTTAGCCAATTTTCCAGAGGCTCCAGAAATGATTAAAAGTTCCATCAATCCACAGAAAAATGCCAAATAGGCAATAAGTGGCAAAATCAAATCAACTAATGTGCTTTTGCAGGTAGGCAATAAACCATCCGATTTTTGAACACCGCTGAAGATTTTTACGGTTTTATTTTTATAAACATAAGTCGTGTCGGAATTTAGCGTATCACGATTTATAATCATGGTTTGATCCGTTGCTTTCTTGATACTGTCTTTGATAAAAGCAGGAACTTGCTCAATATACTTTTCGGATATAAGAACTGGGTCGTCTTTTTTCCCGTTCAAAACATAATCAATGGTATAGGTATTGGCAGAAAACAAACTGACAACAATAAAGACAATAGATGAAATAAAAATGACTAACCAGAATCTACTTAATACCATAATTTATATTTTTTGTAAATGTAATAAATCAATCGGAAATGCAATATCAATCATATTACCGAAAAATTTCAAATCATGAATAATCCCTATTTCTCTCTATTGAAAACTTTTATGCTCAATAATAAATGTTTGAGCTAGAGCAATTGTGGCTTTATTTCATAGACTGGCTATCCGGTCAAAAAATATTTTTCCGATAAAACAATAATAAATATTTATATATCAATATCTTATACCTAAAATACTTTTAAGGAGTTTGTATTTATTTTTCGATAATCTTAGTGATTATTCAATACTAATTTTAGTTTCCAGATAATTTTCAAAAGGTTTAATTGCTTCAAAAAGAGTATTTCTTTTAGTTTCATCCAAAGCAGAAAAAAACTGAGTTTCTATTTTTGCATGATCTTTTTTGATGGTTCGCTTCCAAATTCCGATGACTTTACCATTTTCGAGAATAACGGGTTTAAAAATGCCATTATTAGTAAATGCTTTAGACTGATGTTCCAATATAATAGATGCCTCACGATTTTTATACGAAATCAAAATCTCATCAAAGGCAGGCAGAAAATGTAAGCTTTCGCGAAAGTTGTCTTCGTCAGAAAAATCGGCTCCAAACCAATACTTCTGATTATCAATTTCAACCGAGTTCAGTTCCGATTCTATTGAATTAATCACCAATTTAGCCGTAGTTGGCGGAAAACCAGACCACCATGAAAAGTCGTGCAAAGTAGCTGGACCGTGGCTTTCGAAATAACGTTTGGCTAATTTAGCCAATGCTTCTTCTTTTGTAAAAGTTGTTTTGGGTTTTTCAACACGTTCTTCGAGTAAAGCGTATGTAATTTGTTTGCCTTTCATCTTGCCGTTACACACAACACCTTCTAATTCTGCATTCATCATTATTATAACGGGAGACAAGTCACCTGAAGCCTTTTTGATATTAAGCTCCTGCATTATTTCGTCCCGTGTTAAATGATTGTTTCCAGTTAGTAGTTTTTCGATGGACGAATTAACTTGATCCAGTTTCTTTTCATCATAGCCGTGTTGTCTGGCTGATGAAGTAAAAAGACGTTTAACTTGTGGTCTGGAAACATCCAGCATCCAATAAATATCATCCGCAGCAACAAAATGCCAAGTTGGCCTAAGGATATGAGTCCGGATAATTTTACCAGAATTAATAGCTTCTTCAATTTCTTTTTCCGTCGCATTACAACGGGAACCAATTGCCCATTTTGCCATCGAGTAATCCTGCGCCTGTATAGCCCCTAAATGCTTTACTATTTCTTGTGGCGAGTTAGAATTTGTTTTAAAAAGCTTTTGTGAAGCAAGTCTATAATTTGCAATTTCCTCATGTCTCATTTCAAAAATAAATTACACATGAATAATTTCTTCTTCGATCAATAAATCTTCTCGTCTCAGTCTCAGAAAGATCTGAGCGACTGCAATCGTATCTTTTTCACAATAGGTGACTATTCGGTCAATATCTTTGTCAACATAAAAGACATGACCTACCTGACTACCATCGATATCGCCTTTTGGCGATGGGATTCCGAGTACTTTACACATTAATTTCAAGGAAGTGAAATGTTTGTAATCGCCAAATTTCCACAACTCTAAAGTATCCAAATGTGCAATTTCCCAAGGTTTTTTACCAAATAAATTCAGTTTGTCAGGAATTGGAATCTGGTTAATAATCATTCGTCGTGCAAGGAAAGGAATGTCAAATTCTTTGGCATTGTGCCCGCACAAAACATGCTGTGGTCCATTGAAATGATTGTTCAGCAGATTATTGAAATCTTTCAAAAGTTTAGGCTCTTCACCAAAAAAAGAAGTCACTCTAAAATTTCGAATATCTCCTTTGATGACAAAATAACCCACCGAAATACAGACAATTTTCCCAAACTCCGCCCAAATTCCGGCGCGGTCGTAAAATTCCTCACCAGAGAACTCGTTTTTACGCTGGTATTGGGTTTTGAGTTCCCAAAGGATTTTCATTTCGTCATCCAAAGAATTGAAATCAGCTGTTTCCGGAACGGTTTCAATGTCAAGAAAGAGGATATTATTAAGGTTTATTTTTTCAATCATATAAAGTTATTTTGGACACGAATTGCACGAATTAGCACAAATTAAATAGTGCAAAAAATTACACAAACTCAGAATAATTTAATTTTATAAATCTATAAAATTAATTTGTGAAAATTCGTGCAATTCGTGTCTATTTACTTAGAACAAACTTTGCTGTGTTGTTGGATTTTCGTGTTCCAACAACCATTTTTTTCGCCATAATCCTCCGGCATAACCCGTAAGTGAGCCGTCTGTTCCAATGACTCTGTGACAAGGCACAACAATCCAAAGCGGGTTTTTCCCATTGGCAGAAGCTACGGCACGTATCGCTTTAACATCTCCTAAAACTTTTGATTGTTCAAGATACGTTCTGGTTTTGCCGTATGGAATTTCCAATAAAGCTTTCCAAACTTTTTGTTGGAATTCTGTTCCCTTTGGGTTGAGTTTGAAATCAAAATCAGTTCGTTTACCCTCAAAATAATCATTGAGCTGTGAAACTGCTTCTTGTAAAACAGTTGGAATTTCTTCTGAAACAATTCCTTCATCGGAAACTGAAATTACAGACACACCATTTTCATCGCCTATAATTGTGGTGATTCCCAAGGGTGTTTTGATGTAAGCTGTTTCCATAATTTTGAATAGATTTAAACGCAAAGTTCACAAAGTTATCGCAAAGTTCGCAAAGAATTTAGAAAGGATGAAAATAAAAAAACCACTCGTTTACACAAATGGTTCTTGTTTTTTAGCCCCGATGGAAACGGCATCCTCTTGTGGTCTCGTTTTTTTACGAGACCACAAGAGATATAGTGGACAGCGGGATTAGCTTCTAAAAATTATTATTTCAGATTCGAATAAATATAAGCCTCGACAGCTTTTAGTTCTTCCTCAGTAAAGGTTTTTGTAATCTCTAAATTGGCTTGCATTACTGCAAATTGGCTTGGATCAACAATGGCTTCGCCTTCGCCTTTAAGGAAATTAACCATATTTCCGTTTTTGTCTTTATAGATTTTGGCAATTTCCTTAATACTTGGTCCAACCACTTTTTGATCTACTTGATGACAAGCGACACAGTTTCCTTTTCCTTCGAAAATTTCTTTTCCTAATGCTTTTGGTGTTTGAACTTCAGTGGCAGCTTCTGCTGGTTTTCCGAATGGTTCTTGGCTTTCTTTCTTACAGGATAACGCAAAAACAGCTATTACGATAAGTACTAATTTTTTCATATTCAACTATTTTTGATTTAAAAGAATCGCTGCTTCTTTAGCAAAATAAGTTGAAATCAAACTCGCTCCCGCTCTCTTGATACACATTAATTGCTCCATCATTATTTTGTCGTTGTCCAACCAGCCTCTTTCGGCGGCCGCTTTGATCATCGCATATTCACCCGAAACGTGAAAAACTGTTACTGGAACATTCACAGCATTTTTGACTTCGCGAACGATATCCAAATACGCAATTCCTGGTTTTACCATCACCATATCGGCTCCTTCTTCTACATCAGATAAAGCTTCTTTGATGGCTTCAATGCGATTAGCATAGTCCATTTGGTATGTTTTTTTGTCTTTTGGAACCGCAACATCAGCTTCTCTTGGTGCACTGTCCAAAGCATCACGGAAAGGCCCGTAAAAAGCCGAAGCATACTTCGCCGAATAACTCATAATCCCAACGTGGTGGAATCCTGCGGCGTCCAATCCTTCGCGCAAACGCAAAACGCGTCCGTCCATCATATCGGATGGCGCGACAAAATCGGCTCCGGCCTCAGCGTGAGAGACAGCCATTTTTACCAAAGCGGCAACTGTAGAGTCGTTTTCTACATCGCCATTGGCAATAATTCCGTCGTGACCATAAATAGAATAGGGATCCAAAGCTACATCCGGCATCACAATCATCTCTGGACAAGCCGATTTGATCGCACGGATAGCCTGTTGCATCAATCCGTTTGGATTCCAAGCTTCTTTTCCAGTATTGTCTTTTAGGTCTTCGCTTACTTTTACGTAAATATTGACTGCACGAATTCCCAACGCATAGATTTCTTTAACCTCAGCTACCGTCAAATCAATCGAACGGCGGAAAATTCCCGGCATAGATGGTATTTCGACATTTACGTTTTCACCTTCGGCGATAAACATAGGAAACATAAAATCAGTTGGGCTTAAAGTGGTTTCACGAACCAAAGAACGGATGGATTCATTAACTCTTAAACGGCGATTTCTGTGTAATGGAAACATATTTTTTTAATTTTTAGATTGTAGATTTTATATTAAAGTCCTGTTTTCTGATGAATAGTTTCAAATGCCTCTTTTACTTTTTTGGGAGGATCAAAACGATATCCTACAGCAATATTTAAACTCGAAACATTATCATTCAATTGCACTCTTGTGTCGCTGTCTTGCGCAAATGCAATATAATTTATGTTAATAAATGAAAAAAACGAATCGGTATTGTAACCCAGCTTTAAACTCCCACTGGAATTATAAATACCCGAAACATCACCATCCATATCACTAATTCCTCCTCCTATTCCAAGCCCTGCCGACAGCAAAACCCGGTTATTAATCACAAAATTATAATAATAAGACGGAGATAATGTCATTTCAAAGAGGTCACTTTCTGGATTTGGACTTCCGTCATTCAAATCAAGATTGGTATAAAAGAATGAAAAACTTGGAATAAAACTGCCCGAACTTTTGGTTTGCCATTCTTTTTGATTCGCTATTGTTTTAAAAGAAAAATTGGGATTCAAAATATATGATGTAACTCCTCCGATTTTAGTTGTTCTCAAATCTGGCAAAGGAACTGTTGTTGCTCCCTCGCTCACATAAAATCCTGTTTGATTGATAAAACTAAGCGTTTGCATCCATTTTTTATGAATAAATCGCGTACTGAAATTAAATAGTTTTGAACCGTCATTGTCTTTATTGACATCAAAAAACTGAGGTGAAAATCCAAATGAAAAATCGGCTATTTTAAATGAAACACTTGCCCCGATTTGTTCTCTACGATTCGGAATCAAGTCATAAATTTTTTTAGTCCCATCTGAATTCGGGCTAACAATTTGAAAATTATTGGAAACATCCAAATAATACAAACTGGCAATCACTTTGTCATCATACGTTTTGAAATACGGATTGGAAGCTGTTTTTTCTTGGGCAAAACAGCCAAGAATACCGCCAATCAGTGTCAAACAAAACGTTTTTATAACCATTCTTTCGGATTTTCAAGCGTTGTAATTAATTTCTCTTCATCACTTCCCGCTTCTGGATGATGATCATAAACCCATTGCACGTTCGGCGGTAAACTCATCAGAATACTTTCTATCCTTCCGTTGGTTTTTAATCCAAATAAAGTGCCTTTATCGTGCACCAAGTTGAATTCTACATAACGTCCTCTTCTTATTTCTTGCCACGTTCTATTTTCGGCAGTATATGGAAGGTTTTTTCTTCTTTCCACTATTGGAACGTAGGCTTCTAGGAAACTATTTCCAACTTCAGTAACAAAGTTAAACCAATTTTCCATTGACATTGTTTCTGTAGCTTTGCAATAATCGAAAAACAATCCACCAATTCCGCGGGCTTCGTTACGATGTGCGTTCCAAAAATAGGCATCACATTGCTTTTTATATTTTGGGTAAAACTCAGGATTGTGTTTGTCGCAAGCCGTTTTACAGGTTTGATGAAAATGAATGGCATCCTCTTCAAACAAATAATAAGGCGTTAAATCCTGTCCTCCACCAAACCATTGCTGAATCACGTTTCCGTTGTCATCGTACATTTCGAAATAACGCCAATTCGCGTGAACCGTTGGTACCATTGGATTTTTTGGATGCAAAACCAAACTCAAACCGCAGGCAAAAAAATCAGCTTCACCTACATTGAACAATTTTTGCATTGAATCTGGCAATTTTCCGTGTACTGCCGAAATGTTGACACCGCCTTTTTCGAAAACAGCTCCATTTTCGATTACGCGAGTACGTCCTCCTCCGCCTTCAGGGCGTTCCCACAAGTCTTCACGAAATTTAGCTTGACCGTCAACGGCTTCTAATCCTGCAACGATTGTGTCTTGAAGGTTTTGTATGTATGAGAAAAATTTATCTTTCATTTTGTTAATTCATATAATTCCATATCTAATGGAAGTTCATTCGTTGGCGTGAACTCATCGATTAATGTTCTTTGCCAAATAAAACCATTATTTTCAGCCACTTTAATGCTTCCAAAATTAGTTTTGTGAGCAATAATTTGGAGAGTTTTTAATTCTAATTCATCGCAAGCAAAACTTGAAAGAGCTTTAACTGCTTTAGAAATCATACCTTTCCCTTCAAAATCATTTCCAATACAATAGGCAAATTCACCAATTCTATTTGTCCAATCAATTTTTTTAATGATAATTAATCCAATGATTTTTTGAGTCTCGATTTCCCTAATTGCAAAAGTGAAATTTACTTTCTGTTGAATTTCTCTCTCTTTAATTTCAATATATTCTACTGATTTTTCAAATGTCTCATTACTAGAAAGTGTAAGTGGGAAAAATTTACTTAATCGTTCCGTATTCTCAATAATAAACTGATGCAGCTGATTGGCATCTGTCGGTTTCAATTTATCAATACAAACGTTTTCAATGATTATCATTTTCATTATAAATTGGCCTTCGCGGAAGCTATTTTATTAAAAATCCCAAACGAAAAGACTTTGCTTTCCTGCTGGATATAATTGTAAATCGCAATGGCTTTTTGTGAAAAATCAAACTGACTTTCTTTGGAAAAAGCGACCAAAAAATCAGCGAATAACTCCAACTGATTCCAATCTAAATGAAGACGTTGCAAGTGGACTATCAATTCGGCCTCACTGAATTCATTAAGACTTTCGACATTCATCGCCAAGTCTTTCAATTCATTTTCTAAGTAAAGAAGGTCTTCCAAAATCCAAAACTTAGGCACATAAACCAATGACATCAGCTTTTTGAGCACGTTGTCAATTCGGATACTTTCTTGGTCTCTTAAGCCTTTGTTTAGCATTTTTTATTGATTGTTGGTTGATACCTGTTAGTTGATAGCCCAAGGATTCTCCAAACAACTATCAACTAACAACTGTCAACTATTAGTTCCCGTATTCCTTCACAGCATCAATAAATGCTTTGGCGTGATCTACAGGGATATTTGGTAAAATTCCGTGGCCTAAGTTCACAATGTATTTGTCTTTCCCGAATTCGTCGATCATTTCGTGAACCATTTTCTTGATCGTAGGAATTGGCGAAAGCAATCTTGAAGGATCAAAATTCCCTTGTAAAGTTATATTTCCACCAGATAAATAACGAGCATTTCTAGCTGAACAAGTCCAATCTACTCCAAGAGCCGAAGCTTTACTTTTCCCCATATCGTTCAATGCAAACCAACATCCTTTTCCGAAAACAATAACTGGAGTTACCTCAGCCAATGCTTCGATGATTTGGTTGATGTATTTCCAAGAGAATTCTTGGTAATCCACTGGCGAAAGCATTCCTCCCCAAGAATCAAAAATCTGAACGGCATTTACTCCCGATTTTACTTTTTCTTTTAGGTATAAAATAGTCGTATCGGTGATTTTTTGCAATAAAGTGTGCGCCGCCACTGGGTTTGAAAAACAAAATCCTTTAGCAGTATCAAAACTTTTAGAACCTTTTCCTTCAACAGCATAACAGAAAATTGTCCACGGAGAACCTGCGAAACCAATTAACGGTACCTCATCATTCAACATCTCTTTGGTTAATTTGATAGCATCAAAAACGTAACCTAAAGTTTCATTTACATCCGGTACATAAACTTGGTTTACTTGTTCCATAGTACGAATAGGATTTGGAATAATTGGCCCCAAATTGTCTTTCAATTCTACGTGAATCCCCATAGCTCTTGGCACTACTAAAATATCCGAGAACAAAATAGCGGCATCCGGAGCAATTCTGCGGATTGGTTGTACCGTGATTTCAGCTGCTAATTCTGGAGTTTCGCAACGGGTGAAAAAATCGTATTTGTCACGCAAAGCTCTAAATTCCGGTAAATATCTTCCGGCTTGACGCATCATCCAAACTGGTGGGCGTTGTACTGTTTCTCCTTTTAAAGCTTTTAAAAATAGGTCGTTCTTTATCATTTTTTATTCTTTTTTTAAATTCCCCCTTCGGGGGTTAGGGGGATTACTTATATTCTGCTATTACATCCTCAATTACGTCTTCAACGCTGGGCTGGTCTGCAACAATAATGTTTTTTGTTATTTTATCTAAAGCCTCTGCAGTAGTTTCGCCTATGCAAAAACAGATTTCTTTCTTTATAACATTGTTTTTCAAATAACTTTCTACGCCTGATGGGCTGAAAAACAAAATTGCATCGATTTTCTCCTTAATCTTTATCGGAGTCAATAGCGTTTCATAAACCTGAATCTCATTGAATTTTATCCCTGCTGCTGCCAAAGCTTTTGGTAATGTTTCTTTACGAAGATTTCCACTAAAAAAAGTATAGCTTTCTTGGCTATAAATCAAAGTGATAATCTCGGCTAAGTCGGCAGCATAACCAGTGTAGGCAACTACATTGAACCCAGCTTCGGATAATAGAATTTTCGTTTTTAGTCCAACGCAAAAAACATTTTTGGTTTTCAAATTGTCTATATCTGAATTTTCTAAAACACTTTGTACCGCATTTTGACTGGTAAAAATCAAATTGTCGTTGATGGCATTGAGTTCGAATTCTTGCTTCTTAGTCGAAATGAAATCCTCTTCGAACACTTCAAAACCAGCACTTAGAAGTTCACGTCGCTGAACATCCGACAGCGTTTTGGTAGATAATATAACTGTTTTACTCATTTTTTGTTTTTGAATCATTCTGAAAAAGCCAAATCTTTCGTTTCTTATTTTTTCAAAGTTACTTTTATCGTTGCCATCAATTCAGTTCCGCCGTTTGCGAAGATTTCTTGAGCCGAGTTATATCCAAGCTTTTTCCATTCTTCGATGGGAACGACTTTGTTTACTTCGATTTTTTGTTTTCCGTCAATCGAAAACAGCACTCCGTTGAAATGGATAGTATCTTCAATTTCGTTGTATTTTGCCAAAGCCCCGATAGGTGCCGTGCAACCGCCTTCGAGGGTTTTCAGGAATTGTCTTTCGATATGCGTACAAACTTCGGTTTCTATATCATTGAGTTGCGCAACAGCATCACGGCAAAAATCGTCATTAGCCATAGCCACAACAACCATTGCTCCTTGCGCTGGCGCAGGAATCATCCAATCGAGATTGATGTAATTTTCGGGTTTCAGGTTGATTCGCTCCAATCCTGCAGCGGCAAAAACGGCTCCGTTCCAATCGTTCTCCTGCAGTTTTTGCATACGGGTATTCACGTTTCCGCGCAAATCGACTACGTTGTGATTCGGATATTTATTCCACCATTGGGCTTGACGGCGCAAGCTTCCTGTGGCGATAGTTCCTTTTCCTTCCAAAAAATCCAGGTTTCCTTTGTGAACCAAAATGTCCAAAGTATTGGCTCTTTCGAGAACCGCACCTTGAACTATTCCGATTGGCAAAGCGGTTGGAACGTCTTTCATGGAATGCACAGCGATATCTACCTGACCATTGATCATAGCAATATCAAGCGTTTTGGTAAAAATACCAGTGATTCCGAGTTCGTAAAGGGGTTTGTCGAGAATAATATCTCCTTGTGATTTTACGGCAATGATTTCGGTTTTATATCCTAAATCGTTTAGCTTTTTTTCTACCGTGTGGGCTTGCCATAATGCGAGTTCGCTATCACGGGTTCCTATTTTAATAACTTTTTGAGCCATATTATTTTTGAATCCTTTAGATAGTAAGGAACTTTATTATTTACACTATTTAGGACAAATTGATTTTGTACTTTTCTTCAATTTCGGAAGTAGTTTTTTTGGAAGCCGATTGCCCAATTTGAAAAACTTTCTCAATAAATTCAATACTATCATCTACCGAAGTATTTTCGTCTTTCAAGTGACTGGCAAAATGATTGGTGATTTTTTGAATAATTCTAGCACTAAGTAAGTCAGCTTGTTCTTCATCAAAATTTGAGATTTTTTTTCGTTGAAAAGCCAATTCACTAGCTACAATATCGTTCAATTTAGCTTTCAAAGCGTGAATGGTTGGAGCATATTTTCGACCGTTCATCCAAGTGTTGAATTCTAATTTCATGTCCTCAATTATTGCTTCGGCAGCAGGAATATGATTCTTTCTTCTTTCCAAAGTATCATCTGTCATTTGAGACAAGTGATCCAGATGAATTAAAGTCACACCGTCGATTTGTTCTACATCTGGATTTACATTTCTAGGAATCGATAAATCCAAAATCAATAATGGTTTTTTTAAATTCAGCAAGGTTTTGTCTATCGTTGGATTTTTAGCGCCAGTAGCCACAACCAACACATCTGTTTGTTGTATTTCTTCTTGCAAATTGGCATAATCTTTTACAATGACATTAAGTTTTCCTGCTATTTTTTCGGCTTTGTTCTTTGTTCTGTTTACCAAAGTAATATGACCGTTTTTAGTATGTTTTACTAAATTCTCGCAAGTATTTCGGCCTATTTTTCCTGTTCCGAATAATAGAATGTTTTTATCTCCAATGTTTTCTACATTACGGATGATATATTGAACGGATGCAAACGAAACCGATGTTGCACCAGATGAAATTTCAGTATCTGTTTTAATTTTTTTGCTCGCTTGAATAACCGAATTTACCAAACGATCCAGGAATGTATTCACTAAATCCTTTGATTTACTTTGATTAAAAGCGATTTTGATTTGGCTGATGATTTCAAAATCACCCAAAATCTGACTGTCTAAACCAGTTCCTACTCGAAACATATGGTTGACTGCTTCTTGATTTTTGTAGATATAAGCAACTTCTCTAAATTCTTCTACAGAACCATTACTGTTTTCGCAAAGTAATTTGATTAACTCATAAGGATGATTGGCAAAACCATAAATTTCCGTTCTATTACAAGTAGAAGTGACAATTAATGATTCAATTCCTTCGGCTTTGGCTTGCTGTATCAAGGCAGACTGCGCATTAGTATCTAAACTAAATTTTCCTCTAATTGTGGCATCTGCTTTTTTGTAACTTAAACCTAAAGCGTAAAAAGTGGTAGTTTTGGACATATTGAATTTTTCCATATTATACTTTCCTTAAAAAGTTTGACAAAATTATTACTTACTATTTTATAAAAACAACGCTAGAGGAACTTTTTATATCGCTATGGAATAAATCGATTCAAAATATAAATTCTAAATAGTGTTTATTGCAATCTATAATGAAATCAAGCCTTCAATAGTTAGTTGTGTAGATTAATTCTAAATAACACTTTGGCTTTTGCGTTAAATATTATACACAAAAATATCGCTAAGGGTTCTGATAAGTGTTTTTAAAATTTATAAATCATTCACTTTCATATGTATAATTAACCGTTATGAATGATTTTAAAACAACTGCTTTTAAATAAAAACGCTACCCAAAATGGCAGCGTTTTTACTAAAAAAAACAAAATTATTTTTGAACAATTGGAGTTCTCAATGATTCCAAAACAACAACAATATCTGTATAAAGTTCTGTATTTGAAGCAACTCCATTAGCATTGGCAGCTGCGCCAACATAACCTACAAATTTTGTGTAATCTGCATTGCTGGATTTTGTTCCCATGCGAGCATTTGTCGCTGGATCGTGAGCTGCAACCATATTCAAACCCGAATAAGTATTAACAGCGTTAGTTCCTCCTGTATTAAACGAGAAGAAATCAGTCAAATTATCAGATAATTTAGCAATATTAGTAGATTGCGTAGTCCCTGTTTCGGCTAAAACAGGAGCAAAATGTGCCTGTAAATTCCCTGCTGCATTCGATTGAACATCGGCAACAATTAATCCGATAGTAGAATTAACCACTTTACGGAAACTCAAACGACCTTGTTCGATCATTTGCCCCATATTATCTGGATCAGAAACCATTTTTGTTCCGCCTAATCGCTCATAAATAGACGCTTTTACAGCAGGTGCTGGAGCATCATCGTCATTGTTGCAAGAAGTAAAAGCTGCTGATGCAACGATTAAAACGCTAAGTGTAATTTGTGAAAAATTTTTCATTGTAAAAAGTATTTAAAGGTTAATTAAAAATTTGATTTAATGATTTAGCCATTTTATAGCTGAAACTATTTTGATCTACCGGACAAACTTCTTTGTTTGCTAAATTTGCTGGTAAAATGTAAGGTTGCGCGTCATAATGTCTTTTATGCATTAATTCATCATAGACTTTTTTAGAATTAGTGATTTTATTGTTGTGGAAATAGACCACAACGTTTCTTTTGACAATTATAGAATCGGAGGTTAATCCTTTTATAGATCTTAAGTCCGAACATATTTGTTTGGCCTGAACAGAATCGATAGTTGTTTTAAAGTCAATTCGACTCACTTGCAGGTTGGGACTTTCATAAACAGCTGGCTTGGCTGTAATAATGTGATAAAGCATAATGCTTAGCAATAACACAACAATTACTAATACGGACCAAAGTCCTCTTTTTAGTGTTTTGTTAATTTTCATACCGATAGTTTTTAAAATTGATTGAATTTTAAAAGGATATACGAGTGTTTTTTAAACTTGGATTTTTTTTAAAAGAAGAAAATATTAATTTAGAATTATTTTAAATAATTATCCCCTCTACATCCGAATCGTTTTAGAAAACTCTGGAGAGATTAAACCCAAAAAACACATCGCCTTTTGACCAATCGCCCGTTGTTCTTGCTAAATATCCCGCTTCGTCAATACCTTGAGAATTGGTAAAATGCATTTGAAAAACGTGTCCGCCGGTTTCTAAATCAAATCCAATAGATAATGGGTTGTTATACACAGAATTGGAAGCTCTATTTAAATGTGCTGCGTAGTCAATATTTAAAGACCAACGTTTAGCGAATTTATATCTCCCTCCAAAACCTATAGCATATTGCGAATTTTTCTGCAGTTCGTTTTCTACAAAATTTTCATGAAAAAAGGTGGGAACTACTTCCAACGAAAGTTTATCAGTGAACTTTCTGGAAATTAATAATTGCGCTACATAGGTCAGCTTGTTTTCGATTTTAAGCCCAGGATAAACACTTTCTTTTAGTGTGTTGTTAATAGACATACTATTAAAACCTGCGATGGTCACTGGGAAACCACCTTTTATTTGAGGAAGCAAAGCATATTTTACAGCAAAATCATAAGCCAATTGATTTCTGGCGGCACTAACATGAAGTCCGTCTGTTACTCCGTAAATGAATTTGATTTGAGTATTGGCGTTATCCAACCCGTAGAAACCCTCGAATCCATCTTGGATAGATCCAAAGCGGTGTGCAACGACAAAATACAAATCGCCTTTTGCGGCCAATTTTGTCGATTCTAGGTTGACGATTTTTAAAGCCTTAAAAGCAGAGGTTACTTTTTCTTTTGTAACAGGAATGTCAACACCAGACAATAAATCATTTTGGGAATAGGTTAATAATGGAAATAAGAATAAAATGAGTAAAAGCTTTTTCATAAGATATGGTTTTAAATTATTTTGTTTTTTTAATGTGTAACTGAACTTTGGTCAATTTTGAATTCACCCAACAATTCATCGTATCCTAAAAAGCGTCCTTTGATTTTTAGTGTTTTACCCGATGTTATTTTTTTTGGCAAGCTGTCTTTGAATGTTACAAATACTTTTTCTCCCAAAACAATCCCTTTGCTCGTGGGATCAATCGCTGAGACTGTAGCCGTTAATTCGATGATTTTATTTTGATATTTAGTATAAGCCGATCTTTCATTCGCCGTAAATTCTCTCTCCAGTCCAGAAATAGTTACCACATAATCCACTTTTTCCGAACTTATGTCTCGATGCGCTTTATAAGAGTAGCGGTAAACTATACCTAAACTTGCAATGACCAAGAAAAGCGACATCCCTATAAGTATTTTTTTTTTCATAACTAGTTTTTTGTTGTTTGATGTATCTACGTTAAAAACTATGCTTTGGTTTTAAAAAAAAAATAATATGCGGTCAAAAAAACTAAACAATACATTTTTCCGTATATGTTTATGAAATGCTTTTATGAATCATCCTTATTAATTTAAAACCAGTAGTTATGAATGCGAAAACCCTTTTTATTGTCTTGTCATTTTCTTCAATCTTTGTTGGCTGTACCGATGATAATCCCAGCACGCTAATGGATAATCCTCCTGTAGTGGGCACCACAACCTATAATCAAAATGTAAAATCAATCATTGACAACAACTGTGTAGTCTGTCACGCAGCAGTCCCAAAAAATGGAGCTCCAATGTCTTTGGTTACTTATGATCAAGTAAAACAAGCCGTCTTAAGTCGTGGATTGCTATCGAGAATTTCATTAGAAAACGGCAATAGTTCCTTAATGCCAAATGGTGGGCCAAGGATGCCTCAAGCCACAATAGATATTATTGTTAAATGGGAGAAAGATGGATTATTAGAAAAATAATTCTATAATACAATTATGAAAAAAACAATACTTATAACAATGCTATTGGCTTCCTTCATTATTTTTTCACAGGAAAAAATGATAACTAAATCAGGGACAATAATTTTTGACGCTTCATTCCCTTCTTTTGACGAAGTAAAGGGAACCAACAGCAATGTAACCTTTGTTTTAAATCCGGCAACAGGAGAAATTGCAAGCTTGGCAATAATGAAAGGATTCGAATTTAAAATCGCTTTGATGGAAGAACATTTTAATGAAAGTTATATGGAAACGGATCAATATCCAAAAGCAATTTTCCGCGGACAAATAGAAGATTTTGATACTAGCCGTTTGACAGAAGATTTTAAAGATTATATCATAAAAGGAAAATTGGAACTCCACGGCAAAACCAAAGAAATAAACGCCAATGCAAAAATCCGCAAATTCGGCCCTCGAATTACTGTTTTATCAAACTTCTCTGTAAACACAAGTGATTTTAGCGTTCCCGTTCCAGCACTTATTAAATATAAACTTGCTAGTGAAGTGACTATAAAAATCACTGCTGTTTTGATGCGTGAATGGAATTAAAGATTTCATCACAACCAGACACTAATAGGTTCAATACAAATTATTAAGAATGCTAATTTAAAACAGAATCATGAAAAAAATCATACTCATTGCAATGTTAAGTATAACCGGTATTTGTCTTTCGCAAGAAAAAATGATTGATAAATCAGGAATGATAACTTTTGAAGCTTCTGTTCCTTCTTTTGAAGAAGTTAAGGCAATCAATAACAGCGTAACTTTTGTTTTGAATCCAGCAACGGGAGAAATTGCCTGTTTGGCTTTAATGAAAGGATTTCGGTTTAAAGTAGCTTTGATGGAAGAACACTTCAATGAAAATTTTATTGAAAGCGATCAGTATCCCAAAGCGATATTTAAAGGAAAAATTGAAGATTTTGATGCGAATAATTTAACCCAAAAAGCCAAAGATTTTATTATAAAAGGGACATTAGAACTTCACGGAAAATCTAAGAATATAACCGTTACAGCAAAAATCAGCAAAACCTCTTTAGTGTATATCATTTCCTCTAAGTTTACTGTAAACGCCAGCGATTTTGATATTTCAATACCAAAAGTCGTCAAAAACAAACTCACGAATAAAGTAAATGTTCAAATGGTAACCGTTTTTAAATATAAAGACAAAAACAATAAAGATTCTATAAAATAATAGTCAAGTAAACGATAAACCGTCAAAAAGATTTAATTTTGAAAAGATAAATTATTCGTTTCACAAAAACGGCAATAATAACTTGACTAAAGGAAATCAACAAAATGGAAGAAGAAATAAAAATTGACGATGATTTTATTTTAATTCGTTTTCAAAATAACACCAATGAAATTACTACTTTTCAACGTCCAGTTCAATTGGGATTGATTCAATTTCATTTTGGTTTGAAAGGAAATGCCAATTATATTTTTAACCAAGGAAATTATAGCATAAAACTTAACGAAGAGAAAGCGTTACTTTTTTATAATACTGAAAAAGAATTGCCTCTTCATGTCGATATTGCACCAAAATCCTGGTTGATTTCCATATTTGTTTCGATCAAAAAATTTCACGGATTATTTACAGCAGATGCGGAACATATTCCTTTTTTGAGCCAAGAAAACCAAGCAAAAAAGTATTATAACGAGAGTAACATTAGTCCGTCAATGGCAATTGTTTTGAATCAAATGTTTCATTATAATCTGAATCCATCGATCAAGAATTTGTATTATAAAGGCAAAGGATATGAGTTGTTGAGCTTGTATTTTAATCGCTCGGAAGATCCCAATGCTGAACAATGTCCGTTTTTGATTGATGAAGAAAATGTTTATAAAATAAAAAAAGCCAAAGAAATAATCATTGCCAATATGGCTGAACCACCAGGACTGCAAGAATTGGCCGATGAAATAGGTCTGACGTTGAAGAAACTCAAAATGGGCTTTAAGCAAATTTATGGAGACACTGTTTATGGTTTTCTTTTTGATTACAAAATGGATTACGCGCGGCAATTATTAGACAGTGGTTCGTATAATGTCAATGAAGTAGGTTTGAAAATTGGTTATAGTACTGGAAGTCATTTTATAGCGGCATTCAAAAAGAAATTTGCGACAACTCCCAAAAAATATCTGATGTCAATAAATACTAATGTTTAAAAACACTATTGTTTTTAGATATTAAAACATAACAAAAAAATAACATTTATCATATTTCCAAAAAGTTGCTTTCTATACTTTTGGCAAAAATTAAACTATATATGAAAGGCGTATTATTAGTAAACTTAGGCTCACCTGAAAGCCCAACACCCAAAGATGTAAAACCCTATTTAGATGAATTTTTAATGGACAAATACGTGATTGATGTTCCGTATTTGTTGCGAGCATTATTGGTTCGCGGTATTATTTTGCGAAAAAGACCTGAAGAATCTGCGCATGCTTACGCAAAAATTTGGTGGGATGAAGGCTCTCCATTGGTTGTCCTTTCTGAAAGAATGCATAAAAAAGTACAGCCATTAGTTAATGTTCCTGTGGCGCTGGCTATGCGATATGGTAGCATGACTATTGAAAAAGGACTTCAGGAATTGAACGACAAAGGTGTCACAGAAGTTTTGCTTTTTCCTTTGTATCCGCAATATGCTATGGCTTCCACTTTAACAATTTTGGTCAAGGCCGAAGAAATCCGCAAGAAGAAATTTCCACAAATGAAGTTTACTGATGTTCCTGCGTTTTACAACAAACCCGATTACATTAAAAACTTAGCCGACTCGATTCAGAAACATTTATCCGGATTTGAATACGATCATTTGCTGTTCTCTTACCACGGAATTCCAGAGCGCCATATCCGCAAAACCGATGTAACCAAATCACATTGCAAAATTGACGGTTCCTGCTGTAACACGCCATCTCCGGCACATGATTTTTGCTACCGCCATCAGTGTTACGAAACGACCAAACAAGTGATTAAATTACTAAATCTTCCTGAAGATAAATACAGTCTGACTTTTCAGTCCAGATTAGCAGGAGATAAATGGCTTGAACCTTATACTGATGTCGAAATTGATAAAATGCCCGAAAAAGGAATTAAAAATCTGGCTGTTGTAACTCCAGCTTTTGTTTCAGATTGTTTAGAAACATTGGAAGAAATTGCAATGCGTGCCAAAGAAGATTTTGAAGCAAAAGGTGGTCAAAATTTCTTAGCAATTCCTTGTTTGAATGATGATGATGAATGGTGTGAAACGGTTGGAAATTGGATTAATGATTGGGCTAAATAAAAATGTTTAAAAGTTTAAGGTTTAAAGTTATATAACGAGCTTGAACCTTAAACTTTGAGCTTTAAACAAAAAATATGGAATATTATAATTACCTAAAATCCCTACATCTCATCTTTGTAATCACTTGGTTTGCTGGTTTATTCTATATCGTTCGGTTATTTGTGTACCAAATAGAAGCCGCCGATAAACCTTCGCCAGAAAAAGAAATTCTGCAAAAGCAATACAAAATAATGAGTTATCGACTGTGGTACATTATTACTTGGCCAAGTGCTGTTTTGACTAGTATTTTTGCATTTTGGATGCTGTTTTTTACTCCAATGGGCAATGCTTGGCTACAAATGCCATGGATGCATGTAAAACTTGGCTTTGTTTTTGTGCTATATTTATATCATTTGAAATGCCAGCAGATTTTTAGTCAATTGCAAAGAGACGAAGTAAAATACACCACCAATTTTATGCGCTTGTGGAATGAGGTTGCCACTATCATTTTATTCGCTGTTGTGTTTTTAGTAATTTTAAAAAATGCCGTTAACTGGATTTATGGAGTAATCGGTATTTTCGTATTTTCGATTACCATTATGCTAGGTTTTAAATTTTACAAAAGGATTAGAGAGCGAAATAGTAAGCAGTAATCAGTATTTAGTATTCAGATGTTGGGTTAATGCCTGAAACACTGAACACAAGTTACTAACTGAATACTTAAAAACCGAACACTGAATACTTAAAAAAATATGCTTAAAAACTTTAAGATTCCTATAATTTCATTACGTGTTAGAATCTTTCTCTCAATGGTTGTGTTGATCATTGCAACCTCTCTTTTGCTCATAACCATCTCCGTCTTTCAATATAAAAGCATCGCCAAAGAGTACAATCAAAAGCGAATTGAAAGTATGGAATTTTATGTGAAAAAGCATATTAATTATATGCTTTCCAATACCACTTATCCCTTGACGGATGACAACATCAAATTAATCTTTAAAGACAAAATTCACGAAATATCCGATATTCAAAATACTGAAATACAGATCTATTCCCTAGACGGAAAATTATTAAAATCCTCCAAAGAATCCTTTTTTGTAACGACAAAATCCCCGATAGTATCGAAATTCATCGTTCGTTTGGTCAATACTTCAATAGACAAAAGATTTGTCGAAGTCAAAACCGTTAATGGCATAAAATATCGTTCTTCCTACAGTCTCATAAAAAACAAAAAATTCAAACCCATTGGAATCCTAAAGTTACCAAGTGTTCCCGATGATGGCTATTATGAAAAGAAATTAAACGATTTCTTGGTCAGCTTAGCACAGGTATATGCGCTCATGATTGCCTTGGCTTTTGGATTGGCTTATCTCCTTTCTTCCTTTATCACCAAACCCATCTATGATTTTGCCGAAAAATTAAGGGATACCAGTTTGAACCAAAAGAACGAAAAAATTCCTTTTTCGGCCAAAATTAAAGAAATTAACATGCTGTTGCATGCCTACAACAGGATGATTGAAGAACTCGAAAGAAACACCATAAAACTGGCTCAAAACGAGCGAGATCTAGCTTGGAGGGAAATGGCCAAACAGGTGGCTCACGAAATCAAAAACCCGCTAACGCCAATGCGACTTACTATTCAGAGTTTTCAGAGAAAATTTCACCCAGAAGACCCAAATATCAAACAGAAACTAAACGATTTCTCTGAATCCTTAATTCAGCAAATAGACACGATGAGTGCCGTTGCTTCAGCCTTTTCTGATTTTGCTTCGATGCCTGCCCAACAAAATGAAGTATTGAATGTCGTAGAAGTGGTAGAACTCACCCTAGATATTTTTCATGAAGATTATATTGTTTTTGAGTGTTCCGAAAAAGATATTATTTCCAAAATTGACCGTACACAGCTCATTAGAGTGATTACGAATTTGGTTAAAAATGCCATACAGGCCATTCCAGAAGATCAAGAAACCAAAATGATATTGGTTACCATCGAAAGAATAAAAAAAGAAGTCATCATTACTATAAAAGACAATGGAACTGGAATAAATCCTGAACATATCAACAACATTTTTGAACCCAAATTCACTACCAAAAACAGCGGAATGGGCTTGGGGCTTGGAATAATAAAAAACATTATCGAAAACTACAACGGAACAATTACCTTTGAATCTAAATTTGGAAGAGGAACTATTTTTACCGTTACCCTACCCATCATTAACTCATAACTAAACACAATGAACTACGACAATCTTTTAATTACAATTGAAAACAACATTGCAACCGTTGTTATTAACAGACCAACCAAACTAAATGCTTTGAACATTGCAACGATTAATGATTTGCACAAAGCCATAAAAGTATTGGGTAAAAACAAAGAAATTCAAATTATCATACTTACGGGAACTGGCGAAAAAGCATTTGTCGCCGGTGCAGACATTTCGGAATTTGCTCATTTTACAATCGAAGAAGGAGCGCAACTGGCTTTTCAGGGGCAAGAATTGCTATTTAATTATATTGAAAACCTAAAAACTCCTGTTATTGCTGCCATCAATGGATTTGCATTGGGAGGCGGATTGGAATTGGCTATGGCCTGTCATTTTAGAGTAGCCTCAGACAATGCCAAAATGGGACTTCCAGAAGTTTCTCTTGGAGTGATTCCGGGTTACGGAGGTACACAACGTTTACCGCAATTGGTTGGTAAAGGCCGAGCAATGGAAATGATTATGACCGCAGGAATGATAACTGCCGACGAAGCCAAACAATACGGACTAGTGAATCACGTAGTTCCACAAGCCGAATTAATCGAATTTTGCACTGGAATTGCCCAAAAAATAATGAAAAACTCTCCTTTTGCCATTGGTAGGGCCATAAAAGCTATCAATGCAAATTATACCGAAGGAAAGAACGGTTATGAGACCGAAATCAAAAACTTTGGAAAGTGTTTTGGAACCGAAGATTTCAACGAAGGAACTAAAGCATTTTTGGAGAAAAGAAAAGCTGTCTTTACTGGGAAATAGTTAATTAATACATTGATTTTTAAATTGTCATTGAAATTGAATTTTGCCGTTCTAAAGTCGGAATGCGAATGTGTGAGGGAAATATCGTTAAGTTAAGGTTTTTTTATTCTCGCCAAGACGCGAAGACGCAAAGATATTGACTCTGAACTTTGCGCCTTCGCGTCTTGGCGAGAGTTAAATTTAGAAAAAAACTAACTAGAAATCCTTAACATAACGACATTTTTCCTTATCCAAAAATGATAAAAAAAACAACTTTTGCTACTTCGAAAAAAAGAAGTATTTTTACGAAAATTATATAAAAACGATCCCTTATTTTGAAGAAAATAAAGGAAAAACCGAATAAACAAAAGAAATAGAGATGAAAGAAAAAAGCAGTTCAGAGAAAGAAGCTAAGTTGAAAGCGTTGCAGCTTACACTTGACAAATTAGACAAAACCTACGGAAAAGGAACTGTAATGAAAATGGGGGACAAAGCCATAGAGGAAGTGGAAACTATTTCATCTGGGTCTTTGGGAGTTGATTTGGCTTTGGGAGTTGGTGGATATCCAAAAGGAAGAATTATAGAGATTTACGGACCAGAATCGTCTGGTAAAACGACTTTGACACTTCATGCAATTGCAGAAGCTCAAAAAGCGGGAGGAATTGCTGCTTTTATTGATGCTGAGCATGCTTTTGATAGAAATTATGCTGAGAAATTAGGAGTTGATATCGAAAACCTAATCATTTCGCAACCGGATAACGGGGAACAAGCACTTGAAATTGCCGAAAACCTGATTCGTTCTGGAGCGATTGACATCGTGGTTATTGACTCGGTTGCTGCATTGACACCAAAAAGTGAAATTGAAGGTGAAATGGGAGATTCCAAAATGGGTCTTCACGCTCGTTTAATGTCTCAAGCATTGAGAAAATTGACGGGAACGATCAGCAAAACGAATTGTACTGTGTTTTTCATCAACCAGTTGAGAGAGAAAATTGGTGTAATGTTTGGAAATCCAGAAACTACTACCGGTGGTAACGCCTTGAAGTTTTACGCTTCGGTACGTTTGGATATCCGTCGTTCTACACAGATTAAAGACGGTGAGAATGTTTTGGGTAACAGAACTAAAGTAAAAGTCGTTAAAAACAAAGTGGCACCACCATTTAAAACAGCTGAATTTGACATTATGTACGGTGAAGGAATTTCCAAAACTGGAGAAATACTAGACCTTGCCGTAGAGTTTGAAATTATCAAAAAAGCGGGTTCTTGGTTCAGTTATGGTGATACCAAACTAGGGCAAGGCCGTGATGCAGTTAAAACATTGATTAAAGACAATCCAGAATTGGCTGATGAACTGGAAGTGAAAATCAAAAATCACATCAAGGAATTAGCCGAAGCATAAAAACATAAAAGACCGTCTAGTTCCAAAAAACGAGACGGTCTTTTTTATTTACTTATTTTAGATTCATCCAGCTTTTTGAAAGCCATTAATTCATCATAAATTAAGTTACGTACGTGTTCACGAACTTCCTTTCTGTCCAATGGTTCTCCCTTATCCGAAACCGTTTCAACCAAAGGCAAAATCTTAACACGCATTAGACCTGGACTGCCACTATAGAACGTGTACGACAACCTCTTCTTATTATCCGGAAATACAAGCGGAACTATGGGCAAATGATGCTCTACAGCCAAACGGAAAGCACCGTCCTTGAAATGATCCAAAAATATTGACTCATCATGTGGCACTCCCCCTTCTGGAAAAATGCAGATACTTAATCCTCTATCAATTCTTTTTTGAGCTTCATTAAACACTTCCATTCTGCTTTTAGAACAGCTTCTATCCACTAAAATACTGGTTCTTTTATAGAAAAACCCAAACAACGGAATCTTGGCAAGCGACATTTTCCCAACAAAAACAAAAGGATTGTCCACTGAAGCAAGCATTAGCATAATATCCGACATCGAAGTATGGTTGGCGACAAACATATAACTTTTCTTGCGATCCAATTTTTGGACTTTCTCAATTTTATAATAGAAACCCATACCAAAAAGCACACATTTGGCCCAAATGCGGGACATTTTAAAGAAATATGGATAACCTCTTTCAGTCAATATGGAAGCTACCAAAAAAGGAAGCATAATCAGGATGGGTATGAGCATAACCACATAAAACCAAACCCGCCAAACGGCCCAAAATATCTTTTTTACACTTTTCATAAAGTCAAAAGTAAGGAAACTTGCGGAAAATTTAGCAAAAGAATTAACTTTGCGGTCAAATATTACATCACCATACAATCATACGAGATTTAAATAAATAAAAATGGCAAAAATACTTACAGGCGTTCAAAGTACAGGAACTCCGCATTTAGGAAACCTATTGGGCGCAATTATACCTGCAATTGAACTGTCGAATAAACCAGAAAACGAATCTTTCCTTTTTATAGCCGATTTGCATTCAATTACACAAATAAAAGATGGCGACACACTAAGAGCCAACACTTATAGTACCGCAGCTGCATGGTTGGCTTGTGGTTTGAATATTGAAAAAGTGATTTTTTACCGCCAGTCCGATGTGACACAAACAGCGGAATTATCGTGGTATTTGAGCTGTTTTTTCCCTTTCCAACGTTTGACATTGGCACACTCTTTCAAAGACAAATCAGATCGATTGGATGATGTTAATGCCGGTTTGTTTTCGTATCCAATGTTAATGGCTGCTGATATTTTATTATATGATGCTCAATTTGTTCCCGTTGGAAAAGACCAATTGCAACATTTAGAAATTACCCGTGATGTGGCATCCCGTTTCAACCACCAAATGGGGGAAACTTTTGTGATACCTGAAGCCAAAATTCAAGAAGACAGCATGTTGATTCCTGGTACGAACGGTGGAAAAATGAGTAAATCCGCAAATAACTTTATCAATATTTTCTTGGATGACAAAGCCTTGCGCAAACAAATCATGAGTATTGAAACTGACAGCACGCCACTTGAAGCTCCAAAAAATCCTGATACCTGCAACTGTTTTACTTTGTATAAATTATTGGCAAACGAAAGTCAAATCGAAGCGATGAGAGCCAACTATTTAGGGGGTAATTATGGATACGGCCACGCCAAACAAGCTTTGTTTGAATTGATCGTTGAAAAATTTAAAACCGAAAGAGAAAAATACAACTACTACATCAACAATCTTCCAGAAGTAGATGCTTTATTGAAAAAAGGAGCTGCAAAAGCCAGTATTGTTGCCAATGGAGTTTTGGCAAGAGTAAGAGAGAAATTAGGATTTGAGGTTTAGATAAAATTTCCACAAACAAAACGAATTGCACTAATTAGCTCGAACAGATTCGTGCTAATTAGTGCAATTCGTTTTTTAACTTAATGGTGTAGCAAATTAAGAAGCCAATATATTACCAAACTAATCTTTATCTTTCGCTAATTTTTCTGCTATTATGATTGTATGCGTCTCTTTAGTTTTATCGTTTTTTTGGTAATTTATTAGCATAAAATTCAGATTATCAAAATCGTTTGCTTTCAATTGATTTGTTAAGTTTTCTGTGTTGTGATAATAAAAATAGGTCCTGTCACCACTGCTTCCTTTTTGATAACCCGATTTGTCTTTATCACCTTCTACAAAACTTAAATATAGTATTCCCTTTTCATTTAATAAATTTTTACAATCGCCAATGATTTTTTTAATATCAAATTCTGATAAATAAGGCAAGCAAAATCCACAAACAACTGCATCAAATTTTGTTTTAATATTATCAATTTCTCTACTGTCCATCACTTCAAATTTGGTATTTGGACAATTTATTTTTGCCAAATCAATCATATTTTGTGAAATGTCAATTCCTAAAATTTCGAAATCAGGTCTTTTATTCAATAGATATTTTGTTATGTTTCCTGGGCCACAGCCAATTTCTAAAATTGATGGATTGTTTTTCGGTAACAGTTTGCAAAACTTGTCATAAGTCTCATTATACAAGTCCAAATCCATAAATTTATCTTCGTATAATTTGGCAACTTTATTCCAAGTTTCAAAAGTTTCTAGATATCTATCCATTTCCTTTTTTTCTGACTATTACAGTGTTTAAAATCCTTATTGTATCGGCAAGTTTTTCTCAAAAGCCGACCCAAAAGAAATAAACGAATCCGTACCTCCTACTCCTTCTATAATGTGAATTTGTTCGTAGATGATTTTACGCAACTCTTCGTTATTGGCCGCAACAATCTTGATAAACAAAGCATATTTGCCCGAAACCCAATGGCATTCCACAATCTCGGGAATCAATTTGAGTTGCTCGGCTATTGAATAGGCAAAACGAGCTTCTTTGGTAGCGATTCCGGTATAGGTAATGGTTTCAAAACCATTGGCTTTCGCATTCAATTTTACTGAAAAACCGGCTATTACACCCGATTCCTGCAATTTCTTTACACGTAAATGCACCAAAGAATTCGATACTTTTAATTCTTTGGCTAATTCAGAATATGGAATTCTTCCGTTCTCACTCAGCTTTCTGATGATTTCTTGGTCTAAATAATCAGTATTTTCGTTGTTTTTGGTGTTTAACATCACTTAACTATTTGGTTGAAAACTATAACATTGACAATTCTAAAGCAAAAAACAGTTTTAAAACTGTCAAAATTACATAAATATTATTCAAATATGTCTATTTATAAATAATCGAATCAACATTATGTTAGTTCAACAGATTTCTATCTAGTTTTGTGTCATTCTTACAATTTAAAAACACAGACAGAAATGGACAAAAATCAACTGCTTTCGAAACTATGGGAACAATATGCTGAAATAACCCCATCTGCAAAAAAAATACATACTTTATTAGAAGAAAAAGGCGAAACGATTCAAAATGACCACATTGCGATTCGTACTTTTAATGACCCTAGAGTTAACATCTCTGTATTAGAAAAAATTTTCGTAAATGTTGGATACGAAGCCCGTGGAGAATATGTTTTTGAATCCAAAAAACTATTCGCCAAACACTATGAACATACTACAGACAAAGATGCGCCAAGAATTTTTATATCCGAATTAGAGTTAGAAAAATGTTCCGAATCGTTACAAAACACGGTTAAAAAATTACTGGATGATTGCGATCCTAACGAATTTAATCATCCTGAATTGGCTCTAAACAGCACTTTTTGGAAATCAGATTCACAGGCGATTTACAAATCTCTTTTGGAAGAATCAGAATATGCAGCTTGGATGTATATCTATGGCTTTCGTGCCAATCATTTTACGATTAGTGTAAATGCGCTAAAGCATTTTGAAAAACTAGAAGAATTGAACGATTTCTTAGAAGCAAACGGGTGGAAACTTAATGCTTCAGGTGGAAAAATAAAGGGAACTCCTGAACAATTTTTAGAACAATCCAGCACATTAGCAGATTTATACACAATTACTTTTGAAGAAGGCTCAATTGAAATTCCATCTTGCTATTACGAATTTGCCTTGCGATACGCTATGCCTGACGGTAATTTATACCAAGGATTTGTAGCTTCATCTGCCGATAAAATTTTTGAAAGCACTGATGTGAAATTGCAAAATTAGAAGCAAAAAACAATTCAATAACTTGTCAAATTCACCGTTTTTTGGGTTGGATTACGACAAGTTATTGTCTTTTTTAAGAAATATAACTCTCATATTGCAAAAATCCGTATTGAAAAAGTCATTTTTAAATAAATAAAATAAAATTTAAAATTGCTTTTTGAAGATTAAATTTAATAATGTCCCGTCAAAAAGACTATTTATAACAATAACCTCAATTATCGTTAAACTGGCTAGTATTATACCAATATATTTTCAGAATAACAATCGAGGGTTTATCTTTGTGCAAAAAATTTACAAATAATTTTTATTTGTGACAAACACAAAAAAGATGACAGAAAATCAGGAAACATTTATATTCGATTTTGACAGTACTTTTATAAAAGTCGAAGCACTTGATGTATTATGCGAAGTAATTTACGAAGATAGTGCCGCAGGGGTTCAAATATTAAGTGAAATTCAACGATTAACCGACCTAGGAATGGAAGGTAAATTGTCCTTAAAAGAATCTTTGACCAAAAGAATCCAATTATTACAGGCCAATAGAGACCACATAGGAAGTGTAATTGAAGAATTAAAAAAGAAAGTAACAGCTTCAGTAATTAGAAATAGAACTTTTTTTAAACAACATTCCGATAATATTTACATCATTTCAAACGGTTTTAAGGAAATTATCATTCCAATTGTTCAGGAATACGGTATCAAACCAGAGCATGTTTTAGCCAATACTTTCAAATTTGACCATGACGGCAAAATAATTGGTTTTGACGAAAAAGATGAATTGTGTGAAAACCAAGGAAAAGTAAAAAAAATCAAATCATTAAACCTTCAAGGAGAAGCTATAATGATTGGTGACGGTTATACTGATTATGAAACCCTTGAGGGTGGAGCAGTAAGTAAGTTTTTTGCTTTTACTGAAAATGTAAGCCGCAAGATTGTGGTAGAAAAAGCCAATCAAATAGCACCTTCATTGGACGAAATCCTTTATGAACTATCATATAAAGCTTCCGTTTCCTATCCAAAAAACAGGATTAATGTTTTGTTATTGGAAAACGTTCATCAAGATGCTGTTAAAATCTTTGAACACGAAGGTTATAATGTAGAAACCATCAAAGGATCTTTGTCTGAAGACGAATTGATCGAAAAAATAAAAGGAGTTTCAATACTTGGAATCCGTTCAAAAACTCACGTTACTGAGAAAGTTTTAGAGCATGCTAATAAATTGCACGCTGTTGGAACATTCTGTATCGGAACGAATCAAGTGGATTTGAACGCTTGTAGCATGAAAGGGATTTCGGTTTTCAACGCGCCGTACAGTAACACTAGATCTGTTGTGGAATTGGCTTTAGGACAAATCATTATGCTAGTTCGTAATACTTTCGAAAAAAGCAAATTGATGCACGAAGGTGTTTGGGACAAATCGGCCACAAACAGTGTTGAAATTCGTGGTAAAAAATTAGGTTTGGTTGGATACGGAAGTATTGGATCACAACTTTCTATCGTAGCCGAAGCATTGGGAATGAAAGTATATTTCTACGATGCTGTTGACAGATTGGCTCTTGGAAATGCAAAAAAATGTTCTTCTTTAAAAGAATTATTATCGCTTTCGGATGTTGTTTCTTTACACGTTGACGGACGCGCAAGTAATAAAAACATAATCGATGCCGATGCTTTTGATTACATGAAGCCAGGTGTTGTCTTTTTGAACCTTTCAAGAGGCCACGTAGTTGATATTGAAGCATTGGTAGCCAACTTAAAAAGCGGTAAAATTCACGGAGCTGCTGTCGATGTTTTCCCATACGAACCAAAAAACAACGACGAGCCCTTTGTATCTGAATTACAAGGTTTGAAAAATGTAATATTGACACCGCACATTGGAGGAAGTACAGAAGAAGCACAAGAAGACATCGGACATTATGTTGCCAACAAAATAATCAATTACATCAATACTGGTACGACTTATGGAAGCGTTAACCTTCCTGAAATTCAGCTTCCTGAACTTCAAAGTGCCCACAGAATCATGCACATCCATGAAAATGTGAAAGGTATTTTGGCTCAAATCAACAATATACTTTTAGAGTACGATAACAATATTTTGGGACAATATCTGAAAACCAACGAAACTTTGGGATATGTAATTACCGATATTGATAATTTCCACAACAAAGATTTGGAGAAAAAATTAAAAAAGATTCCAAATACAATCAGATATAGAATTCTATACTAAATAATTTTAGATTTCAGCTTATAGATTTCAAATTACCGAAATCCATAAGCTGAAATTTTTTAAATCAAAAATCACCAAAATGAACCTTGAAAGTCTTGAAAAGCAATTAGATGGAAAATTACTGTACGACCACACTATGCGTACGCTTTATGCCACTGATGCAAGTGCTTACAAAGAAATGCCGTTGGCAGTAGCCATTCCAAAAACGAAGGAAGATATTCAAAAAATCATTGCTTTTGCCAGAGAAAACAAAAGCAGCGTAATTCCTCGTGCAGCCGGAACATCTCTTGCTGGACAAGTTGTTGGGAATGGAATCGTGGTTGATATTTCACAAGAATTTACCAAAATCCTTTCTGTTGATCCTGTCGAAAAATCGGCTTGGGTAGAACCTGGAGTGATTCGTGACGAACTGAATTTACATTTAAAATCCTATAAATTATTCTTTGGCCCTGAAACCTCAACCAGTAACCGCTGCATGATTGGCGGAATGGTGGGTAACAATGCCTGTGGCGCAAGATCCGTAATTTATGGTTCAACTCGTGAGCATTTACTTGAAATTAAAGGTTTCTTGGCAGATGGAAATGAAGTAACTTTTGGCGCTTTAACCAATGCCGAATTTGAAGATAAATGCAACGGTATCAATGTGGCAAGCCCATTGGAACAAGCTATTTATGTTCAAACCAAAGAATTATTGTCGTCACCAGCCAACAGAGCTTTATTCGACGAAAATTATCCTAAAAAATCAATTCCGAGAAGAAATACAGGTTACGCGTTGGATTTATTAGCAGATAGTCAGCCTTTTGGCGATCCGACCGAGAAATTTAATTTCTGCAAATTAATAGCAGGATCCGAAGGGACTTTGTTCTTTTCGACTGCAATTAAATTGAATTTGGTTGATGCACTAAAACCTTTCGCTGGTTTGGTCTGCGTACACCACAATAGCATCAACGAATCGTTGAAAGCCAACTTGGAAGCCTTAAAATTCAAGCCGGACAGTGTTGAGTTAATCGACCATTATATCCTTGAATGTACTAAAGAAAATATCGAGCAGAGCAAAAATAGATTCTTTGTGGAAGGTGATCCACAGGCGATTTTGGTTGTTGAATTTTTAAGGGACTCAAAAGAAGAAATTATTCAGGCCGCCCAAGAAATGGAAGAGCTGATGCGTTCCAAAAACCTTGGTTACCACTTCCCGATTGTTTGGGGCGAAGACACCAATAAAGTTTGGAACCTGAGAAAAGCAGGATTGGGATTATTGTCTAATATTCCCGGCGATGCCAAAGCGGTTGCCGTTATTGAAGATACTGCAGTTGATGTTAATGATTTACCTGATTTTATCGAAGATTTCAATGCCATTTTAAAAGAGCGAAATCTAAGCTGTGTACATTATGCCCACGCAGCGACAGGAGAATTACACCTTCGCCCTATCATTGACCTAAAAACCAAAGAAGGGGCAGCACTTTTCAGAACTATCGCTACAGATATTGCCCATTTGGTTAAAAAATACAAAGGTTCTCTAAGCGGAGAGCACGGTGACGGAAGACTTCGTGGTGAATTTATTCCACTGATGTTGGGAGAAGAAATCTACCAAATGTTTATCCAAGTGAAAAATACTTGGGATCCTTGGGGAATTTTTAATCCTGGGAAAGTGGTAAATACACCTCCGATGGACACTAGTCTGAGATATACTCCAGGTCAGGACACTCCAATGCCGGAAACCTATTTTGATTTCTCCGAACATAATGGTATCGTGCGTGCTGCCGAGATGTGCAACGGATCGGGAGACTGCAGAAAAACTGAGAAAAGCGGCGGTACTATGTGTCCAAGTTATATGGCAACTCGTGATGAAAAACACACCACTCGCGCCAGAGCCAACATCTTGAGAGAAACCATCACCAATTCGACCAAAGAAAACAAATTTGATGATGAAGGTTTGCTGGAAGTGCTTGATTTATGTTTGAGCTGTAAAGGATGTAAATCCGAATGCCCTTCCAATGTGGATATGGCGAAGCTTAAAGCGGAAACCTTACAGCAATACCACGATAAAAACGGAGTGAAATTTCGTTCGAAATTAATTGGTAACACGCCAAAAATCAATCAATTATTTTCCTCATTACCATGGTTGTATAATTTTGGTTCCAAAGGAATCTTAGGAAACATTATGAAACGTTCAACCGGTTTTGCAACCGAAAGATCGTTGCCGCTAATGCACAAAATCACTTTTGCCAAATGGATCAAAAGCTACAGACAAACGGGGAATTTCATTCAGGGGAAAGTCTATTTGTACAACGATGAATTCCTGAACTTCTATGATGTCGAAATCGGTCAAACTGCTGTAAAACTCTTTAACCGTTTGGGTTATGAAGTTGTCGTTCCTGAAATTGGTATCAGTGGAAGAACCTATCTTTCGAAAGGAATGCTGAAAGAAGCTAGAGAAATAGCCGAAAAAAATATACAGGCTTTCGCCAAAGAAATGCCGGAAAATGCCATTTTAATTGGTATCGAACCTTCTGCTATATTGTCGTTCCGTGATGAATATCCAGATTTATGCCGTGGTGATTTTAAAGAAAAAGCAAAAGTCTTTTCAAGTAGAGCAATGCTTATTGAAGAATTTTTGGCCAAAGAATTAGACGAAGGCCGAATCTCTTCTGCTTCATTCACAGATAATACAGAAAGAGTTCGTATGCATGGCCACTGTTTCCAAAAAGCGTTGTCTTCATTAGTGCCGCTTAAAAAAATCCTAATGTTGCCACAAAACTATACCGTACTCAATATCCCAAGCGGATGCTGTGGTATGGCGGGATCTTTTGGATACGAAAAAGAACATTATGATATTTCGATGAAAATAGGAGAATTGGTATTATTTCCAACTATCCGTTCAGAAGAGCAAGCCACTTTGATTTCTGCCTCAGGAACGAGCTGCAGACACCAAATTAGCGATGGAACAAGCCGAAAAGCATTTCACCCTGTTGAGATACTTTTTAAGGCTTTAAAATAAGTACAATTAGTTTTTTATAAAAGATGCAGCTGTTTTTTAATGGCTGCATTTTTTTGTTTGAATTTTTTTGTTATAATTGCTGTATAAATATTTTGTTTTGATATCAATTAACTTAGAACAATAAAAGCAGTCTGCTCATAAATTTGCTAACCTAACTAATTAAACAATTGAACACTATTCAAACATTGCCAACAGATTTAAGATCGGTTATCGGAACAGAAAAAATTGATTTTTCAATCCTTGCCAAGAGAAAAGAACCTTTAAATAAATCCTTAGGAATTATTGGTTTTGGAATTATATGGTCTGCCTTCATCAGTATTTTTGTTGTTGCGTTTTTAGGCCCGATTTTTAAGGGCGAAGAAGTTCATTTTAAAGTAAACGATGAACCGACAACTGCTAGTTGGGATAATTTTGAACCAATGCTTGTTCCTTCTTTAATAATTGGTCTTTTTGTTGTAGTAGGGATTGTCATTTTGTGTAGCGGATTTTACTCCTTATTTCAAAAAGGCGGATATTTTGTAGGCACAGAAAACAGGCTCATTCACTATCGCAAAGGAACTATTAAATCCTATGACTGGGAACAATTCTCTGGGAATATGGAAATAAATAGTAAAAAAGAAGACATTTCAATGGAACTACGAACTGGTAAAATGGTAAGCCGAAAAAACAAACCCGATGAATATGTACCCGATATTCTGCACATTTCGGGAGTTACCAATGTTTTAGAAATTGAAAAAATATGCAGAAACAGGATTAAGGAAAATGATCCTACTCCTACAACTATTTTAAATACACCAAACCTTTAAACCGCCTCAAACATTTTGCCAGGCAAAGGCCTTATAACGCCCTTCAATTCCATATTGAGCAATAAACCCGAAATTCTGTAAATGGGAAAATCACAGTGCAGAGCAATAATATCCATTAGTTCTTTTCCTGTTTTCAAAAGATAATCATACACTTTTTGTTCGTCAGCGTCGAGGGTGACAAACAATTGTTTTTGAACGGGTTTGGCTTCTTTTTCAATATCCCAATTTAGCATATAAATCAAATCGGCTGCGCTAGTAAGCACATTGGCCTTTTGGGTTTTGATCAGATTATTGCATCCCTGGCTGTATTTATCGGTAACGCGACCCGGAACCGCAAAAACATCACGGTTGTAATCATTGGCCATATTCGCAGTGATAAGTGAACCTCCTCTATCTGCAGATTCGATGACAATCGTGGCTTCGGTCATTCCGGCAACAATACGATTTCTACGTACAAAATTCTCTTTATCAGGATTGGAGGTACTCCAGAATTCGGTCATAAAACCACCATTCTGTTCCATTTTGGCTACATACTTTTTATGCGGTTTGGGGTAAATTTGGTTTAGGCCATGGGCAACAACTCCAATCGTCTGCAAATCATGGTCCATCGCCAGTTGGTGCGCCACGATATCCACACCATAAGCAAAACCGCTGACAATTATTGGGTTCAAAGGCGCCAAATCTTCAATTAATTTCCGGCAGAATTCTGTCCCATAAGAAGTTATTTGGCGAGTGCCAACAATACTGATTATTTTTCGGTTTTTTAAATTGATATTCCCAGACGAAAACAATAAAACTGGGCTATCGATGCAGTGTTTTAAACGATCCGGGTAGTTATGGTCCTGAAAACATAGCACCTCAATGTTGTTATTTTGAATGAAATCCATCTCCTGCTTGGCTTTTTCAAAAATGCTTTTGTCCTTAAAGTTTTTGAGCAAAACAGTTCCTACCCCATCAATGGCAGCAAGCTGTGAGGCTTTGGCATTCAAAACATTTTCGGCAGTTCCAAAATGGGTAAGTAGCTTTTTGGCCATAATATCCCCCACACCTTCAACACGGAGTAAAGCCAATACGTGAAATATATTTTCTTCTGACATATCTTACAATTATAAGACAAATTTTCGAATCATAAAAAGGATTAAAAATTAAAATCTCATTCATTTGTGAAAAAACAGAATCCAAATTTTAAAAAAATGAAAGCAAAAAACGATTTAAAAAAAAGATTCTTGAAAAAATAAAACAGTAATCTACTGATTGTGTAATACATGCAGATTGTTAATAAAAATTGTGAATAAAATTTTGATAACTATTCCCGTTGTATAACTTTGTTACTATGAAAATAGAACTTTACATCGCGCAACTTTTATACCGTTATCAATGTGTAACCGTTCCTGGTTTTGGAGCTTTCCTGACCGAAATCCAATCGGCTCAACTGCTTGAAAACTCTCATTCTTTTTTTCCGCCAAAAAAGGTGATTTCCTTTAATACACACATCAAAAACAATGATGGTTTGTTGGCAAATCATATTGCCCAAGCGGAGAAAACATCATATGACTATGCCGTAAGCGCTATCGAATATGAGGTTTTGAATTGGAAAAAAACACTACAGGAAAATCGTAGTTTATCGATAAAAAATATCGGTGTTCTAAGTTTGAATGCCGAAAACAATATCTATTTCACTCCAAACGAGCAAACCAATTATTTGGCACAATCTTTTGGATTAACTTCTTTTGTTTCGCCAGCAGTAAAAAGAGAAGTAGAACTTGCAAAAACTGAAATTGTATTTGAAAAATCAACAGCAGTAATCGAGGAAGAAAAACCTATTTTTAATTTCATTCCAGAAACTAGAGAAAGAAGTCCTTATCTAAAATATGCAGCTGTTTTCGTTATCGGATTGGCAATTGCTGGATCTGTTGGTTATCCGATGTATCAAAATCAAATAGCCTCAGAAACTATTTTGGTTGAAACAGCCGTTCAAAAACAAGTGCAGCATAAAATTCAGGAAGCTACTTTCTTTATCAAAACACCAATTCCTGCCGTAACGCTTTCTTTGAAATCTGAGAAAGAAGTAGAAGCAAAAATGCCTTACCACATAATGGCTGGCGCTTTCAGAAGTGAAGCGAATGCACAAAAAAGATACAACCAATTAATCGCAAAAGGTTTTAAAGCAAGAGTTTTGGGAATTAACAAAAACGGACTATACCCAGTTTTATACGGTAGCTACTCAACTTTTGCGGAAGCGGAAAAAGAAAAAGACTCCATAACAGAAACGGACAATCCTGAAGCTTGGATCTTGATTCAATCTTTGTAGAAAAATCTAAATTTCCATACTAAAATCACGAACAAACCCGAATAAAAACGGTATTGTTCGTGATTTTTTTTTTACAAAAAACTATTCGGATTGATTTTAGCTTATATAAATCATTTTTTTAACGGAGTGGAACATGTTTGCATTTATTATAAAAATAGCCACATAAGCTTCAAAACAGCCTAAAAACAGTAAAATATTCTGATCCAGTAAAAACAAAAACATATCGCTTACAAATACTACTTAAATAATTTATTCTAAAAAAGTCGATAAAAAATATAAATAACTGATATATAGAAAGTTAAAATATATTTAATAAATTTGGTAAGGAAAAACCGCATTTATTTGTTGCTTTCAAATCAAGTATCGCTAATCATTCATTATTTAAAACGAAAAACATGAAAAAAGTACCTTACTTCACTTTATTGATTCTGATGTGCTATTACCCATTGCTTGCCCAAAAAAATGAAAGCGACAAAACCATGGAAATCTTCGGATTTATAATGATGGATTCCGGTTATGATTTTGGAAGAATGAATCCAGAATGGTATGACACCATGAGACCAACACAAATTTTAGATAAAGAAGGAAATGAATACCAAAGCCAAGGAGCTTATTACATGAGTGTTAGACAAACCACACTTGGAATTAAAAACTATGTGGATACTTCTGTAGGCCAACTCAAAACACATTTTGAATTTGATTTATTCGGGATGGGGAAAGACGCTGGAAACACCGCTTTTCGACTTAAATACGCGTATGTCGAATTGGGGAAGTTTTGCGTAGGACAAAACAACAGTTTATTTACGGACATAGACCTCTATCCAAATATCGTTGAATTTATGGGGCCAAACGCCGTGCCATTTCTTCGAAACGTGCAAATACGGTATACCCCAATCAGGAATGAAAACCATAATTTTTCGATAGCGATAGAGCGTCCTGGTGCCACAGCCGATCAAGGAGAATATGGGGCTGGATTTGTTTATGAATCAATATTAGAAGATGTAAAACCAAGATTTTCTGTTCCAGATTTTACTGCAGAATACCGATATAGCAACTCATGGGGATATTTAGAATTGGCCGGTATCCTTCGCAGCATAAAATGGGAAGACAACAACACCGATCAATACAACTTGTCGGGAAGTGCTTTAGGTTGGGGTTTGAGTTTAAGCACCCGATTAAAATTAGGCAAAAATGTAATTTATCACGGAGCAATCACAACGGGTGCCGGGATTCAAAACTACATGAATGATGCGGATGCAGATATTGGAATCAAAAGACAGTATGACAATATAAATGCACCCATAAAGGGTATTGCCATTCCAATGATTGGGGTTGTTAGTTATTTTGACATTTATTGGGATACAAAATTCAGTTCCTCAATCGGGTATTCCATTTTAAATAATAATACCACCGAAGCGCAGTTATCAACCGCTTATAAAACAGGGCAATATGCCAGTGTTAACTTGTTGTATTCTCCAGTAAAAAATTGCATATTGGGTCCAGAACTTCAATGGGGAAAAAGACAAAACAATGACTTTGCAGGAGATCCTCAGTTCAATCTAGCTGCGGCAAAAGGCAATAGCGGAACAGATGTGAAACTGCAATTTTCGTTTAGATACATTTTCAATACTGCTTTTTATAAGAATAAATAAGACAATAATTTTATAAATTGACTAATCAGTCGATGATGGCTCATCTAATCCTCAATCATTTTCCAGAACATTTCAAATGCTTCTTCACTTAGTTCAATTTGCTTTTCCTCAGTCAGATTAGTTGACAGAATATATTCATACAAACCACTGATTTGAGCTGTAAACAAAGAATATATAAAAGCAACAGGTAATTGTTTGATAAGAACGATGTCGATTCCGTTTTTAATTAGAATAAACAGCGGCTGATCTTCCCTATTGAGCATTGATGCGGAAACAATTTTAGCATAAGGCGAATGATTGAATTGCTGCAAATATTGAAAGTGAATTGGATTTTCAAGACTCCAAAGTAAAGTAGCCTTAAAAAGGGATCTGAATGCGTCTTTCGAAACCGAATGAGATTCCATTCTTTCGAGAATAAATTCATCCATATCTTTTATAACCGAGTGGTATAAAACAACGATTAATTCTTCTTTAGTACTGAAATAATTAAAAAGCGTTCCAGTGGCAACGTTAGCTTCCATAGCAATTTTGCTAGTCGCCGTACCATGAAATCCGTTTTCAACAAAAAGCTTAAGGGCCGTAACAAGAAGTATTTCTCTTTTATTCATTTTATAAAATTGACTAATCAGTCACAAAAATAAAACTAAATTTGATATTACATACACAAACTAAAGAAATAATTCAAGTACGTATATAAAAACAGTATTACAAAGGTTTCAAACAATTTTTGAAATCGGTTGGCAAACTGGTCAAAACCATTTCCATAGCTTCTTCGGGAGTCTCAACAATTCGGGAAAAGCCTATTTCTTCGGGAGAAAATACTCCTTGTTCCGACATGAATCCCACAAAATCTCTCAGTCCTTTCCAAAACTTACCCCCTACCAAAATAAGCGGAAACGGTCCTATTTTATGACACTGAATTAAAGTTGCCGCCTCAAACAATTCGTCCAAAGTTCCTAAACCTCCAGGCATCACAATAAAAGCACATGAGTATTTCACTAACATAACCTTTCGAACGAAAAAATATTTAAACTCAAAACTATCATCAACATATGGATTGGGCTGTTGTTCCTTGGGCAAAATTATATTTAATCCATAAGTAACACCGCCTGCCTCCTTTGCCCCCCTATTAGCAGCCTCCATTGCACCAGGCCCTCCTCCAGTTAAGACGGTAAACCCAGCTTTGGCAAAAGCACTGCCGGTTTCACGAGACAATTCATAATAAGGTTCGCCAGGCTTAAATCTAGCGGAACCAAAAACAGTCACTGCAGGCCCAAGATGGCTGAGTTTAGTAAAACCCATTTCAAACTCCTCAGTAATTCTTTCCAATCGCTCCTTTTCCTTTTCGGCTGTTCTTTGTACACTTAAAAAATTTCGTTCTTCCGACTCAACTATTGGCAATTCATAATCTAATTGAGCTTTTTTCCAATGTTTTTGCCATGCCGATTCCCATTCTTCAGGACTTAATCGCTTAATATTATCTACCTTTTTTGCACACATATCTTTGATTGATTAAAGTGAAATGACATCTAAGATATAAAATAAATACTTGATTTTATGACATTTAAAAACAAAAAAAACAATTAAAGTGTAAGCTAAAAGAATGCTTTTGTTCCAATACATTTCTATTTTTGATGTTTTTGAGGAAACAATAAACATAAAGAAATTCTGTAATAAAATCATTGTATGTGATTCGTCCATTCAACGACAAAAATAAAAATCTGTTTGAACTCCAATGTTTTTGCTTTTTAATCGGAATATCATGCTATTTGGCAGATTTATTTTTAATGAAATTACAATTAACTTAATTTTATATCACCCTAAATTTTTGATGTTTAAAAACCTAAAATTAATTAACTTAAAACAATCAAAAATGGAAAACAATCACATTACCATCAAAGAATCTTTATACCTAATCTATTCTTATGTAAGCATTGCTGCATTTATGTTATTAGGAATAAGCAAAATCACCAAAAATCTTGGGAGAGTCCTAGATTTCAATCCAATGGTGTCACTATTAATTGTTGTAAATATGGCAATATTTATTTCACTCTATTATTACAAAAAAAAGCACAGCGCACATATGAATCACGACAACTTTTAAAGCCCTAAACCCTACTAAATGAAATAAAATGGTTAGAAATAACATTAGAAATTGGAAAATAAAAAAAGAGACTGAATCGAAATCAAGTCTCTTTTTTTATGGAAATCCATAAGATGAATTTTATAGCTTTTATATTAGATTATTGGCCCTTTAGTTTATCACAAAGTGCAAACAAAAATTGACCGACATAATTATTTCCCAATCTCTATAAATTGCAGTGCACGGTCTAAAACCTCGTCTTTCCCTTGCTGAATTCCTAGAGTGGTTGGTTTTACTTCGATGTCTGGAATGATCCCGATTCTTTGTGTTTCGCGTCTATCAGGATAGTAAACACCAAGGCCTGAAAATGCCGTCAACAAGTCTTTAATAGGATCAAACAGACTTATATTTCCATCTGCTCCAGCAGTTTGACTGCCTACAATTGTTGTATTATCTGCCGTTTGAAAACACATTGCACTAAATTCTGAATGGCTTACAGATTTCTCATTAAGCAATACCACAACCTTACCTTTGTAATTGTTTATATTTTCTGAACCACACATGTATAGTCTACTCCATTTGAATCTTCCTGGATAATTTAAAACAGGTATAGTAAAAATGGCGAAATCTTTTTCTTTAGAATTTAAAAAATTTGAAATGTGTAAATAAGTTCCTTGTGGATAATTTCTCATATCAAAAACAATTGCTTTTGCCAACTTTAGACTTTCAATCATATCTGGAACATCTTTAACCGTTAATGTTCCCATATCTACATAACCAATATTATTTTCTAGAATTTTAAATTTCTCCTTTTTGATTGTTTTTTTATGTTTATTACTATGAGAAACATCATAATCATACCTATTTATTATTTTTGTTATATACTTACCATCTTTAAAAAACTCCAGTTTTATATTCTCTGTAAATCCAGTTAATGTTGGTAATAATAAATTCTCCAAATATGCAGCTTCATTTGACCCATTGATTAAATCTCTGTTTTCAATAATAATTTCTTTAATTGTTTTGTCATTTACTTTGGTGATTACATCGCCTATTTTGATGTCGTCCGCTTTTGCCAGACTGTCGGCTAATATTTCTGTAACAATTATTTTGTAATCAATTATTTTGCAATTAACAGGGAGAAAATATCTGTGTGTCTTAGTATTATTGTAAAAAACACCATGGGTATCATTTAGTTTTACCGTTAATTTCTGCATCACTGTGAAAAAAGCATCTTCGTTTTTGACTTCAATAAAAACAGGCAACATTTCGTCTAAAGTTGTATCCCATTTCTGATCCATTAGGTATTTATATGGGAAAAAATATTCTATTAAATTCCAATATGTGAATAGTGCAAGAATTGTTGTTTTTTTATTATTGAACTGAAATCCAGAATAATTTTCGTTTTTTATAAAAATGTTTTCAGCTTTATGTTGTCCTACATAATTTTGCTCACCTTGAAATCTATTGTTCTCAATGAATTTTAACTTCTTCGAAAGAGTTGCAGAAAACAATTTATTGTTGTTAATCCAGGATAAATCAAAATTTTTGTCAAAAAAATCAATTTCCTTTGGTAAAATGATTGGAGCAATTTCATTTACTTCACCTAGAGAATCTATCCAGTTTTCAAGAACTAATGAAAATTCTTCTTTGGTATTTGCTTGTTCAACTTTTCCCAATACATCAAAAAGCTGATTGTCCCAATTTTTACTTCCATCCGCCACTTTGGGATGGTAATATTTTAAATAACCCCAAACTTTGCAGGTGGCAGCCAGTTTTTGGGTTTCGGTAAGTTTGGTTTGTGCAAAAATCGATTGTGAAAGAACTAAGAGAAGTAATAAGGTAATTTTTTTCATTGGTCGGTTAAATGGTTAATTATGAATTTGAATTGAACTTGGTTTTTAATTTAATTTGCCTAATTGAGATTCAAACTGGCCTTGAACATCCTCAATTCTTCCCAACTGAAGGCGTCACCGTATTTCTCTTTTAGTGGTGAAACCGATTCTTCTTTGTAACCTGCAAAAGCCTCAGTGAGCGCTGCCAATTTATCTTCCGAAAATACTTCGCTGACAGTAATCCTTCTGGACTGTATCAACTTGGTAAGATGTCCTAAAATGGTTTCTTGGGTGAACTTGCGTATGGTGCCAATTTCCTGTACCGTTTTCTTTTGCATCCATAGCTCGTACGTTTCCTCAATTGTTGATTTTTTGGGTTCTTTAGTCGCGGTTTTCTTGGATCCGTATCGTTCGGCATCTTTTTCGTCCTCAATTAGGGTGATGTTGGCTTTTTTGAAATCTTCGATGACGCGCTCGACCTTGGTGTTTTTATATTGCTTGATTTCTGGAGAAGTCAGCTTTTCTTTCGAAATGGTTTCTCCTTTTACCAAAGTGGCAACCATTAATTTGGCTTTCATCAATTGAAGCACAGCCTTAGTTTGTAGATCGTCAAGGACTATTAACTCATCATAAAAAGCTTTGGCTTTTTTGAGACGCTTAACTTCCTCTAGTTTCCACAGAATTTCATAGACTAGCTTGTCCATTGGTTCCATGAAATAATTAAACGCAGCGTTGATACGATCTGAAATGTGATTAAATTCTAGCTGTTCGCTGTGGAACAATTTGTCCAACTGCATCAAAAACTTTGAAGAAGGATCCAGTAATTGCCAAATCACCCCAGCTTGATTATTTGCCCAAGTGCGGTGTTTGAATTTCACAGCGTTTTCGGCATCTTCATTATAACTGAACTGGTGATTGCGCCATTCTTGTGCCAACTCATTCCAATCGAAGCTGTTTTTGAGATAGTTAAGAATAAAATTTTTGGTTTCGCGTTTTAAAGCATTCGCCAAAACTTCTTCCGAGGCTTTGTTCTCGGCGTAATTCATCACGTCCTGATCGTTTGAAATACCATTCATTCGCAGCGGAGAAAGCAAAACAAGCCCATTTAAGGATCGTAAACGAGATAATGCCACATATGCCTGTCCAGGCAGAAAAACTTTCGATACATCAAGCGCAGCTTTGTCAAAAGTCAATCCTTGGCTTTTATGTACCGTAATCGCCCAGGCCAACTTGATTGGATAATGCACAAACGAACCCAAAACCTCCTCCTCTATTTCCTTTGTCATTTCGTTTACCGTGTAGCGAATGTTCTGCCATTCGTACTTGTCAACTTCTATGGTTTTGTCTTCATCCGGAAAATGTACCCAGATTTCTTTGGAAGTCATTGTTTTTACAATACCCATTTTTCCGTTGAAATAATTCTTTTCCATCGACAAATCGTTTTTGACAAACATAATCTGTGCTCCAACTTTCAACTGCAAATAGGGATCGACAGGATAGATTTTATCTGGAAAATCTCCTGTGATGTCAGGCATAAACATCATTTGACTCCCTACCAGATCTGCAAGTGATTGGGCGTTCATCACATCTGCTTTGGCATTGTGAGTCGTCAGTGTTATGAAACCTTTATTTGCTTTGAGGTCAAAATCGGGTTTTACGAATTCATTCAGCGTTTGAATATCACTGGGCGTAATCTCATTGTTCCGAAGATTATTCAAAACCGAAATAAATCGGTCATCCGTTTGACGATAAATCTTAGACAATTCTATGTACAAAGGCGGATACTGTTGAACGACATGCGCATGGAAAAAGAATTTTCCTCTGTAATAATTTCGCAACGTTCGCCATTCTTCATCTCGAATGATAGGTGGTAATTGTAATAAATCTCCTATAAATAATACTTGAACACCTCCGAAAGGTGCAGATTTTCTCCGAACCGTTTGCATCATATAATCCATCGCATCCAGTAAATCGGCACGCAACATACTGACTTCATCAATAATAAGCAATTCCATATTACGGATAACAGCTCGTTTTTGACCGCTCATTTTGAAATGTCTACGCAAAGTGGCTTTGGTTTCAAACTTGGTCGTATCGGAAAATTGAGGAGCAGAATTGTCCGGTATGAATCCACCAAAAGGCAACTGAAACATCGAGTGAATCGTAACACCGCCAGCATTTAATGCTGCAATCCCTGTAGGTGCCACAACCACGGTGTTTTTGTGTGTTGTCGCAATTATTTCCTTCAAAAGTGTGGTTTTACCAGTTCCTGCCTTTCCGGTAAGAAAAACTGATTGATGGGTTTGATTGATAAAACGGAGTGCATAAGCTGCGGCTTCAGATATGGATTGCATTTGGCGTATAATTTTAAAAGCTAAAATAGTATAATAATGAAAATAAAAAAAAACCTTCAATCTTATTCAAGATGAAGGTTTTATAAATTTATGCAAACGAAAAATTACTTTTTAGCTTCTTCTGTTTTAGCAGTTGATTTGTATTTTTCATTCAAAAGTTTTACGATATCTTTAGTAATGTCATATTTCTCTTCAGCATATAAAATAGATGCTGCATCACCAGTTCCGTAGATATAATCATAACCTTTCTCTTTACCGTAATCCTTGATGAATTTTTTAACACCTTTTACAAGAGAATCCATTTCTTTTCCACTCTCTTGTTGCAATTGCATTTGTAAAGCTTGTTGAGCTTGAGCAAGTTGTTGCTCTCTACGTTGCAATTCTTGGCCATTTTTTTGAGCCCATTCTTGACCGTTTGCTTGAGCATTACGTTGAAAATTAGCAGCATCTTGTTTGAATCTATTGATTTCTGCTTCCAATTGTCTTCCTTTTTCTGCTGCTTGCCCTTTATATTTTGCTTCTAAATCTTTAGTTTCCGTATATTCTTTCATCAACTCAGCCGTATCAACATAAGCTGTTTTGAATTCTTTCACTTCTGCTTTTTTATCACAAGAAACAAGTGATATTGAAATTGCGATAAATAATAATGCTTTCTTCATTTTGATGTATTTCAAGTTTTTTTATGTATGGATGACAAAAATATAAAAAAATAGATAGTATTGATAAAAAGTTTCAAAAATGCTACTATTTTATTAGTATAAATATAAATTATTTAAAATTTAAAATCGATAATAAATCGTTATAAAAACTGGATTTAACAGAAGCTTTTAGATGAATAAATTAAAATATCCGACCCGTTTCCTTATTAAAACCACAATAAACGTCTTAAAATCGCTTAAAATAAGTTTTAGTTGTTTTTTAGGATGTAAATGTGCGATGAATATTCCATTTTTTGTTTGGCTTTCCAATTCGACTGCAATCCGATGAAAAAGGCTTTAAGATAATTCATTTTACCTGTTTTGTATTTTTCGGAAAGCAGACTTACGTAAAACGAATCAAATTTCATCGGAAGCACTTTTTCCAGTTTCATATTCTCTTTAGCAAACAATTTTTGAATGGCTGTTTTTGAGAAATGCCAAAAATGGATTGGCACATCATAAGCGGCCCAAAAGTTGCCATAATGTTTTGCGTCGAAAGATTTGAAATTTGGAACGGCAACAATCAAAGTTCCACTAGGTTTCAATAATCGCTTTAATTCTTTAATTTGTTCATCCAAATTTGGAACGTGTTCCAAAACGTGCCACATCGAAATCACGTCAAAACTATGACTTTCCAATTCGGCAGTATTCTCCACAAAAGAAACTCCTTTATTTTTTGCAATTGCTTTGGCCTTATCACTTGGTTCAACACCTACCGTTTTCCAACCATCATTTTGAGCAACAGTCAAAAAATCACCAGTTCCTGCACCAATATCTAAAATCAACCCTTTAGAGGGCTGATAAGAGTTTATTAAATTCAATTTATTTTTTAATGCAATATTTTTTACAAAATGATAAGCCTTTTCAAAAATTGATCTTTTCGAGTCGGTATGCGAAATATAATCAGCACTTTCATAGTATTTACCCAAAACATCCAAACTCGGTTGCGGATGTGTGATTAGCATATCTAGTGTTTCATCATAAAAAAGTTCAAAAACCTCTTGAGAAACGGAAAAATCTTGTACAGTAAGAAAATGTTTTTTGTTTGTAATGTCCATTTGTGTTTTAAATAAATAATTTCAGCTCTAATTACAAAAGCTGAAAAGAAATTCTCTTTTTATTAATTCTATTGGGAAAGAAATATACTAGCCTGCTATACCCTTTTTCCATCTTATTTTTACTGCGGAAATCTTATCGTTTTCCATACGTATATTTTGATCAACTATAAATCCATTCTTGGTATAAAACTCCAATGGCGATAAATAGGGTTCCTTATTTCTTTTCACATCATTTTGATGATCGGTAGCCCATCCATTCAAAACCGATGTGTTATTTTTTAATTCATCAAGTAAAAGCGTTCCAAATCTTTTCCCCTGAATTTTGGAATTAATTATAATTCCGAACCAATCTTCGTCTTCTCGAACAAAAGTAAAAGCCCAGCCAGAAATTTGATTCAAATCATTTACAAGCAAATAATGTTTTATGCTTGAAACTCCATCTAGATAATTCTCAAATTCAGATAAATCTTTATAACCAATTCTTTCGGGATATTCTGCGTTCCAAAGTTCAAACAACGATTCTTTTTGTTCTAAAGTTAAAACCTGTGTTTGAATAAATTTCATTCTCAAAAAAATTAAAAATTGATTTATTCAACAAATATAGGACTTACAGCCGTAGTTT
>NZ_MUNX01000097.1 GCF_002001005.1 Flavobacterium sp. A45
TACGAATATTAAGTAAAGCAAATGAGTAATAAAATTACACTTATTTTTACCGTACTATTTTCACTTTCCCTTTTTGCTAATGTTTCACAGGCAGAAAAGGATGTCCTTATAAAATTAAACCAAGCTACCAATGGTGCTAAATGGATTAATAAATGGGATCTTTCTATGCCAATGAACAAATGGTACGGAGTAAAAGTCGTTGACGATAAGGTAATTTCTATAAACTTAAACAATAATAATTTGACAGGTCGTATTCCTGTTGAGATTACTACATTGTTGAATTTGCAAGAACTTAATTTAGGTACCAATTTATTGAATGGTGAAATTCCGCTCAATATTGGAATCATGAAAAATCTACAGATTCTAGATTTATCGTTTAATAAATTAACCGGTTTTATTCCGGTTTCAATTTGCACTTTGCCAAATTTGAAGGTATTGATGTTGGATCGAAATATTTTATCGGGTGAATTGCCTCCACAAATCGGAAAACTTTCGATGTTAGAGAATTTGTCATTGTATGAAAATTCTTTTCAAGGACAATTGCCGGTGTCTTTTTATGAGTTAAAAGCTTTAAAATCAGTATCTTTATATTCAAATAGATTTACAGGAAAATTAAGTCCTGCAATTGGTAATCTAACATTGTTAGAAAATTTAAACCTTTTTGACAATGATTTTAAAGGGCAAGTCCCATTAGAATTAGAGAAATTAACCCATTTAAAAAAAATGAATATATCCTATAATTTGTTCTCGGGACTAGTTTCCAACAGATTATCATTATTGGATAAATTGAATATGACCATGCGGAATGAAGTAGGAAACGTAGTTTCGTTACCCGTTATTAAAGGGTAAAACTTTATTGCAAGGATTGAAGAGATTGAAAGTTGTTTGTTTTAATACATTTAGTTAGAATACCCTGTAACCTCATACATTACAGGGTTTTTCGTTTTTGTATATTTTCTAATTAATAATTTGCCTTCCTTATTTTACCACAAAATTTAAATTTCGTTTTTTATTTAATCTATTGATGTTGCGGTAGTTATATAATTATGTTAAATTAGTGGAAAAATTAATATGTTTTGCAAACACTTCATTGTAAACTGTTTATTTTTTGAGGAGTTATACTTTTTTTATTTTTTGTTTAATGGAGCTCCTGTTTGAAATTGGTTCTTTCTTTTTTGATTTGGTTTGAAATTGCTTGACATGATTATTTACATGTTGTGTTTTTTTGAATCAACCTTGTCCGTGATTTAGTAATATTAGATATAACTTAATAAATAGAACAATGGCAGAATTAAAAAAACAGCAAACTGCGTTAGGAGACGCAGCCGCAAGACAGTTAGCAATTGCAACCCGTTCGGTTCCTCAAATGGGAACAATAACTCCAAGATGGCTTACGCACCTTTTGCACTGGGTTCCGGTGGAAGCAGGGGTGTACCGTTTGAATAAAGTAAAAGACGCTACCCATATTGAAGTGGATTGTTCTGCAAGAGATGAACGCTCGCTTCCCAATACTTTTGTGGATTATATCGATAATCCCAAGGAGTATAATTTGGCAGCGGTTCAAACAATTGTTGAAGTTCATACCCGTGTTTCGGATTTATACAGTAAACCATACAATCAAATTACAGAGCAATTGCGCTTGGCTATCGAAACTATTAAGGAAAGACAAGAAAGTGAATTAATCAATAATAAAGATTATGGTTTATTGAGCAATGTGGTTCCTTCTCAAATTATAAAAACTAGAACAGGAGCACCAACGCCAGATGATTTGGATGAATTGCTGACCAAAGTCTGGAAAGAACCCGGTTTCTTCTTGCTGCATCCGTTGGCTATAGCGGCATTTGGCCGTGAATGTACCCGTCGCGGAGTTCCGCCTCCAACAACTTCCATGTTTGGTTCCCAGTTCCTAACTTGGAGAGGGATTCCGCTTATTCCTTCGGATAAATTACCAATTAAAAACGGAAAATCTAAAATCATATTGATGCGTACAGGCGAAAGTCGTCAAGGCGTAATTGGGCTTATTCTGCCTGGATTGCAAGGAGAACAATCTCCTGGATTATCCGTTCGTTTTATGGGTATCAATGAAAAAGCGATTGCTTCCTATTTGGTATCGTTGTATTGTTCATTGGTAGTTACTGTTGATGATGCAATTGCCGTACTGGAAGATGTGCAAATAGACAAGTACCATGAATACAAATAGTAACAATATCGGATTGCCGAATATTGAGGATTTGCAGCATTTAGCCAATGAGTTGTTCAGTGCCTTGCCCAACGAATTTCCAAAAGAGATTTCCTTGAGTCCAGATCACAATGAACATCCCCGTGGGACTAAAATAGCCGAAACAATCCTCTCAGCAGGTAATTTGGGTAAGGTAGAAACCATATTTCCGGTAAGTAGTCATGATACTTTGATGGGGCAATCGGGTTATGCACCGCCAGTAATTCCGAATCAGGCAGGAAGTCCTTTGGGTTTTTCTCAATCTCCTCCTTCGATGGGTGGTTTTGGAGGATCTCCATCGGTTGCTTCTTATGCAAATTTAGGGTCTTTGGGCACACCTCCTAATTCTTTTTCGAATATTCCCAATCCAAATTTTTTGGAACAGGATTTAAATAGTGTTGATACTTCAAAATATGCTCTCGGAAACGGTGAGGTTCCGTTTGCAATAGGTACAGGCAATAACGTGAATATGGAAAATCCGCAGACCGATTTCGTCGATTTGAATTTGCAGAATAACAAAAAAGAGCCTTCCTATTTGCCTTATGAATATGAAGGAGCTTCTTTTGAGGCTGAATTAAAAAAAGCATTGGATTTGGTAAACACTAGTTTTGGGATTCCTTTGGAAAAAGGCTCAGTTGGATTGGAACTAAAGAGCAGTTATTATTTTTTGGATCAAAACCCGTTTGCTTTTGATTCCAGAAAACCTGCAATTTCATCTGTTGTGCCTATTCAACCACAATCCAGAAGCGGATGGGTTGGGTCTAATTTTGATGCCAATTTGATCAAGAAAGATTTTCCGATTTTGAGCGAGACAGTAAATGGGAAACCATTAATCTGGTTCGATAATGCGGCGACTACCCAGAAACCAAAGACAGTTATCGATCGTGTTGCTTATTTTTATGAACATGAAAATTCCAATATACATCGGGCTGCGCATGAGTTGGCAGCAAGAGCTTCTGATGCTTATGAAGCAGCCCGCGAAAAAGTGAGGGTGTTTCTGAATGCAGGTTCTGTAAACGAAATTGTATTTGTTCGAGGAGCAACCGAAGGAGTCAATTTGGTGGCCGAAAGTTGGGGGAACCATAAACTGGTAGCAGGTGACGAGATAATTATCAGTCATTTAGAACATCACGCCAATATTGTGCCTTGGAAGCGTTTGGCAGATAAAAAAGGACTTGTTTTGCGAGTAATTCCTGTGGACGATGACGGACAAATTTTGCTTGATGAATATGCCAAATTATTGAACTCTAAAACTAAGTTGGTTGCGTTTACTCAAGTATCCAATGCATTGGGGACTGTTACGCCTGCTAAACAAATGGTTGAAATGGCACATACCGTCGGAGCCAAAGTGCTTTTGGACGGGGCACAGTCTGTTTCTCACATGAAGGTGGATGTTCGCTATCTCAATGCCGATTGGCTTGTTTTCTCTGGACATAAATTGTTTGGGCCAACAGGAATTGGCGTTGTGTATGGAAAAGAAGATTTACTGAACGAAATGGAACCCTATCAATCGGGAGGGAATATGATACAAGATGTGACTTTTGAGGAAATCAAATATCATAAAGCGCCCAATCGTTTTGAAGCAGGTACCGGAAATATAGCAGATGCGATAGGACTTGGCGCCGCCATTGACTACATTTCGAAAATTGGGATTGAAGCAATTGGTCAGTATGAACATTATTTGTTGGAATATGCAACGCATTTGCTCAAACAGATTCCGGGAGTACGATTGATAGGCACTGCAGCAAATAAAGCGAGCGTGCTTTCTTTTACTTTGGAAGGGTTTACTAATGATGAGGTTGGAAAAGCATTGAATAGGGAAGGCATTGCGGTGCGTACAGGACATCATTGCGCGCAGCCTATTTTGAGGAGAATGGGAGTGGAAACCACCGTTCGCCCCTCATTGGCCTTTTACAATACCTGTCAGGATGTAGATGTGTTTATTGAAACACTGTGGCGATTAAAAACGAGTAAATAAATAGCAAAAACCTCAGGATTGTCCTGAGGTTTTTTGTTTGATTTTGTTGTTTTCTCTTTATAAGACAGAACTGGAGGATTGATGAAGAAACTCAGGTTCGGATATTTTTTTTGTATTGTGTAAACCGAAAAGCGGTCGAATCAGGTACCATCGTCTAATTAAGAATTCATAAATTACCCACGACAGTAAAAATGTTCCGATGGACATGATCGAAAATTTCAAGAAAGAATTCCACTGTAAATTCATTAGATAGTATCCCAAAATTACCGTTATCGTTTGGTGAAGTATGTAAAAGGGATATACCGCCTCATTACAGTATACTAATGTTTTGCTGGGTTTGTTGAGGTATTTTGAAGCATAGCCAAAGAGTGTTAGAATCCATGACCAAAATGAAAAGACTTTGATTAAAGCTTCTGTGAAATGTCTGACATAACTATCCTCAAAAGCTGTGATGATGCACATTAGTAATGTAAAACCAATAATCCCACATTTTAAATAAGTCTTTCTATTTGTCTCGACCGTTTTCCAGAATGTTTCTTTTACGGAGATTAACAAAAATCCAAAAAAGAATAAAGTGATGCTATTGATGATGACAAACCAATCGCCAACCAAAGCATGGGTTTCTTCGAAAAAAGGCTCTATAAAAGCTTCGATGAAATACAGCGGGACTATAAACCAATATAGACCCCATTTGATGTTGCTTATTTTTGCGGTAGTTCTTAGTATGAAATTATTCGGGTTGTTTCTTAAAAATATAAAAACAGGAATAAGTACCAATGAAAACAACAGTAAGTAGGGTATAAACCATAAATGATGCCAACTTAAATTCCCAACGGGGTATGTACCAATAAAGGCATGCGAAGGCCAAAAGTCGAAATAACTACCTTCGATTATTCCTTTTGAAAATTTTTCAAGATACACTTGTGGAGGCACGATAACCAACATTCCAAAAATTAACGGGAGCAGTAATTTTTTGGTTCTTTCAAAAGCGAATTGAACTGCAGTTCTTTTCGAAAGGGCATAGGATGTCCCCATTCCGGAAATAACGAAAAGGATGGGCAATCGCCATTGGTTTAAAAATAACATGGGATATTTAATCCATTCATAGGTAATGTTATTTTTGATATGCCACTCCCAATCAGGAGCCACAAAAAACATTCCCACATGATAAAAAATGAGTAATCCAAATACTATTACTCGAAGCCAGTCTAAGTCATATCTACGCATAAGTTCTAAAGTTTTTGCAAATGTGTGAGCAAAAAAACAACACTGCAAATTCTTGTTCTGAATGACAAGATTATGTGACGAAAGGCATTGTTATGGGGTGGTTGGCAAGGGTTTGGGACAAACAACAAAGCTTTTTATCGCGATGCAGTTGCTGTTTCGAACGATTGAATAAAGTTTCTGGAAACGGGAACGGTATCTGAACTATCTTTTAATTGCACTTTATATCCCTGCGCATTTCCGGTAACTTTCTCGATGTAATTCAGGTTTAATAAAACCGATCGATGTGTTTTAATGATAAATGGAAAAGTACTCAACTGCATTTCCAGATTTTTGATAGGAATACGTTTGATGAGTTTTTGAACTTTATCGTCTTTTTTGAGGAATATTTCGGCGTAATTTCCTTCCGCTTTGGCGTAAATAAAACTATGGCTTTCGAAAACAAATTTTTCCGATTTCACTTCTGTTTCAATAGTGATAGTTGTGTTGTTTTGGATTTTTTTTACATCAGTTATGGAGGAAGAAATACGGTCTGCTTTTTGACTGTTTTTAAGTTGTTGTCTGTTTAAGTTGATTGAAATGATGATAGGAGCAAGGAAAATACCAGCGATAAATGTGTTGGAAATTTCCTCTATAAAATACCTCCAAGACCAATTCATGGGATTGTCATAAATCACATCACGGATCAGAAATTGTGTGATTCCTGTAAAAAGAAGCAGAAAGAAAACGAGGATACATTCATTTTTGATTTTCCAGTCGTCGGTCGCTTTTGGGAACAGTTTACAGATTAATGCAATGCACAGTAATACAAATATAGGGGAGAAGGAATGAATGCAACATATCCAAAAATAATGCATTTTCTGCTCTTGAGGATTTACGTCAAAAGGCTGGAGCATGTAGTTGAAAAAAAAAGAGATCAAAAAAAATACAGCTGTTATTTGAAGGAGTTTTTTGCCTTCATAATAAAAAGGATACGGCTGTTTCAAAAAGTTAAGAAGCAATTTTTTTTGATTCATTTTTTATTTGTCTTATGAGATGCTATAGCTGCGAACCTATTTAGATCTCTAATAAACTGTTTTTCGCTTGCTATAATTTAAATAAAGAGATTCTTAATGTTATTTATTCTATGAGATTTATTCTATGAGATTTATTATGAAAGTACATTAATTGCAAAAGGGATTAATATAGTTCCATATACAATGATTAGTGTGAATAAGAATGTTTTTACAAATCGTTTGCCATATGGTTGTTGTTTATTAATAAAAGAAGCAATCAATGCAGATAATATTGAACAAAGAAACGGTATTGAAAAAATGATTCCTAGCAAAGCATCGATGATTAGTTTTAAACTATTGGCTTCACTATAAGAACCATTCAAATTGTAAGCTCCAGTTTTTCTTGTTAGAAGAATTATACAAATTGAGTTTAATACCAGTAAAACGATGTAAATTATAAAGAGCTTCTTATTTGATATGATTTTCATTTTCATTTTGTTTTATCATTGTGAAATAACATTTTGATTATTAGTTCCCAAAATGGATTCACTTAATTAATTTTATGAATTTAGTAAACTGATGATTTTAGGCTAAAACAAATATATGTATAATCGTACTAACCGCAACAATTAATAAGCTGTCAAACGTAGTTTATCCACCGAATAATTTATGAAAATTTTACATACTTAATTTCATTCGTAATCATTTTATTAATTAGCTTTGTTATAAACTGATAATTTAACGGTCGTTATTATATCATTTTCTTATTTTTAAAAGCTTTAATAAAGAATTCAGCGAATATAGAGTTGAGACGACAAAATTTAATTTAACCACATTTTAATCTTAAATAATATGGTAGTACAGTATCAAGGAGAGCAAAACGGAATCCCGACAACATTCACTTTAAGAATCATCGGGAACAATCTATCGAAAAGTAGTTCGAATTACCAAATTGATTTATTGGTAGGCGATAAACAGTTGCCAACTTTTACGACATTAATTCACCAGAGTTTGTCTAATTGTTTAAAAGAAATTTACTTGTTCAGAAAACATAACGGTATCAAGTTTAATGCTTCTTCAGAGAAAGTAGCGCCTAAATTAGTTCCTTACGATTTGGTTTTATACAATGCTCACAAGCAAGGTTTGTTTGCATAAACAAATTTCTTAATTTCATAAAAAAAAGACTGTTCAAAATTTGAGCAGTCTTTTTTTGTGGGGTGAATTCTTGATTTTTGGGCATAAAAAAAGCTTCAGATTTCTCTGAAGCTTTTCTAGTAGCAGGAAGCATTGAAATAGCTAACCAGTTTTTTTAGATTATTATAGTATGTGCCTCTTAAATTTCAAAATAGAATAATAATTTACAGATTATTATTATTCTATTTATACTTACTCAAATCTAGATTAAGAATAGTACCTACTCTGCTAAACTCTTCATTAATCTTTGCATTCAGGATTAGTTGTTCATTTTTTATTGGATGATTAAAAATTAACTGATGGGCATGAAGCATCATTCCTTTCAGCTCATAATTCTCCAGCCATAATTTATTTTGTTTGTTACAGCCATGCGGACGGCTTCCTAAAATGGGATGAAAAATATGTTTGAAATGTTTTCGTAATTGATGCATGCGTCCAGTTTCAGGAATCGCTTCTACCAAACAATATCGTGATGTTGGTTTATTATTAAATTCTAACTCCACTTCGGCATTTTGCAAACGAAGAAAGTAGGTTATTGCATTTTGTGTAACGTCATCATCATTGGTTAAATCATAGTCAATCGTTAGTTCTTCGGGTGACCAACCACGTAAAATTGCTAAATATTTTTTTTCGACTTCGCGTGTGGCAAAACGATCATTCATAATTTTCAAAACTTCTTTATCCAACGCAAATAACAAGACGCCAGATGTTTTGCGATCTAACCGATGAATAGGATAAACGTGTTGCCCTCCTATTTGATTTCTCAATTCTTGAATAGCATAAACTTTTGCATCGCGTGCATAAAATGATTTGTGAACCAACAAACCACTGGGTTTATTAATTGCTATAATATATTCATCTTGGTAAAGAATTTCTAACATTTGGCAAAAATAGAAGACATTTAGATTAAAATCACTTTTATGACTTATTTATTTTTATACTTCTGTCTGCAGCTGGGGCGATCGACCCGCTAGTGAACGCAACAAGATGTTGACAAAGGGATTAAAACGAAAAAAGCTCCAGATTTCTCTGAAGCTTTTTAGTAGCAGGTAATCTTGAAAAACTAAATGAGTTTATACGGGATTTTTGTACGATTTTTAGTCTTTAATTTCTTTCTTATAAATTATATGTCCTTCTATCGAGTTTTTCGCCATTTACTTCTTTTTTCTTTCCCAAGATAAAACCATTTATCTCTTCAGAAAGTAATTTGTTCACTTCTTGTTTATTCATTTTTGAAATTTCGGAAAATTTCATAGATGAGCCAATTGAATTTATTGAGGTACCTAACCTTAATCCACTATTTTCAGATATTAAATATCTATCATGAATGGGTTTTTCGGAATTGGATCTAAAAGTCGTGAAAATAATTTCGCAATTTTCAATTTCATCTTTGGTAATTTTTTTCCATTCATTTATAACTTCTTCTTGTTCGAAGTATTTACAGCATAAAACTTTTAATTCAATATTTTTATCACATTTATGAATTGTATATAAAAATTCAACATCCTTAGGATTAAAATATGGATCGATAATATATAAAAACTCGTTAGATTCTTCTATTATCCAATTCTTGAAAATTTCAATTGCTTTATATCTTTCAGTACCCTTTATGATGATATTGTTATCTTCAAGTAAAATATTATCGTTAATGTTTATATACTTTGATTCTTTAATCCTTCCAATTGAATTTATGATTAAATCCGAATTAAAAATTGATTTAATATTAGCATTTAATATATTTAATGTTTTTTCCAACTCTTCCTTAGAGTAATTAGCAGAAGCAATATTTTTAAAATAATAATCATACATAATAATTGATTTATTCAGTGGTAATTTTGATGCAGTTATTAAAACACTTTTCAGATCAACTATTTTTTTTGCCTTAACTAAATTTGAATTAACATCTTTTAAATTATTAAGTAAGCTTTTAATATAATTTTCAACGTTTACATTATCATTTATTGTTTCAGTTTTTTGACTTAAAGTATTTACATCTTTCAAGTTTTCGTAATGAACTCGTATTAAATCGCTTATGGTTTTTCGCGAATCGTCAATTCCTCTAGAAACTAAATCTTTCGCTAAATTATCATCGAGTTTGTATATTGTGTCAATAATTCTGTTTTGACATTTAACCGAATTTGTCTTGTTTTCTAGATTAATGGATAAATCAAAAGCGGATGTGACTAAGTCTTTCCATCTTTTGTTATTCGGAAATTTAAACATTATCTCTGAAAGATCATTTACTCGATTAATAAATTCATAATTGTTAGTTATTATTTTAAAATCTTCAAAAATCTCATTAAATATTGATTCTTTTGAAAGACTTTGACTTTTAAAACTTGAAAATTCTTCGATTAAGGCAGATTTTACGAAAATTTTATCCGATATGTTTTTTATACTATCTATTTCAATTTTGATATCTGATAGGTCATATTTTTTGTAAAATTTTTGAAATCTTATTTTTGAAATAACTTTATAACCTTCATGAGAAATATTGCTTGGATCAGGTAATTTCGTTTTAATAATATTACTTATTTTGTCTGTAATTTCATTTAGCTGAAGTGTTGGTAATTTTAAATTCTTATGGTTTGACAGTCTTGATATTTTTTCGATAATATTATAAATATTTACATCAATAGTCATGTTTTCTAAAGAAATTAAACAATTAGAAATGTCTGTGAAATTG
>NZ_MUNX01000052.1 GCF_002001005.1 Flavobacterium sp. A45
ACATAGAAGAGCAATTAAAAGCGAATCTGAAGATTCTAAATGAAGAATTGATTGAAAAAATAGAAGATCACCAAGATTTTATGGGAGATTTGAGTTTTTTCTTGTTTAAAGTTCATAAAATAGAAACAGAAATCAGTTGTGCCGATATAAAAAAGTACTTCGATAATTATAAAGACACAATCGATCGAATTAGAAAAAAGTATATTGAAGAAAAACCAATTTTAATAAATTACCTCAGATTGCTTTTAATAATGAATAATTGTAATGAAGTCGGGCATATTCGGAGGGCTTCATGGGAATTTGAAGGGGTTTTATTTTCACTAATCAATAACAGAAACCATTTAAATACAGAGGATTTTAAAGAATTATGTTCTTTAGATAATAATGAGAGAATATTAATTGATTTTTGTAAGAATAAAATTTTTGGTAAAGCTGAAAATGATGAAATTTTTAAATTAGACGAATTCTCTACTGAAAAATTTATTAAAGGTTGGTTAATCCTAAAAGTTGTTAATGCAGAAAATGAAAATGTTTGCCTTGCTTTTTATGATGGTAATGAAACGGGGGTCTCTGCTTACGTAGATAAAAATTCAAATCGTTTGATTACAACTGAGGATTTTTCATGGGGCAATTCAATTTGCGGATTTGGAGTAAGAAGTGGCTTTGGCTCTGGAAATTATGTTCATTATACCAATAATGACTTTTGGCTTAATCCAAAAATAATTGATACTCCGTTTTCGGAAATTGCTTTTGATAAAAAAAACAGAACAAAAGAGCAGATTAAAAAAAACAATGAAAAAATTTCTGAGCTAATTGAAATTATATATAATCGGCATGAATTATCAAAAAATGACACTGAAAAAAAAGTTTATAACGATATTGGTTCACTTAATTTGCGTTAAATCCGATATTGTTGAATTATTAAAAAAATAGAAATATTACTACTTTTAAAATTAAGGAGATTTAAATTAAATCCTAAAACGACACACTCCGGCAGTGTGTCGTTTTATTTTTGGGCATAAACTAATATTATGATCCATACTATTGAAGAATTAATTATCGTGATTAACAATTTTGAAATAAAAATCAGGCAATATGAAATCAATCTTGCCTGTTTTTATCAAAGTTATGATGAGAGGGAGAGATTAGAACAAAGGAAAAAAGTTCTTAAAAAACAAATTGAACATTACATTCAAGAGTTTAAAGAAAAAACAAAAAACAATCATTTGGAAACCCGATTATATGCCAATCGGTTGGCTGTTTTAGAAAAAAAGTTTCAAATACAGCCAAGAATTATGAGCGCAAATTTGTTTTGTTTGAATGTTCTGAAAGAAAGACATGCTATTATAGAAAAGGATAAAAGTTTTTTCTCAAAAATAAACCAAAATCAAGAGGTCAAAATATGTGAAGATGAATTGCAAATGATCGAAATTCAATCGCAAAATTTACTAAAAGAGTTTTTTGAAAGTATGAATACATTTCCAGAGTACATCGACAAAGAAATGAAACTTCAATTCAGCACATTGCTATGCTATTATGGCTGGGGTTTTGCTGAAAAGAAAATAGCTTTGGATAAAAGACAAATTGAATTAGAAAATCGCCTTAAACTGCTTGAAAAAAAATCAAACGGCATTTGGGCATTGTTTAATTATAAGCTAGTTAAAAATAGTAAGACTGAAATAAAGAAAATAAAAAAAGAGCTACTGGAAATCAAATTAGAGAACTCAAAAAACATCGATTATTATTTAAATAAAAATATAAGTTATAAATCCTCCAAGGACATATGACTGTAGTGTTTCGTTTTGGATTACAAACTAATACCATATACCACTAAAATTGGATTTTTGCACTGTCCTGTTTTGGCAGAGCCAACACTTTTCTTTGTCAAACAAAGGGGAAGCTGAAAACCAAAATAGAGTAAGCACAATATAAATCAAACTTATGGCATTATTTTTAATCACGGTAAAACAAAATCATTATGCAAACGGAATCCGTCTGGAAAAAGGAATGACTGTTGAGGTTGCATCCAAATATTCCAATCCGATAACGATCAATGGAGGTCACGAAGTTGTTGATGCTTTTATGCGAAAATATGGAATCGACATCAAAAAAAATTGTGGCTTATCATCCTCTTATCTGGATTTGAAAAAAATAAGTTAGGAAATTATGGGCTGTCTAAATAGACAGCTTTTTTGCATATGGAAGAAGAGGCATTGTGTTATAAATAATGTAAATTCCAATCTTCCAGAATTAGACCCAGCTAGGATTTATTCGATTCAGGTCAGGCTTTACGGATTTCCGTAATGAAGTTTAGGCTTTAATTAGGTTATTTGATGTAATCTTTTGTCTGAGAAGCCTAAAAATTTCGAATAAGAAAATGAAAATTAACAGCTGTTAATACAAATAAAAATCATTTTTTACGGGAGAGAAACATTCTGGGAAGTTTTATAACAATCCTAATATTTATGTTGAAAACTTAGAAGAATTTGTGTTAAAAAAAAAGGTAAATTGCAAAACCAGATTAAAAAATATACAAATGGCAGATTCAGTTTTAGCTATCCAGAAAGGATTCGAATTTCAGGCAAAGTTCTTTTGGTATAAGGCCTGTTCTTTATATCGTCCAGGTTCAACAGCTGTAGAAATAACTTATGAAGCTGAGAGCGTTCCCGGATTCGATGATGTAACCATTTCATTTGATCCACCGCGATTAAGCACGTATGGCTACAGCGTCAGCAGAGAATGTTACCAGGTAAAGTTTCATGTAGACCATTCTAGGGCATTTGACGTAGATGCTCTTACTGATCCCGCCTTTATTGGAGCTGTTTCTGAATCACTACTTCAGAAACTGTATAAAAACTTTCAGGCTTCTGAGGAAGATTATGCTACAACTAATTATTATATCATAAATACGTGGGGAGTGGATCGAAATGATGATTTAAATTACCTGCTAAACAATGAAGGAGCGATAATCTTTAAAAGGCTGTTTGACGGTACTACAGACCGATCAAAAATGGGTAAAATCAGAAAAAAATGGAAGGAACATCTTGGCCTGTCAGATGATGAATTAAAGAAGGTGCTCAGACAGCTGAGAATTTGCGCCAATTCACCTTCTGGAGAATTTTTTGATGAAACTTTAAGTTATGGACTGTCAGCGGTAAATCTTAAACCTCTTTATGATGATAAGCGTACTAATCCGTATTCGTCATTAATTGTCCGGCTGCATGAAGAAAAATCAAACAGGCTCCATAAAGACAATTTATATGCGATATTGGAACAGGAAGATTTGTGGGTTACCACTACTACCAATGAAAAGGCCGAAGCATCTGCAGGAATACGAACTTTTAGAAAAGGTGCGGAAAATCTGGGTTTGGAAACAGATAAATTTTTATGTTTATTAAAACATTTTGAATCACGATATATTCTGGATGAGTCATTGTGGCAGGGAGAAGTGCTGCCTGCTGTGCAGGCATTTTCGCAGGAACTAATTAATTTAGAAAAACCGATTATTTTGCATCTGGATACTCATATATCAACCGCATTTGCACTTGGTTATTACATAGGAAACAAGTCAGGCACTGAGATAACAATTGTGCAAAAATCTCCGAAAGGACGTGCTTTGTGGAAACCTAAACTAACAGCTTCGGGAGAAGAGACAGAGCAGTGGGACTTTTCAGAGATTTCTGTTAATTCTGACGGAGATGATTTAGCCCTCTCGATCAGCATTACCAATGACATATCGGCTGAAGTGGATCTGTTTATCCGTTCGCAATTAACTACTGTTGTTTCCGTATTGCATGCCAAAGCAATTTCTGGCTGCGGTTTTAGTGCCATTAAGGATGCTGATCATATACTGCAGTATATCGTATATTTAAATAGAAAAATTCGTGCATGGAGGATTGCCAATGGAACCCAGAAAAAAATCCACATCTTTATCTCAGCGCCTAATTCATTTAATTTCTTTCTTGGCCAGCATGGTTCGGGTTATGGCAGGATTTCTCTTTATGAATATGATTTTGAAGGTATTCGTACTGGAACTTATGTGCAATCTCTTAATTTACCTTAAATAATACATGGGAAATATAAACAGTTACTTTACAGATTTTTTGAGCGGTATCAGGTTAACGCAGACTCAGAAAGATGATGCCAAACGAGGACATACCACTTTGCGAAACAGGCTGCTGGCAGACGATGATTTAAAAGATATCATCGTTACAACATTTCTTCAGGGAAGCTACAGAAGATCAACAGCTGTACGTCCAAACGGAGAAAAGAGAGCAGATGTTGATGTGATTGTTGTTACTACCCTTGACCAGAGTAATACATCACCAGAAGAAGCATTAGAGAAATTCGAACTGTTTGCAGAGAAGCATTACAAAGGAAAATGGGTTAAGCAGGGCAGGTCTATAGGGATTTCGCTGTCATATGTCGACTTAGATATTGTGGTTACTTCTGCACCCTCTGAGGTTGACAAGAGCGGTCTTCGCTCAAAGAGCGTGACTACAGATTTAACCTTAGAAGATTTAATGACAACTTCTTATGACTGGAGACTTTCGAAGGGATGGAATGAGCCTGACATGATGAAGGCGGTCAATTACTTGTCTGAGTCTGTACGTGCGGAAGCCGAATGGAAACTGCAGCCACTTTGGATACCGGATCGTGATGCTGATATTTGGGAGGAAACACATCCACTGGAGCAGATCAGATGGACACGTGATAAAAACAAATCAACAAACGGTTATTACGTTAACATAGTTAAGGCATTTAAGTGGTGGAGAACACTAAGGATTACGGATTTGAAATATCCTAAAGGCTATCCAATTGAGCATATGCTGGGTGACTGCTGTCCTGACGGTGTCACAAGTATGGCAGAGGGAGTTATGCTTACGTTTGAAAATTTTGTTGATACGTTCTCTACACACAGGTCATTGGGAATTGTACCGGAGTTTCCTGACAGAGGCGTTCCTTCGCATAACGTCTGGCATAGAATCACTTCTGACGATTTCAAAACGTTTTACGACCATATGAAAAATTATGCGGAGAAAGCGAGGGAGGCATACGATGAAAAGTCCTTGAGGAAAGCCACAGAGAAATGGCAGGAAATATTTGGTCCAAAATTCCCATTAGCACCCGATGACGATGATGATGGGGGTACTAAAAATTCAGGTCCAACCAGCTTTACCCCGAGATCTGGAATAACGGAACCGGAATCATCAAGATTTGCTTAAATGGAAGAACCATCTGAAATTATTGTGCAGGGCAGGCGATTTTGTGACAGCATTGATTCTTACACTTTACTTGAGGACCTGGCATGGTCAGCCTCTGAAAAAAAATGGGTGCTTAAGTTCGCGCTTTCCGGAAATTTTCCACCGACCGATAAAGTGCCGGCTGAAACAGTTTGGTATGCGCTGATATCAAAAAACTATCCTTACGGATCATTGAATATTTATCCCGCAGCTAAAGGAGGCATAGAATCCACTTTTCCTCACATGAATCTTAATCGAGATACGGGGAAATCATGGCGGTCAGGAGATATCTGTATTAAAACACAATACGGAGCATGGAAGAGTTCGTATTTTAACAAGGAGCCTTTTGATGCGTACCGTCTGCAATGGTGTATCAAAAGGAGCTTATTGTGGATCAAGGCAGCAGCTGAAGGCACCCTCCAGGCTGAGGGTGATCCTTTTGAATTTCCGCATATCCCACTGGAGAGTAAAATTATTACACGCTGGATTTTTGCTGAAAGTCCTGAGATGTTTAAAAATTGGCAGACTTCGGGACATACGGGGATTCTTGAATTTTATAAACCTGCGATTAATACTAATTTAGCAGTAGTTTTGAATTATAGTGATGATAATGGATCTAATCTTAGATATGAATGGGGAAGCCTGCTTGCTCATGCAAAAGATAACAGAGAGCCCGCATTTTGGTTCAGGGTTCCTGAAATACCGGTTATTGAACCCTGGCAGATTCCATTGACGTGGGGTGAGCTTTTTACATTATTTGAAAGGAAGGGCTGGCCATTAAGATCATTTCTGGTAGATAAGTTGGTTAGCGGCAAACTTCTTGACAAAACAAAATATCTTTCTATCGGATTTCCAGTAGCACCATTTTTCGGACAGCAGCCTGAAAGGATGCATTGGTATGCATTGCGGCTTCCTGGTTCACAAAAATCGCTCACTGGGTACAGAGTAAATACCGGAGAGTGGAGAAAAGCACAATTTTCAAGAATTTATGCAGGCCATCAGTCTATTAAATGGCTGAATTCAGAAAACTGGATAAAGGATCAGATAACTGCGCGCGGATCGGCTGATGAACAGTTAGCGGATTTTAAAATATGTGTTATAGGTGCAGGTGCAGTCGGCTCGTATCTGACTGAATTGTTGGTAAGAATGGGCTGCAGCAGGTTGATAATAGTGGATGATGACGGTGCTTCGGCGGGTAATTTTTCAAGACATACCCTTGATATGAAGTCCGTGGCAAGGTATAAATCAGATGAAGTTGCCATGAAAGCAAACCAGATTTTTCCATTTATAAAAGCGCAGTCAAGTATATATACAATTGAAAAAGTTCTTGACAAAGAACCTGAATTTCTGAACCAGTTTGATCTCGTCTTGGACTGTACAGCGGAAGATGGTGTGTTAAGACTCTTATCGGAACACTGCACAGGGGAGAAGCAGATTGTATTTTCTGTTTCACTTGGAATTGAAGCGCAGAGTCTGCTGGCATTTATGAAGCGCAGTCCGCTACAGAATCTGTTTTCAGAGTTTAAGGATAAAACCAAAAACTGGTCATTAGACCAAAAACAGAAATTTCCAAATCCGCAGTTTCCCCTGGAGGGCATAGGCTGCTGGCATCCAGTTTTTCCAGCAAGAATTGATGACATTCAAAGCCTTGCTGCCTGCACTATTCGCCAGCTGGAAATGTTTTTAAAATCAAATGACCAGTCAAAATTAGTCATAATGGAGCGTGATGATAATTATAACATATCAATTGAAAGTGTAATATGATTTTTATATTAAAAAGCACTGGGATAAAAGTTGTAATAGAAAGTCATCACATTAAAAAAATGGAAATGCTTATCAAGACGGCGGGACTAAATGAAACCGGAGGTATAATCCTTGGCAGTTATCCGGATTTTACGACGGCAGAAGTAAGTGAAATTCTAGGACCGCCTTCAGACAGCAGAGCTGGCAGATATTGGTTTGAAAGAGGGATAAAAGGTTTAAAATCAATTTTGAATGCAGCATGGAACCAGAACCAGTACTACCTCGGGGAATGGCATTTTCATCCAAATGGAACCGTGGAGCCAAGTCCGCAGGATTTTCAGCAGATGAAGAAAATATCAAAAAGTGAGAAATACTACTGCCCCGAGCCGTTAATGATTATTATTGCCGGAAATTTTCAAAATTACATACTTGGTGTGTATATCACAGACAGAAAATTAAACAAGACTTTTCAGCTTGCAGAATATACAGAGGAAGTTAAATGATTGAACTATGAACACGGATTGATTATACATAATAATGAAGATAAGGACAAAGATGGTTTTCCAATAAACAGTAAAGGTGTTCATATAGCTTTGCGTGATGGAGCAGGAAATGTTTTCATTCCACTTTACTGCAATTTTTTCATTAAAGTTCCGGAAAATGCTGGAATAAAATTTGATCCAAATAATAAGCTCGAGGTTAACGCAGCAGTTGATGCGCTTATTAATATTCTGGCAAAGAATGGCACTTAAAAGAGCGAAATGCCAAACATTAAGTCTAGGATCCTGCTCTATAATGCAAATGTGTTTTAAAAGTTTTTGCAGTCTCATATTAGTGTTCGTCATTTAAAAGATTCATTAAATCTGATTTATTGTAATAATATGACCCTAAAATTTTTTTGAAGCGAACTTTACCCGTTATTCGGAGGTTCAGTAACGATGCAGCAGACATATCCATTATTTTCCTCACAATACGGCTTTTAAGCCATTCTGGATTTAAGCCACCTTTTTCTCTATTAAGCTTTTTCTCTATAATTTGTTTGAACTGCTCCACTAGCAATAGACTAAATTGCTTTAAATCATCTTTAGTTATATTATCGTTCATTTTTGTGCCTTCTATTCTTTGATGTTAAGTAATAATAAGTTATGTTCCTATCTTTCTCGTTGCTTAAAAGTGGTGTTTTAGGACGTTGTTAGGCACTCAAAGTCCGTGCATAGTACATTAAAATGCTAAAGAATTGTGATGGCCGAAATTCTAATCAGACGCTATGGACAGTTTGTCAAAAAGAGGTCTGTTACTCACATCACAACCAAATTATCAGCTTTCGAATTGTAAAATAGTTATGGGAACCGAGAGCGTTCTTGGTTAAAAAAAAAAGTCAATTTAGTTGCATTTGATAGAGATACCAAAGTGAAGAGATAAGGAATATTTTGAAACTCCTAAAAAACAATTTAAAACAATAAATAAAAGTTTAATTTGATTGTTTTGCAAATGTAGTAATACAGACATAACTTATATTAGAAGTCAAGAATGATTGGGTTTGAAAGAGATGTAAATGATAAAAGGAAATAGTTATTTTTGTAATCTAAACAATTACAATGATAACAAGTATAGAACAAGCATTACTAAGTTGCAATCCAGATAAGTTTGCTAATATTTGTAGATTATACCTAGGTTATAGATATCCAATTGTAAATCCGACTGGTTTAGTTGTAGGAAAAGAAAAATCAAAGAAAGGAACTCCAGATAATTTTATTTCGGATAATGATTCTTATATATTTAGTGAAATCACAACCATTGATAAAAATCAATTAGTTCCAAAACTAAAAAAGGATATTGAACATTGCTTTAATCAAAATGATGTTTCTTCAGACAAAATAATTAGAATTATTTTAATCTGTAATCAAGAAATTACAACTAAAATTCAGGAAGAACTGAATGAACACAAAAACTCAATAAATAAATTCACTAAGCTAGAAGTGATTGGTTTAGATGCTTTTGCTACTATTATTTTTAGAGACTTTCCTTCTTTGTCTAGAGAATTAGGATTGAATATAGATACAGGTCAAATTTTAGAAATGAGTGAATTTATAATTCAGTATGAAAAATCAAAATTTGCTACACCATTATCAAATGCCTTTTTTAATAGAGAATCAGAATTGGATAAAAGCATAGAACTTCTAAAGCAACATGATTTTTTACTAATTACTGGACAAGCAGGAGTTGGAAAAACCAAATTTTCAATTCAGTTAGTTTCAAATTATTTGAAAAGTAATCCAGGATATATTGTAAAATAT
>NZ_MUNX01000143.1 GCF_002001005.1 Flavobacterium sp. A45
GGTTTGTTTATACTAATTAAGAGAAAATAATCATTTTGTATTATTCGATTAGGAGGTGTTTATAAGGAAAGGAATAAAATTTAATTTTGCTCAAAATTAAATTTCAAAAATGAAGACAAAATTATTTTTATTAGGATTATTCGTTTCTACGATGACTATGGTAGGACAAACTACAAGTACTACAGATAGTAAGCCAGAAACTTGGTATTTTAAATTAGGAGGTTCTTATTTTATGGAAACTGTCGCTACAGAATTTCCTGTTGTTGCTGGACAATTGCCAAATAAAGACATTTATGTAAATGGTGTTTTAAGTTCAAGAGAAACTATAACTGGATCTTTTGGAGAAGGTTTTCGTTCTGGTATAACTGCAGGGTATCGTTTTTCACCTCGTGTAGGGGTTGAAATGGGTATGAATTATTTTAAAAGCAATAGTAAAACTATGGTTGAAACTGTTGGTAGATATATTCAAGTTAATCCTTTTATCATATCTGTTACTGGTAAGGCTGAAGGGAAAATCACTGCTTTTGATTTGGCGCCAGCGCTTGTATTATTTCTTGGAGAAGCAAAAGGATTTGAACCTTATACGAAAGTAGGGGTTATTATTCCAGTTCATGGAGATTTGACAATTGAAACTACTAGAGCTTATACAACTCCAGCAGGAGTAACTAACGCATATACAAAAGAAGAGGTGTTGCCAAATCCAACAATGGGATTTATGGCTGCTTTAGGGACATCTTATAAATTAGGTAAAAATATTTCTGTTTTTGCTGAATTAGAGTACCGTAATTTTACTGTTAGTGGTGATACAAAAGAAACTGTTGAGTATACTGAAAATGGTGTAGATAAATTAAATACTCCTACATCTTTTAGAGATGGATCTTATTCAGTAAATCACACAAATTATGTTGAGCAAATCAATACGACTTCTAATAGTAAAGTAACAAATGCAGCTGGTTTTGATAGTACTAAAGCTACTGATGATATTAGTTCTTATGTTGGAATTAGTGGATTGGGTATGACTCTTGGATTGAAATACAGTCTATAATCAAACGCAATTGAAATAGAATGAAGGCCTTCTGAAAAGAGGGTCTTTTTTTTAGGACTAAATATTTTGAAAAGCGGAATGCCCTAGCCCTGATAGAAGCGGTATCCTTTTTTTGAGTTGATTTTTCTTCAACTCAAGAAAAGATACAAGCGGATAGCAGGAAATAGCTCCTAATCAATTGGAAATAACTATTAGTAATACATTTATAATGAAAACTAATTTGGGAATGGCATTTGGTTGGTTTTTAATTTCTAAATTTGTACCCTAGTTAAAAGAAACAAGCATTTAAACATAAAATAAAAATAGTATGGCATTAGCAATAACAGATGCTACTTTTGAAGAAGTAGTTTTGAAATCGACACAACCAGTAATGGTAGATTTTTGGGCAGCATGGTGTGGACCTTGTAGAATGGTTGGACCAATCATTGACGAACTTAGCAACGAGTACGAAGGTAAAGTAGTTGTAGGTAAAGTTGATGTAGATGCAAACCAAGAATTTGCTGCAAAATACGGTGTTAGAAACATTCCAACAGTATTAGTTTTCCATAACGGAGAAGTAGTTGGGAAACAAGTAGGAGTGGCTCCGAAACAAACGTATGCAGATAGCTTAGACGCATTGTTGTAATCGGTAACGATTATAGTTTATATAAAAAGGTTTGGCGAAAGTCAAGCCTTTTTTTGTTTATTAAACTGTCTAAAGTTTTTTATACATTTGGAATATGAAGATCGAATCGCAAATAGAAAAAATATCCAGTTTTCAGCATTTGGAATTGTTAGCCAATCAAGTGGTGGAAGGTTTTATTTCGGGAATGCATAAAAGTCCGTTTCATGGATTTTCGGCAGAATTTGCCGAGCATAAAGTATATAATGTAGGTGAGAGTACCAAGCATATCGATTGGAAGTTATTTGCCAAAACCGATCGGTTGTACACCAAGTGTTTTGAGGAAGAGACTAATTTAAGATGTCATATTATCATAGATAATTCCTCGTCGATGCATTATCCTAAATTAAAGAGCGATCAGCAGTTTTATGAGAGTAAAATAGGTTTTTCGGTATTGGCTTCGGCGGTTTTGATGAACTTGCTGAAAAAACAACGTGATGCGGTTGGGTTAAGTGTGTTTTCGGATAGTTATGAGTATTATGCGCCCGAGAAAGGGAGTGATCGTCATCATAGAATGATTTTGAACAAACTTGAAGGTCTTCTGGATAATTCAAAAGAGAAGAAACAGACGGACACTATTACCTATTTACATCAGATAGCGGAGAAAATTCATCGTCGTTCGATGATAATTTTGTTTACCGACATGTTTCAGTCGGATAACGAAGAAGCGCTTTTTAATGCTTTGCAACATTTAAAACACGATAAGCACAAAGTAGTTTTATTTCATGTGGTTGACAACGAAACGGAGCTTAAATTTGATTTTGACAATGCGCCAAGGAAGTTTATTGATGTGGAAACAGGGGATGAGGTAGTCATTTTTGCAGATAATGTTAAGGAAGAATACGAAAAACAGGTGGGCGATTACTTTAAAAAGCTGGCTTTAACCTGTGCTCAAAACAAAATAAAGTACATTCCTGTGGGGGTTGGCGAAAGTTTTGAAAAAATTTTAACGACCTACCTGATTGAAAAACAAAAGTTTGGGTAGTACGGCTGAAATTTTTTTAAAATTCTCTAATAAAAGGCTTGTGTAAATGAAAATCTATTGTATCTTTGCCACCGCAATAAAGCAGAGGTTTGGTAGTTCAGTTGGTTAGAATACATGCCTGTCACGCATGGGGTCGCGGGTTCGAGTCCCGTCCAGACCGCAATATTGGGAAAAGCCTTTCGTAACAGAAAGGCTTTTTTGCCCAAATACGGTATCTAAAGCTAGTTGTGTTGTTTCTCGTCCAAATATGACGAGACCGGTTTGTAGTTAGACCAATGAAAAGCTTTCCACTTTGTGGATAGCTTTTTTGATTTTAAGGGAGTTACATTTTTTTTGACACAAGTGTTATAAAATAGTTGCGTAAACGAAAATCTGTTGTATATTTGCACTCGCAATAAAACAAGGTTTGGTAGTTCAGTTGGTTAGAATACATGCCTGTCACGCATGGGGTCGCGGGTTCGAGTCCCGTCCAGACCGCAACATATTGTTTGAAGCCTTTCCTTAACTGGAGAGGCTTTTTTTTGTTTAATAATTTCAAAACAGAGCAGCACTATGTTGCCATACAATCCAAAGAAACAATCCCAGATACATCATACAGACCACAAACTTCATAAAAGAGGAAGCGAAGAAGCCTAGCAGAGATCCAGTAGCCGCTTTCAAAGCCCGTTGATGGTCTTGTTTATCATAAATGAGTTCACCAACAAAGGCACCCACAAACGGCCCGATAATAAAGCCCAACGGAATTGGAGCAAAAATCCCAACAATCAAGCCGATATTGGTTCCCCAAATGCCATATTTACTGCCTCCAAATTTTTTGGTCCCCTTGGCAGGGATGACATAATCCAAAACCGTTAGCACAACAGTAATCAATAAGGAAATGCCGAGAATCCAATAATTGGCAGGGACAGCAGTAGTAAAGTACAGTAATACGATTCCAACCCAACTGATGCTTGGCCCAGGTAAAACAGGCAAGAAACTCCCAAAAATACCTGCAACAACACAAGCAAAACCCAATAACAAAAGCAGGATATCCATAAAAATATTTTTAGTAATTTTGATGCCGAAAATGCAACACTCATTTCATTCACGAATATGAGAAAAATAATTGTATTTTTATAACAAATTAGTCCCATTCAAATAACAAACATTGAAGCAGTTTTCCCTTTTTTTAGTCTTTATACTTTTTAATTCCTGTCAATATTTTGACAAGCAGATTCCCTCCGAAAAGGAATTGTTGCAGAAGGAATTGAAGTCCATCAATTGGAAAGAGGTAGACGAATACCCATCGGTTGTGGATTGCGATAAAATTGAAGACAAAAAACAACGTCAGCAATGTTTTTTTGAGGTTCTAACCCAGTTAATACAAGAGAAACTATGCAACGACACACTGGCAATGCTATATCCGGAGCTGGACACCATCGAGGTAAAAGTGACTGTTTTTCCTAATGCAACAATGAAATTCGAACCGCAATTTCCAAAAGATTCGGTGGCTTATGATACCGTAAAAATTGACAGTATCCTCAAAGCCCGTTTGGTGGACTTCCCAAAAATCAATCCAGCAATCAAGCGAGGATTACCCGTAAAAACCCAGTTTATACTTCCTGTAATTCTAAAAGTGGAGTAGTTTTTTAAGGAGCTATTTCCAGCTATTCGTTGCAATCTTTATGTTTTTAAAGGAAAAACATAAAGGATTTTCACTGCTATCTGGGCTAGGGCATTCGTTTTTATAACAAGATTTGTTTAAAACCGCCTCCCTTTCCATTCGTATTTTCCAAACAAGCAATACAAGGCAACAGCGGTACTGAAAAACGGATACCACAAACTGCTTAAAAGCAAATAACGTATTTTATGTTTTGTCAAGAATTTGTTTGTTTGCTGTATCAGCACAGTGTCAATTCCAAACTTGACCAGGAAATACAGCCCAACGAAAAAATAAGGAAGCATCCCCAAAAATGTCAGTATAAAACAATATACCCAACCAAAATTCATAATAAAGACAAGCAGTCCCAACCTTTTCCCAAAAATACTTTGATAGGAAGTGGTTTTGGAAGCCCAACGAACGCGTTGGTTAAACAACGATTTCCAATCATTGGTGGGTTTTGTGGTTACAATAGTATTCTTTGATTTTAAATAAGCTACTTTTTCTGGATATTTAGACAAGGCTTTTTGCAACAGAAAAACATCATCGCCACTTGCAATTGCAGAGTTGCCTTCGAAACCTTTTAGCTTTTGAAAAAATGATTTGGTGTAGGCAAAATTAGCTCCATTACACATAAAACCTTTTTTGATTCCAAAACTGCCTATCGTTGCACCCTGTAAACTTGCCAAATCCAATTGTTGAAAATGATGCAAAAAGGAATTATTGCAATCGTAGGTAACCGCTCCTGCAATCATCGAGACGTGATGTAACTGAATGAAATTGTCCAATGCCAATAGCCAATTTTTAGAAACCGTGCAATCAGCATCGGTGGTGATAACCCAATCTGTTTTCACGATTTCCATAGCCGTTGCAATGGCGTCTTTCTTAGGAGAATTTGAAACGCGAATATTATTTAGAGTTGTAATCTGCAATCCGTAATCTGCAATCTGCAATCTCTCCTCCGATTCATCATCAACCAAAATCACTTCGAACAAATCCGTCGGGTAATTCAATTTTGAAAAGCTTTCCAGTAAAATCGGTAAATTTTCGGTTTCATTACGGAAAGGAACAATAATGCTAAAGCTGGTTTTTGGCGGTAAGCCAATGTATTCAAAATGATTTATTTTGGTAAAACCATAAATAAGCCAACTTATAGTCAGCACATAAACGATCGCTATACCTAATAAAAACAAAATCATAGCGAGGGTACAGTTTTGGGTTTGAAATTCAACACATAATAACTTCCAATAATCACCGGTAAAACCACATTCAGGAACCACATCAGTGTAGTCACAAAGACAACTACCCATTCATTTACGCCCAATATTCCAAAGAAATAAACTGCTACACTTCCTTTAACAGCAAAATCCAAAAATTGAAAAGTTGGTAAAGATGAGGCCAGAAAGTAAACACTCGAAATGGCTGACATTAAAATCAAATACGGCAAATCGACATCAAATGCCAAAAACAAAAAATAGTATTGATGGGAGAAAACCAAATACCTTAAAATAGCCAAAAGCGTATTTTTTTGATGAATCGATTTGGGTATTTCGTTGATTTTATGAATCAGCTTTTCTATGGAATAGCCTTTGATTGTGATTTTTTTGACTGAAAATAAAACAGCAAATAGGATTAACAGGATTCCAAATAATACGGCTACAGTTTTGGTGGTAATGACGTTGTATTGCGCATTGAAATACAACAATCCAAAAATGCCAAAAACCACTGTCAGTATCATCTGGATTCCGTTGCAAATCAGGTTTAAGAATACTACTTTCTTGGCTTCTTTTTTGTCAAAGTATAATGCTTTTCCGGCATATTCACCCACTCCGTTTGGAGTAAACAATCCTGCTGTAAGCCCAGCCAATACTTGTTTGGTTGCTTCGCTCAAAGAAATAGGATGTAGATAGGAAACCAAATTTTGCCATTTTAAAATTTCAAACAAGCGGTTCAGTACACTCAAAAGCAGAATAAAACCGATTCCTAAAACCGACTGATTTTTATGAAACAGCACCAAGAATTTTTGCCAGTCCAGTTTGTCGTTGTTGGCCAATTGATTGTATATAAAATAAAAGGCACCGCCTACAATCAAAAGTTTGACTAGAAGTACAAGGAATTGCTTAGTTTTGTGTGGTATTGAAATCATACCGCAAAGTAAAGGAAAAACTATTATACAAAGCCACGTAAAGGCTCACAGACTTTCACAACAGTACGAAAGAATACATTTTAAAATAAAACAAAAGGAGATGAAGAATAACAAAACTTGGCACGATAAACATAAAGAAACATTAGGCTTTGGCAGTCGTTTGGCTGATTCAGTGGCTAAAGGAATGGGTTCTTGGAAATTCATTATCATTCAAAGTATTTTTGTAATAGTATGGATGGGATTGAATCTAATTGGTTATGTGTATCATTGGGATGTGTATCCTTTTATATTGTTGAATCTTGTTTTTTCGACACAAGCCGCTTATGCCGCACCCATTATTATGATGTCTCAAAATAGGCAAAGTGAAAGAGATAGGATCCAGGCTCAATCCGATTATCAGACCAATATTGATGCAAAGCTTGAAATTGAAGCTTTGGCAATTAAACTAGATACTATTGAAACGGAAAAATTGGATAAAATAATAAAGATGTTAGAAGAGATGAAAATCAATTCGGCCAAATAAAAAACGCATCGTTACCACAACTTAAATACAAACCTTGACAAAAGAACGAATCATATTAGGAATAGACCCCGGAACCACCATTATGGGTTTTGGATTGATAAAAATTGTCAATAAGAAAATGGAATTTTTGCAACTCAATGAATTGCAATTGTCCAAATACGACAATCATTACCAGAAATTGAAAATCATTTTCGAACGTACCATTGAATTAATAGAAACCCACCATCCAGACGAAATTGCGATTGAGGCTCCTTTCTTCGGTAAGAACGTACAATCGATGCTGAAACTTGGTCGTGCACAAGGCGTGGCAATGGCAGCAGGGCTTTCCAGAGATATTCCCATCACTGAATACGAGCCCAAAAAAATTAAAATGGCCATCACCGGAAACGGAAATGCCAGCAAAGAACAAGTGGCCAAAATGCTCCAACAATTATTAGGATTGAAAGAATTGCCAAAAAACTTGGATAGTACCGATGGATTGGCAGCTGCGGTTTGTCATTTTTTTAATTCGGGGAAAGTTATTGGAACCAAAAGCTATACAGGCTGGGATGCTTTTGTTAAACAGAACGAAGAACGAGTTAAGAAATAGTGGTTAGTTTTCAGGTTTATAATAATCAGTAAAAATAAATTATGTCAAATAATATTCACTTTTTAGGAGACAATCCTATATCTAAACCAGGAGATGATTTATTTAATTTTAAGCACTATGCTGATAAAGTTCAAAAATTAATTCAATTAAATTCTAGTAATCCAGAACCAATAACAATTGGTATTTATGGAAAATGGGGAGAAGGTAAAACTTCATTTTTAAATTTAATAGAAAACAAAATTGATCACTTCGATAAAAAAGAAGGCGATAAAGAATATTTGAAATTTCATTTCAATCCTTGGAGATATTCTAGTGAAGATGAGATGCTATTTGATTTTTTTGATTCACTGTCAAAGAAATTTTATGTAAAAGAAAATACAAATCTTCATGAAGTAGGTAAATGGATTTCAAAGTATAGTAAATATTTGAAAGCTGTAAAAATATCTGCTACGGTTGGCATTCCAAAAATTTTCAACAGCAAAGTTACTTTTGATGCTAATGAGATTTTTCAAGCTTTAGGGGAAGATTTACAAGATGATAAATTAACTCTCGATTCATTAAAAGATAAAGTAAATCAGGCAATTAAAAGAGTTAATTTCAAAGTTGTAGTATTTATTGATGATTTAGACAGGTTGGATAAAGAAGAGATTTATACAATTTTGAAGTTAATTAAGCTAAATGCTAATTTCAGCAACTTTATTTTTATTGTTAACCTTGATAGTGCACAAGTTGCAAAAGCAATTAAACACAGATATGGCGATAATATTGAAGATGGAAAGTCTTTTTTAGAAAAAATCATAAATATACCTATTCATCTACCTAGAATTGAAGAAGAAGATTTAAAAGAATTTTTTAGGGAAAGGCTATTTCAAGTCAAAATTAATTTAGGAATAAATAATACTGAACGTTTTGAGGATGAGTTTAAACAAATTGATTTGGAATTTTCCTCAGGTTATTTTAGTTCGCCTAGGGAAATAATAAAGGTTCTTAATAGTTTTTTTATTGGAGCTTTTGCTATTGCTGAAGAAATTAATTTAAGAGATTTATTTTGGATTGAATATATTAAAATTAAAAGCGGAGAGTGTTATGGCTTAATTAAAAATTACTCTAATAAATCGACTTTTGCATCTTTTGAAAGTATAATTGATTTTAATGATGATAACGAATCCAAGGATGTAGTT
>NZ_MUNX01000036.1 GCF_002001005.1 Flavobacterium sp. A45
TATTTATACTATAAATGCTAAAATAGATGTATTTCAACGATTATATTTGTTTTTAATCTATAATATGAATAATTTTAGATTAATATTGAAGGCAAATAGTATTAGTTTAAAGAGTTTATATGGAGTATAGGTTTTTCTCTATTTTGTCTGTTCAAATTATTCTATAATGTTCATTGTGAAAATAGAGTATGATAAAATTAAGTGAGTTTTAGCTTAAGGTTATTAAGGCATATTTTTTTACTGTTGATACAAGTCGGCCATTTATTTATTCATTAAAAAATCGTTATCATGAAACTAACTTTTATTTGTATTTTCCTTTTTAGTGTGATTGGAGTATCTGCCCAAGGATTAAGATTTGGGGATAGTGAGTATTTTACATTATCAGCATTTGGAAGTCCTCCGACTTCTCTAAATGAGAAAAATCTTAATTTTGGAGTCGACATTGAGTTGGTGTCTTATGCGAAGTATGTTAGATTTGGAGTAAATAGGTTTGAAAATTTAGAAGGAGCCTATACTGATTTCATTGGATCAGCAGGGCTGAATCTGACTAGTGGGTATTTTGATAAATTAAGATATTATGGAGGGCTTCGATTAGGCCTTATTTACCGAACAAACGTTTATCCTACAGGAGGTTTAGAATGTGGAGTGGATGTTGATTTGTCTAAAGATCTATATATTGGAATTAAAGCTGGTTATGGCTATAGGTCAGATTTGATGGCTATATCACTTCCTACAAAATGGGAAGAAAGTACTTCTGTAAGGGTTGGGTATGCTTTTGAATGAGTTTTGTATAAGTGTTGGCATTGCGATGTTACGAGGTTTGATTTTAAATGATTTTAAAAGGGCTTACTAAGGCTTCTATAGCTTTTTAGATTACTAGTTTGTTTTGAAAAGGTTGTAATGTTGTCAATGGATTTTAAACTACTATTTAGAGCTTAAATTTTTAAGTATAACAAAAATTTAGATTGAAATTTTACTTTAAAAAAGGTTAGGTTGTTGATAATAGAAGGTTGGTGTTTTTTTTGGTTTAATATTAAAAATACAAAACCGCCTTGTTTTTATGCAAGGCGGTTTTGTTGTTTTAAAAAGGAGTTGAATTATTTTGCTTCACTTTCCTTTATGGCATTAACGTATTTGGTTAATTTTTTACCATAAAGAGAGTTGGCTACCTTTGGTGTCATTGATTTTTGAATGGTATCCAAATATTTGATATTGATGTCATAAATTTCGGCTAAAGCAATATATGGAGACACTTCATGGTCTTTATTGTTTACTGCAAAATTTGTTGCATAAAGATATTTACGTTTGATGTTGTTTTCTTGCATAATGCTTATGCTGTCAATCGCTTTTGCATTGTTGCTTTTGATAGCTTTAAATTTTTGCTCAATCAAGGTTAGATTTTCGTCATTGAAACGAGAATTTATTTTTTTGTATTCTTCATATAATTCTTGGTTTTTTGACCCTGATATTTTTGCACTAACAATAAATGAATCTAAGTTGGTCTCTATATTGATTGTTCCAGGTTCTGCAAAAAACATGATGTTGTTGTCAAGTGAATTAGTTACACCTCGGTCAAGATATAAGTACAACATTTCAGGAGATTTCAAATCAATGTTACTTTCAAAAGCAGAATTTCCATCAATCTTGATACTGTCGATCGCTACAAGGGAAGAATCAGCATATCTTTGAATGTATAAAGTTCCTTCTTTTAATCCTTTGATGTTTCCTGTGATATGCAGATTAGTTTTGGATTCATTTTTGTTACAAGCAACCAAAAGAAATAGGGTAACAAAAGCAATAATTGAATTTTTCATGTGTAAATTATATTTGTTTTTTGGGAACATAAAAACGCTATTCTTCATTGTTGAATTATAGCTATTTCAGTTTTGTTTATTTTTGGCGCAAAATAAAGAAAATTGTTGGAATGAAAGACTTTAATGTGGGTGAATTTCAAAAAAAATCCCAATCTAAAACTAGATTGGGATTTTGTGTGGGGTTGTTAAGATTATCCTTTCAGCCAAGCTTCTCTTAAAGTTGCTTTTGAAGCATCTGTTGCTTCAAGACCATCGGTATCAATATAAGGTAATTTTACGATCCCTTTTATGATCTGTTCTTTTCCGTCACGTTTGATTTTTATAGAAATTGCATCGTTTTCTTTCCATTTTTGACTTTCAGAAATCATATCGTAAATATTATCTAACGAATAAGGTTTGTCATTGATGGAAAGGATTATGTCGCCACCTTTCAAGTCTAATGTTGTGTAGAAAATGCTTAGTTCTTTATTTGGTGCTACAAAAATCTCTTTGTTTTCTTTGTTTACGCTAATATATGGAATCTGTCCTTTCAAGAATATACCTTCGGGTGTTTTTTTAGTAACTTTTGTAATGCCTACTTTTGCTAAATAGTCATAATAAGGTATTGGAGTTGGTCCAGATACGTATTTGGTAAAAAATTCACCAACTTCAGGGTAGGTCAATGAAGTTATTTTTGCAAATAAATCGGCGTCATTAAAAGGTTTTGAAACACCATATTCATTAGATAATTGATGCATTAAATCTAATATTCCTCTTTTTCCATTACTGTTTTCTCTGATTTGAATATCCACGCACATCCCGATTAAAGCTCCTTTTTGATATACATTCAAGTACTGGTCTTTATAAGGTTCAGTAAGTACATTTGCACTCATAGTGGTAAATGGCATGGTGTCATTCATAGCGTTTGCACCTTCAATTTTTTCTGCTATACGGCCAAAGAATTCGTTTTCATCAATTAATCCTTGGTTGATTTGGAAAAGATTGGCAAAATATTCAGTTACTCCTTCGTACATCCATAGATGTTGTGACATTTTCGGTGCATTATAATCAAAATACTGAATTTCTTTCGAGTGGATTGTTAATGGAGTTAAAATATGAAAAAATTCGTGTGAAACTACATCTTTCATTTGTTTAACCAATTCATCTTTTGGCATCATTTCTGGCATAACTACAGTAGTTGCAGTAGGATGTTCTAATGCGCCAAAACCTTTTGCATCAGTTGGAGCCATTGTGGAAAGGTAAAGAATGACTGTGTATTTTTTTGTAGAATTCACTTTTCCTAAAAATGTTTTCTGAGCAGTCATCATTGTTTTCATTTCAGGAGTGATACTTTCTGCGGTGAATTTTCCAGTTGGGGAGTACACAGCAATTTGAATGTCCATACCATCTACAGTAAAAGTAGTATAGTCTGGTTTGGAATACATGATTGGATTTTCCAATAATTCTGAATAAAGGGGCATTTCAAAAATATCTACCGTTTTGGAGCCGTCTTTGTCGATCATTGAGGTAGCTCCCCAAAGTGTTTCAGGATGAGTTACAGTAACTTTATATGGCATTTCTTTTTTGTCTTGAAAATAGCCAACAAAACCATGTAGGTTTAACATGAAGTTTTTACTGGCATCAATGTTCGTCCCAGCTGGTGAGAACACATCATCTTTTCCAAAACCTCTTCCCTTTTCAGTATCGTAAGTGTCGTTTACCAAGTAAGTGATTTTTACTAATGATTTTGCTTTTTGGATTGACCAGGTGTTATCGTCTGTTTTAGTAACAGTCAGTAAATTACCTTTTTTGTCATAGGCTTTGAAATCGGCAATGTATTTCCCATAGTCATCTACGGAATAGGTTCCTGGAACTGTTTTAGGAAGGCTATACGTAATGATGTCTGTTTTGATTTTTGGAGCTTTTACCGTAACCAAGACTTGGTCGTCTTTTACGTCAGTAAGATTGATATTGACTTCAATTTCTTCTTTTTTTGAATCTACAGGATTTGTAGTGCTAGCTTTGCTTGTCCACATAAGGGAGCAAAAAGCAAATGCAAAGATTATTTTTTTCATTTTGTAAGTGTTTGTTTCTGGATTAGTATTTCGAATTCCAAAAAAGTTACAAAAAGAGATTAATAAAGTTGTTTAAGTTAAAAAAATGGAAGTTTTTTGTTTGGATGATTTTTTAAATAAAAAAAAACTCCTGAATTTCAGGAGTTTAAAAGGTTTGGTTAGTCTAGTTTGTTTTTTATGTAATATTTTCCGTCTAAATCTTCGTCAAAATCATCGATTTTAAGAGGTTTTGGTTTTGGTTTACTTGCAATAGCTTTCTTTTTCCACATTTCATATTTTTCTGCAGGCATTTTCTTTTTCATAATTTCAAGAACCTCCTTCTCAGCTAATCCAAATTCTTTGTGAATAATTTCAAATGGATTTCTCTCTTCTAGGGCCAATGCAATCAGTCTTTCTGTTTGTTCCCAGTTTAATTCTTTGCGGTTACTCTTTTTCATCACGTGAAAATTAATTCAATTTGGTTTAATGATTAATAATTTGATTTCAAATCTAATACCAATATTAATAAAAATTATAATTACTTTTTATTTTAAGTAAAAAAAAATTCATTTTTTTTGCTCTTTTAAATAAGCGGTATTTTTAATGAAGAATATTGAGAATTCTTTTATTGAATTACTCTAAAAGTAAGGTTTATTCGAGAACCAATAATTTTTGCAGTCTTTGGGACTTGATGTTTCCAGAAATGCTGCGTAGTCCCTTTCATTAACAGTAAGCTGCCGTTTTCTAAAGTTATATTCTTTTTTTGTGTGCTATCTGTATTATGTTTTAATTGAAAATTTCGTTCAGCTCCCAAACTTAATGATGCAATTACGGGATTTATACCTAATTCTTTTTCATTATCGGCATGCCAGCCGTTACCATCATTCCCGTCTCTATAATAATTTAATAAAACGGTTGTGAAATTGGTTTCAGTAACACTTTCAACAAGGCATTTGATTTTTTGCAGCGTCAATGTCCAGTTGTGTGGCTGCATTTTTATATTAGAATAGGAGTAGGGCTTTCCTTCGTTTCCATATAAAGCCGTTAACCTCGGTTGTAAATGCTTTTTTCCGTAAACCGTAATTTCGTCCTGTTGCCAAGGAATGTGTTCAAGTAATTTCAGAAAAAGAGAATCAGCTTCCTCTTTTGAAAGAAAAGCAGGGAAGTAGATGATTTCTGCATCTGGTAAATTAAAAACTATTGGATCGGATTGAAATAGTGAATTCATATTGCAAAAATAAAGAGAAAAACAAAATACTAGATTTTGTTTTTCTCTTTATAATTTATTTTAGGGTTATAAAATCTAAGCTTCCGAATGGTCTTGCAGTAAGTTTTTATAAATAAAACCAGCCACAATAGCGCCTAATATGGGAGCTGCCCAAAACAGCCAAAGTTGTGATAAAGGTTCTCCTCCAACAAAAACGGCTTGTGATAATGATCTTGCAGGATTTACAGAAGTATTCGTGATTGGAATACTAATTAAGTGAATCAATGTTAAGCCAAGTCCAATGGCTATTCCTGCAAATTTTCCATTGGCAAATTTATCGGTGGCGCCAAGTATTATCAAAAGAAAAAATAATGTTAGCACAAATTCTGTAATAAACGCAGCTTGCATTGAATAACCGTCTGGGGAAAAAGCGCCATATCCATTAGAGGCAAAAGCGCCAGCTTTAGTATTGTCTATCATAAATCCAGCTTTTCCAGAGGCAATAGTAAAAAGTGTTCCAGCAGCTGCAACAGCACCTACGCATTGTGCGATTATATAAGGAAGTAATTCTTTGGCTGAAAATCTTCCGCCAGCCCATAACCCAAAAGAGACTGCCGGATTAAAATGCCCTCCTGAGATATGTCCAACAGCATAAGCCATAGTCAAAACAGTTAAACCAAAGGCCAATGAAACTCCCACAAATCCAATTCCTAAATCAGGTATACCTGCGGCAAATAATGCGCTACCACAACCTCCAAAAACCAACCAATACGTTCCGAAAAATTCTGCAAAAAGTTTTTTCATGATAAAAAAATTAAGTTAATAGCTAATAGGTGAAAATGTTTAAAATAGTTTTCAATACAATGTCTTTGTGATTTAATAAGAATTGTATGGATTACGAATTTATAAAAAAATTAACAAATAATAACTATAACTGTGTTTTTTTAATGCTGATAATCAGTGAGATTGCTCTTTTTTGAAGTTGATATTCATTATAATGATGGCCAATATAATAAGGAGAATACCAATCCATTGTAATAAAACAACATTTTCATGTAGAAGAAAATAAGCCATTAAAACCGAGACCGGAAGCTCAAGTGCCGAAACGATACTTCCTAATCCAATTCCTGTTAGTGGAAATCCAGCATTCATAAGCATTGGTGGGATAATTGTACCAAACAAGGATAGTATAATTCCCCATTTTAGGAATATTTCAAAATGGAATGATGTGTTTAGGGTGGCAACCGCAAAGATGAAAACAATTACCGCACCTCCCAAAAGCATGTATAAACTGCGTTGTGCCGACGATATTCCTAGTGCTACCCGATTAGCAGTAAACATGGTGGTTGTAAATGAACAAGCTGCTAGCATTCCCAAAACAATTCCTCGCCAGTCCAGCTGAATTTCATTTTTTAAAACATTTGTTGCCAAAAGTGTTCCTATTAATACCACAAGTGCTGCCACAATTTTTTGTGCTGAAGGAATTTTTTTTTCCAAAATCATTTCCAATATTAAGCCAATCCATACTGTTTGCATTAATAACACGATAGCGATAGAGACAGGGATATATTTTACGGCCAGATAATAAAATACACTCGTCAAGCCAGTAGATGTTCCGGCAAGCATCAATTGGAAAATATTTTTTGATGTAGCTTTCACAACTTCATTCTCGCTTTTAGCTTTTTGAAAACCATTGATAATAAGGATTCCAGCAATACCTAATATAAATTGAGAGATAGTCACTTCTGCAGTAGTGTATCCTTCGTCATAAGCCATTTTAACAAAAGTGGCCAGCATGCCATAACTAGTCGCGCCAAATCCAACCAAGAAAACCCCTTTGAGAGTGTCATTTTTAAACATATTTTGAGTGTTTGATTTTTAGAATATATAACAAAATCTATTTTGTCGCAGTGGTTGGGTGCTGTTCTTTTTCAAGTTCTTTATGAGTCAAATCGCTCAAATGCAAACGTAACGCATCAACCGAAATGTTAATCTCCCAAAAGCAAAGTGCCAAAGAGATTAACAGAGCAAGTAAACTGAAACCAAATAAGTAAATTCCAGTCAATTGATGGTCCAAAAATAATACAAGCATTGTGAAAACAGATAAAAACAAACTCAGTACGCCTGCCATCTGCATAAAGCGGATAAGAGTCAGTCGCAGGTTGAGGTTTTTTATTTCCAGTAAAATCATCCGGTTCTCCTTTTCTTTATAAGCTTTCTTCAGGCCACGTATAATGGTGGCGAGTGTCAAAAACCTATTAGTGTATGCAAGTAAGATTAATGAAGTTGCTGAAAACAGTAAAGCAGGGGTTTCTATATGGAGTGTCATTAATGTAATTTTTAGACTGCAAAGTTCGCTTTTTTTAAGCAGTAATAAAAACTGCAAGTATAGTTTGTAGAAGGCCAAAAGGAAGGGTAATATATAAGGTAGCCAAAATTCCAATACTCAGGAGCTATTTCCCGCTATCCGCTACAATCTTATAAGCCGAACCCCGGCTTATAAGGATTTCTGCTGCTATCGGGGCTAGGGTCTGGGTTTCATAAGAAAGAGAGTGAAAAATCGATACCTAATATATAGGAGATACATTTGCAAAAGGAAATCCACTCTGTATATATAGGATATGTGATTTGAAAAAGGAAAGATCCGCAGAAATCCGTTTTTTTCACATTTTATTCAAGCCACTCCAACCCTAAAACAAATCAAAAAGGAACAAAACTGATTAAATTATCAGAAATGGCCTATTGAAATTTTGAAATCGATAAAAAAGGGGATGTGTAAATTTCGATATATCAATGCATTAAAAAATAAATGTAAAATTAAAGTAAAATAAATGTAAAAAGCCATTGTTTAAACGAATAAACTAGCTACTTTTGCACCCGCAACAACGCACAAGTTCTTTCACACACTGACAAGCAAACGAATTGAGATTGAAAATTTATTTTCAAAAAAGATTAAAAAAAGCTTGTGAGAAAAGAAAAAGCTTTGTACTTTTGCACCCGCTAATCGAAAGACTAGCGTATAAGAATAAAGAAGAACACGTTCCTAGACATATTGAATTGACAGCCGTTCCGATGCAAATCGGAACAAATAAAATAAGAGTAATAGAATCGGAAGATTTGAGAATAACCACTAGACCTTCAGTCAAAAATTAATAGCTTAATTAATTAAGCAAACAATATACGATGAAGAGTTTGATCCTGGCTCAGGATGAACGCTAGCGGCAGGCTTAACACATGCAAGTCGAGGGGTATAGTTCTTCGGGACTAGAGACCGGCGCACGGGTGCGTAACGCGTATGCAATCTACCTTTTACAGAGGGATAGCCCAGAGAAATTTGGATTAATACCTCATAGTAT
>NZ_MUNX01000145.1 GCF_002001005.1 Flavobacterium sp. A45
GATTTATATGAATACTGCATGAAATTATTATGAAATATTACTAATTTATAATTTTTAGTTTAATCCATAAAACTTACATTTGCGTAAAATTTTAAAACAATGGCGGGAAATAGCTACGGAACACTATATAGAGTAACTACTTTTGGAGAATCGCATGGTGAAGCATTGGGTGGAATTATAGATGGTTGTCCTTCTGGGATTCAACTTGATTTGGATGCAATTCAATTTGAAATGTCAAGAAGAAAACCAGGTCAATCTGCAATAGTTACACAAAGAAAAGAACCGGATGATGTTCAATTTTTATCTGGAATTTTTGAAGGCAAAACTACAGGAACACCAATTGGGTTCATTATTCCGAATACCAATCAAAAATCAGATGATTATTCACATATAAAAGACAACTACAGACCAAGTCATGCAGATTATGTGTATGAAAAAAAGTATGGAGTGCGTGATTATAGAGGAGGGGGACGCAGTTCAGCACGTGAAACAGCCAGTAGAGTAGTGGCAGGAGCTATTGCAAAACAAATGCTTCCTAAAATTAAAATAAACGCATATGTTTCTTCTGTAGGGCCAATTTTTCTTGAAAAACCATATCAAGAGTTGGATTTTTCAAAAATAGAAAGCAATCCTGTACGTTGTCCGGACGAAACTATGGCAGCAACAATGGAAGATTATATCAAACAAATTCGAAAAGAAGGTGATACTGTAGGTGGAACCGTTACTTGTGTGATTCAAAATGTGCCTATTGGTTTAGGGGAGCCGGTTTTTGATAAATTACATGCTGAATTGGGAAAAGCAATGTTGTCCATCAATGCCGTGAAAGGTTTTGAATTTGGAAGCGGATTTGAAGGTGTTAAAATGAAAGGAAGCGAACATAATGACCTATACAACCCTGACGGAACTACCAGAACCAATCTATCTGGCGGAATTCAAGGTGGAATAAGCAATGGAATGGATATTTATTTTCGTGTTGCTTTCAAACCTGTGGCAACCATAATGCAAAAACAGGAATCATTGGACAATAAAGGAAATATAACCGAAATGACTGGGAAAGGACGACATGATCCTTGTGTAGTACCTCGTGCTGTTCCTATTGTAGAAGCCATGGCAGCTATTGTTCTTGCTGATTTTTATCTTTTGAATAAAACATATTTATAATTGCATAGCATACTCAGTATTTTGACGAGCTAAGTATTGAGATCTAACCTTGAAATTAATTAAATGACTACTATTACAACTAAAAAACCATCTTTTTTAAGCGGCCTTACAGGTCAAATTCTGATTGCAATGCTCATAGGAGCTGTCTTAGGTGTTATCATTCACAATTCTGTTTCAGCTGAAAATGCTCAAGAATTCAGCAATAAAATAAAAATGTTAGCAACTATTTTTATTAGACTGGTACAAATGATTATTGCACCATTGGTCTTTACAACTTTAGTAGTTGGAATTGCCAAATTAGGGGATGTAAAAACGGTTGGAAGAATTGGAGGAAAAGCTTTGGCCTGGTTCTTTACTGCTTCATTTATTTCATTATTGATTGGAATGTTATATGTGAATTTATTGCAACCTGGTGTTGGTTTAAATTTATCTAATGTTGATTTAGCTTCGGCTACAGATGTTACTGCAAAAACTCAAAATTTGTCTTTTGAAAATTTCATAGAGCATATTGTACCTAAAAGTCTTTTTGAAGCAATGGCTACCAATGAAATTTTGCAAATTGTAATATTTTCTATATTCTTTGGATTGGCGGCAGCAGCAGTTGGTGATCACGCAAAACCAGTAACCGACTTTTTGGATAGAACATCACATATTGTTTTAAAAATGGTGAATTTTGTAATGAAATTTGCTCCAATTGGTGTTTTTGGTGCTATTGCAGGGGTTTTTGCTGTTAGAGATTTTCAGGAATTAGCGATTACTTATTTTAAATTCTTTGGTTCTTTTCTAATAGGTATTGGTACGCTTTGGGTGGTATTAATATTTGTAGGGTTACTTTTTCTTGGGAAAAGAATGAAATCATTGTTAAAGCATATTGTAAGTCCACTGATCATTGCTTTCAGTACTACCAGTTCTGAGGCAGTTTTTCCAAAACTGACAGAAGAATTAGAAAGATTCGGAGTAAAAGACAAAATAGTGTCTTTTATGTTGCCCTTGGGTTATTCTTTTAATCTTGATGGAAGTATGATGTATATGACATTTGCGGCTATTTTTATTGCACAAGCCTATGGAATACATTTGGATTACCCGACTCAATTCACAATGCTTTTTGTGTTAATGCTTACTAGTAAGGGGATTGCAGGAGTTCCAAGGGCAAGCTTGGTAGTTGTTGCAGCAACTTGTGGGATGTTTAAAATACCAATTGAAGGAATTGCTTTGATATTACCAATAGATCATTTTTGCGATATGTTTAGAAGTGCAACAAACGTTTTAGGAAATGCATTGGCGACTTCAGTAGTTGGAAAATGGGAAGATGAAAAAAAAGTGTAAATTATTAAAAATTATTTTGTTTTTTTTTCGATTGAGACAGCCAAAATGTCCATATTTTAATTACAATAAAAAAGCAGTTACATACCAAATGTAACTGCTTTTTTATTTATTAACGTTAATGTTATATTTTTAAAATATTCTGTATTAGAATGTAATATATCTATAGATTATAATGTATATTTGAATAAATAACTACTATTTATGCCCCTAATAAGAATAGTTTTGTTAATTATTTTGTGGTCTAGTTTTTTGGGTACTGCATTTGGTCAAACTCAATTGCCTACCAAAAAAGGAATTGAGAAATTAACAAAACAAGCAACTAAGCTACGAGAATCTGGTGATTTTGAAAAATCTTTATTGGTTTCAAGGTTAGCTTTGCGCAAATCGATAGCTATACATGACAATGTTCTTATTGCCCAAAATTATAATAATGTTGCAGCTAATTATAATGATTTAGCTGAATTTGACAAGGCAATTTTTTACTACAAAAAAGCTTTAAATTACGCCAATATAACTCAAAATGATACTATAAAACAAAGGATTAACAATAATCTCGGGAACATGTATTGCTTTGAAAAAAAGAAATACGAAAAAGGGATAGTTTATTATAGAAGAGCACTTGAATATAGTAAAAAAATTCCCGATTCTTCTCAAATGGCTTTTACAAATCTAAATATAGCTTGGGCATATTTTGATATTGGTAAGTTTGATGAAGGTGAAGGAAATTTAAAAATGATTAATTCCTATTATAAAAAACACAATAACGATATTATCATTGTAATACTTAATATGCTTAACGGCATGTATTGTAATTATAAAAATGAAGATACAAAAGCTGATTTGTATTTTAAAGAGGCTATTAGGCTTGGAAAAAAACTAAATGAAAAGTCCGATTTATCATTTTCTCATTTGGAGTATTCCAAATTTCTATTAAAGCGAAAAGATTACAAAAGGGCCTATGAGAACCTGGATATTTACACAAGACTCAATGACGAAATTTATGCGGAAGAAAAATTAGAAAAGGCAAATGTAGAAGGGATTAATTTTGAATTGGATGAGTATAGAAGAGCTATTGATAAAATTGAAAATGAAAAGGATTTGCAATTTCAAAGTTTGAAAAAATCAAGAATTATTGTTTTACTTTTCATAATAGCAATTTTTGTTTTATTACTCTTCCTTAATTCATTAATAAAAAATAATAAGTTCCGATTAAAATCAAATGCCGATTTAATGATTGCCAATGAGGAGTTGATTATTGCCAATAAAAAAGCACAGGAATCAGCTATTCTAAAAACGCAATTCGTTTCCACCATAAGCCATGAATTGAGAACGCCATTGTATGGAGTAGTTGGTATTACCGATTTATTATTGGAAGAACACAAAGAACTTGCCACAAGTCCTCATTTAAATTCTTTGAAATTTTCAGCACGTTATCTGTTGTCTTTAGTTAATGATATTTTGCAAATCAATAAAATTGAAGAAAATAAAATTATCCTGGATAATTTATCCTTCAATTTGACTGATGAATTTTATATGATAAAAAATTCATTGTCTTTTATTGCAAAAAAAAATAACAATAAAGTATACATAGATGTTGATCCATCAATACCAGAAAGCTTAATAGGTGATAAACTACGGTTCGCTCAAATTCTTATGAATTTGGTAAGCAATGCGCTGAAATTCACCAAAAATGGGGAGGTTAATTTAATAGCCAAACAGATTGCAATTAAAGATGGTATGCATTCTATAGCGATTAAGATTAAAGATAACGGAATTGGTATTGCATCTTTAGATCAGGAAAAAATATTTGATAAATTTGTTCAGGTAGGGAGAAAAGAAATTGATTATCAAGGAACTGGATTGGGACTGGCAATAGTAAAAAGATTATTGGAGCTTTTTGGGAGTGAAATTACTGTTGAAAGTGAATTAGGAAAAGGAACAACTTTTACTTTTCTTGTAAATTTCGAATGTAATGCTGGTAAAACTACAGAAATCATAAATAATATTCAAGTCGATATGACTTCAAGCCAAGCCTTTAAAGTGTTAGTTGTTGAGGATAATCCCATTAATCAATTGATAACCAAAAAAACCATAGAGAAAAACAATTATTCTTGCGTTGTTGTGGATGATGGTTTTAAGGCTTTGGAAATTTTGGAAAACGAAGAATTTGACATTATTTTAATGGATATTAATATGCCTTTGATGAATGGGTTTGAAACGTCAAGAAGAATAAGGCAGAGAGATATTGAAACTCCTATAATTGCATTGACAGCCTTTGACAAAAACGAAATAACTGATGAAGCAATCATGGCTGGAATGAATGATATTATTGTAAAACCTTTTGAGTCTGTACAATTGTTTAAAATCATTAATTGTCTCATTTTAAAAACAAAAAGCGTTGTTTAATAGCAATGCTTTTGTTTTTATTTAGATATCTATGTGCTTAAATAAAAAAAACACATTTTAATGTAATATTAAAATGTGTTTTTTTATAATTTTTTAAAAATTTTAAAAGGGCTTAGTACCAGCGCTTTTTATTTTGTTTAGATGTTGCGGATTTTCTCGATTTATGTGCACCACCACTTCGGTTTGAGTTTTTTGGAGAAGCTGTAGCTTCGCTAGGACTTCCAGAATGCCAAGGATAAGGATGATCATTTATAGTTTGAACATCTACTTTTATCAATTTTTGGATGTCTTTCCAGTAATCCTTTTCATCTTTGCTGCAAAAAGAAATTGCGATTCCCCCATTTCCGGCACGACCAGTTCTTCCAATTCGGTGAACATAAGTTTCGGGGATATTAGGCAAATCAAAATTGATTACATAAGGTAATTGGTCAATGTCAATTCCACGGGCTGCAATATCAGTAGCAACAAGAACACCAACTTCTTTATTTTTAAATGCATCAAGAACACGTTGTCTCGCATTTTGGGATTTGTCTCCATGTATAGCTTCGGCGGGAATGTCTTTTTTTCTCAATGCCTTTACTACATTGTCAGCTCCGTGTTTTGTTCTTGAAAAAACAAGAACATCTGATAAATTTTCATTTTTTATCAAATGGTACAATAAGTTTCTTTTTTCTGTTTTTTCAACAAAATAAACGCGTTGCTCTACATTCTCCGCCGTTGATGAAACTGGAGATACTGTTACTGTTTCTGGGTCTGTAAGAAACATTTCTGCCAATTCTCTGATGGCAATCGGCATCGTTGCTGAAAAGAAAAGAGTTTGTCTGTTTTTTGGCGTAAGCTTTACAATTTTTTTGACATCGTTGACAAACCCCATATCAAGCATTTGATCGGCTTCATCAAGTACAAGTGTGTGTAAATGGTCTAAATCTATAAAACCTTGCTTGTGTAAGTCTAATAAACGTCCTGGTGTGGCAATTAATATATCAATACCATTTTTTAAAGCGTCTACTTGTGGATTTTGAGAAACACCTCCAAACACTGTCAATTGGGTCAAGTTGGTATATTTACCATAGGTGTCAAAACTTTGTCCAATTTGAACAGCTAATTCTCTTGTAGGAGTAACAACAAGCGCGCGAATTACTTTTGCTTTTTTTGACGAACCTACGATGCGGTGTAATTGATGTATAATTGGAATTGCAAAAGCGGCAGTTTTTCCAGTTCCTGTTTGCGCACAACCCACCAAATCTCTTCCTGCCAGCACTACTGGAATGGATTGTTCTTGAATAGGAGTTGCTTGTGTATAGCCTTCTTCAAATACGGCTTTTTGTATACTTTTTGAAAGTGATAAATCTTCGAATAACATAATTTTTGTATTAAATATCTTGTATTAAGTACACAGATAAGTCCACAAAGGTAGTGTTATTATTTTTTATGCCTATTATTTTTGAATTTTGATAACTTTTTAATTTGATTTACAGTATGATAGAATTCTGCGCTTTCATAAAGTCGGTTACTAAATACCCTATAAGCTTCCCGATTAAATGATTGTTTTTTTCTTCTCCTAAGTCTGGAGCTCCTTCACAAATATGTAAATAAGTTGCATTTTTATTTTTTCCAAAAAATGAAACAAATTGACGGAGTTCTTCAATTGAAAAACCACTTAAAGTCATTGCGCTACTTGCAATATTTGGGATTGCATCTAAATCAATTTCGATTCCAAAAGGATCATATTTGATAAAATCTAGAGCAGTAATCATTTCTTGTTCAAAGTCTTTTTCTTTTCTGATATTAACGCTGTCGTAAGTGTTATATCGAACTCTATCTTCAATCTTTTTTATAATATCCAAAACACTTTTGGAAGTATAATTTTCATGTAATCCAAAAATGAAATATTTTTTTAAAAAACCCTCTTCAAATGCATATGAAAAACCATTTCCGCTATGACGGCCTTCCAGAATTCTAAAATCGGAATGTGCATCAAAATTTATGGCATTTATGGATTTTCCTTTGGCAAGAGCCGCTCCTTTAATATTTCCGTAGGCATTGTTGTGTCCGCCTCCAATAACAATTGGGATTTTACCGCATTGTATTATTTTACAAATTATATGTGAAACTTCTTTGTCAATTTTTTCGACCAATTGACTTAATTTTGAACGATCATCAATATCATTGAAATCGAGATGTTTTACTTCTTCCATTTCTTGCTTTACATTCAACTGACCTAAAGCAATGATATGATTTCCTTTTGAAAAACGATTATGCTGTATGTTGGCAATACTTTTAATGGCACTTTCCCAAGCCGAAGCCGCGCCAGGTCTTCCATAATTTGCTCTTACGCCAATGTCTTCCGGAATTCCAAATAAGACAAATTTTGCTTCGCTTGATTTTATAAAGTCAATTGGGTCAGTATCTTTGGGGATTGTAAGTATTTTTTCGCCAAATTTAATTTCACCACTTCGATGATTGGTTATTTTGGCTAGGTCGTTAATACTTAGAGTGATAAGTTTTTCCATAAAAAATATATTTCCCAAAAATAATATAATTGTATTAAGTTGCGTTATATATATTATTAAATTTGTAAAAAACAATTATATTTTAACATGGAAAATCAAAAAAACAATTCAAGTTTAAAAGCTGTTATAGCAGTTTTAGCTATTTTATTAGTAGGGAGTTTAGTTTATATTTTTAAAATGTCTTCTGAAGTTGAAGCAGTTCATTCTGAAGTTGTAAAAGTTGGATCTGAAAAAGAATCCGTTATGAAAGATTTACAAGATCTGAAAGCAACTTATGACGCCGCTATTGCTGAAAACACCTCAATGTCTGAGGAATTAATTCAAGAAAGAGATAAAGTCGTTAATTTGATGGATGAACTTAAAAAATCCAATGGTGATTTGTCAAAATACAAAAGCCAAGTTCGTACTATGCAAGCTCACATGAGTGAATTGATGAAAGAAAATGAAGGTTTGAAAAAACAAAACGTTACTTTAACTAACCAGCGTGATAGTACAGTTGTTGTTTTGGGTCAAGCACAAAAGTTCAATGAAGTTTTAGTTGGACAAAATGAAGAGTTAGCAAAAACGGTTGATAAAGGATCTAAATTATCAATATTGAACTTGCAAACTGCTGCTTACAAATTAAAAAGCTCAGGAAAAGAAATTGCTACAGATAAAGCCAGTAGAGCTGATGTGCTTAAAATAAGCTTTACTATTGCTGAAAATTCAATTGCTAAATCTGGAGACAAAGATTATTATGTACAAGTGATTGATAGTAAAAACAATGTTTTGGGAGAGGCCAAAACTATTACTTTCGGATCTAAAGAATTATTATATAGTTTTGTTGCTAGTGTGAAATATGAAAATAAAACAGTTCAAGTTTCACAAGATTTAGCTGGAAAAGATTTTGCAAAAGGAATGTATTCTGT
>NZ_MUNX01000149.1 GCF_002001005.1 Flavobacterium sp. A45
GTTGTGACTTTAATAGTTCAATCATGCGATTGTACTATACTATGAGGTATTAATCCAAATTTCTCTGGGCTATCCCTCTGTAAAAGGTAGATTGCATACGCGTTACGCACCCGTGCGCCGGTCTCTAATTCCGAAGAACTATACCCCTCGACTTGCATGTGTTAAGCCTGCCGCTAGCGTTCATCCTGAGCCAGGATCAAACTCTTCATCGTATATTGTTTGAATCATAAATGATTCTATTAATTTTTGACTGAAGGTCTAGTGGTCATTATTCAAATCTTCCGATTCTATTACTCTTATTTCTTTTGTTCTGTATCTCTACAGAACGGCTGTCAATTCAATATGTCTAGGAACGTATTCTTCTTTGTTTTCCGCTTTTCGTTTCTCTCTCAAAGCGGGTGCAAAAGTAGCAATTTCTTTTTAACTGGCAAGAACTTTTTGAAGTTTTTTTGAAAATTTTATTTTTTCGTTTTCTTCTCTTTTTCTTAGCAGTCTGTCAAATAACTTGCGCTTTTAGCGGGGTGCAAAAGTAACTTACTCTTTTAAATCTCACAAGCTTTTTTTAATCTTTTTTTGAAAATAAATTTTCTCTTTGATTTAGTAAGCTTGTCAGTCTTTTAATGAACGTAATCGCTGTTGCGGGTGCAAAAGTACCACGTTTATTCGTTTAAACAATAGCTTTTCTTAACTATTTTTTGTTTATTTTTTAATGTACTGGCTTATTGGAATTTACAATAAGGGGTTTTTAGAGAATCTAGGAGTTTATCGAAGTTCTGCTTCGTTTTTAGCCTTTCTTTCGGTTTTTTGCCCTTGCAAGGGTAGCACTAAATACCGTTAACAATGCTTTAATTTCTCGCAGAGGCGATAAGATGTAAAGTCTACAATTCCTTTCTTTGTGCTTTTACGCCTGCTGAGCGGATACATTTAGCAGACAGCTTGTGATTTGATGCAATTGAGGACAGACCAAAAAGACGGATTCTTTTTTTAAATGTTCTTCCTTTATATATTAAGGTATCTGTTTTCTATTTTCTTCTTATGAAAACTGATGCCCTAGCCCTGATAGAAGCAGAAATCCTTGTGCGCCGGGGTTCGGCACACAAGATTGAAGCGGAGAGCAGGAAATAGCTACTGATAATTATTTTTAAAAAAAAAGAGAAACAATCATCTTAATAGTTATCCCTCCCTATCCTATATATATATTAAACAATATACTCTATTTTTTAATCCAAGCTTCGTCTAGCTTTTCATAATCTATTGGCTTCGCTGCGTCTTGCTTCCTAAGCCGTCCAGATTCAAACCCCCGAACTAATATAGTTTCTATTAAATAATCCTCATTGACTTCAAAAGGTTTGTACTGCATTTTTAAATCAATATTAAACATGCTGGCAGTTGTATTGGATACAAATGCTTTAAAGCCGCTTTTGAGGTTACGAATTAACTCGTAGGTAGTAGTTCCTGTCTGCCTGTCTATTAATTTGACGAGGATTTGCCCTTGTTTTTTGGAAAGCTTTTTTAAACGGGCTTCAAATTCATTGCTTAAATAATCTTCAACTATTTTAAAATACCTCTTTTTGTCTCTTTTGTTAGTAAACTTTTGCATGCCTTTGTTTAATGAAGTCAATCTTTCGGCAGCAATTCTAGCATATGGATAGGTAGCGTAAACTCTTTTTTGGAGTAATAAAAACTGCTTTTTATCCTCATCACTCATTTTGTGTGTCTCGATTACTAATTCAGGAAGCACTATGGTGTCGCCAAATATACTATCGGCCTCTGTTAGCACATAACCCATTGGAATATTGTCATTTTTAGGTTCCTGGGCATGAACAGATAGTGATGTTAAAAAACAGAAAAATAAAATTCTATAAAGCTTCATGGGGAAATATTTTTAACACAAAATTATACATTAAATATAGAACTATAAAGACAAATTTCTAATTTAGCGAAAAAATATTTTATATGAGTACTGAATCAATATTGAATGCATCATCATTAACTTTTTTAGAGGAATATTTAAACAACGCCTCTCCTACCGGCTTTGAAAGCGAAGGACAAAAAATATGGATGAATTACTTAAAACCCTATGTAGATACATTTATTACCGACACTTATGGAACTGCTGTTGGAGTCATTAATCCTGATGCTCCATACAAAGTTGTCATAGAAGGTCATGCTGATGAAATTGCGTGGTATGTGAACTATATAACTGATGACGGTATGGTTTATGTCATCAGAAACGGAGGCTCTGATCACCAGATTGCACCATCAAAAAGAGTAAATATTCATACCAAAAACGGTATTGTAAAAGGTGTTTTTGGCTGGCCGGCTATTCACACCAGAAACAGAGACAAGGAAGAAAATCCAAAGATCAGCAATATCTTTATTGATTTGGGATGTGAAACCAAAGAACAGGTAGAAAAAATGGGCGTTCATGTTGGTTGTGTAATTACATATCCTGATGAATTTATGATTATGAACGAGAATAAATTCGTTTGTCGTGCCATAGATAATCGCATGGGAGGATTTATGATTGCTGAAGTTGCTCGTTTACTACACGAAAACAATATCAAACTGCCTTTTGGTTTATATATTACTAATGCTGTTCAAGAAGAAGTCGGTTTAAGAGGTGCCGAAATGATTACTCAAACCATAAAACCAAATGTGGCTATTGTGACCGATGTTTGTCATGACTCAACAACTCCAATGATTGACAAGAAAATTGAAGGCGATACTAAAATTGGAAAAGGTCCTGTTGTGACTTATGCTCCAGCCGTTCAAAATAATCTGAGAGAATTAATTCTAGACACTGCTGCTGAAAAAAACATTCCGTTTCAGCGTTTGGCTTCTTCAAGAGTTACAGGTACAGACACCGATGCATTTGCCTACAGTAATGGGGGTGTAGCTTCGGCATTAATTTCGCTTCCGCTACGATACATGCATACCACTGTCGAAATGGTACATCGTGAAGATGTAGAAAACGTGATTAAACTGATTTATGAAACGTTATTGAAGATTGAAAACAACGAAACTTTTTCCTATTTCAAATAAAAACGAAAGCATCATTTTATAATGGTGCTTTTTTTATGCACAAAAATTTCATTCGTTAGTTTTCAAAACAAATAACTATCAAAACATTAAAGAAAGTCTCAATGAAATTGTTTTTTGAAACCTAATTAATCATGTTTCTGTCGTAAATTTACACCTATTCTTAAATAAAATATTTTCATCATGGATGTTGAAATACTCGCACGTATACAATTTGCTTTTACAATTGCCTTTCACTATATCTACCCTCCATTAAGTATCGGCATTGGTTTGATAATGGTAATCATGGAGGGACTTTATCTTAAAACAGGAAACAAAGATTACGAAATTTTAACCCGTTTTTGGATTAAAATATTTGCATTAACTTTTGGAATAGGTGTTGCCACGGGAATTATAATGGAATTTGAGTTCGGAACCAATTGGGCAGTGTATTCGCGTTATGTAGGAGATATTTTTGGAAGTGCATTAGCTGCCGAAGGCTTATTTGCTTTTGGTTTAGAGAGTACTTTTCTTGGAGTATTGCTTTTTGGTTGGAACCGTGTAAAACCATGGGTGCATTTTGTATCTGCTTTAGGAGTATTTTTAGGTTCAATGTTCTCAGCCGTTTGGATTGTAGTTGCTAATTCATGGCAGCAGACTCCAGCAGGATATCATATTGTTGGCACAGGACTAAATGCTCGTGCTGAAGTAACCGATTTTTGGGCAATGGTTTTCAATCCTTCAAGTGTTGACAGAATAATCCATACATGGCAGGGTGCAATTTTAGCCGGAGCTTTTTTGGTTTTAAGCGTCCATGCTTATTATATCAGAAAAGGGCGTTATGTTGAAATATCCAAAAAAGCATTTAAGATTTCTTTGGTCGTTGCAACTGTTTTTTCGCTTACCCAATTAATTTCAGGTCACAGTTCAGCTGATGGAGTTGCTGTTAATCAGCCAGCAAAACTGGCTACAATGGAAGGGCATTTTGAAAAAGACAAACCAGCCGATTTGTATCTTCTGGGCTGGGTCGATAAAGAAAATCAAAAAGTTACAGGAATTGGAATTCCCGGCGGACTTTCTTTCCTAGTACATCAGGATTTTAACGCTCCAATAAAAGGATTAAATAATTTCCCAGTTGAAGACAGACCAAGCCAAGTAAATGCAGTTTTTCAATTTTATCATATTATGGTTGCGATTGGAATGGCATTAATTGGGCTTACATTGTATGCTAGTTTTTTATGGTGGCGTGGAAAATTATTTGAAGCTAAATGGCTCTTATGGATTTTTTCATTTGCCGTTATTTTACCTCAAATAGCCAATCAAGTCGGATGGTTTACTGCCGAAATGGGAAGACAGCCCTGGGTTGTTTATGGGCACTTAAGAACAAGTCATGCTTTCTCCCAAGAAGTCTCTGCTAATCAGATTGTATTTTCATTAGTTATGTTTACAGTAGTCTATTCCCTATTGCTAGGCTTGTTTTTGTACACAGTAAACAAGAAAATAAAACACGGCCCATATGACGAAGCTAAAACAACAGTAACATTTCAATCCACATAAATCTTTATAGTATGGAAACTTTTTTAGGGATTGATTATCCTACATTATGGTATTTAGTAATCGGATTGTTGTTTTCTGGTTATGCAATTCTAGAAGGATTTGATTTTGGTGCAGGTGCTTGGCATTTATTTTTAAGAAAAGATTTAAGCCGAAGAATCGCAATAAACGCGATTGCTCCTGTTTGGGACGCTAATCAGGTTTGGTTAATCATTGGAGGCGGAGCCTTATTTGCAGGGTTTCCAGTAATGTACGCAACTATGCTATCAGCTATGTATGTTCCGTTTATGCTTTTTTTAATGCTAAATGTACTTCGGGCAGCAGCTATTAAATTTCGAAGTGTTGAAGAAATGCTGTGGTGGAGAAAAAGCTGGGACTTTATTTATAGTATTTCCAGTATTTCAATCGCTTTTTTGCTTGGTGTAGTTTTGGCTAATATTTTGCAAGGTTTTGCTTTAGGACCAAACTTTAGTTATCAGGGCGGTATGTTTTTTTCATTCTTAAATCCGTATGCCATAATGGTTGGTTTTACAACATTATCCATTTTTATGACACAAGGAGCTATTTACCTTTTATTGAAAACAGAAGGCAGATTACATGCCCGACTGACATTTTTGCTAAAAAATGGAATGATATTTTTCATTATCAGCTTCGGAATTACAACTCTTTATACATTAATTTTTATTCCAGAAGTTACAGCTAATTTCAGAGAAAATCCTCTTTATTTTGTTGTACCTGTCATTTCTTTTCTGGCTGTAGCCAATGTTCCTAGATTAGTTTCAAAAAAACAATATATGCTGGCATTGATATTTTCTTCTTTGACAATGGCCTTTTTGTTGATTCTTGTTGCTTTACAATTGTACCCAACACTTTTAATATCTACAATTGACCCAAAATTTAGCGTGACAATTTACAATGCGGCTTCCTCTCAAAAATCATTAGGAATAATGCTGACAATAGTTGCAATTGGTGCACCTCTTTTAGCTGCTTACTTTTTCTTTTTGTACAGAACCTTCAATGGAAAAGTGAAACTTGATGATACCAGCTACTAATCTATTTTTAAAATTAATAAATGAAATACATCTATACATTATTAGCACTATTTACGCTAACATTAATTTGGTCAATTATAAACCCCAAAGAAGTTTTTACTTGTTTTCTAGAAATTATCCCTGCCATAATAGGTGTTTTAATCTTGACTTTGACTTTCAAAAAATTCAGATTTACCAATTTCACTTATACTCTGATTTTAATTCACTGCATTATTCTTTTCATTGGCGGGCATTACACTTATGCAGAAGTTCCTTTATTTGATTATATAAAAGATATATTTCATCAAAGCCGGAATAATTATGACAAAGTTGGTCATTTTGCTCAAGGCTTTGTACCTGCAATGATTATTAGAGAATTATTCATTCGAAAAGAAGTAATTGCCAACCAAAGTTTTTTCAATTTCATTATTATATCCATCTGTTTGGCAGTTAGTGCGGCTTATGAATGGATTGAATGGCTTGTTTCTATTATAACTGGCGATGGCGGTGATGCGTTTTTAGGAACACAAGGATATGTTTGGGACACACAATCTGATATGTTGTTTGCTACTATTGGAGCTATTGTTGCTTTATCATTATTATCAAAAGCACAAGACAAACAACTTATAAAAATTTAACTCATTATAGCGCATAAAAAAAGCATCATTATGCTCTTCATAATGGTGCTTTTACATAGTCCCTAAATAAGCTTTTACTTATCTCATCAAGCTTTTACTTATCTCATCAAGCTTTTATTTAATTCATTCCAATAAATCTTTTAGAATTAAATGTATTAATCAACAAAGAATTGCTATTTATTTTTTTAAAATCTAGTGGTCTCGTTTCATTGGTTTCTGTACTTTCTATAATCATTTCAAGTTCGGCTATTACATCTTCCAACGTTCTTTCATTAAATAAAGGATAGGCTTCATCTGATATATTATTTTCAATAATTAAATCTGACTGCGCAATTATTCCTTTCATTGATTCTTCATAAACCATAAATTCCATATCATCTGAAGTCACATTTTCAATGATTTGATCACCTTCGACAATAATTTCTTTCATTGATTTGCGATTGTAAGCGATAACTGCATCAGGATTAAACGTTTCTGCATCTTCATTTGAAGAAGGCTTAACTATTTTTCCTTTTTCTGCTGATAATATACCTTCATTGTCATTTGCCAAAATGGCTTCTCTAAATGAATTAACTGGTGTGCCAACAGTCTTTGTTGCATTACAAACATTAGTCAAAGACATTAATGTTATTCCTAAAATTAAAAATAAATTTTTCATGATTATTTTGATTTGATTGATTGATTTGATTGATTTGATTGATTTGATTGATTTGATTTTAAAGGGGCATTTCATTTAAAATGCCCCTTTAAACTTTTTTAGCTTTGTTTTAAAAGTTGAATAGCTTCATTTGCATTTGATAATTCAGCATATTTTAAAGCAGTAAATCCGTTTTCGTCTTTTTCATTAAGACGAGCTCCTTTAGAAAGCAAAAAGCTAATTATTTCTGTTTTGTTGTAACGAGCTGCAATCATTAATGGACTTAAACCGTTAGAACTCTCGTTGACATCTGCGCCATATTCAACAAATTTTTTGACAATCTCGATATCACCTTTTCTAATTGCAACACTCAAAGGTGTTATTGTTTCACTGAATTCGATTTTATTTTTGATTTCAGAAAATGAATTAGCATTTGATGCTAAAGAAACATTTGCAAAAGCTACTAAAGCTACTCCTAAATAAACGATTGATTTTTTCATAATAATTAATTTTTTGATTGATGATTGATTTTTGGTTTACTAAATTTGACTTACATAATAATATCCTATACAAATATATGTCTTAAAAAAGGTAATATGCATCACATAGTAC
>NZ_MUNX01000088.1 GCF_002001005.1 Flavobacterium sp. A45
AATAACTCAATATAAAAACCCAAAACTTCATTTCAACACATTTTTTTAGAAATTTATAGCAACTATTAACAAGCTATAATAACCATAAATAATTAATTTAAATTTAAATTTTCTTTTTGTTGTATTTAATATATGTTGACAACTTTGAAATTTGAAAACAAAAAATAAAATTGAATTTTTAAACGATAGAAAGTTTAGAATTTAAATTGTCCAGTATTTCTTGAACTTGTTCAAAATCGTTTGGATGTATTTTTAGTTGGATTCCACCGTAGGCAAAGCTTGCCAATGGGTCAATGGAGACGATGTGTTCGTTTTCAAAAAAATAATGAATTTCTTCCTGATCCAGAATATGTCTAAGTACCACGATTTCATGTGGATAATTAAAAATAGCAATCGTTTTAAAGTCTTTCATTTTTATTTTTTTATAAATGTAATAAAGTTATTATTAGTTTAAAACTCTAGGCAGAACAAGGAATAGTGAATACAATTTCGTAATTTTAGCTTTTTAAGAAAAGATACATGAGTAAAAGATTAAGAAAGCCGATAAAGAAAGAGAAAGATTTCTCAGATAAAATTATAAAAATATTATCGCAAAGTGCCAATAAAGCCTTTAATTATAAGCAAATAGGAGCCAAGTTAGAATTAGATGATACCCAAAGTCGTAATCAAATCATAAAAGATTTAAAAATTTTGGCAGCTTCAAAGAAAATTATAGAATCCGAGCCTGGGAAATATTTAATAAAAGCCGAAAGTAAAGAATATTACGAAGGAACAATTGATATGACAGGTCGTAAAACTGCCTATTTCATTTGTCCAGAATTTGAAGAAGACGTTTTTATTCCAAGTAATAATTTGAATCATGCCTTGGATAAAGATACCGTAAAAGTGTATGTTTACAATAAAAGAAGTGGTAGAAGGGCTGAAGGTGAAGTGATTGAAGTTATCGAAAGATATAAAACCGACTTTGTTGGAGTTATTGATATTCAGAAGAATTTCTCTTTCGTTTCGACTGCAAATCCAAAAATGTACACCGATATTTTTATTCCAAAAGATAAAATAGGGGAGGCTGAACAAGGAGATGTAGTTTTAGTTCATATCGAAGATTGGCCTTCAAGAGCAGATAGCCCTTTTGGAAAAGTGGTAAAAGTGCTTGGTAAACCTGGTGAACACGATACTGAAATTCACGCCATTTTAGCTGAATATGGTTTACCTGCTGAATTTCCTATTGAAGTAGAAACTTTTGCCCAAAAAATTGATACTTCGATTGAAGCCAGTGAAATTGCGAAACGCCGTGATATGCGTGATACGCTGACTTTTACAATTGATCCAAAAGATGCTAAAGATTTTGATGATGCTTTATCTTTCAAACAATTAGAAAATGGTAATTATGAAATTGGAATTCATATAGCCGATGTTTCTTATTATTTAGAAGAAGGGACCATACTCGATGATGAAGCTTTTCAAAGAGCAACATCGGTTTATTTAGTGGATAGGGTAGTACCAATGTTACCAGAAGTGCTTTCTAATTTTGCTTGTTCATTACGTCCTCAAGAGGAAAAATATACGTTCTCGGCTATTTTTGAAATTACAGAAACTAGCAAAGTAGTAAATCAATGGTTTGGAAGAACTGTTATTTACTCGGATCAGCGATTTGCTTATGAAGAAGCTCAATACATCATAGAAACTAAAGATAATACGATTCCTGTTGATATTTCAATTACCGGAAGTTCTTATGTGGTTTCAGATGAAATTGTTGCAGCTACGCTTAAAATGGATCAATTGGCTAAAATATTCAGAAGAAACAGAATGAATGAAGGTGCTATTTCTTTTGATAAAGTTGAAGTAAAATTCAATTTAGATGCTGAAGGAGAACCGGAAGGAGTTTATTTTAAAATTTCAAAAGATGCAAATCATTTGATTGAAGAATTTATGCTTTTGGCAAATAGAAAAGTGGCGGAATACATTGGTAAACAAAAGAAAACGTTTATTTATAGAATTCACGATGAACCAAATGAAGATAAATTAATAGCAATGCAAAATCTGATTGCTAAGTTTGGTTATAAAATTGATTTTAGAAACAAAGGAGATATTTCTAAGTCACTGAACGCTTTGATGGAAGAAGTGAATGGTAAAAAAGAGCAAAATCTAATTGATACTTTAGCCATTCGATCTATGAGTAAAGCTAAATATTCTACGGATAACATAGGGCATTACGGACTAGCATTTGATTATTATTCTCATTTTACATCTCCTATTCGTCGTTATCCTGATGTTATGGTGCATCGTTTATTGCAGTATTATTTGGATGGAGGAAAATCTGTTGATGAAGAATTATATGAAACGAAATGTCTGCATTCTTCAACTATGGAAGGTTTGGCAACCAACGCCGAAAGAGATTCTATAAAATACATGCAGGTAAAATACATGCAAAATCATAATGATCAAGAATTTCTAGGTGTTATTTCGGGTGTTACCGAATGGGGAATTTATGTTGAGATCATTGAAAATAAATGTGAGGGTATGGTAAGAACCCGCGATATTAAAGAGGATTATTATACTTTCGATGAAAAACAATATGCTTTAGTGGGTGCCAATTCCAATCGATTATTACAGCTTGGTGATGAGATTTATGTAAAAGTAAAAAATGCTGATTTGGTTAAAAAACAATTGGATTTCAATTTTATAAAAAGGAATGAATAAGGTTTTTAAATAAATACTAACAATTAAATTTTATTAAAATGAAAAGAATAGTTCTATTAGTTTTTGTTTTTATCGCACAATTCACTTCTGCACAAATAACAATGGTGCTTAAGGATTTTGATGATGTAAAAGTGTTTGATAAATTGAGTGTTACTTTAATTGCTTCTAATGAAACAAAGGCTGTAATTACTGGTCCAGAGCAAGCTAAAGTTGAAATTGTAAATAAAAAAGGTCTTTTAAAAATAAGAATGCCTTTGACAAAAATGATGACTGGTGACGAAGCAAAAATAACGCTGTATTTCAAAAAAATACATACAATCGATGCTAATGAAGGAAGTGTTGTGACTTGTGCCGATACTTTTAAACAAACATCTTTGACTTTAAATACACAAGAAGGTGCAAAGATAACAGTTCCAGTTGATGTCGATAAAACAATAATTAAAGCGGTTTCCGGCGGTATTGTTACATTAACAGGTAAAGCAGTCACTCAAACTGTTTCTATTAATTCTGGGGGTGCTTTAAACGCAAAAGAATTAGAAACTTCTCAAACTACTGTAAGTATTTCTGCAGGAGGAAATGCCGATGTAAATGCAACTACCCTTGTTGATGCCAAAGTGAGCATGGGAGGCACTATTTTTATTTATGGAAATCCAAAAGAAATTAAACAAGAAACAGTGATGGGTGGAACCATAGTTCAGAAATAATAAATAATTTTTAAAGTCATTTTTTAATGATAAATGATATTTTAACTGGTATTCCTTGGGGAGTTCTATTGAGTTTTATGATTGGCCCTGTATTTTTTATTTTGCTTGAAACAAGTATAATAAAAGGATTTAGAGCTGCTTTAGTTTTTGATTTAGGTGTAGTTTTAGGAGATGTTTTTTTTATAATTATTGCTTATTTAGGTAGTTATAGATTGATTCAAAGTTTAAATGATAATTCTTCCTTGTTTATTTTTGGGGGATTTATTATGATGGCTTATGGTTTTGTTTCTTTCTTAGGAACCAAAAAAGAAAAGAAAGTAAATACTAAAATAATAGATAATGAGATTATCAAAAAGAATTATCTAGGTCTTTTTTTTAAAGGTTTTTTTCTAAATATTATTAACATCGGTGTTCTAGGTTTTTGGTTAGCCGTAATTATTTCAGTAGGTCCAAAATTAAATATGGAAACCTCAAGAATATTAACCTTTTTCATCTCAGTAATTATAACGTATTTAAGTATTGATTGCATCAAAATAGCGTTAGCTAAGCAATTGAAACATAAAATGACACCAACTAATATCTACAAAATAAAAAGAGGAATTAGTGTTGTTCTTATGATTTTTGGTTTTGTTTTAATTTTTCAAGGCTGGTTTCCAGAAGAAAAACAAATGGTAAAGAATGCTTTTGAAAAAATAGATAAATAATTTTTTCTAATTTATATTAACAAAAAGGGACTAGATTTAGTCTCTTTTTTTGTTTCAATATTTTATGGATTATAAATTTTTAGAAAAAAATTTAACATAAAAAAAAGAGATACATTTCTGTATCTCTTTTTGAGGCATCGTCCGGATTCGAACCGGAGTAGGAGCTTTTGCAGAGCCCAGCCTAGCCGCTCGGCCACGACGCCATTCTTGAACGGATGGCAAAAGTAACTTAAAATTTTAAAGTTTAAAAGTTTAAAGTTAACTTTTTTCTATTTTTATAACAATTGTTACAATTTGAAATAACGCTCTTCTTCCATTTCTATGGTAACCGCTTCTACATCACCACCTATAGGCGGATTAATTTTTGAAACACCCACTTTTATTTTTGAAACGGTTTCTAGTTCTGCCAAGGCTCTGTCGATAATTCTTTTGGCAACATGCTCCAATAAATTGGAACGAATAGCCATTTCCTCAACCACAATCTTGTTTAAATGCACATAATCTACAGTATCTTTTAAGTTATCAGACTCAGAAGAATGTTTCAAATTGGTTTTTATTTCCAAATCAACGCTGTAATCAGAACCTATTTTTCCTTCTTCTATCAAACAGCCGTGGTATGAATAAGTGCGAATATTTTTTAATCTAATCGTTCCCATGTTTTTTATTTTTCAGTAATTAATTCATGTTTAGAATCATAGTGATTTTAAACTTTATAGTTATAGTAATGTTCCTTTTCATCGATTTTCACATCTTGAATAACCTCTTTTTTTTGTTCCAAAACATTAAGTATTTATACAAATGTATTAAAAATTGACAACTGTTTTTTCTTTAAAGTCTATTATCTTATTGTCTATTATCTGTCATCTATTTTTTATCTTTGCTAAAATTTATAAAAATGGCATCAGAAGAGAAATCACTTCATTTTATTGAACAAATTATAGAAGACAGTTTAGCAAACGGTTTTCCACAAGATAAATTACGCTTTCGTTTTCCACCAGAACCAAATGGATATTTGCACATTGGGCATGCCAAATCAATTTGCCTTAATTTTGGTTTAGGTCTAAAATACAATGCGCCAGTAAATTTACGATTTGATGATACTAATCCAGCCAAAGAAGAGCAGGAGTATGTTGATGCTATCAAAGAAGATTTAAAATGGTTGGGTTTCAATTGGTCTGAAGAATTGTATTCATCTGATTATTTCCATCAATTATACGATTGGGCTGTTTCCATGATCAAAAATGGTAAAGCCTATGTTGATAGTCAGTCTTCTGAAGATATGGCTATTCAAAAAGGTACACCTACTCAACCAGGTGTTGATGGTCCTTATAGAAACCGTTCTATTGAAGAAAATTTAGCTCTTTTTGAAGGAATGAAAAATGGTGATTTCCCTGAAGGAAGTCATGTTTTGAGAGCTAAAATTGATATGGCCTCATCCAATATGTTGATGCGTGATCCATTGATGTACAGGATATTACACCGCCATCATCACCGTACTGGAAATGAATGGAATATCTATCCGATGTATGATTATGCTCATGGTGAAAGTGATTTTATTGAACAAATTTCTCACTCTATTTGTACCTTGGAATTTGTGATGCACCGTGAATTATATGATTGGTTTTTGGATCAAATTTATGATGAAAATCAAGTCCGTCCGCATCAATATGAGTTTGCTCGTTTGAACTTAAACTATACCGTTATGAGTAAGCGAAAGCTCTTGCAACTGGTACAGGAAAACATTGTAAATGGTTGGGATGATCCTAGAATGCCTACTATTTCTGGTCTAAGAAGACGTGGTTATACTGCTACTGCTATTCGTAAATTTTGTGAGGTAATTGGAGTTGCCAAACGTGAAAATATTATTGACGTTTCGCTCTTGGATTTCTGTTTACGTGAAGATTTAAACAAAACTGCTCCTAGAGTTATGGCTGTTTTAGATCCTGTAAAAGTAGTTATCACCAATTATCCAGAAGGAGTAGAGGAGTGGCTTGAAGCAGAAAACAATCAAGAAGATGAATCGGCAGGGTATAGAAAAGTGCCTTTTTCCCGTGAATTATATATTGAAAGAGATGATTTCCTTGAAGTAGCTCCAGCTAAATTTTTCCGTTTAAGTTTAGGAAACGAAGTGCGTCTAAAAAATGGTTATATTATTAAAGGAGAAAGTGTTACTAAAGACTCTAATGGTAATATTATCGAAATTCAAGTAACTTATGATACTGATTCTTTAAGCGGAAGTGGGAGTGAAGCTAGTAAGCGTAAAGTAGCTGGAACATTGCATTGGGTTTCTATTTCTCATGCTGTAGAAGCCGAAGTTCGTTTGTATGATCGTTTGTTTATAGATGAAGCTCCAGATAGTCATAAAGAGAAAAGTTTCTTGGAATTTATGAATACTTCTTCGTTGCAAATCGTTAAAGGTTTTGTAGAACCAAGTTTATCAGTAGCTAAAATTGGAGATCATTTTCAGTTCCAACGTTTGGGTTATTTTGTTGTTGATAAAGATGCAACTAATTCAAAACTAGTGTTTAACAAAACAGTTGGACTTAAAGATGCTTGGGAAGAGAAGGACAAGAAAGAAGCTAATCTTTTGATGAATACTCAAAAAGAGATCAATAAATATGTAAAAGAAAAAGAAGAAAAGAATGCTTCTTTGCTTTTAAACACTATTGTTGAAAACATCAAATCAATAGATAATTTTAGTTTGATTTGTCAAACATTGGTCAAAAATGTGAAGAATGATAATAATTCTTTATTGTTTGCTAATTTGCTTTTACATTTTTCTGATAAAGTAAAATCGAATGATATTGATTTAGAAATAGTACATAAATTATATACGATGTCTTTGAAAAGTCAATTAGCAGCAGTACGTATTTTTGTATTATTAAATCTAAAAAGAGATTTAGTTAATTATTCAGTTTTCGAAACACAAATTGCAGAATTAAGAAATACTGAAAAAAATGAAAAAGTTTTAGAAGTACTTAATTCTATTTAAAATTAAGGGTATAGTTTTTATCAATTAAAAGTGCTTTTTATAAAGCACTTTTTTATTATATATATTATTGATTATTTTTATTAAAATTATAAATTTTAATTATTAAAATCAACCCGAATAAATTTATTTTAAGACGATTTTAAATTTTGTTTATGTCAATTTATGTTTTTAAATTTTTTATTCCTTAGAAGTTGTTATTTTAGTTTTTTCTAAAAACAGCTCTTTTTTTCTTCATCAATTATATTTTCATTCGTTGTTTTACAAAAAATTGTCTTTTTTAAAGTATAAGTTTTTACTATTAAAATTTAACAGTAATAATATTAAAC
>NZ_MUNX01000147.1 GCF_002001005.1 Flavobacterium sp. A45
TCATAAATTCATCAACTAATGGCAGATTTATTGCTTTTTTATAACTGAAAAATCGATGTAGAGCTATTTTTTCTGTATCAAAAACAGTTCATTTTTAACTATTATATAAATTTGTAAAACACATTCAAATTTGTCGAATAGCTATCTAGCAGAATTATTATTCTAGAATTTTTACTTTAACTTCTTTACTGTAATTTCTTCCAATAGGAATAGTGTAGGATAAAATTTGTATTCTGTTGCCTTCAATAGATTTTACTTTATTTAGTGCAATAGTATAGGATTTATGGATACGCATAAAACGATCTGCAGGTAATTCCTCTGTTAATGAAGTTAATGATTTATGGGTGATATAGGTTTTTTCGGGAGTGACAACTTTGATGTATTCTTTCATTCCTTCTACAAAAAGAATTTCATCAATGTTAATTTTAACCATTTTTTTATCTACTTTGATAAAAAGATGTGGTTCGATGCGATGGTTCTCTATTTTAATATTATTTTTTAAATTGTATTCGGCTTCAATTTTGTGAATACATTTTATAAATCGGGGTAATGGAATGGGTTTAACTAGGTAATCCAGTACTTCTAGGTCGTAACTTTCGGCAGCAAATTCCCTGAAAGCTGTTGTGATGACGACTCGAGTTTTATTTTCGAGTAAACTAATTAATTCAAAACCGGTCATCATAGGCATATTGATGTCAAGAAAAACAGCATCAACATTATTTGAATTTATAAATTCGAGTCCTTCCAATGAATTGTTAAAAGTAGCAATAACCTCAAAGTCTGAAAAATTTTCAAAATAATTGAGCAATACTTTTATAGCTAAAGGTTCATCGTCAATTAATACACATTTAATCTTCATTATATAAAGGTATTTGTATTTTGATTATATAGAAATTGAATTTTATCATCTGTTTTATGATGAAATTGCTTTTGTAAATCAGTTTTAATCTTTTTTTAGTGTTTGATAAACCAATTCCTTTTTTTGATTTTACAGGTCGTGAAATTACAAAATTATTTATTATTTCAAATTCCAGTTCTGACTTTGTAGTCCTGAAGTTGATTTTTATTTTGAGTTTCTCATTATTTGCACCACCATGCTTAAAGGCATTTTCTATTAATGATATGAAGAGCAATGGTGGAACTTTTATATTGTCAATATCGGATTCAAGATTGATGGTTACTTCTACGTTTTCAAACCGCAATTTTTCTATTTCAATATAATTTTGGATATAATTGATTTCATTTATCAAAGGCACAAACTTGGATTCATTGATATCGTATAGAACATATTCCATCAAATTGGAAAGTTTTATAATCACATCAGGTACTTTGTCCGATGATTCTAATGAAAGGGCGTAAAGGTTATTTAAAGTATTAAAAAAGAAGTGAGGCTGAATCTGGTTTTTTAAGTATTTTAATTTTATTTTATTTTGATTTTCCATTATCGCTTTGTTGCGATCTCTTTCCCTAAGCCAAGTTAGCATTAAATAGATAGACGATGCAATCGCAAGCACATAGACTTCTCCAATAGTAACTGCCACAATATGATTGATTTCAAAAGGAATGTAATCTCTATTGGCTTCGGGCCAAATGTTTTTTGAAATTACAAAATAGGTCAGTCCTGTTTTTAATAAATAAACAACAGCTAAGCTGGCCAGTAATGAAATAGTGTATTTGATGTATTTAGATTTTAATACAAACATCGGAACGAGTACTAAAATATTGAAATACACAAATGGTATATGAAGAGCAAATTCTAATAGATTCGATTTGAATGAATACTTATAATCATTAAAATAAGCACCCCAACGCAAAAAGTTAAGAATAAACCAAATTCCCCAAAACCATACATGGTTAATGAGTTTGATTTCAAAGTTTATTTTTTTCATTAATTATAGGTGTAAATAGGGAATGTATTAAATCGAATTAGTTACTGTTTTGTTTTGCAACAATAATCATTTTGTTATTAAAAAAAGCATTTTGATGCAAAAAATGTTGAATTATATGAATAACAGCTTAAATAATATTTAAGAAAACGTTTTCGAAAAACGCATTATTGATTAAAAGATGTCGTTGGTTTAAAAAGTAATGCTGTTGGTTTAATTTATTTTTTTGAAAAATACTATCCACATAATTTTACAACATAACTAACAAAAATAATTTAAAAATGAAAAAAATTTTTTTAATCGTAATGGTTATTTTTACTACGCAAGTTACCCTTGCGCAGACAAAAAAAATCAATGGTTTTGTTTCAGATGCGGCGGGTACTCCGATACCAGGTGCAAATGTTAACGTAAAAGGCGAGACTAATGGAGCCTCAACAGATTTTGACGGTAAATTTACACTTGATGTTAAGCCAGGCGCTACACTAGTGATTTCATACTTAGGATATGAAACACGAAATGTACAAGTAGGAGAGTCATCTTCAATTGATGTAAAGTTGAATTCAGCAGCTTCTACAGCTTTGACAGAAGTAGTTGTAACTTCATTAGGTATCAAGAAATCTAAAAAATCTTTGACTTATTCTGCACAAGAGTTAAAAGGAGAAGATCTTGTTAGAGCAAAAGATCCTAATTTAATGAATACAATAGCAGGTAAAATTGCTGGGGTTGCGGTAACTAAAAGTGCCGGTGGTACTGGAGGTTCTACAAAAGTAACTATACGTGGAAATTCATCTACTACAAACAACAACCCTTTGTACGTTGTTGATGGTGTGCCAATGCTGAATATTTCTTCTATTCAGCCAAATGACTCATTTGGTTCAACACAAGGAGGTAACCGTGATGGTGGTGATGTTATTGGATTATTGAATCCAGATGATTTTGAAGGTATGACTGTACTTAAAGGTGCATCTGCTACAGCTTTATACGGTAGTCAAGGTGCTAGAGGGGTTGTTTTGTTGACTTCTAAAAAAGCAAAAGAAGGAGTTTCTTCTTTCAGAGCCTCTTCAAATACAACAGTTGAAACAGCTGCTTATTTGCCAAAATTCCAAACCTCATATATCGCTAAGCCAGGAGCAGATGAGTCATGGGGAGCTGCGCAAAGTACACCAGATCATACAAGAGACTTTTTTGAAACTGGAGTAACTCAAATATCTTCTTTTGGTTTTTCTACAGGATCTCAAAATTCTTCTACAAACGTTTCTTATGCTAATACTTCTGCAAATGGTGTTATACCAACAAACAGTTTGAGCAAAAATAACTTTAGCATCAGACAAATGGGTAAATTCTTTGGTGACAGATTAACTGTTAACGCCAATGCAAATTATACATCTCAGTATGTTACAAACAGACCAACTAGTGGTTTGTATTTTAATCCACTTACAGGTCTTTATTTAATGCCAAGAGGATATGATTTTAACGAATACAAAAATAATTTTGAAGTATTTGATCCTGCCAGAAATATGATGGTTCAAAACTGGATGACCAATAGAGATATTGAGCAAAATCCATATTGGGGATTGAATCGCAATAAATCTAAAGATGGTAATCAATATATAAATGGATCTGTTGGATTGAACTATAAAGTTAATAATTGGTTATCTATTGGTTCTAGATATAATTATGATAGAGTTACTTCACAATTTGACAAAGAAATTTACGCTTCTACTCAAGGTACTTTATCTCATATAAATGGAAGATATATTAGCATCGATAACTTAAGTTCTCAAAATTACGGGGATTTGATCGCTACAATTAATACAAAAATTAATGAGGACCTTACATTTTTCGCAAACGTAGGTACCAGTTTTACAAAAACATTTATAAATGATGAAACGGTTTTAGATTCTGATCCATCTGGTTTAGGTATTGCAAACTGGTTCACACTTCATAATTTTAATTCTAATACTGGTAATTATCAAAATTACGGTTACCGTAGAGAGCAACAATCTGTTTTTGCTGCAGTAAATTTTGGTTACAAAAACATGTTGTATTTAGATATTACAGGACGTAATGACTGGTCTTCTACATTGGCAAATACAGGAAATATGTCTTTCTTTTATCCATCTGTTGGAGCAACTTGGCTTGTTTCTGAAACTTTTACTATGCCAGATGCAATTTCTTTTGGTAAAGTGCGCGCTTCTTTTGCACAGGTTGGTAATGACGTTCCTGCGTTTTACACTTCTCCAACTTACGCTTATACAGCAGCAAATCCACAAAATATCAACCCAACTGTTGGTCCAAGACCAGGTACTACATTGAAACCTGAAAGCCAAAATTCATTTGAGTTAGGAACTGAATGGAGATTTGTTAATAACCGATTCGGAATAGAATTAACATACTATAACAACAAAACTAAAGATCAATTGCTTACAATACCAGCTCCAGCTACAAATGCTGAGGGTTACCAAAATTATGCATACAATGGTGGTGTGATTGAAAACAATGGTATTGAGGTATTATTGACTGCAAAAATCGTTGATAATGACAAGTTTAAATGGGATGCTACTGTAAACTATTCAAAAAATAGCAATGAAGTTTCTGGATTACCAGAAGAATTAGGAGGTACAGTTATTCTAACTCCAGCGGGTGTGAATAGTTATAGATATTCATTGATTAATGGTCGTCCATTTGGAGTTATCGAAGGAATTAACCTTAAGAGAGATGCTCAAGGTAGAGTTTTATTGAATGCTGATGGTTCAATCCAAAAAACAGATTTCGAAGAAGTTGGAAATGCAAATCCAGATTATATGTTAGGTTTTAGTAACTCATTTAAATATGGTAACTATTTCTTAAACTTTACAATTGACGGACGTTTTGGAGGAGATGTAATGAGTTTGACTGAAGCTGTAAATGATAAATTTGGTGTTTCTCAAGCGACAGGTAATGCTAGAGATGCTGGAGGGGTAGCAATTAATGCTGTTTATCCTGATGGAACTGCTTATGCAGGAAAATACCCAGCGGAGAGCTACTATAGCCAAGTTGGAGGTAGAGAAGGTGCAACAGGTGAGTATGTTTACGATGCAACAAACGTAAGCTTAAGAGAATTGGCATTAGGATATACATTTGATCTTAAAAACAGTAAAATTTTCAAAACAGCTAACTTATCTTTGGTAGGTAGAAATTTATTCTTCTTCTATAAAGATGCACCATTTGATCCAAATATTTCTTTGAGTACAGGTAATGGTTTACAAGGGATTGATGTTTATGCAGCACCTTCTACAAAAAGTATCGGTCTTAATTTAAATGTAACTTTCTAATCTATATCATCATGATACTAAATAAAATAAAAACAACTGCTATATGCGCTTCATTGCTTGCAGCAGTAAGTTGTACAAGCGATTTCAACGAAATTAACACGAATCCAACTGGGATTACTGCTGAAGATCTTGAGCAGGATTTTAACCATGTAAAAGTTCCTTTTACTACTGTTTTTACTGGGATTTTTAATACTACACACTGGAAATACCAATTGCAGCAAAACTTGAGTGCTGATATTTGGTCAGGTTATATGGCTACTCCAACTCCTTTTAAAGGAGCTGCAGGAGATAACTCAAACTACAATCTTGTTGATGGTTGGAATGGCTTTATCTGGAGTTTGCCTTATACAGATGTAATGGCAAATACACTTAAAATTGAGCAAAGAACCAAAGGAAAATACGATCAATTCTATGCTATTTCTTTGATTTTGAAAGTAGAAGGAATGCATAGAGTTACTGATGTATTTGGTCCAATTGTATATTCTCAATTTGGTACTACTGATGCTACAATTCCTTATGATTCACAAGAAGAAGTTTACACCAAAATGTTTTCTGAACTTGATTTTGCTGTTACAGAATTAACTAAAAGAGTTAACGCAGGTGAAGCTTCAAATTTTGCAAGTACAGACATGAGTGGTTATGGAGGTGATTACAAACAATGGGTTAAATATGCAAATTCATTGCGTTTGCGTTTAGCGATGAGAATTGTTAAAGTTAAACCGGCATTGGCAAAAACAGAAGCTGAAAAAGCAATTAGCCACCCTTTTGGTGTGATGACTACAAATGCTGATATCGCTAAAGTTATCATTCCTAATTATATTGATCCAATTTTGACAATATCTTCTTCTTGGGGTGATATTAGAATGTCTGCTGATATGGAATCAATAATGAATGGATACTCAGATCCAAGACTTGCTAAATACTTTAAGGAATCTGCTGATTTTCCTGGTGAATACAGAGGAGTTCGTACAGGTATAAATATGATAGCGAAGTCTGACCGTACAGGTATGTCTGAAATTGGTTCAATTGTTGGGTCAAATGAAAAAGTGTTGATGACGACAGCTGAAGTATATTTCTTGAGAGCTGAAGGTGCATTAAGAGGTTGGAATATGGGTGGAACTGCTCAGGCTTTATATGAAGCGGGTATAACTACATCATTTACGCAACACGGTGCTTCTGGTGCGGCTAGTTACATCGCTGATAATGTAAGTATGGCTAAAGATTTTGTTGATGTTAAAGATGCTGCTAATAATGGAGCAGCTGTAAATAAAGTGACAATTGCTTGGGATGGTGCCGCTGCAAATGAGGTGAAATTGCAAAAAATTATTACTCAAAAATGGATAGCTAACTTCCCTGAAGGTCAAGAAGCTTGGTCAGAATACAGAAGAACTGGATATCCTAAATTATTCAGAGCATTACACAATACAAGTGGAGGAACAATCACAACTGAATTTGGTCCACGTAGAGTAAACTTCGTACAGACTGAGAAAGATGGTAACCCTGGTGGTGTTGCTACAGGACTTGCTAAATTAGGAGGGCCAGATAATGGAGGAACTAGACTTTGGTGGGATACTACTGGAGCTAATTTCTAAAAATTACAAATAGTTATTTTTTATTCCAGACAGGTGAAAGCCTGTCTGGATATAAAAAAAAGAAGAATTGAAAAATGATGTTGCAAGATTTTTTTAATTGATTTTTAAAGGTTTTATAACCAATCGCTCCGATTTGTAAAGTAAATTCACTTTGTTTTTAAGAGCCTATTACTATTGGAATTTCTTTTATTTTTTTTTAGAAAATAAAATTTATATATAAACAGAACTTATATGGTTTTGTTTCAAAACAACTAG
>NZ_MUNX01000150.1 GCF_002001005.1 Flavobacterium sp. A45
AATTAGTACTCACATTTATTCACTAAATAGTTGTTTTAAAATAAAGTTGTTTTATTTTTGCCAACAAATTAAATTCTAAAATTAAAAGATTATGTCAGACATTGCATCAAGAGTAAAAGCGATTATCGTAGACAAATTAGGTGTTGACGAAAACGAAGTTGTAACAGAAGCAAGCTTCACTAATGATTTGGGAGCTGACTCATTAGACACTGTTGAGCTTATTATGGAATTCGAAAAAGAATTTGATATCCAAATTCCAGACGATCAAGCAGAAAACATCGCTACTGTAGGTCAAGCTATCTCTTACATCGAGGAAGCAAAAAAATAATAATGACACACCCGATTTCTAAAATTTTAAAGTTTTAAGAATCGGGTGTTATTATTTGATTAAATAAATTTTTCGATTGAACTTCAATCAAATTATATTTACATTATAATACCCATGTCTCTTTTAGTTACTTCTTATAGTATAGAAAGCATGGGCTTTATTTGTTAAAAGATAACAAAAATAAAAACGTTATGGTTTTAAGAAGAGTTGTTGTAACAGGCCTTGGTGCTCTTACTCCCATTGGTAATAATATTGAGGAATTTTGGAATGGTCTAATCAATGGTGTTAGTGGAGCTGCTCCAATAACCTATTACGATGCTTCAAAATTTAGAACAAAGTTTGCCTGTGAAGTAAAAAACTTCAATGTTGAAGACTTTATCGACAGAAAAGAGGCAAGAAAAATGGACCGTTATGCACAATACGCTATGGTCGCATCGGACGAAGCTGTTAAAGATGCCGGTTTCGATTTTGACAAAATAAATAAAGACAGAGTAGGTGTTATTTGGGGTTCAGGAATTGGAGGATTGGAAACTTTTCAAATAGAGGTTCTTAATTTTGCAGCCGGAGATGGTACACCAAAGTTTAATCCTTTCTTCATACCAAAAATGATTGCTGATATAGCAGGTGGTCTAATCTCAATGAAATATGGACTTAGAGGCCCTAATTTCACAACGGTTTCAGCTTGTGCATCATCAACAAATGCTATTATTGATGCTTTCAATTACATTAGACTAGGTCATGCCGATGCAATAGTAACAGGCGGTTCAGAAGCTGCTGTAACAATTGCAGGAATGGGCGGTTTTAATGCTATGCATGCCTTATCAACCAGAAATGATGATCCAAAAACAGCTTCTAGACCTATGGACAAAGACAGAGATGGATTTGTGTTAGGCGAAGGTGCTGGAGCATTAATCCTAGAAGAATACGAACATGCTGTGGCTCGTGGAGCAAAAATTTACTGTGAAATTGGCGGAGGCGGAATGTCTGCTGATGCTTATCACATTACCGCACCGCATCCTGAAGGATTAGGCGCTAAAAATGTAATGTTAAACTGTTTGAGAGATGCTGGTTTAGAACCAACTGATGTCGATGGTGTAAATATGCATGGAACTTCTACACCTCTTGGTGATATTGGAGAATCAAAAGCTATTCTACACGTTTTTGGTGAGCATGCTTATACAATGAACTTGAATTCAACAAAATCAATGACTGGCCATTTACTTGGCGCAACTGGAGCAATTGAAGCTATATCTTGTATTCTTTCATTAAAACATGGTATTGTTCCCCCAACTATCAATCATTTTACAGATGATGAAAATATTGACCCAAAATTAAACTTTACTTTCAACGTTGCTCAAAAAAGAGAAATGAACGTTGTTATGAGTAATACATTTGGTTTTGGTGGCCACAATGCTTGTGTTTTGGTAAAAAAATTAGACTACAAAGCATAAATGCGTATAATTAGAAAAATATTCTCAAAATCCCGTTCTCTAGAAGACGGGATTTTTTTTGATGCTATTCAACCCATTCTAGGATTTAATCCTATAACATTGGAATTTTACAAAAAAGCGTTTACACATCGTTCTTCGAATCGTATTGATTTCAAAGGAAATCCTGTTAATTACGAAAGACTTGAGTTTTTGGGAGATGCAATGCTAAGCTCCGTAATCGCAGCTTATTTATTCAATGAAGCTCCGCTTGGAGATGAAGGTTATTTAACAAAAATGCGCTCTAAAATTGTGAGTAGAGAACATTTAAATGAATTGGGAAAAGATTTAAATTTAATTCAATTTGTAGAAAGTAAAGTGCCCGTTCATCATTTTGGCGAAAACATTCATGGTAATATTTTCGAGTCTTTGATTGGAGCTATTTATTTAGACAAAGGATATGTTTATTGCGAAAAATTTATTCAAAAAAGAGTAATCATCCCTTATGTAGACATTGCCAGATTAGAAGGCAAAGTAATCAGCTACAAAAGCCTTGTCATCGAATGGTGTCAAAAGGAGAAAAAGCAATTTTACTATGACATATTTGAAGACAATGCAATTGATGGTCAACGTCTATTTGGTGTAAAACTTAGTATTGATGACAAAGTAATTGCAAAAGCCAGAGCCACTTCCAAAAAGAAAGCAGAAGAAAAAGCATCACAACGCGCTTACTTCGCATTTCAAGAGAGAATTGACAGAAAATAGCTATTCTATTGTCAATACTACATCGTTTTCGTTAATAAAATATCAAAATCATAGCCCCCGAGCAACCTTTTGCTACAATAGAAATAGTATATTTACATCTTATTTTTTAATGGAATGGCAATTCATAAACTGGATTTTGGTGAATTTGACGAAATTGATTATAGTCTTATTGCTATTCATACTTCATTAGAAGATTACCGATTGGCTTATTTTATCAATCAAAAACTTCATGTAAATCTGAATAAATCTATAAAAGAAATTCAAATTACAGTTAAGGAAGGAGAAGCTCATTTTTCTAGATTTCATTATTATGAAAAGAAAAAAGAGATTTCCTGGGATTTGATACAGAATAAAACCGAAGTCATTCAACAACAAAAAGAGGAAAACCAGAGTTTATTTTCGAATATAAATTTAGAAGTTCTCACAAAAGTGTATATGCTTCCCGAATTTAAAAAAGTAGATTACTTTTTGAAAATAGAAAATAGCGAAGAGAATTTGAATCTTTTGAAAATACAAAATGAATTGAATACAATAGACAATATAGCAACGGTATATATTGTTGACACTAATAAAATAAAATCTAAAAACAATTTAATTTTTTAATACAAATGCATACAAACAAAAAAACCAAAATTGTAGCCACACTTGGGCCTGCATGTAGCACACGAGAAATCATAAAAGACATGATTGAAGCAGGTGTAAATGTATTTAGAGTAAATTTTTCCCATGCTGATTACGAAGACGTAAAAAATAAGATAAGCATTATTCGCGGTATTAACGAAGAATTTGGGTATACTACTGGAATTCTTGGAGATTTACAAGGGCCTAAACTACGTGTTGGAGTAATGGAAGACGGAGTTGTTGTGAATGACGGTGATTTAATCACTTTTACAACTGCTGAAGATATAATAGGTACTTCAAAGAAAGTATTTATGAAATACCAAAATTTTCCAAATGATGTAAATCCTGGGGAAAGAATATTACTTGATGACGGGAAATTAATTTTTGAAATAGTTTCAACTGATAAAAAAACTGAGGTTGTTGCTCGTGTTGTTCAAGGAGGAGAATTGAAATCGAAGAAAGGGGTAAATTTACCAAATACTAAAATTTCATTACCTGCAATGACTGAAAAAGATATTGCTGATGCCATTTTTGCAATAGAAATGAAATTAGATTGGATTGCTCTTTCATTTGTTAAAACTCCAAGAGATTTACAAGATCTTCAGGAATTAATTGCAAAACACTCTGAATATAAAATTCCAATTATTGCCAAAATCGAAATGCCAGAGGCATTAGAAAACATGGACAGAATTGTAGCTTATTGCGATGCATTAATGGTAGCCAGAGGAGATTTGGGTGTTGAATTGCCTGCTCACGAAGTACCATTGGTTCAAAAAGAATTAATTCACAGAGCCAAGACAGCTAGAATACCAGTAATTGTAGCTACTCAAATGATGGAAACTATGATTACCAGCTTGACTCCAACCCGTGCTGAAGTAAATGACGTAGCGAACTCTGTTATGGATGGAGCTGATGCTGTGATGCTATCAGGTGAAACTGCAACCGGAAATTACCCAGTACAGGTAATTCAAAAAATGACTCAAATTCTTGAAGCAGTTGAAGATTCACCGCTTATTCAAGTTCCTCAAAACTCTCCACAAGTAAGAACAAACCGTTTTATCACTAAAACAGTTTGTCAACATGCTGCTACTATGGCCAATGTTATTAAAGCCAAAGCAATTTGTACTTTAACAAATAGCGGTTACACAGCATTCCAAATTTCTGCTTGGAGACCATCTGCACATATTTTAGTTTTTACATCAAACAAAAGAATTTTGACTCAGCTTAATTTATTATGGGGAGTTAAATCTTTTTATTATGAAAAATCAGTAAGTACGGATGATACTGTTACTGACGTAAATAATATTGTAAAAGAAAAAGGATTTGTGAAAAAAGGTGATTTCTTAATCAACTTGGCTGCAATGCCAATTACTGAAAAAGGAATGGTAAATACCTTAAGAATTTCTGAAATAGAATAACTTTTTAGTTCCACAAAATATAAAACCGTCTTAAATCCTTTAAAGATTCAAGACGGTTTTTCCATTTAAAATTTTAATTATTTTTACAGAAACAAATCCAATCTGAATGAATCATTTTTTAATGTTTGTCACTATTTTGTTGCTGCCTTACTGTTCCTTTGCACAAAAAAATTCAGATGCTTTATTATCTGAAATAGACCAGACTATTGAAAATAATTCCTTTTACACCCAAAAAAAAGAACAGAAAATTACCCAGCTTAAATCACTTTTAAAAAAAACCAGCATTCCAATTTCCAAATATGAGATTTCACAAAAACTGTATATCAATTATAGTTCCTATCAATCTGACTCAGCTTTAGCTTATGCCCGAAAAAATCTTCAAGCTGCTAAAATCCTTAAAGACTCTGATAAATTAAATCAGTCCGAAATAAATCTTGTGTCTATAATGGGAACATTAGGCATGTATAAAGAAGCTATCGATATTCTAAATTCCATTAGTATTCCACCAGCTTCTTCCCTAAAAGGATCTTTTTACGATGCCAGCCGAACCATTTATGGACAAATGGCTGACAATGCTTCTTCTCCTCAGGAAAAAGAAAAATATCTTCAGCATTCAAAAAAATACCGGGATTCCAGTGTCGCCTATTACCCAACCAATTCTGTATCGTATATTATAGCTAAAGCCGATTGGAATTTAGACTATAAAAAACCTGATGAAACGCTGCGTTTATTACTCCCCTATTTTCCAAAAATTCATCACAGCGATTCTAATAGGGCGATTATATCTTATATAATTTCACAAGCTTATAAACAAAAAAATGACAGATTAAAGGAAAAAGAATGGCTAAGCATTTCCGCCCTATCCGACTTGCAGTTATCCAAAAAAGAATATATTTCTCTTCGCTCATTGGCTTTTCTGCTTTATGAAGATGGCGATATTGAGCGGGCTTATACTTATATAAAACGTTCTCTAGATGATGCCGTTGTGTGCAATGCCCGCTTGAGAACCTATGAAATATCGAAGATGCTACCTATCATCAGCGAATCGTATCAGCTACAAAACGAAACCAACAGGTTTCAATTGACGGTATTTTTAATTAGTGCCAGCTTTTTAGCACTCATATTGCTTACCCTTTTGTTTTTACTCATTAAACAAATGAAAAAATTATCTAAAGCAAAGAGCGATTTGAGCTTGGCTAATGATAAACTAAATCTGTCCAATAACACTTTGAGCGAAGCTAACTTTTTAAAGGAAATCTATATTGGACGTTATATGGACCAATGTTCAGATTATTTAGGAAAACTGGACGAATACCAGCGAAAACTCAATGTATTGGCAAAAACAGGAAAAATAAATGACCTTGTGACTACCGTAAAATCAAAAGATTATATCGAAAATGAATTGAAAGAGTTTTATGCTAATTTCGACAAAACCTTTTTACAGTTATTCCCAGATTTTATTCGTGAGTTTAATGATTTGCTCATTCCAAATGAAAAAATTCATCCAAAAGAAGGCGAACAGCTCAATACCGAGTTAAGGATTTTTGCACTCATTCGCTTAGGGATAAAAGACAGTGCTAAAATCGCTGTCTTTCTTCGTTACTCAATTTCGACGATATACAATTACCGCTCCCAGCTCAAGAACAAGTCAGCTGGCCGTAGAGATGAATTTGAAGATAGAGTAATGCAAATAGGAACTGGAAATAAATAAAATTCTTCTTCTGCAAATAACACAAATTGCATTTACATCTTAATTCAAAATTTATAGTTTGTTTTACACCAATTTTCTTAGCTGGCAGTTGCTCGCGTGAGGGATGAAGTGGAGCTCTTTTTATATCCCTTTTTTTGGGATATAAAAAAGCGGGAACGGAAAGCCCGACCCGATCTCGTCTTTTGGGACGAGAGAGGGTCACGCCCAAATAAAAATGTAATTAGTTATAAAATCAAGCCAAATTTACTTTTGACTTAAATTTTTACTTACTTTCCTGCCACT
>NZ_MUNX01000152.1 GCF_002001005.1 Flavobacterium sp. A45
GAGGGTCGGGGTGGGGAAAAATATAAATAAAATGAAAATATCAGGAGCAGAAGCCGTTATAAGATGCTTATTAGCCGAAGGAGTTGACCTAGTTTATGGTTATCCTGGAGGAGCGATAATGCCGGTATATGACGAATTATATAAATTTCAAGATCAATTGCATCATGTTTTGGTGCGTCACGAACAAGGTGCAACTCATGCTGCACAAGGATTTGCAAGAGCTACAGGAAAAGTTGGAGTTGCAATTGCTACTTCAGGACCAGGGGCAACTAATTTAGTTACAGGAATAGCCGATGCTCAAATAGATTCTACTCCAATGGTATGCATCACAGGGCAAGTAGGAAAACATTTATTGGGATCGGATGCTTTTCAGGAGACTGATATCATTGGAATATCTACTCCAGTAACCAAATGGAATTATCAAATTACCGAAGCGAGTGAAATTCCAGAAATTATTGCAAAAGCTTTTTTTATTGCAAGATCAGGGCGTCCAGGGCCAGTATTGATAGACATTACAAAAAATGCTCAATTTGACGAACTGGATTTTAGTTATGAAAAATGTACTAGCATTAGAAGTTACACACCAAAGCCTACTTTAAATCTTGAAAAAGTTAAAGAAGCTGCCGATTTAATAAACAATGCCAAAAAACCATATATTATTTTTGGGCAAGGAATTATTTTAAGCGAAGCCGAAGAACAATTAAAAGCATTGATTGAAAAAACAGGTATTCCAGCGGCTTGGACAATTTTGGGTCTTTCAGCTTTGCCAACAGACCATCCTTTGAACGTAGGGATGTTGGGCATGCATGGAAATTATGGTCCAAATATCTTAACTAATGAATGCGATGTATTGATTGCATTGGGAATGCGTTTTGATGACCGTGTGACAGGAAATTTGGCTACTTACGCCAAACAAGCCAAAGTAATTCACTTTGAAATTGATCCTGCTGAAGTAGATAAAAATGTAAAAACGACAGTTGCGGTATTAGCGGATGTGAAGGAAGCATTAAACGCTTTGATTCCTCTTGTCGAAAGTAAATCTCATGATGCTTGGCATAACGAGTTCAAAGAAAAGTATAAAATTGAAATGGAAGCGGTTATCAATGAAGAATTGGCACCTTCTAACAATCGTGGCATTTCTATGGGAGAAACTATTGAAATGATTAATAAACATTCTAATGGTGATGCCATTATGGTTTCGGATGTAGGACAACACCAAATGTTTACATGTCGTTATTCTAAATTTAATAAAACCAAAAGTAACATTACTTCAGGTGGTTTAGGAACGATGGGATTTGCTTTGCCAGCTGCAATTGGTGCAAAAATGGGAATGCCAGATAGAGAAGTTGTAGCAATTATTGGTGACGGAGGTTTTCAAATGACGATTCAAGAATTGGGGACTATTTTTCAAACTAAGGTTCCCGTTAAAATTGTTGTTTTGAATAATGAATTTTTAGGAATGGTGCGTCAATGGCAAGAACTATTTTTTGATAATAGATATGCTTCTACCAAAATGATAAACCCAAACTTTATTGCAATTGCTGAGGGGTATTATATCAAATCAAAAAAAGTAACCAAACGAGAAGATTTGGACGCCGCAGTTGCCGAAATGATGGCTTCTAAAGAGTCTTACTTTCTAGAAGTTATGGTAGAGAAAGAGAATAACGTATTTCCGATGATCCCAACAGGAGCTTCAGTTTCTGATATAAGATTAAATTAAAAATAGTTTAAAGATTAAGGTTTAAAGTTGTTTGAAAAATGCAAACTAGAATTTCATTAAACAATTTTAAACTTTAAACAATTTTAAACTTTAAACAATATAAAATGGAAAATAAAATGTTCACCATTTCTGTTTATTCAGAAAATAACGTTGGCTTGCTAAATAGAATATCTGGGATATTCTTGAAACGTCACATCAACATATTGAGTCTAAATGTTTCCGAATCTGAAATTGAAAATGTTTCAAGATTTGTTATTGTTGTAAATACCACCGAAAAATGGGTGCAAAACATTGTAGGACAAATAGAAAAACAAATTGAAGTTATCAAAGCATTTTACCACATCGATGAGGAAACTATCTTTTTGGAAAGTGCAATCTTCAAAATAGAATCTAGCTTGCTTTTTGACGAAAGACAAATTCAGAACATAATAAAAGACAGTAAATCTGAAATTGTAACGGTATCTAGAGATTTTTTTGTGATTTCAAAATCAGGTAAACGCTCAGAAATTGAAGAATTATACGCAAAGCTAAAACCTTTCGGAATTATGCAATTTGTTCGTTCGGGCAGAATATCGATTTCGAAAGAAAAAATGGAAATATCAACATTATTAGAAGCATTAAAATAAATCCAATTTGTAACAGCAATAGACAATTTTTACAGATTACAATTTTCAATTATTAAATTTTACATTCATTAAATATTAAAAAAAATGGCAAATTATTTCAATTCATTACCACTTAGATTACAATTAGAACAATTAGGAGTTTGCGAATTCATGGATCAATCAGAATTTGCAAATGGAATAGAAGCATTAGCAGGAAAAAAAGTAGTCATTGTAGGTTGTGGAGCTCAAGGTTTGAACCAAGGTTTAAACATGAGAGATTCAGGTTTAGATATTTCTTATGCATTACGTGCTGACGCTATCGCTGAAAAAAGAGCTTCTTTCAAAAATGCTACTGATAATGGTTTCAAAGTGGGAACTTATGAAGAATTAATTCCAACAGCTGATTTGGTTTGTAACCTTACACCGGATAAACAACATACTGCAGTAGTAACTGCAATCATGCCATTGATGAAACAAGGGGCTACTTTGGCTTATTCTCATGGATTTAATATCGTTGAAGAAGGAATGCAAATCCGTAAAGACTTAACGGTTATTATGTGTGCTCCTAAATGTCCAGGATCTGAAGTACGTGAAGAATACAAAAGAGGTTTTGGTGTCCCAACTCTTATTGCAGTTCACCCAGAAAATGATCCAAATGGTTTTGGTTTAGATCAAGCAAAGGCCTACGCAGCTGCAACTGGTGGACATAAAGCGGGAGTTTTAAAGTCGTCATTCGTAGCTGAAGTAAAATCAGATTTAATGGGTGAGCAAACTATTCTTTGTGGTTTGTTGCAAACTGGTTCTATTTTATGTTTTGATAAAATGGTAGAGAAAGGAATTGAGCCTGGATATGCTTCAAAATTAATTCAATACGGATGGGAAACTATCACAGAAGCTTTGAAACATGGAGGTATCACTAATATGATGGATCGTCTTTCAAACCCTGCAAAAATTGAAGCTTATGAATTGGCAGATGAATTGAAAGATATCATGCGCCCATTATTTCAAAAACACCAAGATGATATTATGTCTGGAGAGTTTTCAAGAAACATGATGATTGACTGGGCTAATGATGATGTAAATTTATTGACTTGGAGAGCAGCAACAGGAGAAACTAATTTCGAAAAAACAGCTCCGCAAGAAGCTCCAATTTCAGAACAAGAGTATTTTGACAATGGAGTTTTGATGATTGCCATGGTAAAAGCGGGTGTTGAATTGGCTTTTGAAACTATGACAGAGGCTGGTATTATTGAAGAATCAGCATACTATGAATCTTTACATGAATTACCTTTGATTGCGAATACGGTAGCAAGAAAAAAATTGTTTGAAATGAATCGTGTTATTTCGGATACTGCTGAATACGGTTGTTATTTGTTTGACCATGCTTGTAAACCATTATTGACTGAATTCATGAAAACAGTTGAAACTAATGTTATTGGAAAACCTTTTTCTACTACTAATGGTGTAGATAATGCAGTACTTATTGCGGTTAATAAAAGTATTCGTCAACATCCAATTGAAGAAGTTGGAGCTTGGTTGAGAGAATCAATGACTGCAATGAAAAAAATAGGATAAATAAAATAATGATTAGGATTACCACACATGAGGGTGTGCTGGGATTTGCATAATATCAAATAGGTTTAAATATTTTGAATTAGTAAGCACTTATTAGACAGTTGATGATATTTTATGCTATTACATTCACTTAACTTCAGGTGAGCTCTAAGTTAAGTGAAGTAATCCCTAGTCAATATATTTTATAAAGAGATTCTTTTAATTTAAAAAGGAAGAATATAATTGTTTTGTTAAATATTGTTAATAAAAGGGCATTTTAGTTTTCTATTATGTCCTTTTCTTGTTTAAAATTTGTGTTTAAATCTAAAATAGTATTAAAAATTCATAAAATTTTGAAGAAGTGCGCTTTTTTATTATGTTTTTCAAATATTTTGTAAATTAATAGTTTTGAAAATCGAACAGATTTAATACTTTTATAAAAAATTAAAAAAGATGAGTTATTTTAAAATCGATAGTCTAGAACAATACTTTAAACATTATAATAAATCAATACGTGAACCCCGAAAATTCTGGGGAAAAATTGCTGAAGAAAATTTCACTTGGTATCAGTACTGGGACAAAGTTGTCGATTTTAATATGGCTGAAGCCGAAGTAAAATGGTTCGTTGACGCAAAAGTCAATATTACAAAGAACTGTATTGACAGGCACTTGGCTAAGAAAGGTGAGAAAACTGCAATAATTTTTGAACCAAATGATCCTTCAGAAGAAGCATTGCATATAAGTTATAATGAATTATACGAACGCGTTTCTAAAATGGCTAATGTTTTAAGAGAACAAGGCATTACAAAAGGAGACCGTGTTTGTATTTATTTACCAATGATTCCTGAATTGGCTGTATCAGTTTTGGCTTGCGCCAGAATTGGAGCAATACATTCTGTTGTTTTTGCTGGTTTTTCTGCTTCTGCTGTGGCTTCAAGGATAAATGACAGTGAATGTAAAATGGTGATTACTTCTGATGGAGGTTACCGTGGAAATAAAACTATTGATTTAAAAGGAATTATTGATGATGCTTTAGAAAGTTGTCCAACTGTTACTTCAGTTTTGGTAGCCAAAAGAACCAATGCTGAAATAAAGATGAAAGCTGGTCGTGACCAATGGTTGGCTCCACTTTTGGATAATGCAATAAATAATAGTGTTGCCGAAATCATGGATGCCGAAGATCCTTTGTTTATATTATATACTTCTGGATCTACAGGAAAACCAAAAGGAATGGTTCATACTACGGCTGGTTATATGGTTTATACAGCCTATACATTTAAGAATGTATTTAATTATGAAGAGAATGATGTTTTTTGGTGTACTGCCGATATCGGTTGGATTACTGGTCACTCTTATATCTTATACGGCCCATTATTGAATGGAGCTACTACTGTAATTTTTGAAGGAATTCCTTCTTATCCTGATTTTAGTCGTTTTTGGGAAACAATCGAAAAACATAAAGTTACACAATTCTATACAGCACCAACAGCCATCCGTGCTTTGGCCAAAGAGAATTTATCCTATGTTCAAAAATTTCCTTTAAAATCATTGAAAGTTATTGGTTCAGTAGGAGAGCCTATTAACGAAGAAGCTTGGCACTGGTACAATGACCACGTAGGAGGGAAGCGTTGCCCAGTAGTTGATACTTGGTGGCAAACCGAAACAGGCGGAATCATGATTGCTCCATTGGCATTCATTACTCCAACAAAACCTACATATGCTACATTGCCATTGCCTGGAATTCAACCCGTTTTAATGGATGATAAGCGCAATGAAATTGAAGGAAATCAAGTAGATGGTAGTTTGTGCATCAAATTTCCATGGCCAGGTATAGCAAGAACCATTTGGGGAGATCACCAAAGATACAAAGACACTTATTTCTCTGCTTTTCCAGGAAAATATTTTACAGGAGATGGTGCCTTACGTGATGAAGTAGGGTATTATAGAATTACAGGACGTGTGGATGATGTAGTGATTGTTTCTGGACATAATTTAGGAACTGCACCTATTGAAGATGCCATCAATGAGCACCCAGCTGTTGCAGAGTCAGCAATTGTTGGATTCCCACATGATATTAAAGGAAATGCACTCTATGGTTATGTGATATTGAAAGAATCTGGTGAATATAGAGATAGAGACAATTTGATTAAAGAGATTAATCAACATGTGTCTGATCATATTGGACCAATTGCTAAGCTTGACAAAATTCAGTTTGTAACTGGTTTGCCAAAAACTAGATCCGGAAAAATTATGCGACGTATTTTGCGAAAAATTGCGGAAGGTGATTATTCTAATTTTGGTGATATCACAACATTACTAAATCCAGAAATTGTTGATGAAATTGTAAAAGGGAAAATAGTATAACGCTATTTAGTCTTTGACTTCTATAAAAACTGCTTCAAAATCTGAAGCAGTTTTTTTTTGAATACCTCTTTATGATCTAATAAAAGAAAATGTACAAAAAGGTAAGTTATTTGAGTCAATGTTAAATTTTTATTAATTGCAGTAACATTATCTTTGAATTAAAGTCTATTGTATATCAGTTCATTAGATAATATATTGTTATGTTACTTCAGTTAAATAGTACAACATTTATTTTCCCAATAAAAACGGACAAAAAGTTAATAAAAAGTTAAAATAAAGTACTATGT
>NZ_MUNX01000080.1 GCF_002001005.1 Flavobacterium sp. A45
TTTGAAGTTAATTCTTTTATTATCAATTAAATAAATGAAAATTTTGCTTTTTTTGGAAGATGTAAAAAACAAAAAACCCACTCTGCAGAGTGGGTTTCGTGGTACCTCCAGGGATCGAACCAGGGACACATGGATTTTCAGTCCATTGCTCTACCATCTGAGCTAAGGTACCGTGCTTATTAATTTACTTTGTCGCTATTTATATAGGAGTTCAGTGAACTTGTTTGCGGGTGCAAATATAGAATCTTTTTTAAATTAAACAATACATTTTTTAAAAAAAATCTATTCGTACCTTAGCATTTTTAAAAAAGAGACTATGGTTTTAACTATTGATGTAGGGAATACAAGAATTAAAGGTGCTGTTTTTGAGAGGGATAAGATGAAGGAGGTTTTTGTTTTTCCTAAAGAAGAAATTCAGGAAAAAATTGAGGAAGTTTTAAAAAAACACAAAAAAGTCACGCATTTGGTTGTGGCTTCTGTTGGTGATGTAGATAAAAATTCGTTTTTGCGATTTCAAAATGAACTTGATGTCTGGTTTGTTTCCCCTGAAGATAATTTTCCTTTTGCCAATAATTATGCTACTCCAAAAACTTTAGGGATAGATAGGATGGTATTGGCTGCCGGTGCAACTTTGCAGTTTCAAGGTCAAAATCGATTAATTATAGATGCTGGAACTTGTGTGACCTACGATTTTGTGGATGAAAATGATGTGTATCATGGTGGAGCTATTTCTCCAGGGTTACGTTTACGATACGAATCTTTGCACAACTTCACCGAAAAATTACCTTTGTTGACACTACAGAGTCCGAGGTATTTCGTTGGAGATTCAACTACTGAGGCAATTCATTCTGGAGTTGTAAATGGATTGGTCTATGAGATTAATGGTTTTGTCGATGAATATCAATCAAAATATCCAAATTTTATAATAATTTTAACGGGTGGAGACACAGAATTTTTGGCTAAACGATTAAAAAATACCATATTTGCCAATTCAAATTTTCTATTAGAGAGTTTGAACCAAATTTTTCAATATAAAATAGAAAATGATTAAAAAAATTATTGTTATTGCATGTTTCTTTTTTTCACTAATGTCTAATGCTCAAAGTGGATCTGCTTCTCCTTACTCTTTTTTCGGAATAGGTGAATCCAGATTTAAAGGGAATCTTGAAAATCGTTCCATGGGAGGTTTGAATATAGAGCAGGACAGTCTCCATATTAATATTCTGAATCCGGCAAGTTTTGCCAGTTTAAAGTTTACCACTTTCACAATGGGAGGAAATTATACCGCTACCAGTCTGAAAACAGATTCTAATAAAGAAAGCGCACAAAGAACAACATTAGATTATTTGGCGGTTGCTTTGCCATTAGGAAAAATGGGTGTTGGATTTGGATTGCTGCCATATACTTCGGTAGGATACAATATTCAATCGACAAGTTCAGAACCTGATGGGGTAAATAATGTTTTGAAAGGAACAGGTGGTTTAAATAAAGCTTTTTTTTCATTGGGATATACAATTGTTCCCAATTTAGTGTTAGGCGCGGATGTGCAGTATAATTTCGGAAGAATTAATAACTCAAATTTAGAGTATATTTCTGGAGTTTTAATAGGGACTTATGAGGAAAACAAGGCAGATTTGAGTGGCTTTACCACTAATTTTGGAGCTATGTATAAACACAAAATTTATAAAAAAACAAATTTATACAGTAGTTTTACCTATACTCCACAAAGTAAATTGTCCTCTACCAATACTAGAACAATTTCTACCGTAAATTATAATTCTAATTATGATATTGGTGTTATCGATGCGGTAGATGCAAGGGAGATTAGAACAGATTTGACAATTCCAGAAAAAATGTCTTTTGGTTTTGGTGCTGGTCAAACCAAGAAATGGATGATAGGAACGCAAATGGTTTTTCAAAATATTGGAAAACTTGCCAATGATTACAATACATCAAGCAATGCCACGTATGGTAAATATTCCAGTTATAGTTTGGGGGGGTATTATATTCCTAATTATAATGTTTTTTCAAAGTATTATCAGAAAGTGGTCTATAGAGCTGGTTTGAAATACACAAAAACTGGGACTATTATCAATTCAGAAGAGATTGATGATAGAGGTGTGACTCTAGGTTTTGGTTTGCCAGTTCCTGGGGGTGTTTCCAATATCAATATCGGTTTGGAATATGGAAAAAGAGGAACAACGGCAAAAGGATTGGTTCAAGAAGATTATTTTACTTTTGCAATGAGTTTTTCGCTTAATGACAAATGGTTTGGACAAAGAAAAATTGACTAATTCGTAGTCAATGAAATCTGTTTTCCTAATTGATATCCTAATTTATGGCTCCCTTTAAAAAAAATATCCTGTTTCTTTTACTGCTTATTATTGTAGCTGGTATGGTTTTGGGGTGTGAAAGTAATTTTAAAGAAGTTCAGAAAAATGATTATTCGGAGTTTGTTCCCAGTGGTGATGCCGATTTTGTGAATTTGAAATACACAGATTCCGGAAAAATAAAATCCATATTGGTGAGTCCAAAAATGTATGATTATGCCAATGTTGATTTTGCATTTACAGAATTTCCAAAAGGAGTTGATGTGACAATTTTTGATGATAAAGGCAAAAGAACTTTTATTAAGTCTAATTATGCAATTTCGTATAAACAAACCAGTATAATTGATTTACAGGGAAAAGTAAAAATCACTTCAGAAGAGGGGCAAATGCTCGAAACGGAACAGTTATATTTTGATCAAAAAAACCAATGGTTTTATACAGAGAAAAAATTTAAATTGACTGATGCCAAAGGAGGTTCTACTGGACAGGGAATTGATTTTAGCAAAGATTTTAAAGTAGTGAATTCCCAACGAATAGAAGGAGAAATTGAATCTTCTGAATAATAAAAAATACAAACAACATGAATTTCTTAAAATACACTTCATACCTTTACTTAGCTTTTGGAATTTATTTTCTTTACGATGGATATACAAAATGGAATACTGCCGAAACTCCTTTTTTGAGTTTTATTATTGCTGGACTTGCCATTTTTATGTTTTTCTTTAGAAGAAGATTTGCCAAAAAATTTGAAGACAGAAACAAACAACCTTAAGTGTTTATGGAAATAGGTATCATAATATTGTGTTTAATACTATGTGCTTTTTTTTCAGGAATGGAGACGGCCTTTGTCTCTTCAAATAAAATTTATTTGGAATTAGAAAAAAAACAAGATGGTTTTCTTTCCAAAATTCTGACCAAACTTATTGAAAAACCCTCAAAGTTCATTGCTGCAATGCTTATTGGTTACAATGTTGCATTTGTGGTATATGGTTTTTTTATGGGGAAAATGTTAATGAGTAGGCTACTACTTTTTGATTTACATTTCTCCGGTTTTACCGGTCTTTTGATTCAAACGGTGATTTCAGCTAGTGTTGTTGTAATGACAGCTGAGTTTCTGCCGAAAGTTTTTTTTCAGATTTATGCCAATTCATTGATTAAGTTTTTGGCTATTCCAGCCTTTTTCTTTTATAAATTATTCTATTTTATTTCTACTTTTTTAATTTGGATTTCAGATTTTGTTTTGAAAAGATTTTTTAAAACGGAAGGTGATCAAGTGCAACTTTATTTTAGTAAAGTGGAATTGGGGAACTATATCAACGAGCAAATGAGTACGGTTGAAGATCATGAAGAAGTTGATTCAGAAATACAGATGTTTCGTAATGCATTAGATTTTTCGGGAGTAAAAGCCCGTGATGTAATGACGCCAAGAACAGAAATAGCGGCAGTGGATATAAAGGAATCTTTGGAAAATCTAAAAGAATTGTTTATTGATACTGGTTATTCTAAAATGGTGATTTATCAAAATTCATTGGACGATATCATTGGATATGTTCATTCTTTTGATTTGTTTAAAAAACCTTCAAGTATAAAAGAAATTGTTATTCCGGTTGAGTTTATCCCAGAAGCTATTTATGTAAAAGATGCTATGAGTCTGCTGACCAAAAAAAGAAAAAGCATGGCGGTTGTGTTGGATGAATATGGAGGGACATCTGGAATTCTAACCATCGAAGATATAGTGGAAGAGCTTTTTGGGGAAATAGAAGACGAACATGATTTGGAGGAAGAATTGGTAGAAAAAGAGCTTGAGGATGGCGCTTTTTTATTCTCTGCCCGTTTGGATGTAGAGTATTTGAATCATACCTATAAATTGGCTATTCCTGAAAGTGATTCTTATGGCACACTTGGAGGATTCATTGTAAATTTTACTAAGGGAATTCCTCAAAAAGGGGATGAGATTACCATAGAGAACTATCATTTTGTCATCGATGAAGCCACGAATAAGAAGATTGAATTGGTTAAAATGACTATCAAAGACTGAGATTCTTTTTTTAATTTAAAAAAAAACAAAAAAAAAACAGTAGTTCTATAATTATTAATTAGATAATTGTATTTTCGCAAACAAAATTTTAAAATAAACAATAATATACAATGGCAGTTTTATCAAAAATTAGACAACATTCCGCTATAATGATTGGAGTTATCGCTCTAGCATTATTTTCATTTATCATACAGGATCTTTTTTCAAACGGTAGTTTTGGGTCAAGTTCAAAAGATGTTGGAAGCATCAATGGGAAAGATATCTCATTTGAGGATTTTAGAATAAAAGTTAGTAATGTTGAAAAAAGCGGACAAGGTGTTTCTTCTACAGAGGCGTCTAGACAAGTGTGGGATCAAGAAGTGACTATTGCTTTGCTTTCTGCCGAATTTGATAAATTAGGATTAAGAGTTGGTGAGAAACATATTATTGACGTGCTTAAAGCTGATCAAAACATCGGGAAAAATCCAATGTTTTTGAATGGAGCAGGAATGTTTGATATTGCTAAATTTAAAGAATATTTCAAAGCAAATCCTGAGCAAGCTCAATTTTTGAAAGAGAGAGAAAAAGATGCGGAATTGAATGCTAAATTTCAAATCTATAATACCTTAATTAAAGCGGGTATTTACACAACCGAAAGTGAAGGAAAATTCAATTACGAAATGGGAGCTAACAAAGTAAGCTTCGCTTATGTTGCTGGTTTGTTTTCTACTATTAAAGACAGTGACGTAAAAGTTACTGATGCAGAGATTTTGGAGTTCATGAAAGCGAGTCCAAAAAAATTCAAATCTGAAGAGACTCGTAAAATAGAATATGTTTTAATTGAAGACAAAGCATCTGCAGCAGATGTAAATGAAGTTAAAACTAAAGTTAATTCATTATTGTCAGGAAGTGTAGTTTACAATCAAGCAACTGGTAAAAATGATACTTTAGCTGGTTTTAAAAACACTAAAAATGTGATTGAATTTGTAAATTCAAATTCTGATGTGCCTTATGATTCTTCTTATGTTGCTAAAAAAGATTTGCCTGCAGTTGATGCTGACAAATTGTACAACTTAGCTCCAGGAGAAGTTTATGGACCTTATGTTTTTGGAAAATACTACTGTATTTCAAAATCTTTAGGTAGAAAAGCTAGTGTAAATGCAAAAGCAAGTCATATTCTTATTAGTTATGAAGGAACTCAAGTTCCTGCAAAAAGAGAGAAAAGAACTAAAGAAGAAGCTAAAACTAAAGCGGAAGAAATTTTAGCTCAAGTAACTGCAAATCCAGATAGTTTCTTAATGTTAGCTTTCACTAGTTCGGATGATTCTTCTGCTCAACAAGGAGGAGATTTAGGTTATTTTGCTCAAAACGCAATGGTAAAACCGTTTAATGACTTTGTTTTCAATAATGGTATCGGGAAAGTAGGATTGGTAGAAACTCAATTTGGTTACCATATTATTAAAGTAACTGATAAACAAGATGGAATTCGTTTGGCAACTGTAGCTCAAAAAATTGAAGCTTCAGAAGCTACTTCTGACAAAGCATTTACGCAAGCTACAAAATTCGAAATGGATGCTGCTGATAAAGATTTTAATAAAGTGGCAAAAGATATGACTCTTACGGTTTCACCAGCGGTTTCAGTAAAAGCGATGGACGAGAATTTTGGTCCTTTAGGAAATCAAAGAACTATCGTTAGATGGGCTTTTGAAAAAGACACTAAAGAGGGAGCTGTTAAAAGATTTGAAGTAGCTAATATAGGGCACGTAATTGCTAAAGTGAAAGCTATTGATAATTCAGGTTTAATTCCTGTTGATCAAGCTAGACCTTACGTGGAGTCAATTCTTAAAAACAAGAAAAAAGCAGAAATATTAAAAGCTAAAATGAACGGAAGTTCATTGGAAGCTATCGCAAAAGCTACAGGTACAACTGTACAACAAGCTACTGATGTTACTTTGGAAAATCCAGTTTTAACAGGTGGTGTTGGTCAAGAGCCAAAAGTGGTAGGAAATGCATTTGCTTTGGCCGCAAATAAATTATCAGCTCCAATTGAAGGTGTTACTGGAGTTTATGTAGTAAAAAATATAAGCACTGTTAAAGCACCAGCTTTAAAAAGTTATACTGATAATGTTGCTAAATTAAAAGCGCAAAGTGCTTCTGAAGTAAACAGAGTATTGCCAGCTTTAAAAGATGATGCTGATATAAAAGATAACAGAAAAGATTTTAATTACTAAACAGTAATTTTCTAACATAAAAACCCGATACTTATAAACTGCAAGTATCGGGTTTTTTGTTTTTTTGACTTTTCAATTCGAATCCCGAACTGGGTTTCTAAAACTGATTTTGATTAAAATTTATAATATCATTTCGCTATAAGGAATGATGGTTTCAAATCCTTTGGATTTAAAGTAAGGGCTAGGATTTTCTTTCGCAATGACCAATACAAAATCGCCACCCCATGCTCCAAGACTTTTTACGGTTCCGTCAAAATCAGAAAACAAGGATTCTTTAACCGTTTTTGTTTTAAGAATTGAGCTTAGTTCTTTTTCGTGTTTTTCTAACGCTTTCGCAAAAGTGTTTTCGTCTTTTGCACTTGTAACCGTTTCAGTTAGTTGGCTGATAATTTCTTTTGCTTCTTCTAAATTGTTTTTTTTCTCTTTATAGGCAGCAATGGCATTTTTACTGTTTTGCTTTTGGTTAAGATAAACAAAGTATAGATTTTGAGTAAATGTTGGTTGGAATTTTACTTTATCGATAATTGGCTGTCCTTGTTCGAGATGATATAGAATCGGACAGTCATTTTGCGCACAGGCAATATCATACCCACTACCTCCAAAACTGTTTTTAAGTAACGTGAAGGCATTTATTTCAAACCATTGGGCAATGTTATTTATTAAAGTTGAAGAGGTTCCCAGTCCCCATTTTTTTGAAAAACTCAATTGTGTTGAAACGGTATAGCCTTCCGAGTTTAAAATCGCATCTGAATTCAACTTATACGCTTCTCTTAAAATAGTAATTAGAGTGTTTTTTACAGATTCTTTTTCAAAAGGAGTGGTAGAAATAATTACCGAAAATGGAATGGTATCTTCAAACCAAACACTTCCGTCAGCATCAAAACTTTTCCATTTGATTTCTTGGTTGTCAGTTTTCTCCACAATCAAGTTTTGTCCAAATTTTGTAGGTAAGGCCAATGCTTTTGCTCCATCAAGAACCAAATATTCTCCTGTTATCAAAAGTTTTCCGTTGCTGTAAAATGTTTTTTTCATTGTTTTATTAACTCAAACACCTTTGTCAAAGTTTAAAACTTTGACAAAGGTTAAGGGTAATTATTTTCTTAAATTTTCAATAAAATTAACTACTGCACTATGGGATACAACGTGATGCTTAAAGTGTTTTTTAATCAAATGACGTTCTTCATCATTGGCTTCAAACTGATTCAAGATGTTGTTCAAATGCATTTTCATATGTCCTTCCTGAATCCCTGTTGTGGTTAGTGATCGTAATGCGGCAAAGTTTTGTGCCAATCCTGCTACAGCGACAATTTGCATTAATTCTTTGGCTGATGGTTTTTCAAGCATTTCCAAAGATAATTTTACCAAAGGATGAAGCGATGTTAATCCGCCAACGGTTCCTAGGGCCAACGGAATTTCCAGCCAAAAACTAAAAATGCCATTTTCAATTTTGGCATGGGACAAACTGGAATATTGTCCATTTTTGGAAGCGTAAGCGTGAATTCCTGCTTCGACGGCTCTAAAGTCATTTCCGGTTGCGAGAACAACTGCGTCAATTCCGTTCATAATTCCTTTGTTGTGAGTTACGGCGCGATATGGTTCCACTTCAGCTATTTGTACAGCTTGAATAAATTTAGAGGCAAATTCGTTTGGATGTTCAATGTGTTTTTCAGCTAAATCTTCTATAGGACATGAAACTTCTGCACGAACGATACAATCGGGAACATAGTTGGAAAGAATACTCATAACGATTTGTATGTTTTTCTCTTCTTCAGTAAACATTTCAAAAGTTTGTGCTTCTTCTTTCAATGTTTGGGCGAATTGCTCCAAACATGAGTTGATGAAATTCGCTCCCATACTGTCTACGGTCTCAAAAGTAGCATGGAGTTGATGGTAATTTGAGAGTAAATCAGTTTTGTCTTTTAGAATGATGTCCAAAATACCACCGCCTCTTTTTTGCATGTTTTTGGTTAAGTGTTCAGTGACTTCAAACAAATTGGGTTTTAATTGTCCAAAAAATAAAGCTAATTTGGATTTGTCTCCTTTATATATAAAATGAACCTGACCAATTTTCTCTGTACTGATAACTGTTGTTTTGAATCCGCCTCGTGTTGACCAGAATTTTGCCGCTTTGGAAGCCGCTGCAACAACGGAACTTTCTTCAATAGCCATTGGAATCGTGCTGTATTTTCCATTAATCAGAAAATTGGGTGCAACGCCCAATGGAATGTAAAAATTTGAAATTGTATTTTCTATGAATTCATCGTGCAGTTTTTGGATTTTTTCATCCGAATTCCAGTAATTTTTTAGAAGTGCTATAGCTTCACTTGGAGTTGAAAAATAGTGATTGGCAATCCAGTTTATTTTTTCTTCTTTGGATAGTTTAGAAAATCCAGCAATAGCGTTGTTCATAGGTGTAAATTATAGCTTTATTGCTGCAAAGATAAGCATTCCGTTTTATTGCTTTTTTCAAAATGGAGCTCTATTTTGAATTCGATTCATTTATTTAGCGAATTAACTTTTGAGATTTAAAATTGAAAGGGGGCAATATAATCACAAGTTTTGTTTTTATCATAAATTTTTAAATACTACAAAATTAAGATGGAGAATTATTGTGGTTTGTTTTATTATTGGAATAATATTCATTAAAATTGTTAAAAATATTTTTTTATAACATTTAACAAGCTAAAAGTGTTTTATTTATAAAATTTTCACTAAAATTGTCGCTTTTATGACTCTATCTATATCGTGAAATGAGCATGGCATAAAATTGGGACAAATACAAATTATGATATGCAATTGCATATTCCAAAAGAAAACAAATATTACCTATTATATGAATTCGAATAAAATTACTGCGTTACTTTTCTTTTTGTGTGTTACGGTTTTTGGACAACAAAAAATAACCATTGATGAAATTTTTACAGGAGCTTTTCGTGCCAAAGGGATGGATGCATTGGAGTCATTGAAAAATACCAATCAATACACAGTTTTAAATTCTGATAAAGCTACTAAAAGTATGCAAATCGATCTTTATGATTTTGCAACATTAAAGAAAGTGTCAAACCTAATTGATACTAAAAATTTTAAGGAACTAGCAGACGGAATTGATAGTTATAAGTTTGATGCTTCAGAAAAAAAGATATTAATTGCTTGTCATTCAAACAAAATTTTCCGCCACTCTTTTACAGCAGATTATTTTTTATATGATATTGCTGCCAAAACCTTAACTAAGCTTTTTGATTTTCAGGTTCAAGAGCCAACATTTTCTCCTGATGGGACTAAGATTGCTTACGCCAAAGAAAACAATTTATATGTTTATGATGTAGCTTCAAAAAAATCAACTGCAGTTACTACTGATGGAAAAAAGAATGCTGTAATTAATGGAATTACGGATTGGGTTTATGAAGAAGAATTTGCTTTTGTTCGTGCTTTCGATTGGAGTGGAGACAGTAAAAAATTAGCTTATATACGTTTTGACGAAAGTCAGGTTCCTGAATTCTCAATGTCGGTCTTTCAAAAAAGTTTATACCCAACAGTAGAAACTTTTAAATATCCTAAAGCGGGAGAAAAAAACTCTGTAGTTTCATTGCATATATACGATGCAGCTAGCAATGCGGTTAAAAAAGTTGATTTAAGTAACTATAATGATTTTTATATTGCAAGATTGAAATGGACAAATGATAATAATATTTTGTCAGCTCAGGTTTTGAATCGCCACCAAGATAATTTGGACTTGTTATTTGTAGATGGGACAACTGCTGTTGCAAAAGTGGTTTTGAATGAAAAAGATAAAGCGTATGTTGATGTAACTGATAATTTGACATTTCTAAAAGATAACAGCTTTATTTGGACAAGCGAAAAAGATGGTTTCAACCACATTTATCTTTATGACAAAACCGGAAAATTAAAAAATCAGGTTACAAAAGGAAACTGGGAGGTTACTTCATATTATGGTTTTGACGAAAAAACAAAAACTGTTTTTTATCAGTCCACAGAAAACGGGTCAATCAATCGTGATGTTTATAGAATTGCACTTGACGGAAAAAACAAAGTGCGTTTGTCTAAAAATACTGGAACAAATGCAGGGACTTTTAGCCCTAATTTCCAATTCTTCATTAATACTTTCTCAAGCGCATCTCAACCTACTACCTATACTTTGAGTGAGTCAAAAACCGGGAAAGAAATTCAGGTTATCGAAAACAATCAAGCTCTAGCAACAAAATTAGGAGGGTATAACTTGCCGTCTAAAGAGTTTTTTGTTTTAAAAACGGCTAAAGGAAACGAACTTAATGCTTGGATGATTAAACCAAAAGATTTTGATCCTAACAAAAAGTATCCTGTTTTTATGTTTCAATACTCTGGACCTGGTTCACAACAAGTAGCAAATCAATGGATAAATGGTAACGATTATTGGTTTATGATGTTAGCACAACAAGGATACATTGTTGCTTGTGTTGACGGAAGAGGAACTGGTTTTAAAGGTGCCGATTTTAAGAAAGTAACTCAAAAAGAATTAGGAAAATATGAAGTAGAAGATCAAATTGATGCTGCTAAAGTAATCGGTTCTTATGCATATGTAGATGCTTCAAGAATTGGTATTTTTGGCTGGTCTTATGGTGGATTTATGGCGTCTAATTGTATTTTTCAAGGAGCCGATGTCTTTAAAATGGCAATTGCAGTGGCACCGGTAACCAACTGGCGTTTTTACGATAGCATTTATACCGAAAGATACATGCAAACTCCACAAGAAAATGCAAGTGGATATGATAATAATTCACCTATTAATCATGTAAGTAAACTAAAAGGAAAGTTCCTTTTAATTCATGGTTCTGCAGACGATAATGTACATGTACAAAATTCTATGCAAATGATGGAGGCTTTAATTCAAGCCAATAAACAATTTGACTCTCAAATATATCCGGATAAAAACCACGGAATTTACGGAGGAAAAACCAGAATCCAGTTGTATAACAAAATGACTAACTTTATAAAAGAGAATCTATAACCCAAATCATAATTACCAAATCAAACCAAAACTAAAAAAATGACAGAAACTCAATCGAAAACAGCACATCCAAAAGGACTTTGGGTGTTATTCGGAACCGAAATGTGGGAACGTTTCAATTTCTATGGAATGCGGACTTTATTGGTTCTTTTTCTTGTAAATTCCTTAATGATGAAAGAAGAAGATGCTTCTTTAATTTATGGAGGTTTTCTAGGTCTTTGTTATTTGACTCCGATGCTTGGAGGTTTTATTTCTGATCGTTTTTTTGGAAATAGAAATTGCATTATGCTTGGTGGATTGATGATGGCTGTTGGACAATTATTATTATTTACCAGTGCCAGTGTTTTTGGAGAAAATCTTGGTTTGGCTACCACCATAATGTATTCGGGATTAGGAATCATCATTTTCGGAAATGGATTTTTCAAACCGAATATTTCCAGTATGGTGGGAAGTTTGTATCCTAAACAGGAAAAAACAAAACTAGATACCGCTTTTACTATTTTCTACATGGGAATCAACCTGGGAGCATTCTTAGGCCAATTTATTTGCCCATTATTAGGAGATGTAAAAAGTACCGGAGGAATAAGAGATATTCACGCATTCAAATGGGGATTTCTTGCCGCTGCGATTGCTATGCTTATAGGAACGCTGGTATTCTATTTCTTGAAAAATAAATATGTGGTTACTCCAGAAGGGAAACCATTAGGAGGATTGCCTTCTAAAAATGAATCTTCAGATTACGAAGAAGGAGAGGCTCAAAGTGCTGTTTTTAGTTCTAAAGCGTTAATGCTTTCAGTAGTTGCTTTTGTTGGATTATTTTTATTATTCCATTTCTCAGTTGACGGAACAAATGTTGTAAAAACGATTATTTACCCAATTATTTATGCTAGTGGTATTACATTGGCAGGGTTAATTTTGTCTGACAGTTCGTTGACAAAAATAGAAAGAGATCGAATAATTGTAATTTATATTATTTCATTCTTTATTATATTCTTTTGGGCGGCTTTTGAACAAGCGGGTTCATCATTGACTTTTATTGCAGATAATCAAACCGACAGAAACTTTTTTGGATGGCCAATGCCGGCTTCGATGGTGCAAATTTTCAACGGATTATTTGTTGTTGCTTTAGCCGTTCCGTTCAGTATGTTATGGGATAAATTAAGAGCAAATGACAAAGAACCTATTTCTCCTGTGAAATTGGCTTTAGGATTATTGTTAATCGCAGTGAGTTTCTTCATGATTGCTACTCAAGTAAAAGATCTTGGAACTTCAGGATTGTTAGCTATTAAATGGTTAATTCTATTGTATTTGTTGAATACTTGTGCTGAGTTGTGTTTATCTCCAATCGGTTTATCATTGGTAGGTAAATTATCACCAAAACGATTCTCTTCTTTATTGTATGGAGTATTTTTCTTATCGAATGCATCTGGTTATGCACTAGCAGGAACGTTGGGTTCTATATTACCCGCTACAGGAGATAAATTTAATAAAGCAAAAGAACTTGGAATTGATTTGCAGGCAGTATTAGATAAAAAAGTAACTCTTACTCCAGAACAAGTTCAATTATTAGATACCAATCAAATTATGGATCATAACCCTATTTTTGCTGGTTTTGAAATTCATAATCTTTTCGAATTCTTCATGGTGTTTGTGGTATTGACTGGTATTGCTGCAGTTATTTTATTTGCACTAACTCCATTTTTGAAAAAAATGATGCACGGTATTCGATAGTCTTCCTAAACAATTTATAAATACCTACTTGGTTTTCAAGTAGGTATTTTTAGTTTAAATTTATATCGAAAGTTGTCTCAGCATTATTCCTATGAAATCGTTTAGATTTTTAAAATTTAAATAGTATCTACATGAAATCGATATTAACTGAAAGTTTGTGAAAGCAGGCATCAATAAATAAAAAGTCGATGGCATTATGACCAATAACAAATAAATTTTACAGATATGAAAAGCAAACATCCTAAAGGACTGGCCTTCCTCTTTTTTACAGAAATGTGGGAACGTTTTGGTTATTACCTCATTATTGGAATTTTCGTTCTCTATATGATTGACCCGGCCGCTACTGGTGGATTGGCTTTTTCGGATAAGAATGCCGATGATATTTTTGGAACTTATATCGCCTTAACGTATCTAACTCCATTTTTAGGAGGATACCTTGCCGATCGATTTTTAGGCTATTTCAGAGCGATCTATCTGGGCGGATTTTTAATGGCGCTGGGTTACATCGGATTGAGTTTTCATGATGTGACTATGTTTTATATCTCCATGGCGCTTATCATCATTGGTAACGGATTTTTTAAGCCAAGTATTTCTACGCTGGTCGGGAATTTATATTCGACCGAAGAGTATAAAGCGAACAAAGATGCGGGCTACAATATTTTCTATATGGGAATCAATCTTGGTGCTTTTGCTTGCAACATTATTGCCGCTTTTATGCGAAACCAATATGGTTGGGGTGCCGCTTTCTTTACTGCAGGGATTGGAATGTTACTGGGATTGGTTATTTTTTCTATAGGGCGTAAGCATCTGGAAAGTGCTAATGTGATGAAACCTGTTCAGGAAGGAGATATTTCCTTAGGTCGAATTTTAGGCGTAGTGTTTTTACCGGCTATAGTTTGTGGAGCTATAGGGTGGCTAATTCCTGGAAATATTTTTAAAAGCGATTCTACAGATGCCTTTATTTTTGCCTGTGTTCCTGTGATTATTTTTTACATTAGTTTGTATGTGAAAGCCAATAAGGAAGACAAACGTCCACTTGGTGCTTTGTTGGCAATTTTTGCTGTGGGAATGTTGTTTTGGGCTGTTTTTAAACAGAACGGAACGGCATTAACCCGTTGGGCAAATTATTATACGGACAGACAAGTTACCGGAACGACAGAAAAAACTTTGGCTTCTATCTATTTAGTAGAAGAAAAAGATTTTGCCACTAAGGAAGTCCAAAAATACGATGCTCAATTTAAAGCGGTGAAAGATGATAATAATGAGCCGGTAAAAGTTCAGGGGAAAGATGTTTATTTTACCAATATTTCCGAGAAACAGAGAGCTGAGATTGAAAGTAATTCCAATCAAAAAGTATCTTTGATTAACACGGAATTATTTCAATCTATAAATCCGGGCTGGATTATTGTTTTAACGCCATTTGTGGTTGGCTTTTTTGCCTTTATGCGAAAAAAAGGCAAAGAACCGAGTACGCCTTCTAAAATAGTTTTAGGTTTATTCATCTCTTCTTTGTCGTGTTTAGTCATGGTGCTTGCCGTTTATTTTGGCAGTAACGGAGCTGTAAAAGTTTCACCTTGGTGGTTAGTAGGGACATATGGTGTTATTACTATTGGCGAATTGTGTTTGTCTCCGATGGGACTTTCGATAGTGTCTAAATTAAGTCCACCCCGTTTGACGGCTTTAATGATGGGAGGTTTCTTTTTGTCGATTTCTATCGGAAACAAGCTTTCCGGAGTTTTGGCGAGTATGTGGTACGATTATGAAAACAAAGCTAATTTTTTCATAGTAAATGCTTTATTATTGCTTTTTGCAACCGCTTTAGGATTATTAATTTTAAAGAGGTTAAATGCGGTGATGAAAGAAAAAGGAATGAATTAAATTATATATAAAAATGACAGAAAATTTATCAATAGAGGAGATTCGAAATTTTAAGGGAAAGTATCCTAAGCAGTTGTGGTATTTGTTCTTCAGTGAGATGTGGGAGCGTTTTTGTTTCTACGGAATGCGTGGAATGTTGGTTGTATTTATGGTAGGGCAGTTGGGTATGAACGAGAGAGTGGCCAATTTGCAGTATGGCGCCACACAAGCCTGGGTTTATGCTTTTACATTTATTGGAGGTTTATTTGCCGACAAGATTCTAGGTTTGCGGAAATCTTTATTTTGGGGGGGGATTTTAATGATAATTGGAAGTGTCATTCTTTCGATAGATCCCAAAAACTTCTTTTTTATAGGTATTGGATTTACCATTGTGGGAACTGGATTTTTCAAGCCAAATATTTCATCTATGGTTGGACAACTATACCAAGAGGGTGATCCGAGAAGAGATGCCGGTTTTTCATTCTTTTATATGGGAGTAAATCTGGGAGCATTAATTGGAGGATATATTTGTATAGCAGTTGCCGAGGGTTCAATGTGGCAATCACTCATTCCAGAACATTTACGTTGGAATGTTGGTTTCGGATTTGCCGCAATTGTAATGATTATAAGTCTTTTGACATTCACACAAACTCAAAAAAAGCTTGGGGATATTGGGATTTCGCCATTATTGGAAATTGAGAAAACCAAGAGAAAAAAAATGGAGTTATTGACATATGTAGGTTCCTTGTTAATTATTCCCTTAATTATCATTATGGTAGCCAATACCGTTTATACCGATTATTTCATGATGTTCATTGGGCCAGCTTCGATTTTATATTTGCTTTATGAGATGAAAAACTTTTCTGCAGCTGAAAATAAAAAGTTGTTTGCGGCTTTGATTTTTATCATATTCTCTATTTTCTTTTGGGCATTTTTTGAACAGAGTGGAGGTTCTTTGAGTCTTTTTGCGGTAAATAATTTAAACAATACCATTCTTGACGTGCCTTTAAGTCCAAATGGAGTTAACAATTCTGCGAATTCTTTTTTCGTAATCGGGTTTGCTGCTTTAGTGGGATTGGTTTGGTTATGGATGGCCAAAAGAAAAATTGAACCCAATACGGTTATTAAATTTGGTTTGGCATTTTTGTTTTTGGCAGGTGGTTTCTGGATATTTTATTACACTAAATTCTTTGCCGATGCCGGTGGTAGAACATCATTAGGTTTGTTTACTTTTGGTTGGTTTATCATTACTTTTGGAGAACTTTGTTTGTCACCAATTGGTATGTCTGCCATGACAAAACTTTCACCTTTGAAAACGCAAGCGGTAATAATGGGTATGTGGTTTCTGGCAAGCGCTTACGGCCAGTATTTTGCTGGATTATTGGGTGCCAATATTGCTGAGGCTTCAGAGAATGCCAGTAATCTTGAAAAGTTAAATGTGTATGCCGATGGATATCAACAATTAGCCATTTATGCTTTGATTGCTGGTGTAGTTTTGATTCTTATTTCTCCATTGGTCAAAAAATTAATGCAAGAAGTAAAGTAGCCGACAATTTTTGGTATTATTTTTGTTTAAATTTGTAGATAAGAAATCAATTTAGAGAATAAGCGAAAGAAGATTTTAGTTTTTGTACAACTCTATTTTACTCAAAAATTAATAAACACGACAAATGAAAAAAGTATTTTTGATAACATTATTTTTAATTGGAGCTGTTTCGACTCAAGCTCAAGAGTTAAAATGGTACACAGATGTAAAAGAAGCCATTAAAGTTTCGAATAAAGAAAAAAAACCATTGTTGTTATTTTTTACCGGAAGTGATTGGTGTGGCTGGTGTATTCGTTTGCAAAAAGAAGTGCTCAAAACTCCTGAATTCAGCAAATGGGCCAAAGAAAGCGTTATTCTTGTGGAATTGGATTATCCAAGAAGAACTGCTCAAACCGAAGAGATAAAAAAACAAAACAACGAGTTGCAGCAAGCATTTGGTATACAGGGATTTCCAACCGTGTATTTTGCAAAAGCATCTGTAAATAAAGAAGGGAAAGTTAATTTCGAAGGCTTGGGTAATACAGGTTATGTAGCTGGTGGTCCAACTGCGTGGTTAGCCGTTGCTGAGCCCTTTGTGAAAAATGCCAAAATGACACCAGAGCCAAAATCAAAAACTAAGTCTAAAAAAGCATAAATTTTCCATTAATTAATTTTAAAGAATCCCTTTTCTGCAGTTGCATGGAAAGGGATTTTTTGTTGATTACAACTTGCTTCCCATTTTTTTTGAAACGATTTATAATTGGAAGCATCGGCTATTACAATTTTTGGTTTCATGGCTTGCAGTAATCTGTCAAAATTGATTTTTGGTGATTGCGTAAGGATTAAAATATCAGGTTGTACGTTTTTGGGATACGCCTTAGAGCTGTCGATCAGCAGTATTTTATTTCCTTTAAAATAGATAAGATTTGTTAATTTATGTTTTTCTTTCAGTGTACTAAAGTTGGCCGTGAGATAGGAAGATAGAACTTTATTGGTTTTGGCGTTTTTTATCAAACTGTCATTGGCAAATAGTTTAACATTGTATCCATTTCGTTCAATAATACCTGTGTTTTTTGAAGTGTTCAGTACGATAAATTCGGTTTGATTTTGGACTTTCCATTTTGTGGCAATAGTTGATATTTGAAAGGTTATAATGGCGATTAATACCCAAACTAAGTTTTTAAAGTGTTTCTGTTGAAGTGCAATGGCAGCAGTTATAATTACAAAATAACTGCTGATTAATAGTGGTGTGTTTAATGGAATGTCTTTGATAATGAATTGTTCCAATGAGGCGATGAAGCTAATTATTTTGTTCAAATAAAAAATGCTTAATTCCAGTATTTTTGCCAGATAATATGGAACCCAGCCGAATGCTGCCAAAAGCATTACCAAAACACCCAAGCTCATTATGAAACCCAGAAACGGAATCACGATTATATTTGTAATGAAGAACAATCCCGGAAATTGATGAAAATAATAAATGCTTAGTGGCAACGTGCCAAGCTGTGCAGCAAATGAAACGGTTAAAATATCCCAAAAGTAGTTCCCGATTTTGTTTTTTGGTTTCCAGATATTTGCCAATAAAGGCTGCAGCCAAACGATAAAAAACAGCGCTGCATAACTCAGCTGAAAACCAACATCGAATAAAAAGGAAGGCTGAAACAGTAAAATAAGCAAAATAGATACCAATAAAGTGTGATAGATGTTTACACTTCTTCTCAAATATTGTCCAATCGCAACAAAGGAAAACATTACTACAGAGCGGACTACCGACGGCGCAAGCCCGGCCAGAATCCCAAAAAGCATTAAACTGGCAAGTATAATCAGTAATTTGATGAAAGCTCCTTTTTTTGTGTTAGGAAAAGGTTTCAGTACAAAAGTGATAAACAACAGTATAAACCCAATATGTAATCCCGAAACGGATAAAATATGTACAGCTCCCGCATATTGATAGTCTTGTATAATTTCGGGGTCAATTTCTTGTTGTTGCCCCATAATTAATGCGACGGCAACGTTTAGTTCTTTATTGCTGAATTTATTTTTTTCTAAATTTTGAATGATCCGAGTTCTGAACTGCGAAGCATGATGCCAAATGTCTTTTGTTATTTCTGAATTGAGCTGAATTTCATTTGAGTCAGCATAGAGCTGGCCATAGATTTGTTTGTTTTCGAGGTATTTAGAATAATCAAATTGATTTGGATTTTTTTGAGTAGTGTTTTTAATTAAAGGAGCATTGATTTTTAGTTGATTTCCAATAATAAAAGGATGTGTCAAGCTGTCTTTACGGATATTGAGCAGAATTCGGCCCGATGCTTTTTCTTGATCAACCGAATTTAGCAAAGCAATATAGCGTTCATTGAAAGCCGTACTTTTTAACTTTTCCCTTAATGTCAGCGTAAAAGTATGGTTCTTCTCAAAAATATTTTTGTAACGAGTGTAGTTATCTGGTCGATTGGAATCGGTGTGGACGGTTTGTGTGGTGGCACCAATAGAAAAGGCTAGGAGATAGACAGCAATTCCGAAATGTATTTGAATTTTGGTGTTTTTTTGGCTTGAATAATACGCACTGAAAAAAATAATAACCGTTATCGTCAAAAAAGCAAATATTGCAGGAGGAATTGGTTTTAGGAAATAGATTGCGAGTACTCCAGCAATAAAGGCTAATGAAATTCTTGCTAATGGGAATTGTAATACTTTCATATTACCAAAGTACAAATTTTTTGTAAGAAATGTGTTCTTTTGTAAAAATGCTCTTTTAGGATAGTCCCTTGTCTTGCGTGAGGGATAGGAGCAAGCTACCGAAGTAGCTCGGATAGCCCGACAGTATAAAGGAAAGGAGCCGAATCACCGCAACGATGATTTGGCTCTTTTTCTTTATGGTGGCACGCCCAACTTATTTTAAAATTACTTTATGGAATCAACAATTAAGTGAGCTGTTTTCTTGCTGGCGCCTATTCCGCCTAGTTTTTCTTCCAGTAAATCATAGTTTTCAAGCAGCGTTTTGCGGTAATTAGGTTCTAGGATTTTAGTTAATTCTTCTCGGATGCGTTTGGTTGAGCAATCGTCCTGAATTAATTCGGTTACGACTTCTCTGTCCATGATTAGGTTTACGAGCGAAATGTATTTTAGGGTGATGATGCGTTTTGCGATTTGATAGGAAGCCCAGCTGCCTTTGTAGCAAACGACTTCGGGAACTTTGAAAAGAGCGGTTTCGAGTGTGGCCGTTCCTGAGGTTACCAGTGCTGCGGTGGCGTTGCGTAATAAAGCATAGGTTTTGTTGGAAATAAATTTTATGTTTTCGCCAGAAATGAATTGCTGGTAAAATGATAGTTCCTGGCTTGGCGCCCCTGCAATCACAAATTGATAATCGGGAAAATCCTTGACAACGCTTAACATTACCGACAGCATTTTACTGATTTCCTGTTTTCGGCTTCCGGGTAAAATGGCGATAATTGGTTTTTCGGACAATTGGTTTTCGGTTCTGAAAGTATTTGCGTCAACACCCGATTGGTTGTGAATGGCATCAATCAGTGGGTGACCAACAAATTCAACTGGGAATTTATGTTTGACTTCGTAGAAATCTTTTTCGAAAGGCAAAATCACGTACATTTTGTCAATGTCGTGCTTGATGGCCGTGATTCGGTTTTCTTTCCAAGCCCAAATTTGTGGAGAAATATAGTAATGGTTTTTATAGCCGACTTGTTTGGCCCATTTGGCAATTCGCATATTGAAACCGGGATAATCGATGTAAATAATTACATCTGGTTTGAATTGCGAAATGTCATTTTTGCAAATGGTGATATTATTTAAAATCGTTTTCAAGTTAAACGCAACCTCGATAAACCCCATAAAAGCGAGTTCGCGATAGTGTTTTACCAAAGTTCCGCCTACATTATGCATCAAATCGCCACCCCAAAAACGGATGTCGGCATTCGGGTCTTCTTCATAGAGCGCTTTCATCAAATTGGAACCGTGTAAGTCTCCAGAAGCTTCTCCTGCAATAATATAGTATTTCATTTTTGTGTATTTTTTAGTAGTTGCTGAGATTCTAAGGTACTAAGATTCTAAGATTAAAGCAGAGATTTTCAAAAAAACTTAGAATCTTAGAACCTCAGTAACTTAGAGGCTATTTTTAAAGAAACAAAGTAACAATAGTGAGCATTATAACTACCAAAACGACACCTCTTGCCATAATTTCTTTATTCATTTTTAGTAAAACTCCGAAGGCGATTAAATCCAGTATGGAGCCAAGAGTTACTAATTTTCCTAGATGTCCTTCGGCTTTCATAGATTGAATTCCTGAAATAAAATCAGTATGAACGATAAGCGTGAGGTAGAGGAACATTCCCAAGAGGGAAGCTAAAATTCCTATTATAAATCCGATGAGTAAATCTGTTTTATGCATTCCAATCTCTTTTGGTTAAGTTTTGTATTGCGTGATGTGCTGTAAGGTCAAATTGTACAGGAACTATAGAAATAAACCCATTTTGCAAAGCCCATTCATCGGTATCTTCGCCTTTGTCTTGATTGACAAATTCACCAGTAAGCCAGTAATAATCTTTGCCTTGCGGGGTTTGTCGTTTGTCAAATTTTTCCATCCAAAGCGCATTCGCTTGACGGCAAATTTTGATTCCTTTAATTTCTTTTTCTTTTAATTTTGGGAAGTTTACATTCAAAATAACACCTTCTGGAAGTTTATTTTTCAAAACTTCGAGGGTAATTGTTTTGATATAGGATTTGACTTGTTCAAAATCGGCATTCCAATCATAATCCAATAAGGAAAAACCGATGGCTTGTATGCCTTCGATTCCGGCCTCAACGGCGGCACTCATCGTTCCGGAATAGATGACATTTATAGAGGAGTTGGAACCATGATTAATGCCCGATACACAAAGATCCGGTTTTCGTTTCAGGATTTCGTGCACGCCTATTTTTACACAATCCACAGGTGTTCCAGAACAGCTGTATTCGATGATTGCATCGGTATCTTTAGAAATTTTATTCAGATGTAAGGTATTGTTTATAGTAATGGCATGACCCATTGCGCTTTGTGGTTTGTCTGGAGCAACAACAATAATGTCGCCTATTGTTGACATGACTTCAATTAAAGCTCTTATTCCAGGAGCAGATATGCCATCATCATTTGTAATAAGTATTAAAGGCCTTTCATTTTTCATTTAATTGCTGTTAAAAAGAATAATTTTTTGATAAAAATTGTATTTGTAAACAAATGTACTAACACAAAATCTTATATTGCGAACAAATAAAATATTTTTTTGAGAGTATTTTTATAACTCAAAAAAAATCTGTTTTTTATCTTTAACAAAAAATTATGCAGCAGAATTGGTAGGTGGCATGGTTTTTAATGTAACTTAGTTTAAAAAAATTGATGAATTCTATTATTAGCTTTATGAAAAGGAATTATAAAATACTCATAGCTGTGGTATGCCTTTCGGCGACCTTATTTGCCTTTAATATTAATTCAAAAAAAGCGATTGATCCAGAAAGAGATAAACTGCTTTTGGAGTTGTTGTCATTTGTAATTGAAAAAGGACATTATAATCCTGCAGTTGTAGATGATAATTTCTCAAAAGGGGTTTACAAAGATTATATAGCTGCATTAGATCCGTCTAAACGTTTCTTCCTGCAATCGGATATTAATGAGTTTTCCAAATTCGAATTGGAATTGGATGATCAGTTGATTAATAAAGATTTGACTTTCTTCAATCTTACTTATGATCGTTTGATGCTTCGTATGGAAGAAAGCAAAAAGATATATAAAGATATTTTAGCAAAACCTTTTGACTACAGCATTGATGAGGATTTTAATGTGGATTATGACAAAGCTCCTTATGCCAAAAATACTACTGAATTGAAAGAAAGATGGAGAAAACAAATAAAGCTGTCTACATTATCATCTTTTACTGATAAGCAGAAAATGGAAATAGAGAAAAAAGGAGGGACACAAGTGGCGTTTTCTACCGGTACTTCTATTGAGGACAAGCAAAAAACTGAAGAGGCTAAAAAAGTAAAAGACCCTAACTATGTTGCCAAATCGGCTGAAGTATTAGAAAAAGAAACAAGGGAAAGTTCTTTGAATTCATTGAATGAATCTTTTGGATTTATGAATGATTTGAAAAGAGATGATTGGTTTACATTGTATATTAACTCAATTATGTCCCGTTTTGACCCGCACACGACTTATTTTGCTCCTGAAGAAAAAGAAAGATTTGATGTGAGTATGAGTGGTAAGCTTGAGGGAATTGGTGCCAGATTGCAAAAGAAAAATGATTACACTGAAATTTCAGAATTAATATCTGGTGGGCCGGCTTGGAGAGGAAAGCAATTGGAAGCTGGAGATTTAGTGATGAAAGTGGCTCAAGGGAATGGCGTTCCGGTTGATGTTGTAGGAATGCGTTTGGACGATGTTGTTAAGAAAATTAAAGGCCCAAAAGGTTCTGAAGTTCGTCTTACCGTGAAAAAAGTAGATGGAACTATTCAGGTGATTTCTATCATAAGAGATATTGTAGAGATTGAAGAAACCTATGCGAAATCAAGTATAGTTGATAAAAACGGTTTGAAATACGGTGTTATTTATTTGCCTAAATTTTATATCGATTTTGAAAACAAAGACGGAAGAGATGCCGGTAAAGATATTGCTCTAGAAGTGGATCGTTTGAAAAAAGCGGGAGTGAAAGGTATTGTTCTTGATGTTCGTGATGATGGTGGTGGATCTTTGTCAACTGTTGTGGATATTGCAGGTTTGTTTATTGAGCAAGGGCCAATTGTTCAAATAAAATCGGCGGGTAAGAAAAAAGAAATTTTGTACGATACCGATAAAAAAATTGAATGGGACGGACCATTGGTAATTATGGTGAATGAATTTTCAGCTTCTGCTTCAGAGATTTTGGCGGCAGCAATTCAGGATTATAAAAGAGGAATCATCATTGGAAGCAAACAAACTTATGGTAAAGGAACAGTTCAAAATGTAATTGACTTGAATCAGTTTGTTCGTAATAGTTCTGCGGGGGATTTAGGTGCGTTGAAAACGACTACCCAAAAATTTTACAGAATTAATGGAGGTTCGACCCAATTAGAAGGAGTAAGTAGTGATGTGGTTATGCCGGATCGTTATGCTTATTTGAAAATGGGAGAGCGTGATGAAGAAAATGCAATGCCGTGGGATAAAATTGATCCAGCTCCTTTTACAGTTTGGAATAATACTTCAAAATTTGATCAGGCTATTGCCAACAGTAAAAAGAGAATTGAGAATAATGTTCAATTTAAACTGATTGAGGAAAATGCCAAATGGATTGACAGCAGAAGTAATGAAAATACATATAGTTTGAACATAGATAAATTTAAAGTGGCTCAAAATCAAATTGAGGAAACGGCCAAAAAGTTCAAGCCAATTGTTGATTATAAAAACAATTTGAAGTTCACTTCATTACCGCATGAATTAGACGGAATGAGCAAAGATCCTGTTCTAAAAGAAAAAAGAGAAAGATGGCACGAGAGTTTAGCAAAAGATATTTACGTTGAAGAAGCCTTGAATGTTTTGGATGATTTACAATCAAAGTCAATTGTGAAAACCAGTATTCCTGGAGATAAAAAAAAGTTAGTTAAATCATAAATTTTAAAAGATATCATAGTAATTAGAAACGCTTCAATTTTGAAGCGTTTTTTTTATGAATTAAAATAGTAAATGTTAAATAATGGAATAAACAGCCTTTCAGGTCATTGATTTGTTTAACTTCAAAAAACTAATTTATATCTTTAGCAAAACAATATCTGTGAATCGGAATAGTTGGTGTAGATTTTAATGTTTAGAGGAATATTTAAATTTTTGTGATGAGTACACTTGCTATCGGATGATTAAAAAAATATATGTATTTATGAAAAAAAAATATAGAATACTCATAGCGATAATTTGCCTTTCGGTTACTTTATTTGCCTTTACAACTAATTCGGAAAAATCAATAGATCCAGATAAAGATAAGCTGTTATTAGAATTATTGACGTTTGTAATTGAGAAAGGGCATTACGATCCGGCAACAATAGATAATGATTTTTCAAAAGGAGTCTATAAAGATTATATAGAAGCTTTAGATCCCTCCAAACGTTTTTTTCTGCAGTCGGATATCAATGAGTTTTCGAAATATGAATTGGAGTTGGACGATCAGTTGACCAATAGAGATCTGACTTTCTTTAATCTTACTTACGACCGTTTGATGCTTCGTATGGAAGAAGGAAGTAAAATATACAAAGAGATATTAAGTAGTCCCTTTGATTATAAAATTGAAGAAAATTTTAATGTAGATTATGATAAAGTTCCGTTTGCAAAAAACACAAAAGAGCTGAAAGAAAAATGGAGAAAACAAATTAAATTATCTACCCTTTCGTCATTTACGGATAAGCAAAAATTAGAAGAAGATAAAAAAACAAAAAATCCTGCCTATGTTATAAAGTCATATGCAGTATTGGAAAAAGAAACGAGAGACAGTTCATTAAAATCATTAAATGATTCTTTTGGATTTATGTATGAATTAAAAAGAGACGATTGGTTTACGTTGTATATCAATTCTATTATGTCTCAATTCGACCCGCATACAACTTATTTTGCACCCGAAGATAAAGAGCGTTTTGATACGAGCATGAGTGGAAAATTCGAAGGAATTGGTGCCCAACTGCAAAAGAAAAATGATTACATAGAGATTACAGAACTTATTTCCGGAGGTCCGGCTTGGAGAGGAAAGCAATTGGAAAAAGGAGACTTAATAATGAAAGTTGCTCAGTCAAATGGCGTTGCTGTTGATGTAATAGGAATGCGTTTGTCTGAAGTTGTTAAAAAAATCAAAGGAGCTAAAGGATCTGAAGTTCGACTTACTGTTAAAAAAACAGATGGAACTATACGTATTATTTCAATCATAAGAGATGTTATAGAGATTGAAGAAACGTATGTAAAATCAAGTGTTGTCGAAAAAAACGGTTTGAAATACGGGGTTATTTATTTGCCTAAATTTTATATCGATTTTGAAAATAAAGATAGAAGAGATGCTGGTAAGGATGTTGCTTTAGAGGTCGACCGTTTGAAAAAAGCGGGAGTTAACGGTATTGTTCTTGATGTACGTGATGACGGAGGAGGCTCTTTGTCTACAGTTGTTGATATTGCAGGTTTGTTTATTGAAGAAGGACCAATTGTTCAAATAAAAACGGCAAGTGAGAAAAAAGAAATTTTATATGATACCGATAAAAAAATAGAGTGGGACGGTCCATTGGTAATTATGGTAAATGAATTTTCGGCTTCGGCTTCAGAGATATTGGCTGCTGCTATTCAGGACTATAAACGTGGAATTATAATTGGAAGTAAACAAACATACGGAAAAGGAACAGTCCAAAGAGTAATTGACCTGAATCAATATGTGAAGAATACTGCCTTTGGTGATTTTGGGGCTTTAAAAACTACTATTCAAAAATTTTACAGAATTAATGGCGGTTCAACTCAATTAGAAGGAGTAAGCAGTGATGTGGTGATGCCAGATCGTTATGCTTATTTAAAAATGGGAGAGCGTGATGAAGCACATGCACTGCCGTGGGATAGAATTGATTCGGCACCTTATTCAGTTTGGAATAATACTTCAAAATTTGATCAGGCAATTGCCAATAGTAAAAAGAGAATCGAAAATAATGTTCAATTTAAATTAATTGAAGAGAACGCTAAATGGATTGATAGCAGAAGTGCCGAAAATGATTACAGCTTAAATATTGATAAATTTAAAGTAGCCCAAAAGCAAATAGAAGAAACGGCTAAAAAGTTTAAACCAATTGCGGATTATAAAAATAATTTAAAATTCACTTCTTTACCTTATGAATTGGAGGGAGCAAGTAAAGATTCATTACTGAAAGAAAAGAGAGAAAGATGGCATGAAAGCTTGTCAAAAGATATTTATGTTGAAGAAGCTTTAAATGTATTGGATGATTTGCAACCAAAATCAATTGTGAAAACGGGCATTCCTATAGATAAAAAAGGAAAACTAGTTAAGTCATAATACTAAAAATTTTAAGATGAAAAGCAGGCTGTATAAGTTGAGACAGCCTGCTTTTTAATTTTATGGGTTTAGTGCATAAATTTTTTGTTGTCTTTTGTTCAAAAAAAGGGCTGTTACTTTTAGGATAAAAGGACTTTACAAAAGAGGTTCTACTGAATTCATAGTTTTGTTAACATGAGGATTATTATTTTGAAAAATCATTGTTCGGATACAGTTGCTAATACTAATTTTAGCTATTTTTACAACTTTGAAAATTACCAAATCTAAAATCTCAACACTATAATGCACATAGCTATAGCAGGAAACATAGGCTCAGGAAAAACAACATTAACACGTTTGTTAGCCAAACATTTTAAATGGGAACCCCATTTTGAGGAAGTAGTTGATAATCCTTATCTGGATGATTTTTACCATCAAATGGAACGTTGGTCTTTTAATTTGCAGATTTATTTCCTAAATAGTCGTTTTCGACAAGTGATGCAAATTCGAGAAAGCGGTAAAAAAATAATTCAGGACAGAACCATTTATGAAGATGCTCATATTTTTGCGCCCAATCTTTATGCTATGGGATTGATGACAAATCGTGATTTTGAGAATTATTCTTCTCTTTTTGAATTAATGGAATCTCTAGTCAAACCACCTGATTTGTTAATCTATTTAAGAAGTTCTATTCCCAACTTAGTGGGACAAATTCACAAACGTGGTCGTGAATACGAAAATACTATTTCTATTGATTATTTAAGCCGACTTAACGAACGTTATGAAGCTTGGGTACATACATACAGCAAAGGGAAAATTATGATTATCGATGTAGATAACATTAATTTTGTGGATAATCCAGAAGACTTGGGGAATATCATTAATAGAATTGATGCCGAGTTGAATGGGTTGTTTTAAAAAAAGCCTTTTAATTTATTTAGATAAAAAAATGCCTCACGATTTGCGAGGCATTTTTTATTATAGTCAGATGTTGTTATTGTAAAGCTTCTACTTTTGCTTTAACTTCTTCTAGTGAACCTTCAAAAACTTGCACATTTTCATCGCCATTTTCTGAAGTTGTTACAGTTGCTTTTGCTTTTCCGTCTTTGTTTATGAGTTGAACTTTGACTTCTTTTTTGATTTGAACTTTTTTGGCACAACATGTTTTTCCTTTTGGTTCAACAAATTTTCCGTCTTTGTCATAATGAGACAAACACATTTCTTTTTGCTCAGGAGTGCATTTTAGACTGTCACACATTTTGGCACATTCCTCTTTGGTCATTTTAGCACATTTGGACATGTCGCATTTTCCCATCATCATTTTCCCTTCATGCATAGCGCATTTTTCCATCATGATTTCTTTCTTTTCACAACAAGCTCCTTTTGCGTCAATAGTGCTGCTTCCGTTTCCTAAAATTGGAGCCATTACTAGTCCAATCAAACAAGTTAATTTAATCAAGATGTTCATTGATGGTCCAGAAGTATCTTTGAATGGATCTCCAACAGTATCTCCCGTAACGGCTGCTTTATGTGCATCAGAACCTTTGTACGTCATTTCGCCATTAATCATGACTCCTGCTTCAAATGATTTTTTGGCATTATCCCAAGCTCCTCCTGCATTGTTTTGGAAAACTGCCCAAAGTACTCCAGAAACAGTAACTCCAGCCATATAACCACCTAACATTTCAGCGATTAATTGATTGTTGTCACCGTACACTAATTTTCCTAAAAGTACAATTGCAATTGGGAAACCAATCGTTAAAATACCTGGCAACATCATTTCGCGTAAAGCTGCTTTAGTCGAAATGTCAACACATTTTGCATATTCCGGTTTTCCTGTTCCTTCCATAATTCCCGGTATTTCTTTGAACTGACGACGTACTTCGTACACCATGTCCATCGCCGCTTTTCCTACTGAATTCATCGCTAAAGCAGAGAAGACCACGGGTATCATTCCACCAACAAAAAGCATAGCTAAAACAGGTGCTTTGAAAATATTAATTCCGTCAATTCCGGTAAAAGTTACATAGGCTGCAAATAATGCCAATGAAGTTAAAGCTGCTGAAGCAATAGCAAAACCTTTTCCAGTTGCAGCAGTTGTATTTCCTACTGAGTCCAAAATATCGGTTCTGGTACGAACTTCTTTTGGTAATTCGCTCATTTCGGCAATTCCACCTGCATTGTCAGATATAGGTCCAAAGGCATCAATAGCTAATTGCATTGCTGTAGTTGCCATCATTGCTGAAGCCGCTAATGCTACTCCATAAAATCCTGCTAAAGCGTATGAAGACCAAATTGCTGCCGCAAACAATAATACAGTTGGGAAAGTAGAAATCATTCCTGTAGCAAGACCTGCAATTACGTTGGTTCCTGCGCCAGTACTTGATTTTTGAACAATCGCCATAACTGGTTTTGTTCCTAATCCTGTATAATATTCAGTTACCGATGAAATAGCTCCACCAACAACTAATCCAATAAGGGTAGCATAAAATACACGCATCGACGAAATATCCATTGATCCTTCACCAAAGAAACTCATACTCATCGTTTCGGGTAACATATATTGTACTAAGAAGTAGCAAGAAATAGCGGTTAAAACAATAGAAACCCAGTTTCCAATGTTTAATGCTTTTTGAACTTGAGCTTCTTTGGCATTTTCATCAGTAATTTTAACTAGCATTGTTCCAATGATTGAAAACAAAATTCCAAAACCTGCAATTGCCATAGGTAATAAAATAGGACCTATTCCGCCAAAAGCATCTTGAATGTTTCCACCCATATCTTTGATAACATAATTTCCAAGTACCATTGCCGCTAGAACGGTTGCAACATACGATCCGAATAAATCGGCTCCCATTCCTGCAACATCTCCAACATTATCTCCAACGTTATCTGCAATTGTAGCTGGATTTCTTGGGTCATCTTCTGGAATTCCAGCTTCTACTTTACCAACTAAATCGGCACCTACATCTGCTGCTTTGGTATAGATTCCTCCGCCGACACGGGCGAACAAAGCAATAGATTCAGCTCCAAGAGAGAAACCAGCCAATGTTTCTAAAACAACGGTCATATCTTCAGTAGAAGTCCATTCTCCGTTCATGAATATTCTAAAAAAAAGAATAAAAAAACCGGTCAACCCTAAAACAGCTAAACCGGCTACGCCTAATCCCATTACAGTTCCGCCGCCAAAAGAAACTTTCAAAGCTTGTGATAAGCTCGTACGAGCAGCTTGTGTAGTTCTTACATTGGTTTTTGTTGCGATTTTCATCCCCATATTTCCTGCTAATGCAGAGAAAAATGCTCCGAACACAAATGCAACCACTATTAATATATTTGTTTTAACTCCTGGAATAAAAGTGATACTTGCCAATACAACACTTGCGATGAGTACAAAGACAGCCAATAATCGGTATTCTGCCTTTAAGAAGGCCAAAGCTCCCTCATATATGTAATCTGATATCTCTTTCATTTTGCCGTCTCCAGGATCCTGTTTTAAAACCCAAGATCTTTTGATAGCCATAAAAATAAGCCCTATTATTGCCATAATAATTGGCACATAAATCATAATTGAATTCATAAATATTCTTTTTGGTTTGTTAATAAAAAAAATGTAATCGATAGCAATTTAAACAAAAAAAGCAACACTCTTTGAAGAGTATTGCTTTTTTTATAAAATATGAGGGTGAAAATTATTTAATACTAAATAATCCTTCTGGTTTATTCTCTATTTGATCAAAACGCTCTGTGCATTCTTTAATAATGGCATACGCTTCGTTCACATCACCCCAGCCTTCAACGTCTACTTGTTTGTTTTCAAGGTCTTTGTATACTTGGAAGAAATGCTCGATTTCTTTCAATAAGTGTGGATTGATATCAGAAAGGTTTTCTAATGAATTCCAAATTGGATCTGAAACTGGTACACAGATTACTTTTTCGTCTGGTCCTTTATCATCTGCCATGTGGAATACTCCAATAGGTTTTACTTCCATTACACAGCCAGGGAAAGTAGGCTCGTTTACCAATACCAAAACGTCTAATGGGTCACCATCCAAAGCTAAAGTTTCAGGAATGAAACCATAATCAGCTGGGTACATCATAGAAGAGAATAACATTCTATCAAAACGCATTCTTTTTATGGCAAAATCATACTCGTATTTATTTCTACTTCCTCTTGGTATCTCGATTAATACATCAAAAGTTTTTAATTTGTCTGCAGTCATTATTCTTTTATCTTTTCTTAATTTATTAACGACTGCAAAAGTAAGCAAACTATACTTTTTAGCAATAAAAAAACACAATATATAACTATAACGTTTTCGTTAAAATGTGTTTTTAGTAAACTATTGTCCGTTTGCGCTTTTTTAGATAATAATGCCAAAGTAAAAATGTTGCATAAGACCGGTATGGACTCCATTGTTCCGTGTGAATTTCCATTTCTTGTTTGTCATGAATATCAAGCAATTCTTTAATTGTATTCACTACCGCAATGTCGCCTAATGGAATTAAATCAGGTTCTTGAAGGCAAAACATAAGGTAAATATCGATAGTCCAATTTCCGATTCCTTTTAATTTGATTAGTTCTTCTCGAACTTGTTGCGCTGATTTTGTAGCTAAAGCTTCAATATCCAGCTCTTTATTTAGGACAGCTTGTGCTAATATTTTTATATAATTCGTTTTTTGGCGACTAACTCCCAAAGTTCTAAACTCTTCGTCAGGTAAAACGGACATCGTTTCGGGATTACAAGTTGTGTGTGCTTTGATTTTTGTAAATGTGGCTTTCGCCGAATCTATCGAAACTTGTTGTTCTAGAATTAACAATACCAAAGTCTCAAATCCTTGAGGTCTCTTTGGGATTGTAGGTAATCCGTAAGTATCTATAATGTGTTTGAATATGGAATCTTTTTGAAAAAGATGGTCGATTGCTTGTTGCATGATTGGTTTTTTTAGTCCAGATGAAAATTAAAAGCCTTATGAAAAAAACTGCTAATTTTTGTGAAAGTAGAAAAGCGCCCAACGGAATTTCTTTTTACTTTTTTACAAAAATAGCAGTTTTTGAGTAAGCTTGTAATGGATTGCTTCGCCAGTTCGGCTTTCAGCCTCGTGTGCTGGTTAAATCTCCTAAAAATAAAAACCAAATGATCCTTTTACGGTAAATCTATTGGTGTTTGGGGTGTCGAGATAACTACCTCTCCAAGCAAAATCCAAGCGAAATACTTTGAAGATGTTTCCAATTCCAGCGTTGTATTCCCAATATACATTCTCTGGGGCTACATATTCTAGCCCCGAAGCATTTATGGCTCTATTGGCGTCCGAAACGGTTCCGTAAGCGGCTTTTATTCCTACAAATTCCCTCCAGTTGAGTTTTCGCATAAAAGGTACTCTGGCAAACAATCTTCCGTTGAAATCGTGATTCCATTGGAATGTAGCATATTTATCAGTGATAAATTCGTAATAATTAAGATTGCTGAATGTGTTCTCAATAGTAAAAAATGTCTGGTTACCAGGTACTATGCTCAACAGTCCCAAAGGAATAGTCCCAAAAGTTTTTCCAAGTTCCAAAATCAAATTTGTGCGCCCAAGCGGGCCAATGATGATAGGTTGTTTATAGTATATTTCGATTTTTTTATAATTAAAATCACTGTTAAAAATCCCTTTATATCCTTGGCTGTATTTAGCAAACAGCGTGGTGTACGGGCTGTTGGCTATGCTTCTTTCGACTCCATAGGCAATTGTTCTTCGATTGGGCGTGTACTCCGCTTGAATGTTGAATTCCGATTGGGTAGTGGTGCTTTTTACAATACCGGCTGGGTTTGCAGCTGATGGCAAAGTGGTATAATAATCCAGACTAAAAACTGGTGAGGCTGATTCTAGTGTTTTGTAGGTTACCCCAGACTGAAATGTTAGGTTCTTTACAGGTTCCATTGCAATGTAGACATTGGTTAATCCTATATTGGTTAATTTTCCATTGGATCCTGTGGTAAAAAAGGCAGTAGAACCAAAATTTCTTGCCAAAATATCATTGGTGGTGGTCAGACTGGCTCCAAGCTGTTCAATATCACGCCTGTTTCCACCAGAAATTATGATGCGGTTTTTCTTTTCGATCATCCATTTTCCAGCAAATCCATATTTGAACTTATTGTCGTCAAATCCATAGGCTGTAAAGGCCTGTACTCGCCAAGGGTCGTTTGGGCCAAAATAGGTTCGACCTCCCAATTGGATTCTGAAACCCTCGACCTCATTGTATCCAACGGAGGAAAAAATAGGGCCAAAATCAAATCCTTCATAATTTATGTAGCCACTGGCGAGTATTGTTACCACGTCAGTGAGTCGCTTAAATGCCTTGACTGTTTTCAGTGTATCGAGCATTTTATAAACGCCTTCTTCGTCTTTGGTTAATTTTTCGAAACGATTTTGTTCCCAATATTCATTACTCTTTTTATACACTTCATTGTCGATAAAATTCACTTCTTCTTTGTAGAATTTTGCGGGTTTCTCGATATTGAATTTGTGGTTTTGATAATAAGTCGTTCTTTTTCCGTAGACACCTTTTGATTTCTCTTTTTTGTTGACGGCAAAATCAGACATCAAATAGTCTTTGGTCAATAGAAAAACGGAGTCGTTCAAGACTTCAAATTCCTGTTCGACATAAATATCCTTTACCCAGTTAATATTGGCACTTTTGGTAACGGCCATATTTATTTTTTTAATGGCAAATGTGGTGTCATTAACCCAAAAGTCTCCTTTGAAAGTCAGCTCGTTTTTTCGTCTTGGATAAAAAACAATATTGTAGCACCATTTTTTGTCAATATAGGCGCTGTCTCTCAATACATAATTATAAACGTCAATTCCAGTTGTGGAAAGAGGACTGGTAAAGGTTTTGTCAAATAAGGCAATGTAATTATTGTAGATATTATAATCTGAATACAAGTCCTTTATGAATGATAAAATTTGCTGGTTTCCTTCAAAACCCGATGTTTTATTGGCTTTTGTAATTTCTTTTACTTTAGGTATTTTGTTATCACCGTATACATCTACCAATGCTTCGTTTATGAAAATGGGTAAATAGGTTTTTCCAGTTATCTTTGAAGTGTCAACATGGTTGAAAATGAATTCCATGCCTTTGAAAATTTTTTGTTTTTTGTAGGCACTGTCAATAGAATTAATATCAAATTCTACTTTTTCATATTTCTCCATTTGGTATTGGTCAAATTGATACAGGCCATTTTTTCGCTTCTTCTCCCAAATTTTTCTCAGAATATCAAGTGCAGGATTGTTCTTTTTGGAGGTTTTACCGGTATAGACAACTACTTCTTTCAAGCTTTCCTGTTCGCTTAATACAATTGTAAAATTATAATTGACCGATTTGGTAAGGGTAATTTCTTTTTCCGAATAACCAACGGAACTTATTACTAGGGTAGTGTAGGTATTTGGGGATTCCATATAAAACCTTCCGTCTTCGTTGGTCACAGTACCAGTGCTGGTATGCTTGAAAACAACATTAGCGAAAGGAATAGGCTGTTTGGATTTGTCAACAACAATTCCGCTCACTTTTGTTTGAGCAAAAATTGGGATTGCGGCTGCAAATAAAAACAAGACAATAACCGTTAGGATTTTCTTCATGATATATAAAAAAAAGCTTCATCAAATTGGAGTATTGATGAAGCTTTTCAAATAGTTATATTCGATTATTTGTATAATACTTTCTTAACCGCTTTTACGACGTCTGAAGCATTTGGCAACCATTCTTTCAATAATACTGGAGAATATGGCGCTGGAGTATCAGCAGTTGTAATACGTTGAATCGGAGCATCAAGGAAGTCAAAAGCTTGTTCTTGAACCAAGTAAGCGATCTCAGAAGATACACTTGCAAATGGCCAAGCTTCCTCAAGAATCACCAAACGGTTTGTTTTTTTAACCGAAGTTAAAATTGCATCCTTATCCATTGGACGAACAGTTCTCAAGTCAATAATTTCACATGAAATACCTTCTTTAGCCAATTCATCAGCAGCGATATAAGCTTCTTTGATGATTTTTCCGAAAGAAACAATAGTTACATCTGTTCCTTCACGTTTGATATCGGCAACTCCAATTGGAATAGTGTATTCGCCATCTGGAACTTCGCCTTTGTCGCCGTACATTTGTTCTGATTCCATGAAAATAACTGGGTCATTATCACGAATAGCCGATTTCAATAAACCTTTGGCGTCATAAACATTCGATGGAACCACAACTTTAAGTCCTGGAGTATTGGCAAACCAGTTCTCGATTGCTTGAGAGTGAGTAGCTCCCAATTGTCCTGCCGAAGCAGTAGGCCCACGAAAAACGATTGGCACATTAAATTGCCCGCCGGTCATCTGACGCATTTTGGCTGCATTATTTATAATTTGATCAATTCCAACCAAACAAAAGTTGAAAGTCATATACTCAACAATCGGGCGACATCCATTCATCGCAGATCCAACTGCAATTCCAGTAAAACCAAGCTCGGCGATTGGCGTGTCAATTACTCTTTTTTCACCAAATTCGGCAAGCATTCCTTTAGATGCTTTGTAGGCACCATTGTACTCTGCTACCTCTTCACCCATTAAGTATATGGACTCATCTCGACGCATTTCTTCACTCATCGCTTCACAAATGGCCTCTCTAAATTGTATAGTTCTCATATTATATAGTCTGTGTGTAATTTTAGAAACGCAAAAATAATTATTTTAAATTACTTAAAAGCATAAATCACTTTAAAATAACAAGGTTTTATACTATTGTTTTTTTTAGGAGCTGTTTCCGGCTATTCGCTTTATCTTCTTGTGGCCTCGTCTCGTCTTTAGGGACGAGACGAGGCCACAAGAAGGATGTCGCTACTATCCGGGCTAGGGAATTGTTGCTTAATTGGAAATTTGTAGAATCAGGATAAGGTGTAGTTGAATGCCAAGATCCAAATAGTTTGCTTAAATCACAAAATAACCCCAGTTATTTATAATAATTCTGATTAAAACCTTTGTTACGCTATTGTGATTTGCGAAATCGTAATAGTTGCAAAAAATATTATGCATGCATAGTATATTATTCGATTTATTATTTTAAATTTGTCAAAGAAAAAAAAAAATTTAATATATATTATTATGAAAATATTAGTTTGCATCAGCCACGTTCCTGATACTACTTCAAAAATCAACTTCACTAACGGAGACGCTGAGTTTGATACCAATGGGGTTCAATATGTAATTAATCCAAATGACGAATTTGGTCTAACCAGAGCTATTTGGTTCCAAGAGCAACAAGGTGCTACAGTTACCGTAGTGAATGTTGGAGGACCAGATACAGAACCTACTTTAAGAAAAGCATTGGCGATAGGCGCTAATGAAGCCATTCGTGTTAATGCAAACCCTACAGATGGTTTTTTTGTGGCAAAACAATTGGCTGAAGTAATTAAAAACGGAGGTTATGATGTTGTGATTGCCGGAAAAGAATCATTGGACTATAATGGCGGAATGGTTCCTGGAATGATCGCTGGGATTTTAGGATATAACTTTTTGAACTCATGTACAGGTATCACTGTTGAAGGTTCTAATGTAACTGCTGTTCGTGAAATAGATGGAGGAAAAGAAACAGTAAGCACTTCATTGCCTGTTATCATTGGAGGTCAAAAAGGAATAGTAGAAGAGAAGGATTTACGTATCCCGAATATGAGAGGAATTATGACTGCTAGAACTAAAGCATTAACAATTCTTGAACCAGTTGACGCTGCAATAAATACTAAAGCGGTAAAATTTGAAAAACCAGCTCCAAAATCGGCAGTTAAATTAATTTCAGCTGATAATTTGGATGAATTAATTAATTTATTGCACAACGAAGCTAAAGTAATCTAGTAATCAGTTTTCAGTCGCAGTTTTCAGTTGCAAAACTTTAAACCTTAAACTTTAAACTTTTAAACAAAAAAATATGTCAATATTAATATATGCAGAATCTGCAGAAGGAAAATTTAAAAAAGTAGCATTAGAATTGGCTTCTTATGCCAAAAAAGTAGCCGAATCATTAGGAACAACCGTTACGGCGGTTACTGTAAATGCAGGAGATGTTTCTGAATTGTCAAAATACGGAGTAGACAAGGTTTTAAAAGTAAGCAACGATAAATTAGCTGGTTTTACTGCCAAAGCTTATGCTGATGTTATCAAACAAGCGGCACAGAAAGAAGCGACAAAAGTAGTTTTATTGTCTTCTACAACAGATAGTATTTACTTAGCTTCATTGGTAGCTGTAGCATTAGAGGCTGGTTATGCTTCAAATGTTGTTGGTTTGCCAGTGAGCACTTCGCCATTTCAAGTAAAAAGAAATGCTTTTTCAAACAAGGCTTTCAATATTACAGAAATCAATACTGATGTAAAAGTATTATCTATCGGTAAGAATTCTTATGGTATTTTTGAAAGTGCTTCATCATTAACCGAAGAAGATTTTAATCCAACTATCGGAGATACTGATTTTGGAGTAAAAGTAACATCTGTTGAAAAAGTTTCAGGAAAAGTTTCTATTGCCGATGCTGATATCGTAGTTTCTGCAGGACGTGGTCTTAAAGGGCCAGAAAACTGGGGAATGGTTGAAGAATTAGCATCAGTTCTTGGAGCTGCAACTGCTTGTTCAAAACCAGTATCTGATTTAGGGTGGAGACCTCACGGAGAACACGTTGGTCAAACAGGAAAACCAGTTGCTACCAATTTATATATTGCTATTGGAATCTCTGGAGCTATTCAGCATATCGCGGGTATCAACTCTTCTAAAGTAAAAGTGGTTATCAATAGTGATCCAGAAGCACCTTTCTTTAAAGTTGCGGACTATGGAATTGTGGGAGATGCGTTCGAAATTGTACCACAATTAATAACAAAATTCAAAGCTTTCAAAGAGCAACAATCATAGATATTTAATTTCTACTATAATTAGCTACCTAAAAATAAGATAATCGTATCTTTGCTTTAGGTAGCTTTTTTGTTCCATATATTTTGATTAAAATTGCACATTATTTAAAACACGAAAAAAGACATAATTAATTAGAGTACTTAGTGCTTCCCATTATACCAACATGAGCTTAGTTAAATTATCTATAAAAGGAATTTCATACAGTCAAACTCAAAATGGCGCTTACGCGTTAATCTTAAATGAGGTTGATGGGGAAAGAAAATTGCCTATCGTTATTGGAGCATTCGAGGCTCAGTCTATTGCAATTGCTTTGGAGAAAGAAATTAAGCCGCCACGCCCTTTGACTCATGATTTGTTTAAGAATTTTGCAGAGCGATTTGATATTGTGGTAAAACAAGTGATTATCCACAAACTAGTAGATGGTGTTTTTTATTCCAGCATTATTTGCGAAAGAGACAAAATCGAAGAAATAATTGATGCAAGAACTTCGGATGCCATTGCTTTGGCAATTCGATTTAATGCTCCTATTTTTACCTATAAAAATATTTTGGATAAAGCTGGTATTTTCTTGAAAGCAAATCCTCTTGAAACGGATACGCCTAATGAAATGGACGATATTCTTTCTAATCCTGAAACTTTCGGAAATACAGAAAGCAATGAATCGGGCAGTACTTATTCTAACCATACTTTGCAGGAATTAAATGAATTGCTGGAACAAGCTGTGGAGCATGAAGATTATGAAAAAGCGGCCAAAATTCGTGATGAAATTTCCAAGAGAGAATCGTAATGTTTAACTGTGAATTAGTTTATCGGTAAATCGAATAAGCAATCCACGATTAACCAAATCCACAAAAAAATGAAGCAATACTTAGACTTAGTACAACATATTATGCATAATGGTTGTCAAAAAGGAGATCGCACCGGAACAGGGACAAAAAGCGTATTTGGTTATCAAATGCGATTTGATTTAAGTGAAGGTTTTCCAATGGTAACCACCAAAAAGTTACACTTAAAATCGATTATATATGAATTGCTTTGGTTTCTTAAAGGGGATACCAATGTCAAATATCTTCAAGAGAACGGAGTCAAAATATGGGATGCCTGGGCGGATAGTAATGGTGATTTAGGTCCTGTTTATGGTCACCAATGGCGTAATTGGAATAGTGAGGAAATTGACCAAATTAGCCAGCTTATAGTTGAATTAAAAACAAATCCAAACAGCCGAAGAATGTTAATTTCGGCTTGGAATCCTTCGGTTTTGCCAGATACAACAAAGTCATTTGAAGAAAATGTAGCAAATAATAAAGCCGCATTGCCGCCTTGTCATGCATTTTTTCAGTTTTATGTAGCTTCTCCAGACGAATCCAAAGGAGAGACAAAAGGAAAGCTTTCCTGTCAATTGTATCAACGTAGCGCTGACGTCTTTTTGGGAGTTCCTTTTAATATAGCTTCTTATGCATTGTTAACTATGATGATCGCCCAAGTTTGTGACCTTGAAGTAGGTGAATTTATTCACACATTTGGTGATGCACACATATACAATAACCATTTTGAGCAACTTGAGTTACAACTTACCCGTGACCCGAAACCATTGCCGAAAATGATTTTGAATCCAAATGTGAAAAACATCTTCGATTTTGATTTTGATGATTTTACACTAGAAGGATATGAGCCACATGCCCTAATCAAGGGAAGTGTAGCTGTATAAAATTAAAAAATCCGCTTTAAGCGGATTTTTTTTTGATTGTTATACTACTAATACACTATTTTCGGTTCCTGCGAAATCATTCCACTTGAATGAATCGGCTTCTGGCTCATTTACATAAGCCCCGTCAATCACATATTTGAACTCGTATGCTGAATCTTTATTTAAGTCAAAAGTTCCTTTAAAAGTTCCATTTTTTAATTTACTCAAGGCTCCTTCATCTACTTTCCAATCATTAAAATCACCAATTACAGATACTTGATTAGCCTCTTTTGCATCTACAGAAAAGGTGACCTTACAAACGGGCTTAGTTTTTACGAATTGTTTTTTTATTGACATAACTATTTCATTTTTAAAGTTATAACAAAGTAAATGAAATATTTTTAAGTTTGCACAAACCACCTTATTTTTAGCATAAAAGCAAAAAACCATTCTCTTTTTTGCTTTTAAAAGTAAATTGAATCGTTTAAATTTTAATTTAAAAAAAAGAAAACGTTTTCTCTTTAAATATTCAATAATCATAATGGAGACTTTTTGAAAATAAATTTTATCTTTATGAGCAAAATTTTAAGTCATGGAAAAAGAATTACACGAACAATATGAGTATGCACGAAACCGAATAAAACAAAAGAAAAGATTGTATTATCATTTTGTTTTCTTGATGTTGTTCAGTATTTTTTTGATTGCAATAGCTTATTTTTTTGAAACGGGATTAAATATACATTGGTGTATTTGGGGGATTACTTTGTGGTTGTTCTTTTTTGTTTTGCATTTTATAAAAGTTTTTATAACAGATCGCTTCATGAATAAAAATTGGGAGAGAGATCAAATTGACCGACTAGTAGCTTTACAGCAAAAGAAAATAGAGCAATTGAAATCAAAAATTGAAGAAAATAATTCTTAATAAGACCAATACGTATGATTATTATGATTGCTGCTGTGGCAGAAAATAATGCCCTTGGGAAAAATAACGAGCTAGTTTGGCATCTACCCAATGATTTCAAAAGATTTAAATCCTTGACTACAGGGCATCATATAATAATGGGAAGAAAGACGTTTGAGAGTTTTCCAAAGCCACTCCCTAATAGGACGCATGTTGTTATCACGCGAAATAAAAACTATAATCCGGAAGGTTGTATTGTGGTGGATAGTATTGAAAAAGCAATTGCAATTTGCCCAGAAAACGAAACTTCATTTATTATAGGAGGAGGAGAAATATATAATTTGGGACTCCCATTTGCAGATCAACTTGAAATCACAAGAGTGCATCATAGCTTTGATGCGGATGCTTTTTTTCCGGAAATCAATTCCGAAGATTGGAAAGAAATTCAAACAGAATTTAATCCAACAGATGAGAAACATCAATTCGCATATACCTACCAAACGTTTGTCAAGGTGTAAAATTTTGTTGTTATGTTTCTGAGATAATATTTCCTAAAATCAAAAAAGCATCCTAAATATTTAGGATGCTTTTTTTAATGATTAGCGGGATGACTCATTCTTGTACTAAGATTTGATAACATAATATACAAATCACAAATATCAATATTACCCCCGATACGAAGACAATATAATTTGATAATCTTTGAGAGTACAACTCAAAAAAGCCTTTAGTACCAAATACCACAAAGGTACTAAAGGCAAAGAAAATTAAAATTTCCAAAAACAAATTTAATCCTAAGAACGTATTTTGCGCTTTTAAAATAATACTGCCATTACTGACGGTACCTTCAAAAAATAATACAAGAACAAATGAGATAAATAGCGCAAGAAGCATCCACTTGATTTGGGTCATTAATTCCCGTCTAACCATTTAAAAAAAATATTTAAATTTTAAAGTACAAACATCAACAATAAAAACAGTTTCCACAATACCCACTTTTGGTGATATTTCAATTATTTTCATTTTTATTTTAAATCTGATATTTGGCACAAAAATGAATCTCCAAATAAAATTTTAACCAAAATAAAAAACCCATTTATAGTTTATACAGTTTGTTTATATTTGTACAAATTAAAAAAATGCCAAAAGAAATCACACCCTATAAAGACTCTTCGCTTAGTAAAAAAGATCAAGTTGCCAAAATGTTTGATACCATTTCGGGGAACTATGACAGCCTTAATCGAGTTATATCGTTTGGTATCGATGTTAAATGGAGGAAAAAAGTATTGCAATTGGTTGCCAAGACCAATCCTGAAAAAATATTGGATATTGCAACAGGAACAGGGGATCTTGCTATCTTGATGGCACAAACTCGAGCAAAAAAAATTGTCGGATTGGATATTTCTGCCGGTATGTTGGAGATAGGAGTGAAAAAAATTGAAGAAAAAAAATTGTCCCAAACTATAGAAATGGTCTTGGGAGATTCTGAGAATATGCCTTTTGAAGATCATTTTTTTGATGCCATAACAGTGGCATTCGGAGTTCGGAATTTTGAACACCTCGAAAAAGGGTTGGCTGAAATTTTAAGAGTGTTAAAGCCAGGTGGGATTTTTGTTATTTTGGAAACTTCAGTACCTGAGAAAACACCTTATAAACAAGGGTATAATTTTTATTCCAAAAATATTTTACCATTGATAGGTAAACTATTTTCAAAAGATAATGTTGCGTATGGCTATCTGTCCGAATCTGCCGCTTCCTTTCCTTATGGGGAAGCATTAAACAATATTTTAAGAAAAACGGGGTTTATAAATGTGGAAGCAATGCCGCAAACGTTTGGAGTTGCAACTATTTACTCGGCTTCTAAAAAATAATACTGAGAATATTGAACGGAAATATGAAATCGCCATGATTCCATATTGCAAAGAAGGAAAGAAGAATGGCGACATTATACTCCTTTAAAAACAAATATTAGCCCCTATGAAAAAAATAATTGTATTAATTCTATTGACTATTGCTATAAAAGGGAGTGCACAAAATTCAAAGAGTATTTTCAGTAAGGATCCCATTATAAATCTAGAAAATTGGCAAAAGAAAAAAATCTATTTTGGTTTTTTTTTAGGATTTAACTCTTATGATTTTAAAATTGATTACAAAGAAATGGAAACCGACCCTAGGTATTCATCAGATATTCAAACGGACTCGAATATGGGGTTTAATGTTGGATTAGTGACCAATTTAAGATTGATGGAATATTTGGATTTGCGTTTTGAGCCAGGACTTTATTATGCCAACAGAACGCTGCGTTATCCTCCAACAGTTGGTTTTGATAGCCCAAGCGATGCTGTTAGGGATGTAAATAGCACTTATCTCAATTTTCCATTATTGTTGAAATTTTCTTCCCTTCGAACAGGGAATGTCCGTCCTTATTTATTGGGAGGAGTTTCTGCAAATTTAAATTTGTCTAGTAATGCAAAATCATTAGATGACAATCTGGAAGAACGGTTTAGAGTAAAAACTTGGACAACCAACTATGAGCTAGGTTTTGGAATTGATATTTTCTCGGAATACTTTATATTTTCTCCATCGATTCGTGGACAATTTGGATTCTCTGATGAATTGATACGTGACAAAGATCCTAACAGCCCATGGACAAGTAACATTGAGGCTATGAAATCGAGAGGCTTTTTGATTAACTTTACCTTTCATTAGAGAAAAGTAAGGTTTAGTTTTGCCTTCTGAATTCGCTTAGGATAATGGCAGTAGCGGTAGCCACATTGAGACTTTCAGTGATTTGAAGATTTCCAAAACGTGGAATGGTAAGTCTTTTGGTAACCAATTTTTCTATGTTTTGAGAAATTCCATTAGCTTCATTTCCCATAACAATAATGCCTTCTTGAGGCAAAGTTGTTTTGTAAATGTTTTCACTGTCCATGAATGTCCCAAAAACAGGTAATTTTGTTTTTGCTATAAAGGTATCGAGGTCTATATAATTGACATTTACTCTGGCAATTGAACCCATTGTGGCCTGAACGACTTTAGGATTGTAAATGTCAACAGTCCCTTTTGAACAAATCAGTTGCTGGATTCCAAACCAGTCACAAAGTCTGAGGATTGTGCCCAAATTACCGGGATCACGGATAGAGTCAAGGGCAAGAATTAGTCCAGACTCAATTATTTTACTTTCTGAAGGGATTTTGAATACCGCCAAACAAGTATTTGGGGTGGATAAAGCACTAATTTTATTTAATTCATTTTCCGAAATAATGCTTCTTTTATCAGGCGTTACGTCGTGAAAGTCATCATTGGTTGTGTAAAGATGTTCCAATTCAAAATTTGATTTTACTAATTCTTGAATTACTTTTACACCCTCGGCAAAAAACAATCGATTTGCAAAACGATGTTTTTTTTGTTGCAAACTAGATATAAGCTTTATTTGATTTTTACTAAGCATAAAAAAATGTACTTTTGAATTAAATATTCTATAATACGAGTCCCCTCATGAATAAATTTTTTTCTTCCTTTAAAACAAAAAAGCGGTTTGCTGGGTATCTTGGGCAATCCATACTTTTGAAGAAAAAAATGAATGGTGCAAAAGTATCATTATTTATCCTAATTAGTATTTTTTTATATGCTTGTAATTCGGAAAAGAGGGTTCCAGCCAGAAAACAACTTCTTGTCAAAAATGAAATTTTTGAAAACGGAAAAATACTGAGAAATCAATCTATTTATGATCAATTATATCAGCAGCCAAATAGTAAAGTGCCTATAGTTGGGTATCGTTTTTTGTTGAATTTGTATAATTTGGCCAACCCAAACCCTGATTCTACATTTAATTTAAAGTATTTAAACAATAAAAAGAAATACGATAGGGAAGTAAGATGGCTTTCGGCTAAACAAATTGAAGGACTCCGTAAATCTTTTTGGTATCTTGGGATTCATAATTTTTTAAAAGAAACTGGGGAAGCCCCCGTGATTTTGGATACCATAAAGGCTAAAAAATCACTGGCACGACTTAAAAATTATTATTTCAAAAATGGTTATTTTGATGTAGAAGCAACTTATAAGCGAGACTCTTTGGCTCCCAAAAATGCTCAATTAAAATATTATTTAACAACAGGGAATCCCTATATTATTGATTCTTTAAGAACGGCAATTCAAACTCCTGTTTTGGATTCTATTTATAAAACTTCTAAATCGCTTATTGTCCCAGGAAAACAGTATAAAACTGAAGATTTTGAAAATGAAAAAAATCGAATAACGACTCTTTTCAGAAATCATGGAGCCTACCGTTTTCAGGCTAATTACGTCACTTTTGATATTGATACGATAAATAAAAAAGACAAGGCTAGTGTAGTATTAAACGTTGGAAATTATTCCTATCAGGAGAATGATTCGACCAAGACAGAGCCGTTTAAGCTATACAAAATCAGCGAAATTAAAATCTATACCGATTATAAGCCGGAAAGACAAAATTTGGCAATTAAAGACAGTGTGACGCATAATAACATAAATCTGTATGGATTTGAAAAAATCAAGTATAGTCCTCACGCTATAACAGATGCTGTTTTTCTTTCCAAAGGAAGCTTCTTTAATGATGATAAAACGGTTTTAACTACTCGGTATTTGAATAATTTAAGGATATTCAATTATCCAACTATACAATATGTGGTTGATAAGAGAGATACATTAGGGCAGTCTTTGATTGCTAAAATTTATTTAACGCCTCGAAAAAAATACAGTTTCGGATATACTTTGGATGTTACTCATTCGAATATTGAAGACTTTGGAATTACGGGTAGTATAACAGAAACAGTTAGAAATGTTTTTAATGGGGCTGAGACTCTTGAGCTTTCTGCCAGAGGAAATATTGGTGCTTCAAATGATATTGCAGATTCAAATGATAGTTTTTTTAATGTATCAGAATATGGGGTGGATGCCAAACTAAATTTTCCTCGGATTCTATTTCCTTTTAAAACAGAAAAAATAATTCCGAAAAGTATGATTCCTTCCACAGTGTTTAGTTTAGGTCTTTCCAAGCAAACCAATATTGGATTGGATAAAGAAAATTTCACAGGATCCTTTTCATATAATTGGACACCTAAAAAAAACACCACAACTAGGTTTGATTTGTTGAATTTTCAGTTTGTCCGTAATCTGAATCCCGAGAATTATTTTAACGTCTATGATAGTTCCTATGATGCTTTAAATGATATTGGAAAAATATACAATACCGATCCTCTCAATGTAGACACAAACAATAATTTGATTATCGAAAGTGGAACTACTGGTTTTACAAAAGACGTTTTAACGCTGCAAACCGCTTTGAGGCCAGATGATCAAGAATTTCAAGATGTAAGTAATATTGAGCAGCAAAGAATAAGGCTTACAGATAATGATTTTATTTTGGCAACCAATTTTAATTTTACCAAAACAAGTAAAAAAGATTTACAAGATAATACCTTTTATTCTTTTAGAACCAAGATAGAATCTGCGGGAACAATACTGTCTTTGATTTCAAATGTAAGCAACACTCCTAAAAATGAAAATGGGAATTATGAAATTTTTAATTTGGAATATTCTGAATATATAAAAACGGAATTTGATTTTATTAAACATTGGAATGTCAATAAGGCCAATGTATTTGCGATGAGAGCTTTCTTTGGCATTGCTATTCCGTACGGTAATTCTAATTCTATTCCATTTACAAAGAGTTATTATGCTGGTGGAGCTAATGATAACAGAGCTTGGCAACCGTATGATTTGGGGCCTGGTAGTAGTACTTTCTCTAGTGACTTTAACGAAGCCAATATGAAAATAGCAATCAGTGGGGAATACCGATTTCTAATTGCGGGAAAATGGAATGGAGCTCTTTTTGCAGATGCCGGCAATATTTGGAATGTTTTTGATGCTGTAACCTATGAACCTGCAAAATTTGACTCGATAGAAGATTTAAAAGAAATAGCTTTAGGAACAGGATTTGGTATACGATATGATTTAGGTTTTTTTGCAGTTAGAGTCGATATGGGATTCAAAACATACAATCCTGCTTTAGAAATTAACGAAAGATGGTTCACTCAATATAATTTTGCGAATTCGGTGTTTAATTTTGGTATCAATTACCCTTTCTAAGTGCTAATTAATTCTTATTTTTGCAAATTATAATCTAAAAACTAAAAAAAACAATTAAAAGAAAATTACAATGGCACACAATATTAAACCCGGAGTGGCTACAGGCGATCAAGTACAAGAGATTTTCAACTATGCAAAAGAAAAAGGATTTGCACTTCCTGCTGTAAATGTTATTGGATCTGATACTATTAATGGAGTACTGGAAACTGCTGCAAAGCTTAACGCACCAGTTATTATCCAATTTTCAAATGGTGGAGCACAATTTAATGCAGGAAAAGGACTTTCAAATGCTGGAGAAAAAGCCGCTATCGCAGGTGGTATTGCTGGAGCAAAACACATTCATACATTAGCAGAAGCTTACGGTGCAACAGTTATTTTGCACACTGACCACTGTGCTAAAAAATTATTACCATGGATTGACGGATTGTTGGATGCATCAGAAGAGCATTTTGCAGCAACTGGAAAGCCTTTGTTTTCTTCTCACATGATTGATTTGTCTGAAGAACCAATTGAAGAGAACATCGAAATCTGTAAAGGTTATTTAGAGAGAATGAGCAAAATGGGGATGACTCTGGAAATCGAACTTGGAATCACTGGTGGAGAAGAAGACGGTGTTGACAACTCTGATGTAGATAGCTCAAAATTATACACTCAGCCTTCTGAAGTGTCTTATGCTTACGAAGAATTATCAAAAGTTAGCCCAAGATTCACAATTGCTGCTTCTTTTGGAAACGTACACGGTGTTTACAAACCAGGAAACGTAAAATTGACTCCAAAAATCTTAAAAAATTCTCAAGATTACGTTCAGGAAAAATTCAAAACTGGACACAATCCTGTTGATTTTGTTTTCCACGGTGGATCAGGTTCTACATTGGAAGAAATCAGAGAGGGAATTAGCTACGGAGTTGTAAAAATGAATATTGATACTGACTTACAATTTGCATTTACTGAAGGTATTCGTGACTTTATGGTGAACAATATTGAGTATCTTAAAACTCAAATTGGTAACCCAACAGGGGATGATGCTCCAAACAAAAAATACTATGATCCAAGAAAATGGTTGCGTGAAGGTGAAGTAACTTTCATCTCAAGACTGGAGCAAGCATTTGCTGACTTAAACAATGTGAATACACTATAAAAAGTGATCAGTTTTCAGTTTTAGTGTCCAGTTTTCAAACACTGATAATTGAACACTAAAGCTGATTGCTAACACTGAATACTTGATTACTGAACACTGAATACTATATAAATGGCTTGGTTTAAAAGAAAAGAAAAAGGAATCACTACGGCTACCGAAGACAAAATGGACATCCCAAAAGGACTTTGGTACAAATCACCTACAGGAAAAATTATTGATGCTGAAGAATTGGCTCGTAATTTATTTGTAAGTCCCGAAGATGGTTTCCATGTTAGAATTGGGAGTGAAGCTTATTTTGATATTTTGTTCGACAATAATGAGTTTGTTGAATTAGACAAAAACATGACTTCTAAAGATCCTCTGAATTTTGTTGACACCAAAAAATATGCAGATCGCTTAAAAGAAGTTATGGACAAAACCCAGCTTAAAGATGCGGTTCGTACTGGAGTTGGAAAATCCAAAGGGAAAGAAGTTGTAATTTGCTGTATGGATTTTGCCTTTATCGGTGGATCTATGGGAGCGGTTGTTGGAGAAAAAATTGCAAGAGGAATTGATCATGCGATCAAGAATAGATTGCCTTTTGTAATGATATCCAAATCTGGTGGTGCCAGAATGATGGAAGCTGCTTATTCTTTAATGCAATTGGCAAAAACATCAGTGAAATTGGCTCAACTAGCCGAAGCTAAATTACCTTATATTTCACTTTGTACAGATCCGACTACTGGAGGAACAACTGCTTCTTATGCAATGTTGGGAGATATCAATATTTCTGAGCCAGGAGCCTTGATCGGTTTTGCTGGTCCACGTGTGGTAAGAGATACAACAGGTAAAGATTTGCCGGAAGGATTTCAAACTGCCGAGTTCTTACTCGAACATGGTTTCTTGGATTTTATTACGCCTAGAAAAGAATTGAAGGATAAGATTAACTTATACATCGATTTGATTCAAAACAATGATATTAGATAAATGAAAATCCCGAGCAATCGGGATTTTTTTATTTTATAACGCTATATTCTAAATTATAAACAGCTTTTTATTTTAAACATATAAGCCTATAAGTTATAAATGAAAGTAGTTTGTCAATTTGTATTAAAAGGAAATATAAGTTAAAAAACGTTCTTTATAAGGTTGTGTAATTTTGCTTAAATGAGCTTTTTTTATAACTAATTTTTAGGTCTGCCTCTTTTTAGTTCTTTTTCGGCTATTTTAAACACTAGTTTTTCTCTCCATTTTGCATAACGGCCTTTGAAGGTTACTTTTATGGCACTGTCTACAGCACCATGCATGAATAAACTCCAAACGCTGGCCATTTTTCTGGTTATGGATTTGTCCCATGCACGAAGTGTTAGGGAGAATGAACCGTCAATGTAGCGCATCCAGTGCCACATTCCAGTTGGCATAAATAAGGTATCTCCGTGTTCTAGGAAAACTTCATACCCTTCTACTCCTTTTAATGCAGGAAATTTTTCAAAATCTGGATTGGCAACATCATAATCTTCTAAAGCATAAGTGGTGTTCGGGATGCAATAGAGTCTTTTTTTCCATTTATTGTCAAATAATATGATGTGTTTTCTTCCTCCAAAATGAGTGTGGAAAAGATGAGGTAAGTCGATGTCATAATGTAAAAATGTGATCGCCTTGGACCCTCCAAAAAACATTGCTGGCATGCTTTCGATAAATCCGCCCATCAATTCTTTGGGAACTTTTACATCATTAAGTAAGTCGGGTTTGTGTTTGAAAAGGTTTAAGAAAAAAATACGCAACTCAGTAGGTTCTCTTTTTATTAAATCCAAATATTCACCAAATTTCATACTGGCAATAGAGGCGTTAATTACTTTGGTTGGATCAGCTTTGGAATTATCTACTAGTTTTACTTCAATATCTCCCGCGATTTCCTTGAAATAATCGGTTGACCATTTTTCTCTTGCAGGCCAATCCTTGGTTAAACCTTTTATAATTAATGGCTTTCTTTTATCTAAATAGTTTTTTTTAAAATCTTCTCTACTAATAGACTCAACAGTATCAACAGGTTTTAGGATAAAGCTCATTTATTTGTTTTTTTTTATTAAATAGATCTGCTTACCAAAAATACCTAATTATTTCTAGTCTTCAAAATTTACAATTAAATAACAAAAACATAACAGACTACATTCCGGTTCTGATGGCTTCCACAGGATCTAATTTGGAGGCGCTAATGGCTGGAAGAATTCCAGAAATCAGACCAATTAGAGCCGCTAAACCTGTTCCTAAAATAATATTCCCAAGTCCTAATACAAATTCAAATTCTAACGCATTGGTCAGAATCATAGCGATTATCCAAACCATAAATAATCCAATTATCCCTCCTAGTACAGAAAGTATTATAGCTTCGAATAAAAATTGAAATAATATAAAACGATTCTTGGCGCCCAATGATTTTTGGATTCCGATGAGGTTGGTTCTTTCTTTTACGGATACAAACATAATATTGGCAATACCGAATCCTCCTACCAATAATGAAAAGCCACTGATAATCCATCCTACCATATTCATTTGGCCGATAATGTTGTCGATTAATTCTAGAAAACCTCCAAAAACGTTAATGAAAAAATTATCGATTTCTCCAGCTTTCAAGCCTCTGAAATTTCTAAGTTTTTGGGAGATTTCACTTTTATATTCTTCCATATCAACACCTTTTTCGGGCTTGAATATGATTACGTTTGTTAAGTTTGGATTGTTGTCACCATACAATCTGCGAACAAAATTTACTGGAATAAAAGCTGCATTATCATTACTGTCACCAAATGAAGAGCCTTCCTTTTTTAAAACACCTATTACCGTGAATTTTTGTCCATACAATCGAACATTTTTTCCTAATGGTTCTGAGTCTTCAAAAAGAGATTTTGCGATATCGTTTCCAATTACAATTACTGGAGATCCTGAGTTGGCCTCTGATTCATTGTAATATCTTCCTTTTTCAAATTCTAACCCCTGGATATCAATAAACTCATGGGAAACAGGAACAATGTTTACATCACTTACTGTGTTGGCTTCGTATTTTATGTTTTCACTTTTGGTGAATATTTGGTATCCCAATTGTTCCGTATGGGTCATTGTGTTTTTTAGGTAAACATACTCAGTGTATTTTACATTGGGGAATTGTTCTCTTTTCCATTGTGGGATATCTGAAGGGCCAAATGAAAATTTCAATAAATAAATAGTGTTTTTATCGAGACTGCTTAATTCTTTTGAAATTTTTCTGTCTAAAGAATCTACAGCAGCAAGTACTGCTATAATTGAGAATATACCAATAGTAACCCCCAATAAAGAAAGTAATGTTCTTAATTTATTACTGCGTAAAGCATTCATGGCAAAACCAAAACTCTCTTTTAATAATCGTAGGTAAACTAGCATCTCTTTAAAATTTGTGTTACTGTAAAAATTTATATTATTAATTCGAAAACCTAAAATTAATACATTAAACAATAGGTGTGTTATTTTAAGAGATTGTTACATTTTTTTATTGAATTATATTCTTAAAAAAAACTATTTTTGCACTTTAAAATTATAACTACTCAATGAACACAACAAAAACAATCCAATCAGCATTAATTTCGGTCTTTTCAAAAGAAGGTCTTGAACCAATTGTAAGAAAATTGCATGAGCAAAATGTGGTTTTTTATTCTACAGGAGGAACCGAGGAATTCATTAAAAATTTAGGAATACCTGTAATCCCTGTTGAAGATGTTACTTCTTATCCTTCTATTTTAGGAGGACGTGTAAAAACATTGCATCCAAAGGTTTTTGGAGGAATTCTAAACCGTCAAGACAATGAAAGTGATGTACAACAAATGCAGGAATATAACATTCCACAAATTGATTTGGTAATTGTTGATTTATACCCATTTGAAAAAACAGTTGCTTCAGGAGCAAGCGAAGAAGATATTATCGAAAAAATTGATATTGGTGGTATTTCATTGATTCGTGCTGCCGCAAAAAACTTTAATGACACTGTAATCGTTTCGTCAATGGATCAATACAGCATGTTTTTGGATATGATTACTACTCAAAATGGAGCTACAACATTGGCAGACAGAAAATTATTGGCAACCAAAGCTTTTCATGTTTCGTCTCATTATGATGGAGCTATTTTTAATTATTTCAATACTGACGAGACAATCTATAAAGCAAGTATAGAAAACGGACAAGTATTGCGATATGGTGAAAATCCACACCAGAAAGGATTTTTCTTCGGAGATTTCGACGCTATGTTTACCAAAGTTCACGGTAAAGAATTATCATATAACAATTTATTAGATGTTGATGCAGCTGTGAATTTAATTCACGAATTCAAAACTGACGGACCAACATTTGCAATTTTAAAACACAACAACGCTTGTGGATTGGCTACAAGAGAAACTATTTCTGAGGCTTACAATGTGGCTTTGGCTTGTGATCCTACTTCTGCTTTTGGAGGTGTTTTGATTGCTAATACAACAATTGATGTGGCTACTGCCAATGAAATTAACAAGTTGTTTTGTGAGGTAGTTATCGCTCCATCTTATGATGCCGAAGCAATTGCTATTTTACAGGAAAAGAAAAACAGAATTATATTAATTCAAAATGATGTCGAATTGCCTCAAAAACAGGTAAGAACGTGTTTGAATGGGTTGTTGATTCAAGAAAGAAATAACATTACTGATACTAAAGCTGATTTAAAAACCGTTACAACAACAGCACCAACAGCGCAAGAAATTGAAGATTTGATTTTCGCCTCTAAAGTGTGTAAGAATACTAAATCAAATACAATTGTTTTTGCCAAAAACGGAACTTTGATTTCTTCTGGAACAGGACAAACATCTAGAGTAGATGCATTATTACAAGCTATTGAAAAAGCAAAAGTTTTTGGATTTAGTTTGGAAGGTGCTTCAATGGCAAGTGATGCTTTTTTCCCTTTTCCAGATTGTGTTGAAATTGCAAAGAAAGCTGGAATAACAGCCGTGATTCAACCAGGAGGATCAATTAAAGACGAATTGAGCATTAATTATTGCAATGAAAATAATCTTGCGATGGTATTTACAGGAACACGTCATTTTAAACATTAATTTGTTTAACTTTGTGCGTAATTTATTTATAACTTTTTAACCCCTAAAAAGCATATGGGATTTTTTGATTTCATGACCGAGGATATTGCAATTGACCTTGGTACAGCAAACACTTTAATCATTCACAATGACAAAGTCGTAATTGACAGCCCGTCTATAGTTGCGCGTGATAGAATATCAGGCAAAATTATTGCAGTTGGTAAAGAAGCCAATATGATGCAAGGAAAGACGCATGAAAATATCAAAACGATTCGACCTTTGAAAGATGGTGTAATTGCTGATTTCGATGCTTCCGAAAAAATGATCAGTATGTTTATCAAAAGCATACCGGCATTGAAAAAAAAGATGTTTACCCCAGCTTTGAGAATGGTGGTATGTATTCCTTCCGGAATTACTGAAGTGGAGATGAGAGCGGTTAAAGAGTCATGCGAAAGGGTAAACGGTAAGGAAGTTTATTTGATACATGAGCCTATGGCAGCAGCAATTGGTATCGGAATTGATATCATGCAGCCAAAAGGGAATATGATTGTTGACATAGGTGGTGGAACAACCGAAATTGCAGTTATTGCATTAGGCGGAATTGTTTGTGACAAATCTGTAAAAATTGCAGGTGATGTTTTTACCAATGATATTGTTTACTATATGCGTACACAACACAACTTATTTGTTGGAGAAAGTACTGCTGAAAAAATAAAAATTCAAATTGGTGCAGCTATTGAAGATTTAGAAACTCCTCCTGAAGATATGTCAGTTCAAGGAAGAGATTTGTTGACGGGTAAACCAAAACAGGTTGAGGTTTCTTATAGAGAAATTGCAAAAGCTTTAGACAAATCGATTCAACGAATTGAAGATGCGGTTATGGAAACATTATCACAAACTCCTCCAGAGTTAGCAGCCGATATTTATAATACGGGTATCTATCTTGCAGGTGGTGGATCTATGTTGAGAGGGCTTGACAAAAGAATCTCCCAAAAAACAGATTTGCCGGTTTATATTGCCGAAGATCCATTGAGAGCAGTAGTAAGAGGAACTGGAATGGCTCTTAAAAATATTACAAAGTTTAAAAATATCCTTATAAAATAATAAAAAGAAATCCCAAATTCCAATTGAAATAATACATGATTTGGAATTTGGATTTTTTTAAATTTCATTTTTTAAATTTTTAATTTTATACAATGCAGCAAATATTTTCATTTATTATAAAAAACAGTAATCGATTGCTGTTTTTGCTGCTTTTGGGTATTTCGTTATCCCTTACCATACAGTCTCATTCTTTTCATAGAAGTAAAATTATCAGTTCAGCTAATTTTCTGAGTGGTGGTGTTTATGAGAGAATAAATTCTGTGGAAGAATACCTACACTTAAAAGAACAAAATGATGAACTTGCACGAGAAAACGCTAATTTAAAAAGTTTGTTGTTTAAAACTCAAGATTCTGCCAAGATTCCTAATTTAGACAGCATAAAAGGTGTTCTTCCTAAAGATATAGTTGTTTCCAAAGTGATTCATAACTCATTTAATGTTTACGAGAATTTTTTAACTTTGAATTCTGGCTCAAAATCAGGTGTTCAGCCAGATATGGGAGTTATTAATAGTCTGGGAATTGTAGGTATTATCGATGATGTATCAGCAAATTACTCAACTGTAATTAGTATCTTGAATATTGAATCCAAAATTAACGCCAAGATTAAACATTCAGATCATTTTGGAACCCTGACTTGGGATGGAAAAAACGCAGGGTTTGTTCAATTGATAGATGTGCCAAGATTAGCAAGTATTCGAAAAGGGGATACTATCGTTACAGGTGGGCAATCGGTTATATTTCCTGAAAACATTGGAATTGGAACAATTGAGAAAGTATGGATTCCAGGTGATAAAACCCATTATTATAAAATTGATGTGAAATTATTTAATGATATGACCAATTTAGGTCATGTTTATATCATAAAATCTGAAAATAGCGAAGAAATTAAAAATTTAGAAAATCAAAGAAAAAAAGATGAATAGCACGTTATTAGTGAATATTTTTCGTTTTGTGCTCTTATTAGCTTTACAAATTCTAGTTTTTAATAATATGAATTTCGGAGGTTATGTAAGTGCATTCCCTTATATACTTTTTATTATTCTTTACCCTGTAAACGGGAACAAAGCCAATCTGCTTATAGCTAGTTTTTTTCTAGGGTTGATTATGGATTTATTTTCTAATTCAGGAGGTGTTCATGCAACTGCATGCGTTCTTTTGGCATATTTAAGACCTTATTTTTTTAAATTTTCATTTGGGCTCAGTTATGAATATCAAACAATCAAACTAAATGATGTTCTAACTCCAGAACGATTTACGTTTATTTTATTGGCAGTAACAACACATCATGTTGCTTTGTTTCTATTAGAATCTTTTCAAATTTCTTTCATCTTAGACGTTCTGCTAAGAACTTTTTTAAGCACACTATTTACTATTTTAATCTGTATTATTCTTATTTACCTAATAAAGCCAAATAAACGATGAGAAAAGTCTTGTTACCAGCTTTAATTATTATTGGTGCATCTTTGTTAATCATACGTGTTTTTTACTTACAAATTATTGATGATTCTTTTAAGCTAAAATCTGAAAATAATGCAATTAAAATCAAATATGATTATCCAGAGAGAGGGTATATTTATGATAGAAATGGGGTGTTGTTAGTGGCTAATCAGCCATCGTATGATATCATGGTGATTCCGAGGGAATTAAATAAAACAGATACGCTTGAGTTTTGTAAATTATTGAATATTACAAAGGAAGATTTTATTAAAAAAATAGAAAAAGCCAAAGTTTACAGTCCAAGATTACCTTCAGTGTTTTTAGCTCAATTGAATAAAAATGAATTCGCCGCTTTTCAGGAAAAAATCAGAAAGTTTGAAGGTTTCTATTTTCAAAAACGTGCCTTACGTGATTACGAAGTTGATTTCGGGGCCAATGTTTTTGGATCCATAGTCGAAGTAAATGAGGGGTTAATTGAAAAAAATCCTTATTATAAAAGTGGAGACTTAATTGGTAAGCAAGGTGTTGAGGAGAGTTATGAAAAAATTCTTCGCGGTGTTAAAGGGGTTAAATATTTTCAAAAGGACAAATTCAATCGTGAAATAGGTTCCTATAAAGAGGGAAAATTTGATACAATCGCTGTTCAAGGAGAGGATATAAACCTAACTATTGATGCCGAGATTCAAAAGTATGGAGAACAATTAATGGTCAATAAGCGAGGCGGAATTGTTGCTATTGAGCCAAAAACAGGTGAGATTTTAGCGCTTGTTACTGCTCCTTCCTATGATCCTGGGATTTTGGTAGGAAGACAGCGATCTAAAAATTACACGAAATTATATCATGATTCTATTGCTAAACCGCTTTACGATAGAGGGTTATTAGCTGAATATCCTCCTGGATCTCCCTTTAAAATTATGACAGGTCTGGTTGGATTACAAGAAGGAGTTATGGATGAAGAAACCACTTTTGTTTGTAGTCATGGTTTTTATTATGCTCCAGGTAGATTTCAAAAATGCCATTGCGGCGGCGGCGTTTTGAATCTTCATGTTGGGATTTATAAATCTTGTAATGCTTATTTTTCGAATGTGTATTTGAGAACTATTGGCAAATACAAAAAGACACCTTATGCCGTGGATGTATGGAGCAATCATATTAAGAGTTTTGGATTAGGTCAATTTATGGGTTATGATTTACCAACGGGTAGAAAAGGAAAGATACCTACTTCCAAAACTTATAAAAGAATGTACCCTGGTTGGGGCTATAGTGGAAAAACAATTATTTCCAATGCCATCGGTCAAGGGGAAGTATTGATGACACCTATTCAATTGGCCAATATGATGGCAACGGTAGCTAATGAAGGATATTATTATACTCCTCATATTATTAAAAAGATAAAAGGAGAGAAAATTGATACCAAGTTTACAACAAAACACGTTACTACTATTGACAAAAAATATTTCCCTCCCATGATTAGCGGATTATTTGATGTGTACAATAGAGGTACTGCCTATGGATTGCGCGTGGAAGGAATTGATATATGCGGAAAAACAGGAACTGCCGAAAATTTTGCCAAAATTGACGGCAAAAGAGTGCAACTAAAAGACCATTCTATTTTTGTTGCTTTTGCTCCAAAAGACAATCCGAAAATTGCCATAGCTGTTTTAGTTGAAAATGGAGGTTATGGAGCCACAATTGCAGGACCAATCGCGAGTTTGATGATTGAAAAATATTTGAGAAAAAAAATCACAAGAACTGATTTAGAAACCAGAGTATTAAACATAAGTTTGCAGAGCCGCTATGCATTATTGGGTGGGCTTTCGGAAGAAGTGAAAAAAGAATTAAGAATTAAGGATTCTATTACACAAAGTAAAGCAAAAGCAGCAGCAAAAAAAATTGACACAACCAAAGCCAAAACATAATCTATTCATATTAAATGAAAAATCAAAGTTTATCGAGCAATATTGATTGGGTATGTATCATTATCTATACAGTACTTGTATTTTTAGGTTGGTTAAATATATACTCGTCTTCATTGTCTTCTACGGATGGGACATATGAAAAGCAAGCCATATTTATTGCTCTATCAGTTCCTTTGATTTTTATTCTATTATATATTGACGGCAAATTTTATGAAAAATATGCCAGTATCATATTTGTAATTTCTCTACTGTCCCTTGTAGGTTTGTTTGCTTTCGGTAAAACAATTGCAGGTCAGCGTTGTTGGTATGCAATTGGGAGCTTTACATTGCAGCCCTCCGAGTTTGCAAAAGCGGCAACTTCATTGGCATTGGCCAAATATTTAAGCGACACACAGATAAATTTAAAAGATGTTAATAGACAAGTACAGGCATTGGCTATAGTCTTTTTGCCGGTCATGCTCATATTGCCACAACCCGATCCGGGGAGTGCTATGATCTACAGTATCTTTATTATTGTTTTGTTTAGGGAGGGATTGCCGTCTTGGTATGTTTGGACTGGTTTTATAACCATAGTACTTTTTATGTTGACACTGGTTTTAGAACCGCAATGGGTTATTTTGATGGCTTTATTAGTTATCGTTTTAGTACATTACAAATCTAGAATTGGAGACCGAAACGTTGTTTTGAGTGGAATGCTTTTTGCATTAATATCCGGTTTTGTTTTATCTGTAAACTATGTTTTTACTAATATTTTCAAACAACACCATCGTGATCGTTTTAATATATTGTTAGGCAAAGAAGTAGATATGAAGGGTATTGGATATAATACCAATCAATCTGAGATCGCTGTTGGTTCTGGCGGCTGGTTTGGGAAAGGATTTCTTGAAGGTACACAAACCAAAGGTGGTTTTGTACCTGAGCAACATACCGATTATATTTTTACTACTGTTGGTGAAGAATGGGGGTTTGTTGGATCCTTATTAGTTATTGGCCTTTTCGCAGGTTTATTTCTTCGAATAATCTATCTAGCCGAAAGACAAAAAACCAAATTTAGCAGGGTATATGGTTATTGTGTTGCGGGTATATTGTTTACACACTTTTTTGTAAACATTGCTATGGTTGTTGGCGTTTTTCCGACTATAGGTGTGCCATTGCCTTTCTTTTCTTATGGAGGTTCCGGTTTGTGGGGATTCACTATTTTATTGTTTATCTTTATTAAAATGGATGCTAATAAAGTAAATGAATGGTAGATCATTCATCCTAATTTAAATTTTAATTTAAAAAATTCGCCTTGTTTTTGGGTATAAAAAAACCATTCGAATTCCGAATGGTTTTTTTTATATATAAAATTTAGATTTTTTACAATCCAAAAGCAGTTTTCACTTGATCTACGAAATCTAATTTTTCCCAAGTAAATAAGTCAACAGTAACTGTTTTAGTTAATCCACCTGGAGCAGAGAACTTTTTTGTAACGGTTTCTGGAGTACGTCCCATATGACCGTAAGCGGCAGTTTCGCTATAAATAGGGTTTCTTAATTTTAAACGTTGCTCGATGAAGTAAGGACGCATATCAAAAATAGCTTCTACTTTTTTAGCAATTTCTCCATTAGTTAAATTTACTTTTGAAGTTCCGTAAGTATCTATAAAAATACCCATTGGTTTAGCTACTCCAATTGCATACGAAACTTGTACCAAAATCTCATCAGCAACACCAGCTGCAACAAGGTTTTTTGCAATATGACGTGTAGCGTAAGCAGCACTTCTATCTACTTTACTTGGATCTTTCCCGGAGAAAGCACCACCACCGTGAGCTCCTTTTCCACCGTAAGTATCTACAATGATTTTTCTTCCTGTTAATCCAGTATCTCCGTGAGGTCCTCCAATTACGAATTTCCCTGTAGGATTGATATGGTATTGAATTTTATCATTGAATAAATGAGCGTGTGTTGGGTTTTTTGCGATGATTCTTGGAATCAATATTTCGATGATGTCTTTTTTGATTTTAGCAAGCATAGCTTCTTCTTCGTCAAAATCATCGTGTTGTGTAGAAATTACAATAGCATCAATACGTGTTGGCTTGTTGTCATCGCTATATTCTAAAGTAACTTGAGATTTTGCATCAGGGCGCAAATAAGTGATTTCATTATTTTCACGTCTTAAAATAGCTAATTCCTGCAATAATTTATGAGATAAATCAAGTGCCAATGGCATATAATTTTCAGTTTCATTAGTAGCATAACCAAACATCATTCCTTGGTCTCCAGCTCCTTGCTCTTCTTTACTTGCTCTGTCAACACCTTGATTAATGTCTGCAGATTGTTCGTGAATTGCCGAAAGAATACCACAAGAATTGGCTTCAAACATATATTCGCTTTTTGTATAACCAATTTTACGAATCACTTCGCGAGCAATTTGTTGTACATCAAGGTAAGTATTTGACTTTACTTCACCAGCCAAAATTACTTGACCAGTCGTAACCAACGTTTCACAAGCTACTTTTGAGTCAGCATCAAATGCCAAAAAGTTATCAATTAATGCATCTGAAATTTGATCTGCAACTTTGTCTGGGTGTCCCTCACTTACAGATTCTGACGTAAATAAATAAGCCATAATAATTATAAATTTTAAAATTAATCGAGGAAAAACAATTGCTAGAAAGGCTAAAGGAGAGTTTCTGCTTTAGCATTTTTTCTACTGAAAATTTTTCAGCATCCATAATGAATTCGTTTCATTATGAAGAGGTTGCAATCAGTTCAAATTTTTCCTCTTATATTCGGGTGCAAATGTATGAAACCATTTTGAATTGCAAATTATTCTTTTGTTTTTTTTAATTAATTAAGAGGAATTTAACAAACTACACTATTTCTATAGAGTTTATAAAATAAATTGATTTTTGCTTGGTGGTTTAAAAAATAGTTTGCACATTTGCTCCATCAAACAGGAATAAACTGAAGCTGAAGATGTGTAATATGTGTTCTGTGTTCTGAAGAGCTTCTAGAGTTTGAAATGTTAATTGATTTAAAACGCAATAATTAAAGCCGCTGTGATCAACATGGTTTTTTTATAAATAAAAGAGAGAAATGAATTCAATAGGAAATAAAATGATGGTATGTTGTATGATGTGTATGTGCATCCCAATTCCCTATTGCCAAAAGTGAAGGATTTAATCCTTGTTGTAGTCAAACTATAAACCCTCTTGGTAAATCATCCAAAAGGGTTTTTTTATTTCCCGAATTTATTTCAAAATATAAAGCAAAATCATTAAAACTAATAATATAACATTTAAAAACTTAAAATCATGAGCACACAAAAATTTGCAACAAACGCATTACACGCAGGACACGACGTAACTAAAAATGGTGGAACCAGAGCTGTTCCAATTTATCAAACCTCTTCGTATGTATTTAATAGTTCAGACCATGCAGCCAATTTATTTGGTCTTGCAGAAGCTGGATACATTTACACCAGATTAAATAATCCAACCAATGATATTCTGGAACAACGATTGGCAACTCTGGAAGGAGGAATTGGAGCAGTAGTTACCGCTTCAGGAGCATCGGCTATTTCGACTGCTTTATTAGTATTGCTAAAAGCAGGTGATCATATCGTGGCTTCCAACAGTTTATATGGAGGAACTTATAATTTATTAAAAGTGACTCTGCCAAGGTTAGGGATTACAACCACTTTTGTTGACCCAACAGATCCCGAAAATTTTACCAAAGCCGCCAAAGAAAATACCAGAGCTTTTTTTGTGGAAAGTTTAGGGAATCCAAAATTAGATGTATTGAATTTAAAAGCAATTTCGGATGAAGCCAAAGCTTTTAAAGTTCCTTTTATAGTTGATAATACTGTCGCATCTCCTTATTTATTGAATCCAATTGAGTATGGTGCGGATATCGTGATTCACTCTTTGACCAAATATATTTCTGGAAATGGGACTTCCTTAGGAGGAGTAATCATTGATGCAGGAAAATTTGATTGGAGCAATGGGAAATTCCCTGAATTTACGGAACCTTCTATTGGTTATCACGGGCTAGTTTATCACGAAGCATTAGGAAACGCAGCCTTTATTGCAAAAGCACGTATTGAAGGGTTGCGAGATTTTGGGGCAGCCTTGAGTCCGTTTAATGCTTTTCAAATCATACAGGGTTTAGAAACTTTGGAAATTCGTATCAGAAGACATAGTGAGAATGCTTTGGCATTAGCTCAATGGCTAGAAATTCAGGATGAAGTTGCCTGGGTGAACTATCCGGGATTGAAATCTAGTAAATATTATGTTTTGGCGCAAAAATATTTGCAAAAAGGGCAAAGTGGTGTGGTTACTTTTGGACTAAAATCGGGTTTTGAAGCCGCCAAAAAAGTAGCGGATAATACCAAATTGTTTTCTTTATTGGCCAATATTGGAGATACCAAATCTTTGATTATTCATCCTGCCAGCACCACACATCAGCAGTTGTCCGATGAGGAGCAAATTGCAACCGGAGTAACAAAAGATTTAATTCGACTTTCAGTTGGATTAGAAGATATTGAGGATTTAAAAGCAGATTTGAAAGCTGTTTTTGAAACCATAAAAACGCCTCAATTGGTATAAGAAAGTGTTAGTTTTTGTTAGGTAAAACTGCCTTAGTTATTGATTATAGTCTAAGGCAGTTTAAAAAAAAACAACTTAAAAAAGATTCAAAATGGAAAATTTAGAAAAAATAGATCTCTTTAATTTTGATTTGGAAATAGGGAGACAGAGGGCTTACCTTCCTTTATTTTATCAAGTTTTTGGTAAACCATTAGGTAGTGCGCCGGTTGTGGTGGTGAATCATTCTTTAACGGGAAATTCTACTGTTACTGGTGAAAAAGGATGGTGGAGCGGAATCGTTGGACCAAAGCGTGCTGTTGATACCAATTATTTTACGGTTATCGCCTTTAATATTCCAGGAAATGGATTTGATGATAATGTGGATAATTTGATAGACAATTACCGGGATTATAGTATTCGTGATATTGCACGGATCTTTTGGGAAGGATTGTTTTTTCTAAAAGTTCAAAATGTTTATGCAATAATTGGAGGAAGTTTAGGAGGTGCAATAGCTTGGGAAATGGCCGCTTTGCAACCCGATAAAATTGATAATTTGATTCCGATAGCGAGTGATTGGAAAGCTACCGATTGGGTTATTGCCAATGTTTTAATTCAAGACCAAATCCTAAATCATTCAGATGATCCGATTGTGGATGCCCGCCTGCATGCCACATTATTGTATAGAACACCGGAATACGTAAATCAAAGATTTAAGAGAAGTAAATTGGACGAATTATCCGTTTTGCAAATAGAAAATTGGTTGTTGGATCATGGTTTCAAATTAAAAAGCAGGTATCGATTGGCCGCTTATAAACTGATGAATCATTTACTCAAGACAATTGATATTACCAGAAACAGACCCGATTTTCTAACAGTAGCTAATGCTATTGAGGCCAATATTCATCTAATAACCGTTGATACAGATTATTTGTTTATTGCCGAAGAAACGCGTAAAACCTATCGGGAGTTGACCAATAAGAAGCAAAATGTTTTTTATCATCAAATTCAATCCATTCACGGACACGATGCCTATCTGATAGAGTTCAATCAACTATCCGATATTTTGAAGCCTATTTTTAACCTCCACAAAGAACAGAGATATGTCAGTGCATAGAATAAATGTTATGCTTTTTAAATTTGTTAAAAAAATATAACATTTTGTTAAATTTTTGTAAATGTATTTTTGTAAAACATTGATAATTAGTTGTTTTTGGTTTTTAGTATTTGTTTCTAAAACATTAAATTTGCGTTTAGTGTTTGGATAATTGAAAAAAAGTTTAGATATTTGTTGAACAGAAATAAAAAAGAGGAAAAATGAAATTTAATTTATGCAATATGTCTAAAAAAGCCATTCAGGTGAAAACCTGCAAGGGGAGGTGTATATAGCTTTATTTTAAATTAAATAATTTATAGCAAAAAACCTCCCAATCTACTGGGAGGTTTTTTTTGTCATTTCAAGGTTAAAAAAATAATAAGAATAAGTAAAACAATAATTAAGCATGCCCCAACTCTACACGATTAACGTTACTATTTGCAAGGCAAAGAAGATGATGATGCGCAAGTACGCCATGGTGTGTGTTTGTGTCCGTTGATTCCAAAAGTATAAGTTTATTATATAACTTAAAAACCCTTTTGGATATGTGTCTAAAAGGGTTTTTTGTTTTTCAGTCCTGAGAGGATTGAAACTTAAAAAATATAAAAGGAGAGTAGAATTTGGGTTAAATAACAATTAAAAAAAAAGAAATTATGAATTCAAAAGCGCAAAACAAAAAGTACCAGCGATTCAGTATGAATCTCGTCACAGGAGTAAGATTTCAATGCCAATTGAAAATTCAATATTGTCAGGTCAAAATATAAAGCGCACAATTGATTTTTAGGAAACAAAACTCGTTGTGCTATAAAAAAGAAAGAGAATGTTGTAAAACATTTGAAATATAAGCCACAAAGCAAACATTAATTACAAAAATAAAGTATCATGAAAACTATAACATATATCACAAGCAGAGTAGAGTTACTAAAAAAAGGAATATTAAAAGCAATAAAAGTAGAACCATTTAACCCAACGAAAGAGTTGGATCACACCAGGTTTCATGTGGATGAGAACTTCGATTTGAAAGCTAGAAAAGGCAAAAGTTCTTTATTGTTTCACATGTACTCTAAAGAAAACGAAACTCTTTTTATTTGAGACTTATATGATGAGTACCTCAAGAAATGTGTAGGTAAAAATTATTTGCCATGAAATGCACGGATAAAAACGCGAAATCCTTTTTTTTTAGTGAAAGAGATTCGTGAGAATTAGTGCATTTCATGGCGATTTTTTAATTGATGAACAATCATTATTTCAAAGATGAATTGAATAATAATTTGGTTGTTTCATAAAATTGTAGTTAATTTGCACCTTTAAGTTCAGAAACGTATTGAAATGTTATAAAGAAAGGCAGAGGGATTAGACCCGATGAAGCCTTAGCAACCCTTCGATTTATCGAAGAAGGTGCTGCATTCTACCACGCCCAACGTGGAAAGATAACACTAAGAATTCAACTAGTTTTTCTAGCTTTCTTCATAATATTTCCAGGTACAAATCAAAAAATCAAAAAAGATTTGAAATTGGAAAATAAACCAACAACACTTACCATACCGAATTTCACTACCGAAAGTGGGGCTTTTTATGCTACGATCAATTTGAGTTATAATCTTTTTGGCCCAGCATTACATACAGCGCCTATTGTTTTGGTCAATCACGCATTAACTGGGAATTCGCAAGTTGTGGGTTTAAAGGGATGGTGGAATGTACTTATTGGTGAAAAAAGAACAATAGATACCAATAAATACACTATACTAGCTTTTAATGTTCCGGGAAATGGTTTTGATGATACCATTATTGAAAACTATTTGGATTTTACGGCCAGAGACGTGGCCAGACTTTTTATTGAAGGACTAAAATCACTTCAAATTAATCAATTGTTTGCCATTATTGGTGGTTCTGTAGGTGGTGGAATTGCTTGGGAAATTGCAGCATTATCACCACAAATAACAAAACACTTAATTCCGATTGCAACCGACTGGAAATCGACTGATTGGCTGATTGCTAATTGCTTCCTTCAGGAGCAAATTTTAAATAATTCGGCTAAGCCAATAGAAGACGCGCGTATTCACGCGATGTTATGCTATAGAACACCAGAGTCTTTTAAAGCAAAATTTGATCGAACTACCAATGAGGAATTGGCCATTTTTAATATCGAAAGTTGGTTGAATCATCACGGAAAGAAATTACAGAAACGTTTTCAGCTTTCGGCGTATAAGCTGATGAATCAATTGTTGAAAACAATAGATATTTCCAGAAACAGGGAATCTTTTCTTTCTGTAGCGGCTCAAATAGAAGCTGATATCCATATTATCGGAATCAATTCGGATTTGTTTTTTACGGTAAATGAAAATAAAGAGACATACGAAACATTGAAAAAGCACAAAAGGAATATAACGTTTCAAGAGATTGATTCCATTCACGGACATGATGCTTTCTTGATTGAATATAAACAATTAGACAATTTGCTTAAGGGGGTTTTTTAAGCTAGAAAAATATATCAAGATGAAAATATTAAAATTTGGAGGAAAGTCTTTGTCAAATGGAGACGGAATCAATAAAGTGGTGGCAATTATTGCCGGGAAAGTGAATAATGGCGAACAGATTGCAGTTGTAGTTTCGGCACGTGGAAATGCTACGGACGAATTGGAAGAGATATTGGCTTTGGCATCTAAAAGCGGTGATTATAAACCACTTTTTGAGGATTTTAAAAGCTATCAACAAGACGTTTATGACGATGTGGATTTGTCTGAAGAGTTCAATAAACTGGAAAAACTTTTTGAAGGAGTTAGCCTGATTGGAGATTACAGTGTGAAAATTAAGGATGAAGTGCTGTCTAAAGGAGAGTTGATTTCGGCTAAATTGCTTACGGCTATTTTAGTTAAAAACGGAATAAAAGCAAATTTTTCGGATACGAGAGAATTGATAAAAACCGATTCGAATTACGGAGATGCGCAACCGGTTGAACAGCTTTCGAAGAAAAATGTGGTGGCTTATTTTAAGGAGCATAATGGAACGACGGTTAATGTTGTTACTGGTTTTATTGGTTCCAATAGTAAAAATGAAGCTACGACTTTAGGAAGAAACGGTAGTAATTACACAGCTTCGTTACTTGCAAATTATCTTGATGCAACGGAACTTCAAAATTATACTCACGTTGACGGAATTTATACTGCCAACCCTGATTTGGTTTTGGATGCTAAAAAAATAGATCATTTGACTTTTAACGAAGCAAATGAGTTGGCCAATTTTGGTGCGACAATTTTACACGCGAAAACTATTATTCCTTTGTTGGAAAAAAATATTCCTCTTCGTATTTTGAATACTTTTAATCACGAAAATCAAGGAACATTAATTACTTCAAATGCCGGCAAAGAAGGAATCAAAACACTTTCCGTTTTGGAAAATGTGGCTTTGGTAAATCTGGAAGGAAGAGGATTACTAGGAAAAACGGGGGTTGATGCACGTATTTTCAAAGTGATGGGAGACAACGAAATTAGCGTTAGCATCATTTCGCAAGGTTCATCCGAAAGAGGAATTGGGCTTGTGGTCGATGCCGATAAAGCAACTCGAGCGATGATTGAACTCGAACGAGAATTTGAAAATGATTTTTATTCGAAAGATGTCAATAAAATTACGGTTACAGACAATGTTTCGGTAATTTCCATTATCGGGCAGGATTTGAGTACGTTTCACAAACCTTACACAGCTTTAATCAAAAATAAAATTGTTCCAATCCTTTTTAACAACACGGTTACGGGAAAAAACGTGAGTTTGGTGGTGAGAAAATCGGAGTTGAACAAAGCTTTAAACGTAATTCACGGAGAGATTTTTGGGGTTTCCAAAAAAATCAATATCGCGATTTTTGGTCACGGATTGGTAGGAGGAACGTTGATTAATCAAATTTTAGAATCAGCTGGCGCGATCGAAAAACGCAAAGGAATCAAACTGAATGTTTTTGCAATTGCCAATTCTAAAAGTGTGCTTTTGAATAAAGATGGTGTTTCGCCAAACTGGAGAAATGAAATACAAACCAACGGAACTTCATATACAATTGATGACGTTATTGCTTTTGCAAATGAGCATCACTTGGAGAATTTGATTGCGATTGACAATTCGGCAAGTACCTCTTTTGTTGAAAATTATATAAAATTAGCAGAGAATAGTTTTGATTTGATTTCGTCCAATAAAGTAGCCAATACGTTGAGTTACTCATTTTACAAACAATTGAGACAAGTATTAGAAGACAATCAAAAAACGTACCTTTATGAGACTAATGTTGGTGCTGGTTTACCATTGATTGATACTATAAAATTATTACACCTTTCGGGTGAAAATATAACTAAGATAAAAGGAGTATTCTCAGGAACATTGAGTTATTTGTTCAATAATTTCTCTGCTAAAGACGCTCCATTCAGCGAAATATTAAAAGAAGCTATCGATAGCGGTTACACCGAACCAGATCCAAGAGAAGACCTTTGTGGAAACGACGTGGGTAGAAAATTATTGATTTTGGCTAGAGAATTGGACTTACAAAATGAGTTCGAGGAGATTTCGATTCAGAACTTAATTCCGGAGCATTTACGTGAAGGAGATGTTTCTGATTTCTTAAACAAATTGTCAGAGTTTGATCCGATTTATGCTAAAATTAAAGCAGATCAAGAGCCAAATCACGTATTGCGTTACATTGGAGAATTATCTGGTGATTTGCAAAACGATAAAGGAAATCTTGAAGTGAAATTGGTTTCGGTGCCAAAAGAAACCGCTTTGGGTGGATTGAAAGGTTCGGATTCATTCTTCGAAATTTACACAGAATCGTATGGAGACCGACCTATCGTGATTCAAGGAGCAGGAGCAGGATCGGCTGTAACGGCGAGAGGAGTTTTTGGGGATATTTTGAGATTATCTGATAAAGGATAATGATTTTAGATTTAAGACATAAAAACAACAACAATGAAAGTAAGCTTAAACAGAGTAAACGACAACTTCCATTTTGAATTAAAAAATGAAAGAGGACACATAGTAAATGTAGATAGCCGTCCGGAATTTGGCGGAGACGATAAGGGACCAAGCCCAATGGAATTAGTATTAATGGGTGTTGCAGGATGCAGCGGAATTGATATGATTTCTATTCTAAAGAAACAACGCCAAGAAATTACTTCTTTCAAAGCTGATGTCGAAGGGGAACGTGTTCAAGTAGGTGAAGCAAAACCATTCAAAGATATTCATGTGGTTTTTACTTTGGAAGGAAACATCAAAGAAGACAAAGCGGCCAAAGCAGCTCAGTTGTCTTTTGATAAATACTGTTCGGTTTCTAAAACATTGGAACCAACAGCAACAATACATTATAAAGTAGTTTTGAACGGAGTGGAATTAGCGAAAATCTAAAGCCATAAACAACAAACTATCAATCATAAACATACTAAAATGAACGAACAAGAATTTGGTTTTGAAACTCAAGCCATCCGTAATCAATTAGAAAGAACACAATTTTTAGAGCATTCAGTGCCTCTTTACTTAACATCTAGTTTCGTATTTGAAGATGCTGAAGATATGCGTGCCTCTTTTGCAGAAGAGAAAGATAGAAATATTTACAGCCGATACAGCAATCCAAATACCAACGAATTTATTGATAAAGTTCGCAAAATGGAAGGTGCTGAGGCTGGTTTTGCATTTGCATCGGGTATGGCGGCAGTTTATTCTACTTTTGCGGCTTTGTTGCAATCAGGGGATCATATTGTTTCTGCGAGTAGTGTTTTTGGGGCAACTCATTCCTTGTTTATCAATTTTTTCCCAAAGTGGGGAATTGAGACATCTTATTTCGATCTTACGAAACCAGAAACTATTGAAAGTTTTATAAAGCCAAATACGAAGATACTTTTTGCTGAATCGCCAACAAATCCTGCAGTTGATATTATTGATTTGGAACTCTTGGGAGCAATCGCCAAAAAACATAATTTGATTCTGATTATCGACAACTGTTTTGCTACTCCATATATTCAACAACCGATAAAATGGGGAGCACATTTGGTAGTGCATTCTGCTACGAAACTAATGGACGGTCAGGGTAGAGTTTTGGGCGGAATAACAGTTGGTGAGGCTGAATTGATTCAAAAAATCTATTTGTTTTCTCGACTTACAGGTCCTTCATTGTCTCCATTTAATGCCTGGGTATTGTCTAAAAGTTTAGAGACCTTGGCAATTCGTTTAGATAGACATTGCGAAAATGCAATGAAAGTTGCTGAATTTTTAGAAAACCATCCAAACGTAAATACCGTTAAATATCCATTCTTGAAATCACATCCTCAATACGAGATTGCTAAAAAGCAAATGAAATTAGGTGGTAATATTGTTGCTTTTGAAATCAAAGGAGGAATTGAAGCAGGAAGAGCATTTTTGAATAAAATAAAATTGTGTTCGTTGTCGCCAAATTTGGGAGACACAAGAACAATTGTTACACATCCAGCCTCTACAACCCACAGTAAATTAACTGTTGAAGAACGTTTGGCAGTGAGTATTACAGATGGATTGGTACGTGTGTCAGTAGGACTCGAAACCGTAGAAGACGTTATTGCCGATTTGGAGCAGGCGCTTTATTAAGTTTATAATTATAGCAAAAACCCACAGTTCAAACTGTGGGTTTTGTGTTTCTAGGAGAGATGGAATTGTGAATTTGCCACATCAGGATTTTTCTATTTTAGGAATACGGAAATTCCTATATTAGCACCAAATGCTCCAGTTTTTATCTTTACGTCATTTTCTTTATAAGTGAATTCTGAATATTCTACGCCTAAATCAAAACTAATTGTTTTTGAAATAAAATAAGCAAGACCACCGCCAGCACCCCAAATAAGTCCATTGTTGCTAGTGTTATAATTTGAAAACATATCAGCATCTGTTGATGAACCAGAATAATTATATTTTTGTTTAGTGTTGCCAAAACCCATCCCTGCATTTATATACGGTCTCGTTTTTCCTTTGGCAAAAAAATAGGTTGCGGTTGGTATAATTGAAAGTGTATTTTGAGTAATTTTTTCATCAACTATCGTGAATCCACCAGTAGCTCCTGAATCTAAAAAAACAGCTTTTCGTTTAGTGGTAACGGTGTTATAATCGAAATCCAAACCTAACGATAAATTATTAATTATAAAATAACCAAGGCTTGGGGAGATATTAAAGGAACTTGTTTTTGGTCCATCGATAGAATTTCCTGATGTTTCCTGTTTTACGGTTGTTGAATTGAAACCTAATCCGGTTTTTCCGCTAATTGCAAAAGTACCTTTCTCGGTCTGTGCAGTTAATATGGTTGAAAATAATAAGGCAACTAATAAAAAATTTTTTTTCATATTTTTGTTTTTTGATTGTCTACCAAAAATAGTGCATTGTTTTTTGTTTGTGAGAAAATAAACAATATTTAACTTATAATTATAAGATATTTTACTCATCTCCGAAATACACTCGTTAGTTGCCACAAAATAAATCTGTTTTTAATTTATCAAAATTTTAAATTTGGTTTTAGTCATCTTAAAATTATATGAAACCAAGATTAATCATTTTATCGGATTTGTGGGGAAAAGAAAAATCAAAATGGGTTTCTGATTATGTTGAATTATTGAAAGATAAATTCGAAATTCAATATTACGATTGCTGTGAATTGGGTGAAATTGACAAAACAAATTATGTCGAAGAAAATCTTCACAATCAGTTTATTAATGGAGGAATAGAAAAAGCAGTTGCTAATCTTTTGAAAACAGAAAAGAATCCAATCGACATTTTAGCCTTCAGTATCGGCGGAACAATTGCTTGGAAATCGGCTCTAAAAGGATTGAATTTTAGAAATTTATTTGCAGTTTCATCAACAAGATTACGCTATGAGGATAAAACTCCGAATGGAATTATAAAACTCTATTATGGAGAAAATGACAGCAATATTCCAAACAATGATTGGTTTGAAACACTTTCAATAGATTTTGAGATTATAAAAAATATGGAACACGATTTTTATACTGAAATAGATTGCACAACTTTAATTTGTAATGAAATTTTAAAAAAGATTCATACAATTTGCTGATAAAAGGATAAAGTTTGTAGTTTCGTAACAAATACAAATCAAAAATCTACAATTTAAAATCATAATGCTTTCAAAGAAAACTAAATACGGAATAAAGGCACTTACTTTTTTGGCACGTCAAAAAGATAATACACCTGTTCAAATTGCTGAAATTGCTAAAAATGAACATATTTCGATTAAATTTTTGGAAAGTATTTTGTTATTGCTCAGAAATTCTGGTTTTCTGGGTGCCAAAAAAGGAAAAGGCGGTGGTTATTACTTGATAAAAGATCCAAAAGATATCAGTATGGCCAAAGTATATCGCATTCTTGAAGGGCCAATTGCTTTATTACCTTGCGCAAGTCACAATTTTTATGAAAAATGTGATGATTGTGATGACGAAACTACTTGTGCCGCACGTCGCTTAATGACTCAGGTTAGGGATAATACACTTAAGATCCTTGAGAGTAACTCTCTGGCAGACATTGCATTCTAATTTATTAAAATTTATTTAAAAATAATTTTGAATTTAAAAAAAAGTGTTACTTTTGCAAAGTAATCTACTAAGCCGATAGGGTAATAGATTTAAAATTAAAAGCAAAAGAAAATGAGCGCAGCAGTAGCAAATACTTTATTAGAAAAAACAGCAGGTTTTTCCATTGAGGAAACATTAGCTTTTTTGGCTAATGAGTACAAAGGAAAAGTGATTTTTTCAACTTCTTTTGGGCAAGAAGATCAGGTTATAACTGCATTGATTGCTAAGAATGAGTTACCAATTAATATATTCACACTTGACACCGGAAGATTGTTTCAAGAAACCTATGATGTTTTTCATAGAACAATAAAAAAATACAAAGTAGCTATTCAAACTTATTTTCCAGAAGCTGCATCAGTAGAAAATTTGTTGAATAAAAAAGGACCGAACAGTTTCTATGAATCGGTTGAGAACAGAAAAGAATGTTGTTTTATTCGAAAAGTAGCGCCGTTGACCAAAGCCTTGAAAGGAAATGAAATTTGGATTACAGGTTTACGTGCCGAGCAATCGGAAAACAGAAATGATTTGGCTGCTTTTGAATATGACGCTCATTTCAATATCATAAAATTCAATCCATTGTTGAAATGGAGTTTGGAAGATGTTCAAAAATATATTGATGAGAATAATGTGCCGCAAAATGCTTTGCACAAAAAAGGATTTGTAAGCATTGGTTGTGCGCCGTGTACGAGAGCCATTGCCGAAGGAGAAGATATCAGAGCAGGAAGATGGTCGTGGGAATCCAGTCATAAAGAATGTGGTTTACACCAAAAATAAGAAGGCAGATTTTAGAAAATAGAATAAAGAGAACAGAAAAATAATAATAGTTAAGAGATTTTAGCTGAGGTCAAAAACAACTTTAAACTTTTAAACTTTTTAAACTAATAAAAATGAGTTCAGTTTTAAAAACAAATGCTTTAGAAAGCGAAGCAATTTACATATTCAGAGAAGTGATTTCTCAATTCGACAAACCCGTTTTGCTTTTTTCTGGCGGTAAAGATTCAATTACATTAGTGCGTTTAGCGCAAAAAGCATTTTTTCCGGCAAAAATTCCTTTTCCATTGTTACATGTGGATACAGGGCACAATTTTCCGGAAACGATTGAATTCAGAGATCGATTGGTAGCCGAATTAGGATTGGAATTAATCGTTCGTAATGTGCAAGACGCTATTGACGAAGGGAAAGTTGTAGAGGAATCTGGTAAATATTCCAGCAGAAACAGTTTACAGACAACTACATTACTGGACGCTATCGAAGAATTCAAATTTGACGCTTGTATAGGTGGAGCGCGTCGTGATGAGGAAAAAGCAAGAGCCAAAGAGCGTATTTTCTCCGTTCGTGATGATTTCGGACAATGGGATGAAAAAAATCAACGTCCTGAATTGTTTGACCTTTTGAACGGAAAAATTGAAAACGGTCAAAACGTTCGTGTTTTTCCAATTTCAAACTGGACTGAATTAGATGTTTGGAGCTATATCGAACAAGAGCAAATCGAAATTCCATCGATTTACTTTTCACACAAACGTAAAGTTTTTTTGAGAGACGGTTTAATTTGGTCACACTCTCCTTTTGTGTACCAAGAAGAAGACGAACAAATCGAAGAAAGAATTGTTCGCTTCAGAACCGTTGGGGATATGAGTTGTACTGCCGCTGTTGAATCATATGCAGCAACCATTCAGGAAGTAGTTGGAGAGATTCGTACTTCGACTATTTCTGAAAGAGGAGCTAGAATTGATGACAAACGTTCTGAGGCTGCAATGGAAAAAAGAAAACAACAAGGGTACTTTTAGAAAACCTCACCCCGACCCTCTCCAAAGGAGAGGGTGGAAGAATAAAGAAAAAAAAAATTATTATTTCCGCCTTGACTCCCTCTCCTTTGGAGAGGGCTGGGGTGAGGAAAACTTTAAACTCATATAAAATGGAAGTTTTAAAAATAGCAACAGCAGGAAGTGTAGATGACGGGAAAAGTACTTTAATCGGAAGATTGTTGTACGATACAAAATCATTGACTACAGATAAGATTGAAGCAATAGAAAAAAGCAGCAAGCAAAAAGGATACGATTATCTGGATTTTTCTTTGGCTACCGATGGTTTGGTTGCAGAGAGAGAACAAGGAATTACGATAGACGTAGCACATATTTATTTTTCTACAGCGAAAAAAAGTTACATCATTGCCGATACTCCAGGTCACGTAGAATATACTCGTAATATGGTTACCGGAGCTTCGACTTCACAAGTATCTATCATTTTGATCGATGCTCGTAAAGGTGTGATTGAGCAAACGTACCGTCACTTTTTCATCAATAATTTATTGAGAGTAAAAGATGTGATTGTTGCGGTAAACAAAATGGATTTGGTTGATTATTCGGAAGAAGTATACAACAAAATCAAAGCCGATTTTCAAGCATTAAATGCAAAAAGCGCATACAAAGAGCAAAACGTAAGTTACATTCCGTTAAGTGCTATTAATGGTGGAAATGTGGCGGATAAGTCAGAGAATATGCCTTGGTACACTGGACAAACTGTTTTGGAGCATTTGGAAGGTTTGGAGCCAAAAGATATTTACGAAAATGGAAAAGCACGTTTCCCTGTTCAGACGGTTATTAGACCAAAAACTGAGGAATATCACGATTTTAGAGGATATGCCGGAAAATTAGTTGGAAACAATATTAAAGTAGGAGATGCTGTTACAGTATTGCCTTCATTAACAGAATCTAAAGTGACAAACATTCACTTTTTTGACAAACAGTTTGATGAAGCTACGGCTGGTTCTTCGATCACTATTGAATTAGAAAATGACATCAATGTTACAAGAGGCGATATGATTGTAAAATCAAGTGAGCTTCCTAAAATTGAAAAAGACATCACAACGACAGTTTGTTGGATGGACAGCAAAAAATTAGTGGCAGGTGCAAAATATTTTGTACAGCACAACAGTAACAGAGTTTTGGCAAAAATTGACAGTGTGAAAAACGTAATCGCAACTGATTATTCTGGAACAACTCCAGCAACTCAATTGGCTATTAATGAAATTGGGGAAGTAACCATTAAATTAAGTAAAGCTATCTATTTTGATGCTTACACAGAAAATAAATCTAATGGAGCCTTCATTTTGATAGATGCCGCAACCAACACAACAGCAGGAGTTGGTTTTATTAAATAGTTGATGGTTTTTAGTTAATAGTTATGATGTAAATAACCATTAGCCAGCAACAATAAACAATAGACAAAAAAAACTAGATAAGATGCAAAGTTTTAGAACAGAAATAGAGGACCCAATTGTCCAAAAAGAGATTATTGATTTAGAGAAAAAAATCTTTTCTTTCCGTAACGGACAAATTGATGATGAGCGTTTTCGTAGTCTTCGTTTAGCACGTGGTATTTACGGTCAACGTCAAGAAGGCGTGCAAATGATTCGTATCAAATTGCCATACGGAAAAGTATCTAGTGAGCAATTGAGAAGAATCACCGATGTATCGGAAAAATATTCGACAGGTCGTTTGCACATCACAACGCGTCAGGATATTCAAATTCACTATGTGAGTTTGGACAGAACGCCAGAACTTTGGGCAGATTTGGCCAAAGACGATATTACTTTGAGAGAAGCTTGTGGAAACACGGTAAGAAATATTACGGCTAGTGAAACTGCCGGAATTGATGTAGATGAGCCATTTGACGTATCACCTTATGCACACGCTTTGTTTCAATATCTGTTGCGTAACCCAATTTGTCAAGAAATGGGGCGTAAGTTCAAAATATCATTCTCATCTTCTGATAAAGATACCGCTTTGAGTTATTTGCACGATTTAGGATTTATTCCAAAAATTGTAAATGGTGAAAAAGGTTTCAAAATAATGTTAGGTGGAGGTTTAGGTTCACAACCAAGCCACGCTGAATTGCTTTCAGAATTTGTGCCGGTTAACCAAATTATTCCAACTGCCGAAGGAGTAATTAGGGTTTTTGACCGTCACGGAGAAAGAGCAAAACGTTTGAAAGCGCGTTTGAAATTCTTAATCAAAGATTTGGGACGTGATGAATTTATGCGTTTGGTTGACGAAGAGAGAAAAGCATTGGCTTTCCATAAATACGAAATAGATACTACTGATTTTGAAGGAGCAATTACAGAGCCTTTATTGGAAGTACCTTCAGTAACGATTGATGATGTAGATGCTTATGAAGCTTGGAAAAAATCGAACGTTATTGCACAAAAACAAGCTGGATATGTTGCTATTGGAATTAAAATTCTTTTAGGAGATTTTTATATTGACAAAGCAAGATTATTGGCTGATTTGGTTAAAAATTATGGTGCTAATGAATTGCGTTTTTCGTTAAGACAAAACATTCTTATCCGTAATATCAAAGAAGAAAACCTTCCTTTTTTCTATCAGGAATTAGCCAAATTGGATTTTGTGACTTTAGGATACAATACCGTGGCTGATATCACGGCTTGTCCAGGAACTGATACCTGTAATTTAGGAATTGCGAGCAGTACTGGTATTGCTGAAGAATTGGAAAGAGTTATTGCAACAGAATATCCGCAATTTAATAGCAATGTTGATATTGCCATAAAAATTAGCGGGTGTATGAATGCCTGTGGACAGCACAATATGTCCGAAATAGGTTTTCAAGGAATGTCCATCAATGCTGGAAAACTGGTAGCTCCAGCACTTCAGGTATTATTAGGAGGAAAAAATATAGGCAACGGCGTTGGACGTTTTTCTGATAAAGTAATCAAAATACCTAGCAGAAGAGGACCAGATGCCTTGCGATTAATCTTAAATGATTTTGAAGCCAATGGAAACGGACAACCATTTGTGGATTATTACGATGCCAAAGGTGAGAAATATTTCTATGAGTTCTTGAAACCATTGGCTGATGTAACGAATTTAACCGAAGCTGATTTCGTGGATTGGGGTAATGCCGATAACTATGTAAAAGCAGTTGGAGTTGGTGAATGTGCCGGTGTTGTAATTGATTTAGTAGCTACATTATTATTTGAAGCCAAAGATAAATTAACGTTTGCTCAAGAAGCTTTTGACGATAAAAAATGGTCAGATGCAATTTATTTGGCTTACGCTGGATTTGTAAATGGAGCTAAAGCATTATTATTGGCTGAAAACGAAAAAACAAACCACCACGCTGGAATTATTGATTTGTTTGATACTGTTTTCATCGAAAGCAAAAAAATAGAATTGGGGTCAGATTTCAAAGATTTGGTTTATCAAATCAGAGCTAACGAACCATCAGAAGCGTTTGCACAAAAATATATACAAGATGCTATAGCTTTCTTCGGAAAAATAGAAGCATACAGAACAAAAGATTTAGCTAATGCATAAAACGATACAACCCAAAGTAACTTTAGTAGGCGCAGGACCTGGCGACCCAGACTTGCTTACGCTAAAAGGCGTAAAAGCACTTGCTGAAGCGAATGTGGTTTTGTATGATGCCTTGGCCAATGAGGAAATAATGAAGTATGCTCCTCAAAATGTCATAAAAATATTTGTGGGAAAAAGAATCGGATGTCACGAATATTCGCAAGATCAAATCAACCAATTGATTGTCGATAATGCGCTTACTTACGGGCACGTGGTTCGGTTAAAAGGAGGAGATCCATTTATCTTCGGAAGAGGAAGTGAAGAAATAGAGTACGCAGAAAGTTTTGGAATCCCTACATTTGTAGTGCCCGGAATTTCATCAGCAATTGCGGTTCCCGCTTATCAAGGAATTTCATTAACCAAAAGAGGAACTTCTGAAAGTTTTTGGGTAATCACAGGAACAACTTCCGATAGAAATTTGTCTAATGATATTACTCTTGCAGCACAATCATCAGCAACTGTTGTGATTTTGATGGGAATGAGTAAACTTTCGCAGATTGTAACTTTATTTCAAAAAGAAGGCAAAGGAGAAACTCCTGTAGCAATTATTCAAAACGGAACGACAGTAAACGAAAAGATAGGAGCAGGAACTATTGATACCATTCAAGAAGTGGTTGCTGAAAAGAATTTAAGTTCGCCAGCCATTATTGTAATTGGAAATGTAGTGAAAGAAAGCAATCAATTAAAAGGCTTTTACGAGCAATTCGTAACTGCTGAAATTAAATTATAATGGAACAAAACGATTCATTTTCTAATAATCAGAACTCGGCTTCCCTCTCTTCTGGAGAGGGGCTGGGGGTGAGGAACGAATTATATCCTATTTTTTTAAAACTGCATAACATCAATGTGCTTATTGTAGGTGGAGGAAATGTGGGGTTAGAAAAATTGTCGTTCATGTTGAAATCCAGTCCCAATGCGAATGTTGAGGTAGTGGCGACAAAGTTCTTACCTGAATTGGAAGCATTAGCCGAAAAACATTCTTCGGTTAAATTGACTCAAGCGAAGTTCAAGAAAAAAATGTTGAAAAAACGGCACATGGTTATTGCTTGTACCGATGATTTGAAAGTCAATAAAAGAGTTTATGATTTAGCTCGAAAGCGTTATTTGATTTGCAATATTGCCGACACACCCGATTTATGCGATTATTATTTGGGAGGCATCGTAACCAAAGGAAACGTAAAAATCGCCATTTCAACTAATGGAAAATCGCCAACAACAGCCAAAAGATTACGCGAGTTTTTTGAAGAAGTAATTCCGGAAGACATCAATAAAATGGTTCAAAACCTGAATGAATATCGAAAAACTTTAAAAGGTGATTTTGAAGAGAAAGTTCAAAAGATGAACGAAATTACAGAAGGATTGAAAAAATAATGAATATAGAAATAACGGATAAAATTCTCTGATAATTATCATATTCAGAAATTGAAAGCATTCGTTTATTTGCGCACAAATAAAAAAATAATATAAAGAGTAAATTTAAATATAATGGTTAAAACAGACATACTTATAATAGGAGCTGGACCAACAGGTCTATTCGCCGTTTTCGAAGCAGGATTATTAAAATTAAAATGTCATATTCTGGATGCCTTACCACAACCGGGAGGACAATTATCAGAACTATATCCAAAGAAACCTATCTACGATATTCCAGGATTTCCGGAAGTATTAGCGGGTGATTTGGTGGACAATTTAATGGAACAAATCAAGCAATTTGAACCTGGATTTACTCTTGGTGAGCGTGCAGAAACTATCGAAAAACAAGAAGACGGAAGTTTTATTGTTACTTCAAATAAAGGTAAGAGATTTCACGCTTCTGTTGTAGCCATTGCTGGAGGATTAGGAAGTTTCGAACCAAGAAAACCATTAATCGAAGATATCGAATTCTACGAAGACAAAGGAATTAAATATTTTATCAAAAATCCAGAGAAATTTAGAGACAAAAGAGTTGTGATTTCCGGAGGAGGAGATTCTGCTTTGGACTGGAGTATTTTCTTGGCAAATGTTGCTTCAGAGGTAACTTTGATTCACAGAAGAAACGAATTCCGTGGAGCATTAGATTCTGTTGAGAAAGTACAGGAATTGAAAAACGCTGGAAAAATCAAAATGATCACTCCTGGAGAAGTTGTAGGTTTAAACGGAGCAGAGCATTTAGAATCTGTAGATGTTGATATTGAAGGCGCTCACAGAAATATTCCAACTGATTATTTTATTCCGCTTTTTGGTCTTACGCCAAAATTAGGTCCAATCGCTGACTGGGGATTGGAAATTGAAAAAAACGCAATTAAAGTAAACAACGCTTTGGATTACCAAACGAACATTCCTGGAATTTTCGCCATTGGTGACGTAAACACTTATCCAGGAAAACTAAAATTGATTCTTTGCGGATTCCACGAAGCCACATTAATGTGTCAAGCGGCTTACCAAATCATCAATCCAGGTAAAAAATATGTTATGAAATACACCACTGTTTCCGGAGTTGACGGATTCGACGGTACTCGTAAAGAAGCGCCAAAAGCAGTTGTGAAAGCGATTGTGTAGTTTCGTTTATTAGGTTTAAAAGTTTAAATTGTTTAAAAGTTTAAGTGTTGCGTGGGTTCGCAGACAATCTTAAACAACTTTAAACAATTTAAACTTTTTTTAAACAATCCTAAACCTTCAAAAAAACTTGCAAGTATCGGCGCTATGTCGTTTCTTTGCACTGTTCCTATTTTTATTGAAAGTTATCACGAAAGGCGGAGGGAAAAGACCCGATGAAACCTTAGCAACCCTTTACTTTTTTAAAGAAGGTGCTACATTCTACCACGCATTGCGCGGATAGATAACACAAGAATACATCCCTGTATTTTTCAAACCTTTTCCTGACAACATTTCGATAATTTTTTTAGAGCGAATGATTGGTGCATTTTTTGCAGTCAACGTTCCCGCTTTCCGTTGCAATCCACGCCCAAAAGCGTGGGATTTTCACTGCAATCGGGGCTAAAGAGCCAAAATCAGGAATTTTTGGAATTAATAATGAGCTTAGCGCCTTTGCGTCTTTGCGAGAAATAAAAAAATAAAATGTCAAAAGATTTAAAAGACAGTGTTGGAATTCCCCCTTCGGGGGTTAGGAGGACAATTCAAGAAGAAATAAAAAAGAGAATACTCGTGCTCGACGGAGCAATGGGGACCATGCTGCAACGTTATAATTTCTCTGAAGAAGATTTTCGTGGCGAACGATTCAAAGATTTTCCGCATCCGCTAAAAGGGAACAATGATTTATTGTCCTTAACGCAACCACAGGCTATCAAAGCAGTACACGCAGCCTATTTTGAAGCAGGAGCCGATATTGTGGAAACCAATACTTTCTCAGGAACGACCATAGGTATGGCGGATTATTACCTAGAAGAATATGTTTATGAATTGAACTACGAATCGGCAAAACTTGCTCGTGAAGTAGCCGATGAATTCACTGCCAAAAATCCAAACCAGCCTCGTTTTGTAGCCGGTTCAATTGGCCCGACAAACCGTACGGCGAGTATGTCGCCAGATGTAAACGATCCAGGATACAGAGCAGTAACTTTTGATGATTTGCGCATTGCTTACAAACAACAAGTCGAAGCCTTAATGGATGGCGGTTGCGACTTGCTTTTGGTGGAAACTATTTTTGATACATTAAATGCCAAAGCAGCACTTTTCGCCATTGAAGAAGTAAAAGAAGAACGCAATCTTGATATTCCGATTATGGTTTCAGGAACGATTACCGATGCTTCAGGAAGAACACTTTCGGGACAAACGGTAGAAGCCTTTTTGGTTTCGGTATCACATATTCCATTGTTAAGCGTAGGATTCAATTGTGCTCTTGGTGCCGATTTATTGAAACCGTATCTGCAGACTTTGTCGCATAATACTTCTTTCAACGTGTCGGCGCATCCAAATGCAGGATTGCCAAACGCTTTTGGAGAATACGATGAAACACCAGAGGAAATGCAAGCACAAATTAAAAGCTATTTAGACGATAATTTAATAAACATCATTGGTGGTTGTTGCGGAACAACCCCAAACCATATCAAATTGATTGCCGATATCGCCAAGGATTATAAGCCGAGAGTTTCGACTGCGGTGATGTAAATTGACATAATTAAAATGATAGTAGATTGTAAATCTGCGATATTTAATATTTCGCATTTATCGGAAATTAAAAATGATAAAAGAAGACGTTAGAATTACTCATAAAACGAATTGGGTGAAAGTAATTATCTTTTTTGTATTAGTGGGTTTGTTCATATTCTCTTTATATTATAATAATAATGAATATGAGAATTACAGAAAATCGCTGAAAGGAGAGACTATTGCATTAGCAACTAGAATTAAGAGCTCAGGTAAAGGTAGGTCTTTGAAATACTATTTTTATTCAGGTAAAAAAGTTATATCAGCGATTAGTATACACGATTATTATGGTGATGAATCAGAATTGATAAATAAGTTTTATAAAGTAAAATATAATTTAAAAGACCCTGAAGAAAACTATATTATTTTAGAAAAAGAACTAAACCCTGATTCAATAACACTTGTTAAAGCTGGTTTCACTAAAACTAAATATTATATCTATGACGTTGCAGTGTCATCTAAATATATAGAGAAGTTAAAATGGAAATGATTTTTAAATTGAAGAATAAAATTGAAATTTTCGGGAAATATAAATTTGTTATGAAACCGATTATCGCGTGAGGGATAGTAGTGGAAAGCCCTTAGACCAATGGAGTGATAACGGAATTGGACGAGGACTTGAAACGAATAGCCCGGCCCTTTGGGACACGCCCAAATAAAGTTGAAAATTAAAATAAAATATAACTACAGTTTTTTAGCTGTAGACAAAATAATAAAAACTTAGGATCTAAGCTGCTTAGAAACTTAGTAACTCAAAATAAAAAAATGGGACACAATAAAAATAGAAGAAACCTTGTATTATCGGGATTAGAGCCTTTGATCATTACGCCGGATAGCGTATTTGTGAATGTTGGGGAACGTACCAATGTTACAGGTTCGAGAAAGTTTCTTCGATTGATTAAGGAAGAAAAATACGAGGAAGCACTTGATATTGCTAGACAGCAGGTAGAAGGCGGCGCGCAAATCATTGATATCAATATGGATGAGGGAATGCTTGACGGTGTTTATGCGATGACCAAATTCCTGAATTTGATTGCTGCCGAGCCGGATATTTCTAGTGTGCCCATTATGATTGACAGTTCGAAATGGGAAATCATTGAGGCTGGTTTGAAAGTTGTGCAAGGAAAATGTGTGGTAAACTCGATTTCGTTAAAAGAAGGAGAAGAAGCATTTATCCATCACGCTAAGCTAATCAAACGTTACGGAGCTGCGGTTATCGTAATGGCTTTTGATGAGGTTGGACAAGCCGATAATTTTGACAGAAGAGTTGAAATTTGCCAGCGCTCGTATGATATTTTGGTAAACAAAGTAGATTTTCCTCCACAGGATATTATTTTCGATTTGAATATATTCCCCGTAGCGACTGGTATGGAGGAACACCGCTTGAATGCTTTGGATTTCTTTAGAGGAACCAAATGGGTTCGGGAAAATTTACCGCACGCGCACATCAGTGGTGGGGTGAGTAACGTTTCGTTTTCGTTTAGAGGGAATGATACTGTGAGAGAAGCGATGCACTCGGTTTTCTTGTACCACGCCATTCAAAACGGAATGACAATGGGAATTGTAAATCCGGAAATGTTGTCGATTTATGATGAGATTCCAAAAGATTTATTGGAACACGTAGAAGATGTAATTCTAGACAGACGCGACGATGCTACTGAACGTTTATTGGATTTTGCCGAAAACGTAAAAGGTGATGTGAAGAGCAACGAGAAAGCGGTTCAAGAATGGCGTTCGGGAACAGTTCAGGAAAGAATCACGCATTCCTTGGTAAAAGGAGTGGACGAATTTATAGAAATTGATGTTGAGGAAGCGAGATTGGCTGCCACAAAACCTATCGAAGTTATCGAAATCAATTTGATGACAGGAATGAATGTTGTTGGAGATTTGTTTGGTTCTGGGAAAATGTTTTTGCCGCAGGTTGTAAAATCGGCTCGTGTGATGAAAAAAGCGGTGGCTTATTTATTGCCATTTATTGAAGCTGCTAAACAGGTTGGCGATAAATCTGGAAACGGAAAAATCCTAATGGCAACCGTAAAAGGGGATGTACACGATATTGGTAAAAATATTGTTTCGGTGGTTTTGGCTTGTAATAATTATGAGATTGTGGATCTTGGAGTTATGGTGCCTCCCGAAAAAATTATTGCAGCTGCTATAGAACATGAAGTAGATATTATTGGATTGAGCGGATTAATCACGCCGTCTTTGGACGAAATGGTTTATTTGGCGAAAGAATTAGATAAAAGAGGATTGAAAATTCCTGTAATGATTGGTGGAGCTACTACTTCACGTGCACATACTGCCGTGAAAATTGCACCTCAGTATAGAGAAACCGTGATTCACGTAAACGATGCTTCGAGAGCCGTTACGGTGGCAGGAAACTTATTGGATCACAATAGAAAAATTTATGCAAGCGATATTCGAGCCGATTATGATGCGTTTAGAGAAACATTCTTGAACCGTTCACGAGACAAGAATTTCTTAACGATTGAGCAAGCCCGTAAGAATAAATTGCAATTGGATTGGAGGCATTTTGAACCTGTAAAACCAAAAGTTATCGGTGAGCAGATTGTCGAAGTAGATTTGGATGTATTGGTTCCATATATTGACTGGACTCCGTTTTTTAGAACGTGGGAATTATTCGGAAAATATCCAGCGATTTTAACCGATGAAGTTGTTGGTGAACAAGCCACTTCTGTTTTTGCGGATGCGCAAGCAATGTTGGAAGTGATTCTGAAAGAGAAAAAATTACAAGCCAAAGGAATCTACGGAATCTTCCCTGCGAACCAAATCAATGATGATGATATTGAGTTGACTGATGAAAACGGAAAACCATTACAGACATTCTTGACTTTGCGTCAGCAGTCACAAAAAACAAAAGGAGCTCCAAATATTGCATTAGCCGATTTTATTGCGCCGAAAGAAAGCGGAAAAGTAGATTACATGGGAGCGTTTTGTGTAACCACTGGTTTTGGCGTTGACGAATGGGCGGCCGAATTTGAAAAGGATTTGGACGATTACAATTCGATTATGGTCAAAGCTTTGGCTGATCGATTTGCAGAAGCATTCGCCGAATATTTACACGAAAAAGTCCGTAAAGAGATCTGGGGTTATGCAGCCGATGAGGTTTTGAGCAAACAAGCACTTATCGAAGAAGATTATAAAGGAATTCGTCCGGCACCTGGTTATCCTGCCTGTCCAGACCACTTGGAAAAACCAACAATCTGGAAACTACTTAACGTAGAAAAAGAAATTGGAGTAACCTTAACCGAAAGTATGGCGATGTGGCCAGCTTCATCGGTTTCGGGATATTATTTTGGAAACCCAGAAAGTAAGTATTTCGGTCTTGGAAAAATAAAAGAAGATCAGGTCATTGATTATGCCAAAAGAAGAAGTGTTTCAACTGATGTTGCCATGAAATGGCTGAATCCAAATATTGCAGATTAAAATCCCCACCCAGCCTCCCCAAAGGGGAGGAGTTGAAAAGGAATAAAAAAATATTGTTAAATTAAAATTACCCGAGTTCTCCCCTCCTTTGGAGGGGTCGGGGGAGGATTATGAAAGTAACAGAACATATAGAAAAAGCCAAAGGAGAAACGTTATTCTCTTTCGAAATTATTCCGCCACAAAAAGGTAAAAGTATTCAGGAATTATACGACAACATCGATCCGTTGATGGAGTTCAAACCGCCATTTATAGATGTAACGACTTCTCGTGAGGAGTATATTTATGTGGATAAAGGCAATGGTTTATTAGAAAAAAAACTGACTAGAATGCGTCCTGGAACCTTGGGAATTTGCGCTTCTATCAAACATAAATACAATGTTGATACGGTTCCTCATGTACTTTGTGGTGGTTTCACCAAAGAGGAAACAGAATATTTATTGGTCGATTGTCACTATCTGGGAATAGACAATGTTATGGCGCTTCGTGGAGATGCCATGAAAGATGAGCAGTCTTTTGTTCCCAAAGAAGGAGGGAATAATTATGCATCCGACTTAGTCAGTCAAATTTATCAATTGAATAACGGAAAGTATTTACACGATGTAATGGACATCGACAACAAAGCTGATTTTTGTATTGGAGTGGCCGGTTATCCAGAGAAGCATTTGGAATCTCCTTCTTTAATATCGGATTTAAAAAGGCTGAAAGAAAAAGTAGATGCCGGAGCCGATTACGTCGTGACTCAAATGTTTTTTGACAATGCTAAATATTTTGAGTTTGTTGCCAAAGCACGTGAAATGGGAATTACCGTTCCTATTATTCCGGGAATTAAACCAATTGCGGTACAAAGACATTTACAAGTATTGCCACAAATTTTCCGTATTGATTTACCCGAGGATTTGATAAACGCAGTCGATAAATGCAAGAATAATGTCGAAATACGTCAAGTGGGAATCGAATGGGCAATCCAGCAATCAATAGAATTGAAAGCGGCGGGAGTTCCTGTGTTGCATTATTATTCTATGGGAAAATCAGAAAATATCAGACAAATAGCAAGTCAGGTTTTTTAAATAAAAAGTTATTATTAATTTCAATTTGAAATACTCGATTGGTTATTTTTAACTAATCGGGTATTTTTTTTACAACAATAATCAAATGAATCCAACCCTCCAAAAAGATATAAAAGACATTGAAAACATTCTCGAAAAAGTAAAACAACAAGGAATAGATTTTCTTAATGTTATTGATGATGTTCCGACTTCAACCCAAAATACAATTACGACCAATAGGAATTTAAACGATTCTGGTTTGGGAGCAATGTCTGCCTTGGAAGAGTTTAATCAACGTTTGGCTCCTTTGATGGTTTCACAGTCTGGACCTAGATATTGGGGTTTTGTTACGGGTGGAGCGACACCTGCTTCTATTGTTGGCGATTGGTTAACTACTATTTATGACCCAAATGCACAGGCTACAAAAGCACAGGGAGGTGTTTCGGCTTTGATAGAAATAGAAACGATTAATCTATTGTTGCAATTATTGGATTTGCCAAAATCATTTTTAGGAGGATTTGTAACAGGTGCAACAATGTCAAATTTTACAAGTTTGGCGGTAGCTCGACAATGGTTCGGAAAGCAATTGGGTAAGGATTTTGCAAAAAACGGAATTACCGCTCCTCTAAATATTCTTACGGCTACACCACATTCGTCTTCGGTAAAATGTTTGGCGATGTTAGGAATTGGAAGTCAAAATTTCACCAAAATAAAAACAGTTGAAGGAAACCGTGAAGCCATTCATATAAGCGATTTGGAACAAAACATAAAAAGTTTAAATGGTCAGCCTTTTATTTTGATATCGAGTGCAGGAACAGTCAACTCAGCCGATTTTGATGATTTTAATGCAATTACGAAACTCAAAGAAAAATACAATTTCTGGTGGCATATTGATGCTGCTTTCGGAGGTTTTGCTGCTTGTTCTCCAAAATACAAACATTTGGTAAACGGTTGGGAAAACGCGGACAGTATTACCATAGATTGCCATAAATGGCTGAATGTTCCTTACGAAAGTGCTTTTTATTTGGTAAAAGAACAACATAAGAATCTTCAAGTGGAAACGTTTCAAAATTCGAATGCTCCCTATTTGGGAGATCCATTGGAGAATTTCAGTTACCTAAATTTCCTGCCTGAGAATTCCAGACGATTAAAAGCTTTACCTGTTTGGTTTTCACTATTGGCGTATGGAAAACAAGGGTTTCAAGATATTGTAGAGAATAGCGTTGCGATGGCGTTGCAGTTGGATGCTTTTATAACTAATGATGAAAGTTTCGAATTATTGGCACCAACCCGCCTCAATAATGTTTGTTTTACTTTGGCGGGAGAACACAATCAGGAAAAAGTAAATTTATTTTTGACTCATCTCAACGATACAGGCAAAGTGTTTATGACACCAACAGTATATCAAAACCGCAAAGGAATTCGAGCTTCGTTTGTCAATTGGAGAACGAATGAAAATGATATTAAAATAGTGATAGAAGAAATGAAGAAAATTATTTCAACAGTTGTGACACAGTAGATTATAAATGTTTTTGTAGTATATTTAGGAATTAGTATTTTTAAATGTATCTTGAATGAAAACAATGGTGAAACTGTATGTCTGTTTATTTTTTTTAACTATTTGTAATAAAGGGTTCTCACAAGAAAAGGGTTTAAAAATTTCTCTTTGGGAAAATGGCGCCCCTGGTTTTGAAAATCGTAAAGACGAACCTGAACAAGCCAAAGATTGGTGGGTAAGGAATATTCATAATCCGTCGATAACTGCTTATTTTCCAGAAAAGCCAAATGGTATGGCGGTACTTATTTGCCCTGGCGGGGGGCATGAAAATTTGGTTTTCAACTCAGAGGGCAGAGATGCTGCGGAATATTTTGCAAGTATTGGTATAACAGCTTTTGTGCTAAAATACCGTTTGGCAAGAGAAAAAGAATCCCCGTACAAATTGGAAATACACGTTAAACAGGATGCCGAAAGAGCAATGCGATTGATAAGAAGCAAGGCTGCTGAATTCAAAATTGATCCAAACCGCGTCGGAGCAATGGGATTTTCGGCTGGAGGAGAAGTTGTTGCGATGATAGCTTATAATTCCAATAATGTTGTAAAAGACACTTCGGATGCAATAGATAAATTGGACGCACAACCCAATTTCCAAATCTTGATTTACCCTGGGCCGTTGTTTATTCCAAAGGAAATCAAAACAGAAGTACCGTCAGCATTTTTATGTGCGGCAAATGATGACCTATGTTGCTCTGGTCCAATTGTTGAATTACTGAACGGGTATCGTAAAGCAAATGTTTCTGTAGAAATGCATTTGTATTCCAAGGGAGGACACGCCTTCAATATGGGAAAAAGAGCCAAAACGAACGCTTTAAAAACTTGGCCGCAAAGACTAACGGATTGGTTCGAGGATAATAACTATTTTGTGAAGTAAAAATGTTATTTAAATATTGGTAAAAAAACAAGCTCGTTTAAAATAACTTTAAACGAGCTTGTTTTTTTATATGTATCTGCAAACTAAAATCTGCAACCTGCCAACTTACTTCGTAATTTCCCTAAACACCGCCTCCAGATTTTTATTCTTTTGATTCAGCTGTAAAGTTTTCAATCCATTATCGTAAGCAAAATCAAAAACCGTTGGGCGCATATCTTTATCCGAAACAAAAGTCAATTCCCAAGAACAACCGTTGATGTTTTTAAGCGATTTCAAATGTGGAATTTGAGCAATAAGGTCTTCTTCTACTTTTAAATCAAATTCGACTTCGATTACTTGTTCTTTATCGGCAGAGATTAAATTGTCTAGTTTTTTATCGGCAACTATTTGTCCTTTGTCAATAATAATCACTCGGTCGCAAATCGCTTCTACTTCCTGCATAATGTGTGTTGAAAGAAAAACGGTTTTGTCTTTCCCTACATTTTTAATCACATTTCTGATTTCGACTAATTGATTAGGATCCAATCCAGTTGTAGGTTCGTCTAGAATCAAAACATCGGGATTGTGTAATAAAGCATTTGCAAGACCTACTCTTTGACGATAGCCTTTGGACAATTGGCCTATTTTTTTATGGCTTTCGGTTTGCAAGCCTGTCAACTGAATCACATCTTCGATTCTTGATTTATCTACTTTATAAACATCAGCATTAAAGGCCAGATATTCTCTCACATACAAATCTAAATACAACGGATTGTGTTCTGGTAAATATCCAATAGAAAGCTGCACCGATTTTTCCTGAGTGTTTACATCAAAGTCATTGACTAACGCAACACCAGAATCAGCGTGAATATAAGTCGTCAAAATTTTCATCAAGGTCGATTTTCCGGCACCATTTGGTCCTAAAAAACCAACGATCTCTCCTTTTTTAACAGAAAATGAAATGTTGTCCAATGCTTTTTGGGCACCATAACTTTTCGAAATGTTTTTTACTTCTATTGACATAAAACTTTATTTGTTGCAAAAGTAAACAGAAAAAACTTTTGTTTATTCTTTTTGTCCAATAATGACCCTTTAACCTTTGTCAAAGTTTTGAACTTTGACAAAGGTTAGTCAGAAATGACGGCTTTATCGTTAAGATTTATATATTTACAATTAAACTAAATCAATATGGGAAATAATCAATCTGGCAGTTTCTTGAAAAATTACAGTAGTATTCTGTTGTTACTTGGTGGAATAATCGTTGGTAGCATTTTAGGTCTAGTTTTTGGAAATGGGGTTGAAGTCATAAAGGCATTAGGAGATATATTCCTGAATTTACTTTTTACAGCTATCATACCATTGGTGTTTTTTACCATTGCTTCCTCAATTGCCAATTTGCAAAAATCTGAAAAACTAGGAAAGCTTTTCGGGATAGTTTTAGGAGTGTTTCTAACAACTGTGATTATTTCGGCTATTATAATGATTATTGGTGTTTTGATTTTTCCAATACATCAAGGTATAGTAATTTCAAATGTTGCATTAGAAAACATTCAGGAAAGCAGCACTGGTTCCCAAATGACTCAATTAGTAACGGTCAATGATTTCTATGAAATATTGTCCCGAAAAAATATGTTGGCGCTTATATTGTTTTCTTTTCTAATTGGTTTTTCAACTTTGCGTGCAGGTGAAAAAGGAAAAGATTTTGCAAGGTTCCTTAATTCTGGAAACGAAGTGATGAAACAATTACTTCATCTTATTATGAAAACGGCACCAATAGGTCTTGGGGCTTATTTTGCCTATCAAGTCGGTATCTTCGGGCCACAATTATTCGGAGCTTATGCCAAGCCATTGGCGTTATATTATGCCGTTTGTACTTTTTACTTTATTGTGTTTTTCAGTTTGTATGCTTTTTTCGCTGGAGGAAATCTAGGACTTAAAATATTTTGGAAAAATAACATCACACCCGCATTGACCGCCGTGGGAACATGTAGTAGCATTGCAACCATTCCTGCCAATCTCGAAGCCGCAGAGCAAATGAATATTCCAAGTCACATTCGAAATCTAGTAATTCCACTCGGAGCGCCTCTACATAAAGACGGTTCCAGTATGTCGTCGATTGTCAAAATCGCCGTCATTTTTGCACTATTTGGGAAGGATTTTACAGATCCCTACACTTTATTAACCGCAATCGGCATCACCATAATTGTATCTGTAGTCGAAGGTGGTATTCCAAACGGTGGATATATAGGAGAGATTCTCGCCATAACCGTTTATGGATTCCCTATGGAGCAAGCCTTGCCGGCAGCAATGATTATTGGAACCTTGGTCGACCCAATCGCAACTTTATTGAATGCCAATGGCGATGTGGTATCCGCAATGGTAGTTGCCCGAATCTCCGAAGGCAAAAAGTGGATTACCCAAAAGAGCACCTAAATAATGTAAAAAATCATTTACTTCGTCAGTTCGCAAAAGCTCGTTTGGGAGTGACCCTGTTGAGCAAAGGAGCCAACTTTAGATACCGCTTATTCGGCTCCTTTACTCAACAGGGTCGGGCTATCCATGCTACTTCGGTAGCTTATTTCTATCCCTCACTCGGTTTTCAAGATCTTTAGATTAACCCAGAAACGCGCCTTTTTTTCATCAACATCCAAAAGAAAAGGATTCAAAAAGTATCCTTTTTACAGAAAGCAAGAGTTGCAGTCTGTTTGATGGTTTTGAAATCAATAATTTTATGCATTTAAAAAGCTTCTTTTTTATGGAATAATGAATTAAAATCCCTTTTAACAAACGAATCTTTTTTTGTTACATAAAAGATTATTTTTATTTTGGCTGACTCGAAATATGTCATACATTTGCAATAAATAATTGATCAACAAAGCACATCATGTCTAATAACCGTTTTTATTTTAGCAACTCTTTTTATTTCTTCTTTAGGAAGTAAGGGATTGTGCTATGGTTATTTGAAGAACAAAAAACAAATAAAACTAATATACAATCCTGATGAAAATCAGGATTTTTTTTTGACCCAATGAGAACGAAAATTGCAATACAAGGAATTAAAGGATCTTTCCACCATCAAGTGGCTCAAGACTATTTTTATCAAAATATCGAAGTGGATGAATGTCTGTCTTTTGAGGAATTGGTAGCTAGTTTACTTTCGGGGAAATCAGATCAGGCGGTAATGGCCATCGAGAATTCTATCGCCGGACCAATCATTCCAAATTACGCACTGATTGACAAAAACAATCTGCACATTATTGGTGAACATTATCTTGATATTCATCAAAATCTAATGGCGCTGAAAGGTCAAAAAATAGAAGATATTCTAGAAGTGCATTCTCATCCGATGGCTTTGTTGCAATGTATGGAGTTCTTGAAAAAATACCCAAACATAAAATTAGTTGAAGACAAGGATACTGCTGAAACTGCTAGAAGGATTCACGAAAAACAGTTAACAGGAATTGCAGCTATCGCTAGTAAAACGGCTTCGGAGATGTACGATTTGGAAATTCTGGCACCAGAAATCCAAACGATAAACAATAATATGACTCGTTTTGTGATTATTAATAGAGAGAATCATTTTGTGCCAGAAAGTGAAATAAACAGAGCTTCGTTAAAATTTGAATTGGATCATAAACGTGGAAGTTTGGCGGCAGTTTTGAATGTAATGAGTGACTGCAAATTGAATTTGACTAAAATACAATCGTTGCCAAAAATTGAAACACCTTGGAAATATTCATTTTTCGTAGATGTGACTTTTGAAAAATATGAAGATTTCGCCAAAGCCAAAAAATTGCTAACAATAATGGCAGAATTTTTTAAAGTATTAGGAGAATACAAAAACACAAAACCTTAATTAGTCAGAAAGTCAAAGGGCGAAAGTCAAAAAAATAAAAGAATAAAAACTCTGAAAATAGAAATATAAAAAAGCATGATTACAACAGCAAAACGTCTCGATATCATTGAAGAATACTACTTCTCCTCCAAGTTGAGGGAAGTGAGACAATTGGCCTCAGAGGGAAAACCAATTATCAATATGGGAATTGGTAGTCCAGATTTAAAGCCATCAAAAGCAGTTATGGACGCTGTAGTTTCAGCAATGCAGGATGAGAATGCACACCAATATCAAAGTTACCAGGGATTGCCAGAACTTAGAAAAGGAATGGCCGATTTTTATCAAAATAATTATGGTGTTGCTTTGGATTCTAATGTGGAAATTTTGCCTTTGATGGGATCCAAAGAAGGAATTATGCATATTTCCTTGGCTTTTTTGAATGAAGGAGACCATGTTTTGATTCCGAATCCAGGATATCCTACATATAGTTCTGTAACGAATCTGGTTGGTGCTGTACCTGTTTATTACGATTTGAAAGAAGCGAATAATTGGGAGCCTGATTTTGACGCTTTAGAGAAATTAGATTTGTCAAAAGTGAGAATCATGTGGATTGGTTATCCGCATATGCCTACAGGAGCAAGAGGAAGTTTGGAATTGTTTGAAAAATTAGTGGCTTTCGCCAAAAAACACAGCATATTATTAGTCAATGATAATCCGTATAGTTTTGTTTTGAATGATAAACCGATGAGTTTGTTGCAAGTAGAAGGAGCCAAAGATGTGGCGCTAGAACTGAATTCTTTGAGTAAAACATTCAATATGGCAGGATGGAGAGTCGGAATGGTTTTGGGTAATGCAAAGCTGATTGACGCTGTTCTTAAAGTAAAAAGCAACATGGACAGCGGAATGTTCTACGGAATCCAAAAAGGGGCTGTTGAAGCATTGAAAAGCGATCAATCTTGGTTTGACTCGATGAACGCCGTTTACAAAAAGCGTCGTGTACTTACTGAGCAATTGGCCGAAAAATTAGGTTGTGAAGTGTACAAAGAAGGTGTTGGACTATTTGTTTGGGCCAAATTACCTGCAGGAATAGCATCAGCTGAGGATTTTATCGATAAAATATTATACGAGAAATCTATTTTTATAACACCGGGAACCATTTTTGGAAGCAATGGAGAAGGTTACATTCGATTTGCACTTTGTGTAAAAGAAGAGAAAGTACAGGAAGCTATTGATCGATTTTAGAAATATAGCCATAAAATAAATTTTCTGAAAAAACGGAAAGCCCTAGCCCTGATAGCAGCGGCATCCTTTTTTGAGGCGATTTTTCTTCGCCTCAAAAAAGATATGGCGGATAGCAGGATTAGCTCCTAAAAAAATAAAGGATGAATATATACGTAATAGGTGTTGGATTAATAGGGGGATCAATAGCATTGGACGCTAAAGGTTTGAATCCTGATGCCAAAATTTTTGGGATTGACAGTAATGAAAAGCATTTGCAGGAAGCGATTGCCCTTGGAGTTATTGATGAAGCTGCCACTTTTGATGATTTGTCAAAAGCAGATTTTGTGATTGTTTCGGTTCCGGTGGATACGGCGATTGTGGTTTTGCCAACAGTACTGGATTTAATTTCGGATTCGGCTATTGTTTTTGATGTAGGTTCAACCAAAACACCAATATGTGAAGCGGTTGCGGGTCACCCAAGAAGAAGAAATTTTATAGCAACGCATCCAATTGCAGGAACTGAGTTTTCTGGACCATCGGCTGCGATAAAAGGATTGTTTCAAGGTAAGACTAATATCATTTGTGAAGTAGAAAAAACTACTTTCAAATTACAGGAAAGGGCATTGTTGCTTTTTTCGGCAATCGGAATGAGAATTCGCTATATGGACCCAAAATCACATGATAAACATATTGCTTATGTGTCGCATTTATCGCATATCAGTTCTTTTATGCTTGGGAAAACGGTGATCAATAAAGAAAAAGATGAACAAGATATTTTTGATATGGCAGGTTCCGGATTTGAAAGTACTGTTCGTTTGGCCAAAAGTTCGCCAGCGATGTGGACACCGATTTTTAAACAAAACAAAAAACAGGTGGTTAAAACATTGGAAGAATACATATCAAATTTATCCAAGTTTAAAGATCTTTTGGTGAATGATGATTACGAAGCGATTTATCACGAAATGGAGAGCGTTAACCGAATTAAGGAAATATTGAACGGAATGAATGCTAAAAAGTAGCAGTAATTCGTTTAAAGGAAAATAAAAACAGAACAACAAAATAAAGTAGTAGTAAGCAATTAATAATAAAGATCTCTCTTGCTCCCTCCAGTTGTTTGGGGAGTTCCGATAGCTATCGGGAGGAGAGGGGAAAAGTAAATAATTTTAGAAAAGATGGAAAACAAGAAAGAAATGAGAGATTGGTTGAACGAATTCAAATTGTCTCATCCATTTGTAATTGCAGGACCTTGTAGTGCTGAAACAGAAGAGCAAGTTTTGAAAATCGCGCATGAATTGAAAGATTCAGACGTTAGTGTTTTTAGAGCTGGTATTTGGAAACCAAGAACACGTCCAGGAGGATTTGAGGGTGTTGGAGAGATTGGATTGAAATGGTTAAAGAAAGCTAAAGCAGAAACAGGTTTACTTATGGGTACAGAGGTTGCTACAGCAGCGCACTGTAAATTGGCTTTAGAAAATGATATTGATGTTTTATGGGTTGGTGCTCGTACAACGGCAAATCCTTTTGCTGTTCAAGAAATCGCAGATACCTTAAAAGGAACTGATAAAATTGTATTGATTAAAAATCCTGTAAATCCAGATATGGCTTTATGGTTAGGAGGAGTTGAGCGTTTATATGCTGCCGGAATCAAGAAATTGGGAGTAATTCACAGAGGTTTTTCTACTTATGAAAAAACTAAATACAGAAATATTCCAGAATGGCAAATTGCTATTGAATTGCAAAACAAATTCCCTGATTTACCTTTGATCATCGATCCTTCGCATATTACAGGAAACCGTGATATGATCCTTGAAGTAACTCAAGAAGCATTGGATTTAAATTATGACGGTATGATTATCGAAACTCATAATGATCCTGATAATGCGTGGAGTGATGCTGCTCAACAAGTAACTCCTGATGCTTTGAAACAAATTTTCAAAGATTTGAAAGTGAGAAAAGTGAGTGGAGACACTGATGAGTTTACAAGTAAAATGACTAAATTAAGAGCTAATATCGATGTGCTTGATGCTAATTTATTGGACTTATTAGGAAAAAGAATGAAAGTGGCTGACGAAATTGGTCAAGTGAAAAAAGAAAATAACGTTGCAATTCTTCAAAACAATCGTTGGAACGAAATCCAAGAAAAAATGATTGCAGAAGGTGCTAAAAAAGGATTGACAGAAGAATTTATAGTTAAATTGTTCAAAAATATCCACCAAGAAAGTATTGGTCACCAAGAAAAAGTCTTGAATTCATAAATAAGAGTTTTTTATTTAAAAGATTTAGAAAAGTTTAGAAATTTAGTTTAAAAACTAAAGTCTAAACTTTTCTTGCTTTTAATATTTAAGTTTTAGGAAAGGATTGATGAATGTCGATTGCAATTAAGCCTTCTAAATTCCTAAACCGCTTAAACTTTTTGAATCCTAAAACAAATTACTACCTTTGCCGAATGACAGGACTCGTTTACAAATCTACAGGAAGTTGGTACACCGTAAAATCAGAACAAGGAGATTTTATAGAATGCCGTATGAAAGGGAAATTCCGAATCAAAGGAATTAAAAGTACCAATCCAATTGCTGTGGGTGATATTGTCGATTACGAGCTTGAAGAAACCTCAGATACTATTACTGGAACAATTCATAATATTCATGAAAGAAAGAATTATATCGTTCGTAAGGCGGTAAATTTATCACATCAAATGCATATTATTGCTTCCAATATTGATCGAGTATTTCTGTTGGTAACTGTAAACAATCCTCCAACTACATTCAATTTTATCGACCGTTTTTTGGTAACCGCAGAAGCTTATGGAATTGAGGCTATTTTGGTTTTTAATAAAATAGACACTTTGGATGAGGTCACGCTTGATGAACAGTTATATATGCAACATGTGTATCAGGAAATAGGGTATAAATGTTTGCGGGTTTCCTCGACAGAGAATAAGGGAGTCGAAGCTTTACAAGAAATGATGGTGGGTAAAGTAAGTATGTTCTCTGGACATTCAGGCGTGGGGAAATCAACATTAGTAAATGCGATGGAACCTTCTTTACATTTAAAAACCAAAACGATATCGGTGGCAAGCAAGCAGGGACAACACACAACCACTTTTGCAGAGATGTATGATTTGTCTTTTGGAGCCAAAATTATAGACACTCCCGGAATCAAAGGTTTTGGAATGGTTGATATGGATCCTGCGGAAATTAGCGGATATTTTCCGGAATTTTTTAAATTGAAAGATCAATGTAAGTTCAATAATTGTTTGCATAAAGAAGAACCGCATTGCGCCATAAAAGCCGCATTAGAAAGAGATGAGATTGCTTGGTCTCGATACAATAGTTACTTGAAAATATTAGAAGGTGACGATGAACATTATCGCACAGATGATTACAACGAGGATCGAATCATTAGTGATAAATCAAGAGAGTAGTAATGTCAATATCAATGTCAAAAGTAATATTTTTAAATCTGCAATTTGATATAAATGAAAGTTGTTCTTCAAAGAGTTTTCCAAGCCTCCGTAAACATTGACAATAAAATAGTAGCTGATATTCAAAAAGGCTTACTCGTTTTGGTTGGTATTGAAGATGCCGATACCCAAGACGATATCAATTGGCTTTGCCAAAAAATTGCCAATCTTCGCATTTTTGGAGATGAAAATGAGGTAATGAATCTTTCTGTAAAAGATATTGATGGCGAAATAATTGTTGTTTCTCAATTCACTCTTCATGCATCTACCAAAAAAGGGAATCGCCCTTCTTATATAAAAGCTGCAAAGCCAGAAATTGCTATTCCGCTATATGAAAACTTCGTAAAACAAATCGAAAAGGAGTTGGGTAAAAAAGTGCAAACTGGAATTTTTGGAGCAGATATGAAAGTTTTATTGCTGAATGACGGTCCTGTTACTATTCAGATTGATAGTAAAAATAAAGAATAATTTTAGCTTTTATTTAAACGAAATTTTCTTATATTTCGGAGCTAAATATTTTTTATGACATATAAAATTACTCCTATTGTTTCTCTGTTTTTTTTATTTACCACGACATTTATTTTTGCTCAAAAGAGCGATTACAGTACTCTTACTCTTTCTGACAGTCTCAAAGAAAATGCCAATGCAGTGGTTCGTTTGAACCAAATTGATATTGTAATTGCCTCTCAACGCAGTATGAATATCAAGAACAAACGTGTGGTGACAGTCTTGAATGAAAATGGGTTGGATGCTATTGAAGCCTATGAAAATTACGATAAATCGAGTCCTGTCAAAAGTATATTGGCAACAGTTTATGATGTTTCAGGAAAGGAAATAAAAAAAATAAAAAGAGGCGATTTCAGAGATGTAAGTGCTGTAAGTGGGAGTACACTTTTTTCGGAGAGCCGTTATATTTACTTAGATTATACGCCAACACAATACCCATTTACAGTCGTTTTTGAGAGTGAAACAGAAACATCAAATACTGCCTTCCTTCCCCAATGGATACCTTTGAATGATTATGCCGTAAGCATAGAAAAAAGCGTTCTCAATATAAGTTATCCTTCAAGCCTTGGTTTTAAATATAAAGAATTCAATTTTTCGAATTTTAATATCAAGAAAACTATAGACACTTCTACTCAGCTTTCTTATACAGCATCAAAAATGTGGGCTCAAAAAGAAGAAACCGCTAGTCCTTCGGTTAGTAATCTTTTCCCAAGAGTAATGATGGGGTTAGAGTTGTTTCATCTTGAAGGAGTTGACGGTACAGCCAAAACATGGACAGAATTTGGAAAATGGTACAGCGAAAAAATTCTGCAGGGAACCACTGATTTATCCGAAATGACCAAAGTTAAAATCAAAGCTTTGGTAGGTACCGAAACTGATCCTATAAAGAAAGCACAAATCATTTATAAATACGTTCAGGAAAAATCAAGATATGTTAGCATTCAAGTCGGGATTGGAGGATGGAAACCGATGCAGGCGAATGATGTGGATCGTTTAGGATACGGAGATTGCAAAGCTTTGAGCAATTATACAAAAGCCCTTCTTAACGTGGTTGATGTACCGTCTTATAATGTAGTTTTATATGGCAACCCAAGAAAACGTGATATTGAGTCTGATTTTGTTTCAATGCAAGGAAATCATATGATTTTGGCTATACCCAATAAAGATAAATATGTTTTTTTGGAATGTACAAGTCAGGTGGATCCTTTTGGTTATCAAGGAACGTTTACCGATGATAGGAATGTTTTGGTGGTAAAACCTGAAGGAGGAGAGATTGTAAGAACAAAAGTTTACGAAGATACAGTTAATACCCAAGTAAGTAAAGGAGTCTATTCTATTGCGGAAAATGGTGATTTTTTAGGAAAAATAGGTATCGTTTCAGAGGGTACTCAATACAATCAAAAATTTAATAATGATAAGCTTTCCCCAACGGAAATGGAAGCTTTTTATAAAGATTATTGGAGTACCATTAATAATTTAAAAATTAAAAAAGTCACTTTCAAGAATGATACTGAAAAAATTAGTTTTACAGAAAATGCCGAAATAACTGCCGTGAATTATGGGAACGTATCGGCTAATAAAATGATGTTTGCTATAAATGCCTTTAATCCATTAACTCAAAGTGTCAAACGAATTCGAAACCGAAAAAATCCTTTAGAAATACAAAGGGGCTCAGTAGATATTGATGAAATAGAAATTGCTTTGCCTGTTAATTTCTCGATTGAATTTCTTCCAGGAAATGTTGAAATTAATGGAAAATTCGGGGAATATAAAACAGAGATTGTCAAAAAAGATAATAATACTATTGTTTACAAACGAAAGTTTTTTTTGAAAAAAGGTTTGTATACTAATAAAGAATACGATGAATTCCGCCTTTTTATGGAGCAGATTTCAAGAAATGATAACGCCAAAATAATTCTAACCAAATCTTAATTACAAAATGAAAACCAAACACTTAATCTTTTTATTATTTGTACTATTTTATTCTACTACAAATGCCCAAGAATTCAAATTAGGAAAAGTCTCCATAGCCGAATTGGAACAAAAATCACATCCCAAAGATACAGCTGCAGTTGCAGCAATATTGTTTAAAAAAGGGGAGACAAGATTTGAATTCATGCAAAGTGAAGGCTTTAGGGTGGTTACCGAGGTGGCCATGCGTATTAAGATTTATAAAAAAGATGGTTATGATTGGGCAAATCAAGCGGTAAGATTTATCCCAGGAACTGGCTCAATAAAAGAGAATGTCTTGTTTGCGGATGCGGTGACATATAATTTGGTGGCTGGAAAGATTGAAAAAACAAAATTAAAAAGTGAAGGTGAATTTGAAGAAAAGATAGATAAATATTGGAGTAGAAAGAAAATAACCTTGCCCAATGTAAAAGAAGGTTCGATATTGGAATTTAGATATAAGATAATGTCAAATAGAATTGGGATGCTTAGGGAGTTTTATTTTCAAACGGATATTCCTGTAGACTATGCAGAATATAAAACCTATGTGCCGGAATATTTTATTTATAATAGTGAAATGAAAGGGTTTACCACACCGCAAATTAATGTTGAGAAATCACAAAAATCGTTTAATATTACCAGTAAGGAAAGATCACAAGGTCTTGTTTCTTCGACTAATTTCTCAGCAGATAAAATCGAATATCAAGAAACAAAAACAACGTACACTGCGCAAAATATGCCAGCTATGAAGGAAGAGGCATTCGTAAATAATATCGATAATTACACCACAAGCTTGGTGCAGGAATTATCGATGACCAAATATCCAAATGAACCTCTTAAGCCATATTCTACGGACTGGAATGCCGTAGTGAAAACTATTTATGATAATGATGATTTTGGAGCTGAATTAAATAAAACAGGATATTTTGAGGATGATTTGAAAGCGGTTGTTGTTGGATTGACCACTCAGGATGAGATTGTTTTGGCTATTCTCAATTATTTGAAATCCACAGTGAAATGGAATGAGTATTATGGTTATTCCTGTAATGATGGGGTAAAAAAGGCCTATAAAGACAAAACCGGTAATGTGGCTGAAATTAATCTTATGCTTACTGCAATGTTGCGTTCTGCAGGGCTTAAAGCAAATCCTGTTTTGATTAGTACACGCGCTAATGGAGTTTCGGTTTTTCCAAACCATAGTGCATTCAATTATGTAATCGCTGCTGTAGAAGGTAATGAAGGGCTGATTTTGCTAGATGCAACAAGTAAATTTTCAACCCCAAATGTTTTGCCGTTTAGAGACCTGAATTGGATGGGAAGGTTAATCCGAAAAGACGGAACATCGCAAGAAGTTGATTTAATGCCTAAAAAAGCTTCTAATAACAATGTTGTAATCATGTATGCAATTGATGCCAGCGGTAAAATTACTGGTAAATTAAGACGTCAACGAACAGACCATAACGCCATGAGTTTTAGATCGGAGATTGAAAACATAAAGGAAGAAGACTATTTGGAAAGGATGGAAAATGAAAATGCAAAAATTGAAATTGCTGATTATAAAAGAACAAATGAGAAGGATGTTAAATTGCCGATTGTGGAAACCTGTTCTTTTACTGGAACTAATTTATGTGAAATTATAGGCGAAAAAATATATATCAATCCATTGTTATTTTTCACCAAAGAACAAAATCCATTTAAACAGGAGGAAAGAGAATACCCAGTTGATTATGGTTTCCCGTTTATGGACAATTTTACTGTCAATATAGATATTCCACAAGGATATGTGATAGAAACACTTCCAAAATCATCCGTGTTTAATATGGAGGATAATATTGGTAGCTTTAAATTTATATCGAATGCGTCCGGAAGTAGTATACAGCTATCCATTAGTCATCAAATTAATACACCTATAGTTTCATCAGAATATTATTCAATGTTAAAGGAATATTATCAAGGTATGATTGCTAAGGAAACCGAGAAAATTGTTTTAAAGAAAGTATAAATAATGAGAAACTATAAAGCCGTTTTGAGGTTATTGATTTTTTTTTCTTTTATAAAGATAAATGCCCAAAACTTTGAATTAGGGAAAGTGTCTGTGGCAGAATTAAGAGAAGCGCAACATCCCAAAGATACAAGTGCTGTGGCAGCGGTTTTGTTTAAAAACGGTAAAACTAGTTTCAATTATTCTTTGAAGGATGGATTTGTAGCAATCACAGAAGTGACTATGCGTATTAAAATATATAAAAAAGAAGGGTCTGATTGGGCTAATTTTACCTTGCCTTATTATGTGGGGTATGAAAATTATAATGACGATGTTGTTAAGTTTTCGAATGCAGCAACTTATAATCTTGAGAATGGTTCAATTGTAAAAACAAAACTTAATAACGAAGGAAGTTTTAAAAAAAATGTAAATGAATATTGGAATGAGGCCTCCATAACATTGCCAAATGTAAAAGAGGGATCGGTTTTAGAGTTTAAATATGTTTTGAAGACTGAAAACATTGTTAAATTTCCCGTGTACTATTTTCAAGATAAAATTCCAGTAAATTCAGCTGAATACACTACTAATATTCCCTTGTTTTTTACGTATAAACCTATTCAAATTGGTTTTATAGATCTCAAAGTAGATTCAAAAGTTGCAAATGGAAGTTTTTCGTTTGATAATCAATATCATCAGACAGTTAGTTTGAGTTTCAATCTATTGAAGAATAAATATAGTGCAGAAAATGTTCCAGCATTAAAGGAAGAAAGTTTTGTTGATAATATTCGAAATTACCAATCGTCATTGTATCATGAACTTGAAAAAACAAATTTTCCTGACGAAAAAGAGAAAAATTTCTCAAAAGATTGGGATGGCGTAGCCAAAACTATTTATGCAGATAAAGAATTTGGTAAAGAGTTAGAAGAGAGTTTTTATCTTCTAGACGATACTAGATTGATTTTAAAAGGAATTGATTCTAAGGAAGAAAGACTAGCAGTAGTTTTTAAGTTTGTTCAAGAACGAATGCATTGGAATAAAGATAACGGATACTTCACAGATAAAGGAGTAAAGCAAGCCTATATTGCCAGAACTGGAAATGTTGCTGAAATAAATTTTATACTCATTTCAATGTTAAAACTGGTAGGTTTTGATGCAAATCCAGTATTGATTAGCACAAAAGATTATGGAAGGCCAGTTTTCCCTAATAGAACGGGTTTTAATTACGTTATAGCGGCTGTGAATATTGATGGAAAGCAAATTTTATTAGATGCTACTCATAAATACACTACACAAAATATTTTACCCTTGAATGTTTTAAACTGGAAAGGACGGCTTATTAAGCAAGATGGAACTTCTCAGGAAGTGGAGTTAGTGTCGACAAAAAATTCAGGTAAAAATTATACTCTGATGGTAAAATTGGATAAAACTGGCGGAATGGAGGGTAGGTGTAGATCACAGTTAGCTGATTATGAAGCATATAATTTTAGAGATAAGTATGCAGAAATGGAAACGGATAACTATCTCGAGAAATTAGAAAATAATTTAAACGGAATTAGAATTCAAGGGTATACCATAGATAATAAAAAGACTAATCTTGCTAATCCTGTTATGCAGACTTTTGCTTTTTCAACTAATAATCATTCAGATATTATTGGCGATAAAATATATATCAACCCGATGTTATTTTTTACGGAATCTCATAATCCTTTCGTTCAAGAAAAAAGAAAGATGCCAATCAATTTTGAATATCCAAAATTTGAAAGGTATAATATAAGTTATGAAATTCCAGAGGGTTATGTTATAGAATCGCTTCCTAAACCCTTGAAAATTTCAACAGAGGGCGAAGAGTTGTCTTTCTCGATGAATGTGAATTCGCAAGATAATAGAATACAGATTGCTGTAATTAAAGAGATAAATTTTGCTGTCATTTCAGGTAATTTTTATGAATCAATTAAAGATTTTTATCAAAAAATGATTAACAAGCAAAATGAGAAAATAGTTCTTAAAAGAATATAGTAAGACTTTGTGCATTTGTATATTTGTGATAAAAATTCAACCATGAACCTAAAAAATGCCCAACAAGACGTAGATACTTGGATTAAAGAACACGGAGTACGCTACTTTAATGAATTGACCAATATGGCGCAACTTACCGAAGAAGTTGGTGAAGTAGCCCGAATTATTGCCCGTCGTTACGGAGAACAATCCGAAAAAGAAAGCGATAAAAACAAAGACCTTGGAGAAGAATTGGCCGATGTTGTTTTTGTGGTTTTGTGTTTAGCCAATCAGACAGGGATTGATTTGCAGGCCGCTTTTGACAAGAAGATGGATTTAAAATCCGTTCGAGACAAAGACCGCCACAAAAACAACGATAAACTAAAATAATGTTATAAGTCAGGACAAAGTTTTGGTACATCCTTTTTTTAAAATAAATTTGCCAAAACACACCTATCAACACATCTATAATGAATTTACTGTTACAAACTTCCCAACTCGATTTACAAGAACAAATTGCAATTACAGGCTCCAAGAGTGAAACCAACCGACTGTTGTTACTTCAAGCATTATTTCCAAATATTACTTTAGCCAATACATCCAATTCTGATGATAGCGAGGTAATGCAAAAAGCTTTAGTAGGGAACGATGAAATAGTAGATATTCATCATGCAGGAACGGCAATGCGTTTCTTAACGGCTTATTTTGCGGTAAACGAAGGACGTGAAGTTGTGTTGACAGGATCTCAAAGAATGACTGAACGCCCAATTAAAGTTTTGGTAGAGGCTTTACAACAATTAGGAGCAAAAATCACCTATGAAAAAGAAGAGGGTTATCCGCCTATTCGAATCATAGGACAAAAAATAACAGCTCATAAAGTCAGTATTCCAGCCAATGTGAGTAGCCAGTATATATCGGCATTGCTTTTGGTAGCGCCAAAATTAGAGAACGGAATTGAATTGACTTTGGTTGGTGAGATAACTTCTGTTCCTTATATCAAAATGACTTTAGCTTTGTTAAATGATTTGAATATTGAAACGAGTTTTGTTGGGAACGTAATAACAGTAAAGCAAAAGAAAGAAGTAGAAACAAAAGTAATGACCGTAGAATCTGATTGGAGCTCGGCATCTTACTTTTTTAGTTTAGTAGCATTGGCAAAAACAGCGTCTATTTCTTTGACCAGTTACAAAGAAACCAGTTTGCAGGGAGATTCTGCTTTGATTGAGATATACAAAGAAATGGGGGTAACTTCATATTTCGAAGGAAACAAATTGACTTTGACGAAGCAAACTGATTTTGAATACAAAGACTTGAATTTAGAATTAAATAATACTCCAGATATTGCACAAACAATTGTGGTTACCTGCTTAGGGTTAGGAATTGGCTGTCATCTTACAGGTTTACATACCTTAAAAATCAAAGAAACAGATAGATTGGAAGCGCTTCGCATCGAATTAACCAAACTGGGAGCCAATATTTCCGTGACCAATGATAGTTTGACATTAATAGCTACAAGGAGTATTAATCCAGAAGTAAGAATCGATACGTATAACGATCACAGAATGGCCATGGCATTTGCTCCATTAGGCTTAAAAGTGCCAATAATTATCAATAATGCTGATGTTGTGTCAAAATCATACCCTGATTTTTGGGATGATTTAAAAAAAATAGGTTTTTTGATGATTCAAAAATGGTCGTTTACATAGACTTTTGCTGAGTTTTGACTCTCCTCTTTTGGAGAGGGCTAGGGGTGAGGTAAAAATAAACACCTAAACACTTGACAACGCCTATCTCACAATCGTATATTTGCACACGATTTAAAATTTTGATTTCAAAACTTATAATTTATAAATCATAACTCATAACTTTATCAGATGAAATTATCTCATTTCAATTTTAATTTACCAAAAGAACTTCTTGCAGAATATCCAGCCGAAAATAGAGATGAGTCTCGATTGATGGTTATTGACCGTAAGAAGCAAACGATAGAACATAAAATGTTTAAAGACGTTATCGATTATTTTGACGATGGCGATGTTTTAATATTAAATAACACCAAAGTTTTTCCAGCTCGTTTGTATGGAAATAAAGAAAAAACTGGAGCGAGAATCGAAGTATTTTTGCTTAGAGAACTAAATGCAGAACAAAGACTTTGGGATGTATTAGTAGATCCAGCCCGTAAAATTAGAATTGGAAACAAATTATACTTCGGTGACGATGATTCATTAGTTGCTGAGGTAATTGATAACACAACTTCTCGTGGAAGAACCTTGCGTTTTCTTTATGATGGATCTTATGAAGAATTCAGAAATAAATTAACCGAACTAGGCGAAACTCCGATTCCTAAATACATCAGCCGTGATGTAACTCCAGAAGATGCGGAACGTTACCAAACAATTTATGCCAAAGAAGAAGGAGCTGTTGCAGCACCTACTGCTGGTTTGCACTTCTCTAAACATTTGTTGAAAAGATTGGAAATCAAAGGAGTTAAATTTGCCGAAGTTACGCTTCACGTTGGTTTAGGAACTTTCAATCCAGTTGAGGTTGAAGATTTATCGAAACACAAAATGGATTCTGAAGAGTTAAAAATCACTCAGGAAGCTTGTGATATTGTGAACACTGCCAAAGCTGCTAAGAAAAGAATCTGTACGGTAGGAACTACTTCTATGCGTGCCGTAGAAAGTTCAGTTTCTTCTCAAAACACACTTAATCCTTATGATGGATGGACAAATAAATTCGTTTTTCCTCCTCACGATTTCAGCATTCCAACTTGTATGATTACTAATTTTCATACACCAAAATCTACTTTGTTAATGATGGTTTCAGCTTTCTGCGGACACGATTTAATGAAAAGAGCGTACGAAGAAGCAATCAAAGAAGAATACAAGTTCTACTCTTACGGAGATGCAATGTTGATTATCTAATCACATTCAAAATTATAAATACAAGTCTCGTCAGCAATGGCGAGATTTTTTTTGCCTGAAAACTAATTTTACAAACTGAATACTGCAATCTGATCACTGCCTTCTGAATAAGGGCGTATTACGGGCTATCCATTACAAGTTTTTACCCAAAATCAAAGTAATACTAGCACTGCGGGAGCTTCCGTTGGTCGCTTCCTCGTTGCAGTATCACTAAATGGTTTCAGGTAAAAACTTTCTATTTCACTCGAGCGATAGCGAACAGGCGAAGCAATCCCTAGCGTAATTCCTTTTCATAAGAAGTAATGTGTTGTTTTATATTCAAAATATAAGCTTAAATGAATTCAATTTTTATTGAATTGTCACTTTTATTTTGGCTATTATCTATTTTCTCTATTCTATTTTCTTTTCTCTATTTTTCTTTTTCTATTTTTACGACATAAAATAATCAAAAAATGGATTTCAAAAATACATTAGAATTTGCTAAGCAACTCGATTCACAAGATCATCTACATAAATACCAAGACGAGTTTATATTTCCAAAAATCAACGAGAAAAAAGTAATTTATTTTACGGGTAACTCTTTGGGATTACAGCCAAAAAGAACCAAAAAATATATTGATGAAGTGATGGACGATTGGGCAAATCTAGCTGTCGAAGGTCATTTTTATGCCGAAAAACCTTGGTGGGATTATCAAGAGCGTTTTGCCAATCCATTAAGTAAATTGGTAGGTGCATTGCCAACCGAAATCACCGTAATGAACACACTAACTGTGAATCTTCATTTGTTGATGGTTTCATTTTATAGACCGACTACAAAGCGTTACAAAATCATTTGCGAAGAAAAAGCTTTCCCTTCCGATCAATATATGTTTCAAAGCCAAGTGAATTTTCACGGCTATAAACCTGAAGATGTGATTGTGGAAATCAAGCGTCGTGAAGGAGAACATAACATCCGATTGGAAGATGTATTGGCAAAAATTGAAGATGTAGGAGAGGAGTTGGCATTGGTTTTAATTGGCGGAGTGAATTATTACACAGGTCAGGTTTTCGATATGAAAACCATCACCGAAGCGGGACACAAACAAGGAGCTTACGTGGGTTGGGACTTAGCCCATGCAGCAGGAAATATTAAATTGGAATTGCACGATTGGAATGTCGATTTTGCAGCTTGGTGTAGTTATAAATACATGAATTCGGGCCCAGGAAATGCTTCTGGTTGTTTTGTTCATGAAAAGCATCATGAAAATAAAGAATTGCCTCGATTTGCGGGTTGGTGGGGACATAACAAAGAACGTCGTTTCAAGATGGAACCAGTTTTCGACCCTGTTCATGGAGCAGGAGGTTGGCAAATAAGTAATTTGCCAATATTATCTTTAGCGCCTTATTTAGCTTCCGTTGAAATGTTTGACGAAATTGGAATGGATCAATTAATTTTAAAAAGAGATAAAATCACTTCTTATTTAGAATTTATTCTGAACGAAATAAGCAAAGAAGTACACGGATCTTTTGAAATTATTACTCCAACAGTACCATCCGAAAGAGCTTGTCAATTATCGGTTTTTCTTCATGGGGAAGGTCGCAGTTTGTTTGATTATTTAATGAAAAATGGTGTTATAACAGATTGGCGTGAACCCAATGTAATTCGTCTTGCACCGGTTCCTTTATATACGTCTTATGAGGATATGTATCATTTCGGTCAGATTCTGAAAACAGGAATTTTAGGAAAATAAAAAAAGGGAATAGTTGTAGTAACTATTCCCTTTTTTTGAACCATATAGTTTTTTTATTCCTTATCTTTTTTAAATGATTTTGTAGGAACATTTTGCTGTGCATATTGAAAGCGATCAATTAGTTTGGGTAAAAAATAACCATCTACACCATTCAACGCAACGATATTTCCTTTGTCCAATTGTAACCAACCATCTTTATGCTCTAAAGTTTCATCGAAAAAAACATGCTCAATTGAAGCTATAATATGAATTGTGTCATTTTCCTTGATGATGTATTCATTTACATATTTACAGTAGAGCTGTACCGGACTTCCTTTTACAAAAGGAATGTTGTAGCCGTCTTTATATTCTTCTTCCAGATTGGTTTTGTCAAATTCAGAAATTCCGGAATCATAATTGGCAGAAGTGTGATGAGCATCGGCAATCATGTCAATTGTAATATGGTTTACGGTGAAATAACCAGTTTCCATAATGTTTTTATAAGTATCTCTGGGAACAGTAGTTGGTCGTATGATAAAACCGATTAACGATGGGCTGCTTCCTAAGTGAGTAACACTACTAAAAATAGCTACATTAGTATTGCCTTCGATTGATTTTGTAGCAATTAAATTAGCTGATTTAAAACCAGTACATGAATTAATTAAATTTAATTTTTCAATCTTATCCATTTGCGAAATGGTTTCTTTTGAAATATTTTTCATGATTTTTTATGTTTGAACAAATATAATAAACTGGTGGTTAATCATGTCTAATTAATTGTAAAAATCTCAATTTAAATAATGAATTTTAACTTCTTAGATGTTTATTCTTCATTTTATAATAAAAAATTAACAATAATGCTAAAATTTATTATAATTGTATTTTATTTGCATTTAGTAAAAAAACATCCTTTTTAAAATGTGCTTTTCAAAAAAAAGGAGTGTGAAATTTGTTGATTTTTGTATAAGTTTGATAAAGTATGTTAAA